>CAXSFU010000026.1:0-42907 GCA_964236695.1 uncultured Acetobacteraceae bacterium | reverse complement strand
GGTCCAGGGCGGCTCGCCCTGGCGGGGTCCAGGGGCAGAGCCCCTGGCCTTCCTGCCTTCAGGCCGCCGCCTCGAACCACGCCATCGCCTGCCCGCGGTCGACCTTGTCGTTGTCGTTGCGCGGCATGGCGTCGATCACCCGGATCTGCTCCGGCACCGCGTGCGCCTCGATCCGCTCCAGCAGCGCGTGGCGCAGCGCCACCAGGTCCGGCTCCGCGCCGCCGCTGCGCTCCACGACCGCGGCCAAGCCCTCGCCGCGCTTGAACACGCACACCACCGGCCAGCCGGAGCGCGCGAAGGCGTCGGCGATCTCGTCCAGCTCGATGCGGAAGCCGTGCACCTTGACCTGGAAGTCGACGCGCTCGCGGAAGAACACCTGGCCGCCGCGGCGCTCCGCCCAGTCGCCCGTGTGGTAGCCGAGCACCCGCTCGCCTTCCACCACGACCTCGCGGAACGCGGCCGCGGTCTTCACGGGATCACCGAAATAGCCGGCGGCGAGCTGCGGCCCGGTGATGACGATCTCGCCCTCGTCGGAGTGCGGGCCGCCCAGCAGGTGCAGCGCCATGCCGGGGATCGCGTCGCCGATCGCGACCGTGGCGCCGCACGCGCGGCCGTGGTCCGTGGCGCGCAGCTCGACGGAGGTCATCGACACCGTGGCCTCCGTCGGGCCGTAGGTGTTCTGCAGCACCGCGTCCGGGCAGGCGGCGAACACGGCCTCGACCTGCGCCGGGCGCAGCGGCTCGCCGCACACCACGAAGCGGCGCACCGTGCCCAGGCGGCGCGCGGTGGCCTCGCGCACGCGCATCATCAGGCTGATCACGCTGGGCACGAACACCGCCACGGTGATTCGCTCGCGCTCGATCATGCGCGCGGGCATCAGGCGGTCGCCCTGGCCGGTGACGGGGTGCAGGCTGGCGCCGAAGCAGAGCGCGCCGTAGATGTCCATCACGCTGAGGTCGAAGGCGATGTTGGGGAACTGCGACACCCGGTCGTCCGGCCCGAAGCCCACGCTCTCGCCCAGCCACTGCACGTAGTGGTTCAGCGCCGCGCGCCCGATTACCACGCCCTTCGGCGTGCCCGTCGAGCCGGAGGTGAAGATCGTGTACGCCTGCGCGTGGCGCTCGCCGGTGCCCTCGAACGGCGGCAGCGGCGGCAGGCGCTCCGGGTCGAGACACACGGCGCCGCCCGCCGCGAGCTGCGCCGTCAGCGCCGGCGCACCCACGATGAAGTCCGGCCGCAGCAGCTCGGCCACCCGGCGCAGCTTGGCGGGCGGCGCCGCCACGTTCAGCGGCGTGTAGTGTCCGCCCGCAAGCCCCGCCGCCAGCATCGCGGCGTAGGCGTCCGCGCCTTGCGGCAGCGCCACCAGCACGCACGGCGCCGTCACGGAAGCGAACTGCGCCGCGAACAGGCGTACCCGGCACTCCAGCTCGCCGTAGCTCAGGCTCGCCTGCGGCGTGACCACCGCCGGGTGCAGCGGCTGCATCCGCGCCACCAGGAGGAAGCGGTCCACCACGTCCGCCAGGTCGGGCCTGTAGCCTGGCGCAGAGCCTTGCAGGCCCGCGTCGAGGCGGAGTTCGGTGCCGGTGATGGCATTCATTGTCGCGCGCTCCTCCAGGTCGAGGTTTGTCTCAATACACGAGACATGTCTCTCGAATCAAGACTTGTCGCAGGCTTCTCGGGCTGTGCCCCTTCCGGTCCCCTCCGTCGCGTGCGGACCATGTCACGCCACGCCCGCAGCGATCCATGCCCCGTCGTGGCAGCGTGGTGCAAGGCAGCCCCGCTGAAATCGGGGTGGGATGCAGACCGCCTGGCACGATCTAGTTCTGGGCCGGCCGCCCACGTGGCGCGACCCGTGGGCCATGGAGTTTGCGTGACAATGCCGGCCGCCTCGGAACTCGCGACCCGCGCCGCCGCCCGTGCAGCGCCGGCCCGGCCGCCGCACGGCGCGCGCTTCCTGTCCGGCTCCATCACCCGCCATGTCGCGGTGATGTCGGGCACCGGCGCCGTGGGTCTGGTCGCCGTGTTCGTCGTCGACCTGCTCAACCTGTTCTACATCTCCCTGCTCGGCGATCCCGGCCTGACCGCGGCCGTCGGCTTCACCGGCGCGGTCGGCTACTTCCAGATCTCCGTGGCGATCGGCATGACCATCGGCCTCGGCGCCGTGGTCTCCCGCGCCATCGGTGCCGGGCGGCACGAGGACGCGCGGCGCATCGCCAGCGCCTGCCTCGTGGTGATGGCGGCCGCCATGCTCGCGCTCGGCCTGCTCACCGTGGCGTGCCTGCACCCGATCCTCGGCGCGCTGGGCGCCCGCGGCGAGGCGCAGCGCCAGGCCTGGCGCTACCTCGCCATCGCCGGGCCGTTCCTGCCGCTGGTCGTGCTCGGCATGGCGTCCTCCGCCCTGCTGCGCTCCGTGGGCGACGCGCGGCGCTCCATGACGATCGCGCTGGCCGGCGCAGCGGTGGCCGCCGTGCTCGACCCCGTGCTGATCTTCGCCCTCCACCTCGGCCTCGCCGGCGCAGCCGTCAGCGCCGTGCTGTCGCGCGCGTCCGTCGCCGTGCTCGGCCTGCGCGCGGTGCGCCGCCACGGCCTGCTGCAGCGCCCGGACTGGCCCCGCGTCGCCGCCGACGCCCGCCAGGTTGCGCGCGTCGCCGCGCCCGCGATGCTGACCAACCTCGCGACCCCCGTGGGCAGCGCCTACACCACCCACGCCATGGCCGGCTTCGGCCTGGCCGCCGTCGCAGGGCAGGCCACGGTGGACCGCATCACCCCGGTCGCCTTCGGCTTCGTCTTCGCGCTCACCGGCGCCGTCGGCCCGATCCTGTCGCAGAACCTCGGCGCCGGGCAGCTCGACCGCGTGCGCCAGACCCTGCGCTCCTCGCTCGCCCTGGTCGCCGGCTGCGTGCTCGCGGTGTGGGCGCTGCTGGTGGCGCTGCAGGGCCCGCTGATCGCCCTGTTCTCCGCCACCGGCGCGCAGGCCGAGCTGATCCGCCTGTTCTGCCGCTGGACCGCGCCCGGCTTCGTGTTCGTGGGCGCGCTGTTCGTGGCCAACGCCGCGTTCAACAACCTCGGCCGGCCGATCCTGGCCACCGCGTTCAACTGGGGGCGCGCCACGCTGGGGACCATCCCGTTCGTGACCCTCGGCCTGCGCTTCGGGCCGGCGGGCGTGCTGTTCGGGCAGGCGGCGGGGGGCGTGGTGTTCGGGCTGCTGGCCCTGGCGGCGGCGTTCTCCGTCGCCGGCCGGCTGCGCGCGCCGGGCGCGGGGCCCGGGGCCGCGGTCAGCGTGCCGGGGAGGACGGCGGGGGGCGCGCTGGCGGAGATGGCGGAAGCGGGGCGGGAGTAAGGCAGGAAGGCCAGGGGCTCTGCCCCTGGACCCCGCTCAAGGCAATTGCCTTGAGAATCCAGTACTTGAGTCAAGGGATCAAAGGGCCTCACGGCCCTTTGCGGGTCCAGGGCAGAGCCCTGGCCTTGCTTTCTGCCGTCGCTGCGTCGTCAGCTCACGCTGATCTGCGACGCGGTGACGGTGGCCCCGAACACGTTGATCGTGGTGCCGTCGCTCAGGTGCAGCACGGTGCCGAACGAGCCCGTGTTCGCCGAGCCCACCGCGGAGGTCGCGTCCGCCGCGGTGAAGCCGCCGGTCAGGTCGAGGCTGTCGCCGGCCTTGAAGCCGATGATGCTGGCGCTGCCGCCGGTGCCCTTGGCGAAGGCGTAGGTGTCGGTGCCGGTGCCGCCGAACACGGTGGCGCCGCCGCCGCCCAGGTTGACCCGCTCCGCCCCGGGACCCTCGACGATCAGCGCCGTTCCGGTGCCGGTGTTGAAGGTGTCGCCGCCGTTGGCGCCGCCGAAAGCCACGTCGCCGGTGGTCATGAAGAAGGTGTTGCTGCCGCTGCCGCCGACCAGGGTGTCGCTGCCGCCGGTCGACCCGGCGAAGCTGTTGGCTGCGGTGCCGCCGAATATCACCGCCTTGCTGCCGGCGCCGCCCTGCAGCGTGGTGTTGCCGGTGCCGGCCACCAGGATCGAGCTGCCGGTGCCGCCGCCGGTGAGCGACGCGGTGCCGCTGTTGCCGTAGAGCACGTCGTTGCCGGTGCCGCCGCCCGCGATGTAGTTTCCGGTGCCAGCGACGAAGATCAGGTTGCCGGAACCGCCGGTCACGGTCGCGGCAGGCCCCGACGCGTAGACCACGTTGAGCCCGCTGCCGGCCTGCACCGTGTCGGTGCCGAGGCTGTTGACGATGACGGTGCCGGGGTCGGTGACGATGGTCGCGTAGGCGGTCGAGGCGGTGGACGTCAGGGTAAGCCCGCCGGACGCGCCCGCGGAGGAGACGAACCCGCCGGCGACCGTGGCGGTGCCGCCGCCCGAGCCGCCGGTCATCGTGGTGGTGCCGCCGCCGGAGCCGCCGGTCATGGTGGTCGTGCCACCGCCCGAGCCGCCGGTCATGGTGGTCGTGCCGCCGCCCGAGCCGCCGGTCACGGTGGTGGTGGCCGTGGCGCTCACGCCGGCGTAGGTGCCGACCGCGCTGGCGGTGCCGGTGGCGGTGGTGCCGGCCACGTTGGAGATCTGCACCACCAGCGGCCCGTCGCCGAAGTTGGTGACGTCGAGGGAGCTGATGTTGGCGAAGCTGCCGATCGCGGAGGCGCCCTTGGTGGGGTCGTACACCAGGACGCTGCTCTCGACCTGGTTGAAGCCGAGGGAGGCCGCGCCGTGGCCGGCGGTGCCGGTCGCGGAGTCGACGTTGTCCCACCACACGATGTTGTCGCCGCTGCCGGAAGCCGCGAACACCGCGATGTCGGTGGCGACGTTGGTCATCGCCGTGTAGGTGCCGACGTCCAGGGTCAGGGTGGTCGCGGCGGTGGCGGTCGAGGTCGGGAAGGCGGTCGGCGTGACCAGGATCGTCTCGAGGTTGTTCAGCGCGGTGCCGGCCGCGGTGAGCGTGCCGTTGGCGTCGTACAGGCTGATCGCTGTGGGGGCGGTGACGGTTCCGGTCGCCGTGCCGGTGCCGGCAGCCGAGGCGGCCAGCGAGGACAGGAAGGTCGTGACCACCGGGGCGGTGACGATGGCCGTCGACGTCGTCGACGGCGTGCCGCTGGTGGAGGTGACGGTCCCGCTCACCGAGGCGCGGGTGTCGAGCAGCAGGTCCAGCAACCCGCCCGCCGTGGACGCGCCCGCCTGGGTGACCACCGCCGTCAGCGAGCCGGGGAGGTCGTAGGCCTGTCCGATGGTGACCGCCGTCTGCGCCGCGGCCGAGATCGCCGCGCCGTCCGGCTCGCCCACCGGTGCCGTGCCGAGGTTGACGTTGAGCGCGCTCACGTAGGAGCCGACGGTGTTGCTGACGGCCTGGGTGCTGGTGGTGCTGTACGGCAGCACGACGACGCCGGCAATCGCCGTCATGCTGTTCGTCGCGCTGTATGTGCCCGCTGTCGGGTCGCTAGCAGCGCGATCGGTTGCCGCCTGGAACAGCTCCACCGTGGCGTAGTCGCCGCCGGAAAGACCGGTCGCCGTGCCGCCACCCGTGCCGTTGCCGGTGTCACGCGTGTTGCCGATGATCGTGTAGGTGTAGGCGGCCACGGACGCGTCGGTGGTGAGGTCGGGCCCTTCCACCGCGACCACCGAGTTCGACATGGTGCCCTGCATACCCGTCGTGGTCAGCGTCGTGGCGTTGATCGCGTCGGCGAAGCCCATGAACTGGGCGATCGTCTGGGTCTGGCCCAGCACCAGGTCGAACTTGATGCCCCCCGCCGCCAGGGTCTCGAGCGCGCTCTCGTTCGTGGCGTCCACCGTGGTCCGCACCGTCGTGATGCCCAGCTCGGTGAGCTGGGTTCCGGTGAGCGTGCCGACGGTCGCGACGTTCACGCCCACCGCCGACGCCAGGCTGGTGTCCGCCTGCACCGCGTAGGTGCCGAGGACGCTGAGCGTCTGGGTGGGGGAGCCGGTCGCGGTGGTGGTGGTGGTGCTTGAGCCGCTCATGGCGTTCCTCGTGGTGCTCCGGACAGCCGGGCCGGCGGCCGGATTGTTGCAACTCGGGCCGGGCCGGCGCGCCGCCGGATCATGCCCCCGTCCTCCCGGCGCAGCCCTGGCGCCGCCGCGCACGCCGCACGGGTCCAGCCCGCCGCGACACGCCATCCGTCACGTCCGCACCCGGTCCCGCGCATCGCCCCGGCGTGGTCCCGGGAAGAGCCGCCCGCACCGGCGGCACCCCACAGGGTCGCACCGGCTTGCACGCCAGACTGGCAGGATCGCAGTTGGCATATCACGCTGATATCCGACCGGTCCTGCCGGCACAACCGGCAAAACGACGGAAAACGAGATATTCCGAAAAAGTCAGACTCTCTGCAACCATGGGGCGAAATCGTCCGCTCGGCTGTCGGCGGCGCGGCCCCGGGACAGCGCGTGGTGGGCACCGCGCAACGCCGGGGCCGTGTCCGCGGCACCTGCACCCGCGGCACGCCCCCCTCGCATCCCCGCCCCCGCCGCCTCCCCGCCACCATCGCCGTCCTGGCGCGTTGCATGTCCGCACGCACGCCCGCACAGGAGCACCCGCCATGGACCATCGTCGCCTCGGCCGATCCGGCTTCAGCGTCCCGGTGCTGAGCCTCGGCACCGGCACCTTCGGCGGCAAGGGGGAGTTCTTCGGCGCCTGGGGCTCCACCGACGTGGCCGAAGCCACCCGCCTCGTCGACATCTGCCTCGAGCATGGGCTCACCCTGTTCGACAGCGCCGACATCTACTCCGACGGCGCCGCCGAGGAGATCCTCGGCGCCGCGATCCGCGGCCGCCGCCACGACGTGCTAATCTCCACCAAGGCCACGTTCCGCGCAGGCAGCGACCCCAATGCCGTGGGCGCCTCGCGCTTCCACCTGATCCAGGCCTGCGAGGCCGCGCTGCGCCGGCTCGGCACCGACCACATCGACCTGTTCCAGCTGCACGGCTTCGACGCGCTCACGCCGGCGGAGGAGACCCTGTCCGCGCTCGACGACCTCGTGCGCGCCGGCAAGATCCGCTACGTCGGCTGCTCGAACTTCTCCGGCTGGCACCTGATGAAGTCGCTCGCCGTCGCCGAGCGCCACAACCTGCCGCGCTACGTCGCCCACCAGGCGTACTACTCGCTCATCGGCCGCGAGTACGAGTGGGAGCTGATGCCGCTGGCGCTCGACCAGGGCGTGGGCTGCGTGGTCTGGAGCCCGCTCGGCTGGGGCCGCCTGACCGGGAAGATCGGCCGCGACAAGCCGGTTCCCGCCGGAAGCCGCCTGCACAAGACCGCCGAGCAGGGCCCGCAGGTCGCCGACGAGGCGCTGTTCCGCGTCACCGACGCACTGGACGTCGTCGCCGAGCAGACCGGCAAGAGCGTCACCCAGGTCGCCCTGAACTGGCTGCTCGGCCGCCCCAGCGTCGCCAACGTCATCATCGGCGCCCGCAACGAGGAGCAGCTGCGCCAGAACCTCGGCGCCGTCGGCTGGGCCCTCACGCCGGAGCAGGTCGCGACGCTCGACGCGGCCAGCGCCACCACGCCGGTCTACCCGTACTGGCACCAGCGCGGCTTCGCGGAGCGCAACCCGCCGCCGGTGTAGGGGCGGCCTGCGTCAGGAAGGCAAGCAAGAGTCTCCTTTTTCTGAAGAAAAAGAAGCAAAAAGACTTTGGCCCATAAGGATTCCGGGCGCGCGGGCGGCTCCGGAGTCCTCATGTGCCAAAATTCTTTGGTTCTTTCTTTCAAGAAAGAGCTCGCTTTCTTTCTGCCTTGGCGCGGTGCCCTAGCCGGCCTCCAGCGCCCTGATCACCGAGCGCGCCGTCACCGGCTTCTCGCAGCGCGGCAGGTGGCGGTACTCCGGCGCGATCGCGCTCGAGTCGTAGCCGGTGGTGAGCACCACCTTCACGCCAAGCGCCGCCAGGGCGTCGGCCACCGGATAGGACGTCTCGCCGCGCAGGTCCACGTCGAGCACCGCGGCGGCCAGCGGCGCCTCGGCGTCGCGGATCGCGGCCAGCGCCTGCGCCACGCCGCCGAACGGCCCCACCACCACGGCCCCCGACTCCTCGAGCAGCTCGGCGAGCGCCACCGCGATCATGAAGTCATCCTCCAGCAGGAGGATGCGTCGGTCCAGCAGCGGCCTGGCAGGCGTCATCTCGGCTCCCCCGGGACGGAACTGGCCCGGCCGCCCGGCGCGCGGCCCGTTCCCGGGCGCGAAGCCTTCCCGGCGGCAGGCACTGCCAGGAAGTCGCCATCGCCGCGAAGGGTTCCCGCCGTCTCCGCACGGCACCGGGCGCCCGTGCTCACGATTGCGCAACCGGCGCCGGGCGTGGCGGCTTCCGACCCGGCTGCCGGAGGCCTTCGCGGACCTGTTGGCCGTGGCTTCCTGCGGCAGACCGAGAAGAAAGCATGTTCTTTCTTGAAGGAAAGAACCAAAGAACTTTGGCCCATCGGCTCCGGAACCGCCCGCGCGCCCGAACTTCAACGAACAAAGTCTTTTTGCTTCTTTTTCTTCAGAAAAAGAAGAATCTTGCCTTCCTTGCCTGAAGCACCAGACCGCTACGCCGCGGGCCGTGCGGGCGGGACGTGCGTGGGGGGAGCGGGCGGACCCTCTGCGGCCGCGGCGTCGCCGGGTGCGAGGGACATCTCGACGCGGCATGTCACGCCGTCGGCGCCGAACGCCAGGCGTGTCCTGGCCTGCAGGGTGAACGCCAGCGCCTGCTCGATCAGCACCCGGCCGTAGCCGCGGCGCTCCGCGCGGTCTGCGGGCATCGCGACGCCGCTTTCGCGCCAGTCCAGCACCAGGCGCGTGCCGTCCTCGACCGCCCAGGCGATGTCGAGCCGGCCCTGCGGCCCGCGCAGCGCGCCGTGCTTGACCGCGTTGGTGGTCAGCTCGTGCAGCGCGAGGGCGAAGGTCTGCACCCGGTCCGCGCTCAGGGTGACGGCGGGGCCGGAGACGGCGACCCGGGGGTCGCCGGGCGCCACGTGCGCGCGCAGCTCCAGCGCCACGATCTCGGCGAGCCCGACCTCCTCGCCGTTCCCCGCCCGGCTCAGCAGGCCCTGCACACGGCTCAGCGCGGACAGTCGCTCCATGTAGGCGGCCAGCGCGGCCTCGCCCACGCCTGCCGTGCCGTCCGGGGCGCCGGCCGCCGCCGCGGTGCGGCCCAGCGTCTGGCGCGCGATCGCCTGCACCACGGCGAGCAGGTTGCGGGTGCGGTGCTGCAGCTCGGCGATCAGCACCCGCTGGCGCGCCTCGGCCCGGGTCAGCCCGGTGACGTCGAGGAAGCTGACCACCGCCCCGTCGATCCTGCGCGCCATGTCGCGGTACGGCACCAGCCGCACCAGGAAGGTTTCGCGGCCCTCGTCGAGGTCGACGCGGCGCTCCAGCGCGGTCCCGCCGTCCAGCACCGCGCGCAGGTCGGCGTCGAAGCCGGGCAGCGGGATGCGGCTCGCGAGGTCGGTGATCACCCGGCCGCGGTCGCCGGGCAGGATGTTGAACACCCGGCTCGCCGCCGGCGTGAAGGAGCGGATCGCGAGGCCAGCGTCGAGGAACACGGTGGCGATGTCGGTGCTCTCGAACAGGTTCTGCAGGTCGCCGTGCGCCTGGTCGAGCGCCTCGATCTTGCCGTGCAGCTCCGTGTTCACGGTCTGCAGCTCCTCGTTGAGCGACTGCAGCTCCTCGCGCGAGGCTTCCAGCTCCTCGTTGGAGGACTGCATCTCCTCGTTCACCGAGGTCAGCTCCTCGTTGGAGACCTTCAGCTCCTCCAGCGCGGTCTCGTACTCCTCCACGGTGAACTGCAGCCGCCCGCGCACGTCGTGCAGCTCGCCTTCCAGCGCCGCCACCGCGGCCTCGCTGGCGACCGGGCCGCGGTTCTGCGCGTCCTCGCGCGCCATCGCCGGCCCGGCCTCGCGGAACAGCACGACGAACAGCCGCTCGCCCTGGCCCTGGTCGCGCAGCGGCTCGGCCACCAGCGACAGCAGCTGCACCTGCCCGCCGTCCAGCTCCAGCGCCAGCCGCTCGCACGACGACGGCCGGCCGGACGCGACCGACTCCTGCAGCACCGCGCGCAGGTCGAGGCGCAGCTCCCTGCGCACCAGCGACAGGACCTGGCGGGTCGGCGCGCCGGCGGCCGGCTCCAGGTAGCGGCCGGTGCGCGCCGAGTAGTAGACGACCTCGCCCTCGCCGGTGACCACCACGTGCGGCGGCGCGAAGCGGTCCAGCACCTGGCCCTCCACCGCCTGGCGCAGCGCCAGGGCGCCGGCCGGCGCCGCGCGCTCCGCCCGCGCCAGGCCGCGCGTGCCCACCAGCATGGGCAGCCGCACCGTGGGCACGCCCTCGGTGCGGGCGCGGAAGATGCGCTGGCGGCCGTCGACGCGGGCGAACAGGTCGGTGAACTGGCTGGTGTTCTCCGACAGGCCGAGGAACAGGATGCCGGCCGGGCGCAGCGCGTAGTGGAACGTCGGCAGCACCTGGTTCTGCGTGTCCGTGTCGAAGTAGATCAGCAGGTTGCGGCACGAGATCAGGTCGATGCGCGAGAACGGCGGGTCGCGCAGCACGCTGTGCAGCGAGAACAGGCACATCTCGCGCACCTCGCGCGCCAGCACGAAGGCCGCCCCGTCGCGCACGAGGAACCTTTGCCGGCGCGCCGCCGACACGCTGCCCAGCAGGGCGAGCGGGTAGCGCGCCGCGCGCGCCACGGACAGCGCGTGCTCGTCGATGTCGGTGGCGAAGATCTGCACGCGCGGCTGCACGTCGAGCGTGTCCAGGTGCTCGCGCAGCAGCATCGCCAGCGAGTACGCCTCCTCGCCGGTGGCGCAGCCCGGCACCCACACCCGCACCGTGTCGCCCGCGCCGCGCCCCTCGAACAGCCCGGGGATCACGTCCCCGGCCAGGGCCGCGAACGCTTCCGCGTCGCGGAAGAAGTCGGTGACGTTGATCAGCAGGTCGCGGAACAGCAGCCTGACCTCGGCGGGGTCGGCGCGCAGCAGCTCGACGTAGCCCTCGATCGTTTCACGCTGCGTCACCTGCATGCGGCGCTCCACCCTGCGCCCGAAGGTGCTCGGCTTGTAGCCGGCGAAGTCGTGGCCGACCTGGCGGCGCAGGATGTCGCAGATCTCCTGGCGCAGCCCGTGCGCGGCCGTGCCCTGCGCCTCCAGCAGCGCCGCCACCCCGCCCGGCTGGCGCAGCGCGCGCGCGAACGCCACGAGGTGCGCGCCCATCCGCTCCGCCGGCACCGCGAAGTCCACGAAGCCGGCGGCGATCGCGCTGTCGGGCATCCCGGAATGCGCGGGCCCGTCGCGGTCGGCCACCTGCGCCAGCGCCAGGCCGCCGTGCTCCTTGATCGCCTTGACGCCGAGCGTGCCGTCGCCGTCGCCGCCCGACAGCACCACGCCGGCCGCGCGCTCGCCCTGGTCCAGCGCCAGGGCGGAGAAGAACACGTCCACCGGCTTGCGCTCCGGCTTGTCCGCGCCCGGCTCGGACAGGTGCAGCACGCCGCCCTGGATCGTCAGCACGCCGGCCACCGCCATCACGTAGACGCGGTCGGGCCGCACCGGAACGCCGTCGGCCGCGACCTGGACCTCCAGCACGGTGTGGCGCGCCACGATCTCGTGCAGCAGGCTGGTGCGGCCGCGCCCGAGGTGGGTGACCACGACGAAGGCCATCCCCGGCGCCGCCGGCACGCCGCGGAAGAACCCTTCCAGGGCCTCCACCCCGCCGGCGGAGGCGCCGATGCCGACGACGGGGAAGCCCGGCGGGGCGTCCTGCGGCGCGGAACCTGCGGGTTCGGGCGGCTCCGGCACCGCGGCGCGGGGCTCTGCCTGCGGCGACGCCGTCGCATCGACCTCGTCCGCGGGGGTCACCGTGGGGTCCTCCGCCGGCAGGGCCGCGCCGCACGCGGCTCCGCGGCCACCGCCCGTCCGCCCCCCGCGGGCGCGCGGGGGCGCCAGGTGGCCGACGCGGCCGCGATGGGAGTGCAGGACATCGCCGGTCACCTCTCGTCTGTGCCCGACGACGGCATCGGACGGCACTCCAGGCGCCATCATGTCGGCATCATGCCGCCGCCTGTCCAGGCCATCCCGCAGCGCGGAATCAATCCGGGTGTCGGCAGGACCGGCATGGGTCAGGTCCGCGACAGGCCGGGCGCGGCCTGCGGGGCCGGGCGGCGCGGTCGGGACGGCGTGGCTGGGGCGGGAGGATTCGAACCTCCGCATGGCGGAATCAAAGTCCGCTGCCTTACCGCTTGGCGACGCCCCACCGGCGCCCCTGCTGAATAGGTCCCGCCGCGCCTGCCATCAAGACCCGCGCCCGGCGGGCCGTGTCTTGGACAGGAAGGCCAGGGGCTCTGCCCCTGGACCCCGCCAAAGGCCGAGCCTTTGGAAATACCGACTTGGGTTCCTCTTTCGGAGGCCGTGTCCAGGGCAGGGCCCTGGCCTTGCGGGCCGAGGTCCTACCGCCCCGCGCCCCGCAGGCGCCTGCGCCCGAGCCACTCCGCCGTCCCCAGCCCCGCCAGCGCCAGGGCCACCGACACCAGCGACAGCCGCGCCGCCACCGCCTCGCCCCCCGGGCTCTGCAGCGCCGCGTAGATCGCCAGCGGCAGGGTGCGCGTCCGCCCGGGGATGTCGGCCGCGAAGGTGATCACCGCCCCGAACTCGCCCAGGCTCGTCGCGTACGCCAGCGCCGCCCCGGTCAGCACCCCCGGCAGCGCCAGCGGCACCGTGATCGTGCAGAACCGGTCCCACCGCCCGGCGCCCAGCGTGCGCGCCGCCTGCTCCAGCCCAGGGTCCACCGCGTCCAGCGACAGCCGGATCGCGCGCACCATCACCGGGAACGTCATCACCGCGCAGGCCA
This sequence comes from uncultured Acetobacteraceae bacterium, assembly GCA_964236695.1. Lineage (GTDB taxonomy): Bacteria > Pseudomonadota > Alphaproteobacteria > Acetobacterales > Acetobacteraceae > CAXSEF01. Next base: position 30,101 of record CAXSFU010000026.1, on the reverse strand, counting down.
GGCTCGCGCCCGCCGTGGTGAACGCCAGGTGCACCCCGAACCACGCCAGCAGCCAGCGCCCCACCGCCCCGCGCACCCCGAACACCAGCAGCAGAAGCCAGCCGGTCACCACCGGCGGCAGCACCAGCGGCAGGTGCAGCACCAGCTCCATCAGCGCGCGGCCGGGGAAGCGGCGGCGCAGGGCGGCCGCGGCCAGGACCGCCAGGGGGAGGCCGAGGCCCACGCTGCGGGCGGCGACCACCAGGGTCAGGCGGACGGCTTCCCACTCGTCGGGAGTCAGCAAGGCCGGGCTCTGCCCGGACCCGCCAAAGGGCCGAGCCCTTTGGAAACCCTGTACTTAAGGAATGGATTCCAAAGGCTTGCCTTTGGCGGGGTCCCCGCTTCCAGGCATGGGGGGCAGAGCCCCTGGCCTTGCTTCCTGCTCAAGGCGCCGAGAACCCCCGCGCCCTGAACAGCGCCAGCCCCTGCGGCCCCTCCATGAACGCCAGCAGCGCCGCCGCCTCCCCGCCCGAGCCCTTGAGGAGCGCGAACGGGTAGGTGATCGGCGCGTGGCTCGCCTCCGGGAACACCCCGGCGACCGCGACGCCGGGGCTCACCGTGGCGTCGGTCTCGTAGACGATGCCGGCCGGCGCCTCGCCGCGCTCGACCAGCAGCAGCGCCGAGCGCACGCTGTCCGAGCGGGCGAGCCGCGCCGACACCGCGTCCCAGGCGCCGAGCCTGCGCAGCGCCGCCTCGGCGTAGATGCCCGCCGGCACGGAGGCAGGGTCGCCGACCGCGAGGCGCCCGTCCGGCCCGAGCACGCCGGCCAGCACGCCCGCGAACCCGCCGCCCTCGGCGATCGTCACCGGGGCCGCGGCGGACTTCGGCTCCACCAGCACCAGGCGGTTGCCCAGCACGTCGCGCCGGCTGCCGGGAAGCAGCGCGCCGTGCTGCGCGAGGTCGTCCATCCAGCGCTCGTCGGCGCTGGCGAACAGCTCGGCCGGCGCCCCCGCCTCGACCTGGCGCGCCATCGCGGCGCTCGACCCGAAGGACAGCACCGGCTTCGGGTGGCCCTGCGCCACCCAGGCCTTCGCCACGTCGCCCATCGCGTCGGTGAGGCTGGCGGCGGCGAACACCACAACCGGCGCCTGGGCGCGCGCCGGCCCCGCGCCCGCCGCCGCCAGCACGGCGGCCGCCAGCGCCACCCTGCCCCTCGTCCGCCCAGCCGCCGTGCGACACCGCATCGAAGGTTCCCTCGCTCGTTACGGCCGGATACAGCGCCGCGGGCGCATCGGGCAGGAAGTGCGCGCGCACGGCAAGGCCGTATCCTCGCGGGCCGGCGGAAATCCGGCGTTGGGCGGGGTGGCGTGAGCCCGCCGGCGCCGGTTTCCTTCGCAGGGGCGGGAAGGAAGCGTGTTCTTTCTTGAAAGAAAGAACCAAAGAACTTTTGCCCATTGGGTTCCGGAACCGCCCGCGCGCCTGGAGTCTTATGGGCAAAGTCTTTTTGCTTCTTTTTCTTCAGAAAAAGAAGGCCTTGCTTCCTTGCTCGAAGCCGCGGGCCGGCTGTCCGCGGTGGCGCTGCCCAGCCGGTCCAGCTCCTCCTCCGCGGCGATGGCGGCCTCGATTAGGCGCAGCAGGCCGTGGTGGAACGCGTCCGTCTTGCCGGTGGCGGCGGGCGGCACGGCGAGCGTCGTCGCCCGCGCCCGGCGCAGCACCTCCAGGGTCAGGCGCCGCGCCCGACGGCGCCCGCCCGCGGGGTGCCGACGCGGGCCGGGAGTCCGGGTCCGCGTCGCGCCCGGGGGCCTGGGGCGTGTGGCTGGCCATGGCGGCGCCTCGCTGCTGCTGCGGGTGGCAGGCTAGCCTTTGTTCTCTATACGTTCTAGAGATATCGCGCTCCTCACGCCGCGTTAACGCTTCAGCAAGGCTGGCGTGGCCAGGATGGCTGCTCCTCGCGCAAGGTGGCCCATGCCGGTTCCGGCCATGCCCGGCGCCGGGGTGCCGGCCCCTGCCGCCACTCCGGCCGCGACGTCGACCGCCGGGCCGGGCCGGGCCGGGCCGGCGTTCGTTCCCGCGTTCGCCGCCGGGGCGGCTTCGGCGTCGCGGGCGGCCGACCCGGTGGACGTGGTCTCGCTGTCGCCCGCCGCGCTGGTGCGTCAGGCCCTGGACGCGCCCGTGCTCGCGATGCGCCGGCTCGACGGCCTGCTGCAGGAATTCGAACAGGTCTTCGACCTGGATCGTGCCGCCAAGGCCGGGGCACTCGGCGTCCTGGCCGGCGACATCGGCGACGCCGCGCGCGACCTCGGCGCCGGCGTGCAGCCGCTGCTCGACGCCGCGGAGACCCGGGCGACGCCGCAGCTCGACGCCGCCGCGGCCCTGCGCGTGCTCGCGGCCCTGGCCTCCGCCATCCCGGACGCGCATGCCCCGGGCACGCATCCTGCCGGCCCGGCCTTCTCCCCCGCGCGTCCCGACCCCGCGCCCCTTGCCGCCGCGCGCCAGGACCCTGCGCGCCCCGAGGCCGCGCGCGCCGACTCCCTGCGCCCCGACGCCGCGCGTGCCGACGCGGCGCACCAGGCCAGGGAGACCGTCGCCGCCCTGCTCGGCCAGGCCGCCGCGACGCTCGGGCGGATCAGGCTCCGGCTGCACGACGCCCCCGCCCCGCGCCCCGACGACGCCGGCCGCGACGAGGCCTGGTGCGAGGCGCAGGTCGCCGCGGCGCTCGGCAGCGTCGCCCATGCCGCGCGCGGGGTCGGCGGCGCCCGCGCCGCGGCCCCGTCCGGGAGCGCCGCCCTGTTCGCCGCCCGCGCCGGCACGCCGGACGGCGCCGGCCAGGCCGTGCGCCTGCGCACCGGGGCGGCGCTGCTGTGCTGCCTCGGCGCGGCGCTGTGGGCGACGCAGGGCCTGGACCTGGGCGTGGCGCGCGCCCTGACGGCGGCGGCGCTCGGGGCCGCGGCGCTGGCGTGGGGGTGGCGGCGCGCGGGGTGGCGGCGCGTGAGGGTCGAGATGCGCCGCTGACGGCTGGAGGCCACTCGCTGGAGAAAGGTAAGGCCAGGGGCTCTGCCCCTGGACCCCGCCAAAGGCAGGGCCCTTGGAACCCACTTCTTAAAGGAGGCCGGGTCCAGGGGCGGCTCCCTCCGGTGGCCTTTCCGACGATCCAGGTGGATCGTCGGAACCTTTGGCCACCTGCGCCTGGCGGGTCCAGGGCAGAGCCCTGGCCTTGCCTTGCCATGGCACGCCCCCCGGATGCGCGGTAGAACCCCTGCCCCCACCGGACCGGACCCCCCGTGCGCATCCTCGGCCTCAGCCAGCGTCTGTATCTCGGCGACATCCACCTCGCCCTGCGCCGCGAGGGCCACGACGTCCGCGTGTTCGCGAGCGACCCCGCGCCGTTGCGTGCCTTTGGCGGGCTGCTCGACGCGGAGGAGGACTGGGAGGCTGGGCTGGACTGGGTCGGGCGCGACGGGGTGGTCCTGGCCGAGGGCGTGCGACAGGGCGCGCTGCAGGACGGGCTGCGCGCCCGGGGGTTCCGCGTGGTCGGCGGCAGCGCCTATGGCGACCGGCTGGAGAACGACCGCGACTTCGGGCAGGCCGCCCTGCGCGACGCCGGCCTGCCGATCGCGGCCAGCCGCGCCTTCGACTCGCCCGCCGCCGCGCTGGCCTGGCTCGGCGACCACCCCGGCCGGCACGTGCTCAAGCACGACGACGGCGCCCACCCGACCTTCGTGGGCGAGCACGCGGCGAGCGCTGACCTCGCGTTCCAGCTGCGCCGTGCGCCGCCGGGCCGGGTGCTGCTGATGCCCAGGCTCGACGGGGTGGAGGTCGGCGTCGGCGCCTACTTCGACGGGCAGGGCTTCCTGCGGCCCGCGTGCATCGACTTCGAGCACAAGCGGTTCTTCCCCGGCGAGCTGGGCGAGATGACCGGGGAGATGGGCACGCTGGCCTCGTTCGAGCACGCCGAGGCGCTGTTCGACCACACGCTCGGCCGCATGGCGCCGGCGTTCCGCGCCGCCGGCCACGTCGGCTACGTCAACCTCAACCTGATCGTCAACGAGCAGGGCTGCTGGCCGCTGGAGTTCACCTGCCGCATCGGCAACCCCGGCTTCGCGGTGCTGGCCGCGCTGCAGTGCGCCGGCTGGGGCGACCTGCTGGCGCGCATGACCGGCGCCCCCGCGGCCCCGGCCGCCGCCCCGGCCGGCGACGTGATCCCGACGCGGCCCGGCTGGTCGGTGGCGATCGTGCTGACCGTGCCGCCGTTTCCCGGCGTGGCGGCGGGCACGGCGCCAGAGGACGACCCGCCGGTGTTCTTCCACCGCCCGCCGTCTGGCGGGGAACTCGCGCACCACCATTTCGTCGACATGCGCCGGGATCGGCACGGGGAAGGGCAGCTGCGGGTGCACAGGCGATCCGGACACGCGATGATCGTTTCCGGCACGGGCCCGACCGTGGCCTGCGCGCAGGACGCCGCGCGGTCCAGGGCGCGCAACGTGGTGATCCCCGAGCTGCGCTGGCGCGGCGACATCGGCGACCGCTTCGCGAACGGCGAGGCCGCGCGGCTCGCGTCGCTCGGCTGGCTGCCCGCCGCCTTTGCGGACGCGGCGACCGGGCGCGGCGCTTGACCGTCGCCCCGGCTCCGGCCGCCCCCGCGATCGACCCGGAGGACGCCGTCGGCCTGTGCCTGGCCGGGCGCATCTCCCCCCAGGTCGCGTTGTGCCGCCTGCTGCTCGGCGGCGGCGACGCCCATTCCATCGCCGCCGCGGTCGAGGCGCGACGCCCGCCCGCGCCGCACCCGCGCTGGGACGCGCTCGCCGGCCTGCTGGCCGGGCGCGGCGCGATGCTGGCCCGCCTCGCCGGCGAGGTCGGCCGCCACGGCGGCAACCACGCCGCGATCGCCACTCCCCATGCCGGTCCCGCGGCCTCGCCTGGCGGATTGCCGCCGCCCGGCCCGGCGCAGGCCGCGTCCGCCGCCACCGTGGCCGCGTTCTTCGACAACGCCGTGGCGTTCTCCCCGGAGGCCAGCGTCGCGCTCTACTCGCTCGGCGACCCCGCGATCCTTGCGCAGGCCACGGCGGAGATCGTCGACTGGCTGCACGGTTACGGCTGCGTCGGCGATCCCGACGCCGGCCCCGACGCGCCCCCGCTTACCGACGTGCTCGACCTCGGCTGCGGCATCGGCCGGCTGGCGGTGGCGCTCGCGCCACGCTGCCGCTCCGTGCTCGGGCTCGACGTGTCCGCCGGCATGGTCGCGGAGGCGCGGCGCCGCTGCGCCCACCTGTCCGGCGTGCGCATCGAGGCCACCTCCGGCACCGACCTCGACGCCCTGCCGTCGCGCGGCTTCGACCTGGTACTCGCCGTCGACTCCATGCCCTACCTGGTGCAGATCGGCGCCGGGGCGCTGGCCACCCACGTCGCCGGGGCCGCGCGCATCCTGCGCCCGGGCGGGCGGCTCGCGATCCTGAACCTGTCGTTCGGCCGCTCGCTCGCCCGGGACATCGCCGAGCTGTCCGACCTCGCCGCCCGCCACGGCTTTTCCATGGAGGTCGCCGGCGAGCGCCCGTTCGCCCTGTGGGACGCCGCCGCCTTCCTGCTGCGCCGCGGCGCCCCCGACGGCGCGCGGGACGATGCCTTCGACGGCGTCTCGGAGCGCGCCCCATGAACGAGCCCGGGCTGCTCCGCCTCGCGACCCTGCTGCGCGACGCCGGCTACGGCTTCGTCACCCCGACGCCCGCCACCCACGCCCGGGTCAACGCCCGCCCCGGGAACGCCTGGGCCCGCGACCTGCGCGACGTGTTCGGCTGGAGCCGCCCGTTCCGCGACGGGCTGCTGCCCGACTCGCTGGTGGCGGCCATGCGCGACGCCGGCGTGCTCGCGCCGTGTCCCGGCCCTGATGGCGCCCGACCCGGTGCCGACCCGTCCGGCTCCCCCGCCTGGCGCTCCACAGTGCGCCTGTCCAGCCTGCACGGCCTGCTGCTGCTGCACTCGGCCTTTCCCACCGGCGACGCGGACTCGGTGTTCCTCGGCCCCGACACGTACCGCTACGCCGCGGCGCTGGACGCCTGGCTCGCCGCCCGCGCAGCACCCGTGCGACGCTGCGTCGACATCGGCAGCGGCAGCGGCGCCGGCGCCATCCTGCTCGCCCGCGCCTGCCCCGACGCGGAGGTCTGGGCCTGCGACATCAACCCCGCCGCCCTGCTGCTCACACGGGTCAACGCGGCGCTCGCCGGCGTGGCGGTGCGCGCCGTGCACAGTGACCTGCTCGGGGCCGTTCCCGGCGACTTCGACCTCGCGGGCGCCAACCCGCCCTACCTCGCCGACCCGTCCGAGCGCGCCTACCGCCACGGCGGCGGCCCGCTCGGCGCCGGGCTGTCGCTGCGCATCGTGGCGGAGGCGCCGCCCCGCCTGGCACCGGGCGGCGCCCTGCTGCTCTACACGGGTGTCGCGATCGTGAGCGGGCGCGACCCCTTCCACGACGCCGCGGCAACCCAACTCGTTGCGCACGCCGACGTTGCTTGGACCTATCGCGAGATGGACCCGGACGTGTTCGGCGAGGAGCTGGAGCACGACCCCTACGGCGCGGCGGACCGCATCGCCGCCGTGGTGCTCACGGCCACAAGGAATGGAACCTGATCATGCCGGACGGCATTCTTGCCGCGGACGCCCGTCCGCTCGACCCCGCGCTGCAGCAGCGTCTCGCGCTGTTCAACGCCACGCGCTTCAACCCTGCCCTGCCCACCGCCACCTGGCGCGACGACATCGCCATCCAGGCAGAGCGCCTCGCCGAGGAAGGCGAGTGGCTGGAGGCGCGCCGCGCCGCCGTGTCCGAACGCGCCGCCGCAGCACCCCGCGACGCCGACGGCTTCGTCGCCTGGTTCGAGGCGCTGGAGCAGGACGGCCCCGGCCAGGGCGACCCGCTGTTCGCCTGGCTTGCCGACGAGGCTGGCCTGGACGAGATGCGCTGGTTCCTCACCCAGGAGGTCGCCGGCGAGGCCGGCTTCGACGACCTCGCGGCGCTCACCCAGGTCAAGCTGTCGCAGCAGGCCAAGCTGGAGGTCGCGCGCAACTACTGGGACGAGATGGGCCGCGGCAACCCGAAGGGCATGCACGGCCCGATGCTGGAGGTGATCGCCGACCGCCTCGGCCTGCAGCCCACCCTGGCCACCACCGTCCCCGAGTCCCTGGCGCTGGCCAACGTCATGGCCGGCCTCGCCTGCTCGCGCCGCTACGCCTACCACTCGGTCGGCGCGCTCGGCGTGATCGAGCAGACCGCGCCGAGCCGCGCCATCCTGGTGGCGCGCGGCATGAAGCGTCTTGGCGTGCCGCCGGAGGACCGCCACTACTTCGACCTGCACGCGGTGCTCGACATCAAGCACTCCGAGGCCTGGAACGCCGAGGCGATCCACCCGCTGGTCGCGGAGAACCCGGACGTGGCGCCGGCGATCGCGGAAGGCGCGCTGATGCGGCTGGAGGCCGGGCTCGCCTGCTTCGAGCGCTACCGCGCCGAGCTGTGGGGCGAAGGCGCCAGCCTCGCCGCGCCGGCCGGCGTGGCGTCGGAGTCGTCGGGGCGGCGGGGGTTCTGCGTGCGCTGAGGCAGGAAGGCCAGGGGCTCTGCCCCCGCGCCTGAAAGCGGGGGACCCCGCCAAAGGCCGAGCCCTTGGAATCCAACACTCAAGTCAGGGTTTCCAAAGGGCTCGGCCCTTTGGCGGGTCTGGGCAGAGCCCAGCCTTGCTTGCTTCCTCCGGCACGCGCCACAGGAGCCGTCCCATGTCCACGTTGCTCGTCCCTGCCGCCCCGCGCCAGGGCCTTGCCCTTGCCCGCGGCCTCGCCTGGTTCAGCATCGCGCTCGGCGTGACCGAGCTGGTGCTGCCGCGCACCCTGTCGCGCACCCTCGGCCTCGGGCGGCGCCCCCGGCTGGTGGCCGGCTACGGCCTGCGCGAGGTCGCGGCCGGGCTGGGCCTGCTGCTCGGCGCCGACCCCGGGCCGTGGATCCAGGCCCGCATCGCCGGCGACGCGCTCGACCTCGCCACCCTGGCGGTGCCGCTCGTGGCCCGGCCCGGCCGCCGCAGCGCCGACGCCGTGGCCCTGCTCGCCGTGGCGGGCGTCACCGCGCTCGACCTGCTGTGCGCCCGCCAGCTCGGAGCCCTGCCCGGCCCGCGCTGACACGACCGCGCTGACCCGGGCGCGCGGCTGGCACCGCGATTGCAGTGGCCGCGGCGAACCGAAGCACTGGACGCCGCCATGGTCGACGCCACCTTCTCGATCTCCGCCCCCTTTCCCCGGGCCGCCGCCGTCAGACCCGCGCCCGCCGCCGCGCCGTTCGCCGACGCCCTGCCCGCGTCGGCCGCCGCTTCCACGGCCGCGCTCCCCGCGGTTCCGCTGTCCGCAACCCCGCCCGGGCCGGGCCTTGCCGGCGCGGCCTCGGCCGCGACGGCGGGTTCGGGCGGCACCGCGCCAACCTTTGCCCCGGCACCGGCCCCCGCCGCGTCCGCAGGCGCGTCCGGTTCCGTCGTCCCCGCGGTCGCGTCCGCCGCCACGCCGAAGGCCGCCTCGCCGTCCGCGTTCCACGTGCTGCTGTCGGAGCTGAACCCCCTGCAGTATGTGCCGGTGGTCGGCACGATCTACCGGGCCGTCACCGGCGACACGATCCCAGAGGCCGCGCGCTTCGCCGGCGGCCTGGTGGTCAGCGGCCTGACCGGCGGCCCCATCGGCATCGCCATGAACCTCGGCGCGACCCTGATCGAACACCTCGCCGGCATCGACCCGGAGAGGATCGGCGACCGCCTGCTCGCCGAACTGGGCATTGGCCACGCCGGCCCGGCGCACGCGGCCCCCCCGTCGCTCGCCTCCGCCGCCCCGCCCGCAACCGCCGTCGTCGCATCGACGCCCGGCGCCGCGACAGCCCCCGCCTCCCTGGCCCTCGCGTCCGCCGCGCCCGCGTCGTCCGCCAGGGCGTGGTCGCCCGCCCAGCTCGCGGCCTACGGCGTCACCGGCGGCACGGACGGCACCCTGCGCCGCGGCACCGTGTCAGGGGCGGACGTGCTGAACTCGCTGGAGCTGGCCAGGATCGCGGTGCCGGTGGCGGCTTGAAGGCAGCAAGCCTGGGCTCTGCCCAGACCCGCCAGGCACAGGTGGCCAAAGGTTCCGACGATCCGCTTGGATCGTCGGAAAGGCCACCGGAGGGAGCCGCCCCTGGACCGGCATTTGGAAGAAAAGCCTAAGTCAGGGTTTCCAAAGGCTCGGCCTTTGGCGGGGTCCAGGGGCAGAGCCCCTGGCCTTCTACCTTCGCCGCCACACCAGGGTCGCCGAGATCGCGTAGTTCCACACCACGCCGACCGCGGCCCCCAGCACCGCCGACGGCGTCCATCCGCCCCGCGCCGCGTACAGCATCCGCGCGATCCCCACGTCCGCGACCGCGCCCACGCTGCACACCGCGACGAACAGCGCCAGCCCGCGCCACAGCGCCCGCCCGCGCAGCCGCACGCCCCGGTACGTCACCACGTTGTTGAGCTGGAAGTTCGCCAGCATCGCCACCAGCGTCGCCGCCACCTGCGCGCCCGCGAACGCCATCCCCGCGGCGCGCCCGGCGTCGAGCACGAGGACGTGGATGCCCACCCCGATCAGCCCCACCAGCGCGAACGACACGAAACGCAGCGGCACCATCCCACCGGTCGCCTTGTCGAACAGCAGGCCCGCGAACTGCAGCAGCACCACCACGTCGAGCTTGCTGTCGCCCGCCACCCGCGGCGCGAAGCGCACCGCCACCTCGCGGATGCGCAGCGCCTCGCCCGACGACAGCACCAGGTCCACCAGAATCTTGAACCCCGCCCCGGTGAGCCGGGGCGCCGCGCGCTCGAACACCTCGCGCCTGAGCATGAAGAAGCCGCTCATCGGGTCGCTCAGCGGCACCGGCAGCACCGCCTGCGCCGCCCGGATGCCCAGCCCCGAGATCCTGTGCCGCCAGCGCCCGTCGAGCCCGGCGCTGTCGCCGCCCGCCACGTGCCGGCTGCCCACCACCAGGTCCGCGCCGCCGCGCAGCACCGCCAGCATCTCGCCCAGCCGTGTCTCGTCGTGCTGCAGGTCGCCGTCGATCACCGCGACGTACTCGGCCGAGGACGCCAGCACCCCCTCGATCACCGCCGAGGACAGGCCGCGCCGGCCGATGCGCCGGATGCAGCGGATGCGCGGGTCGGCGCGCGCGATCTCGCGTACCCGCGCCGCGGTGCCGTCCGGGCTGTCGTCGTCGACGAAGATCGCCTCCCAGCGCTCGCCGCACAGCGCCGCGGCCAGACGCCGCGCCATCGGCGCCACGTTGGCTCCCTCGTTGAAGCAGGGCACCACCACGCTCAGCTCGGCGGCGGCCTCGACCTGCAGGGCACTGCTCACCTGGTCCACGCAAGCCTTGTAGGTCATCGGGCCGGCGCTGTCAGCGGGCGGCAAAGGCAAGGCAGCAAGGCCCTTCTTTTTCTGAAGAAAAAGAAGCAAAAAGACTTTGCCCATAAGACTCCGGGCGCGCGGGCGGCTCCGGAACCCCACGAGCAAAAGTTCTTTGGTTCTTTCTTTCAAGAAAGAACACGCTTCCTTCCTGCCGTCGCGCAGGAAGTCGGGACATGTGCATGGCGGACGCTAGACGAACGCCACCGGCCCCTGGTCCAGCACCGCGCACGCCAGCGCCAGCAGCTGCTCGGCCAGCCCGCTCAGCCCGGTGCGGTCCGCGTCGCGCGCCAGCCCGACCAGGTGGCTCGCCAGCGCCAGCGGGCTGGTCGCCTCCAGCCGCGCCCCACCCACCCGGCGCGGCGCGGCGCGCGGCGGCCCGTCGCCGGCGCTTCCGCCGCCGCCGTCCCGCGCCAGTGGCCCGCCCGCGATCCCAGACGCCTCGTCCATCCGCCCCGCCCTTTCCTGCGGCTGCTGAAAAATGACGGGACTGTGGCGGAACTGAGGACGCGCCCCGCGCCGGGCGGTTACGAACCCGTGAGTGCCCGCGTCCGGCCGACGGGGCGGGGCCCGACCCTCAGGCCGCGAGCGTCGGGTAGTCCAGGTAGCCCTCGTCGCCCTGGCTGTACCAGGTCGCCGCGTCGTCGGGCGCCAGCGCGGCGCCGCGCCGGATGCGCTCCACCAGGTCCGGGTTGGCGATGAACGGGCGGCCGAACGCCACCGCATCCGCCTCGCCCCGCTCCACCGCCGCCTGCGCCGTGGCGCCCGCGTAGTCCGAGTTCAGCACCACCGGCCCCCCGAACGCGGCGCGGATCACCGGTGCCACCGGCGGGTGCGCCGCCCGCCCGAAGGTGCCGTGCTCGCCCGGCTCGCGCAGCTCCAGGAACGCCACGCCCACCTGCGCCAGCGCCTCCGCGGCCGCGCGGAACAGCACGTGCGGCTCCGGGTCGTCCACGCCCTGGATCGGCTCGTTCGGCGACAGCCTCACCCCTGTGCGGTCCGCGCCGGCCTCGCCCGCCACCGCCGCCACGACCTCGCGCAGCAGCCGCACCCGGTTCGCGACGGACCCGCCGTAGCCGTCGGTCCGGTGGTTGCCCGACGCGCGCAGGAACTGGTCGAGGAGGTAGCCGTTCGCCGCGTGGACCTGCACGCCGTCGAAGCCCGCCGCCATCGCGTTGGCGGCTGCGCGCCGGTAGTCCTCCAGCAGACGCGGCACCTCGTCCTCGCCCAGCGCCCGCGCCGGCCCGTACGGCTTCTTTCCGTCGTAAGTGTGCGCCTTGTCCGGCGCCGTGGTCGCCGAGGACGACACCGGGGCGGCCCCGTCCAGGAAGTCCGGGTGCACGAGGCGCCCCATGTGCCAGAGCTGGCAGACGATGCGCCCGCCCGCCTCGTGCACCGCGCGCACCACCGGCTTCCACGCCTCGACCTGCTCGGACGACCACACGCCCGGCGCATACGGCCAGCCCAGGCCCTCCCGGCTGATCCCCGTGGCCTCGGAGATGATCAGCCCGGCGCCGGCGCGCTGCGCGTAGTACTCCGCCATCCTCGGCAGGGGCACATGCGCCCGCGTCGCGCGCGCGCGGGTCAGCGGCGCCATCAGGATGCGGTTCGGCGCCTCGATGGCGCCGAGGCGGATCGGATCGAACAATGTCGGCATGGCTTCCTCGCTGAACGGCGGCCCACAGGTCGGGCGCCGCGCGCCGGATTGCCGCAGGCCTCGCGGAAACGTCAAGGAAGCAAGGTTGGGCTCTGCCCAAACCCGCCAGGGGCGAGCCGCCCCTGGACCGGCTTGACTTAAATGGTGAATTCCAAAGGCTTGCCTTTGGCGGGGTCCAGGGCCAGAGCCCCTGGCCTTGCTTCCCTCGCCTCGTCCTGCTGCGCCACGAACGAGCGGACGAACCCGCGCAGCCCCGCCACGTCGAGCCGGAATCCGCCCTCGCCGCACGCGGCCGCGTTGCGCCGGTCGAAGCGCCGCACGTAGGAGAAGTACGGCATGTAGTGGCGCAGCCGGTGCATCACGAGCCCCGCCGGCACCGACGCGCCTGCGTCGTCCGCCCCCATCACCCCAATCTCCACTCCGCTCATCGGCGAAAGCTCGCGCAGCACGTCGCCCAGCGGCAGCGGCGCCGCGGCGGTGACATGGAATGTCCGCCCCGCGCTCGCCCCGCCCTGCGCCGCCAGCGCCAGCATGTCGTCGACCACCACGTCCACCGGGATCAGGTCCAGCGTCGCCCCCGGCGGCACCGGCAGCAGGATGCGGCCCACGCCCTTCGCCCGCGCGCTGCGGCCGAACTTCAGCAGCGCGTCGGCCACCTGGTAGAACCCGGACTGCGACGCCATCCGGTGGGTGCGCGAGTGCGCGATCACGATGCTCGGCCGCAGCACCCGCCACGCCACCCCGGCCTGCGCGCAGCCGGCGCGCACCAGCGCCTCCGCGTGCCACTTGCTGTCCTCGTACGGGTTGTTGAACCGGTCCGGCCGCGAGGTGTCGTCCTCCTCGACCAGCCCTTCGCGGTTTCCTGCCACGTAGGCCGTGCTCACGTGGTTGAACGCCACGACCTGCGGCATCGACGGCAGCGCCGCCAGCAGCGCCCGCGTCCCGTCCACGTTGGTGCGCCACACCGCGTCGCGGTCCGCCTCGCGGAACGACAGGTTCGCCGCGCAGTGGAACAGCGCCGCCGGCCCGCGCAGCCACGCCCGCGCCCGCCCGGTCCACGCCGGATCGTCCATGTCGCCGCGCACGGCCGCCGCCCGCCCCAGCAGCGCGGCCGCGTCGACATCCATCGCCTGGTCGCGCACCGCGCCCAGCAGCGCCGCCTCCAGCCGCGCCCGGGCCGTCGCCTCGTCGCCGCCGCGCACCAGGCAGCCGACCCGCGCGTCCGGGTCGCGCGCCAGCCACTGCGTCGCGACCTGCGCGCCCAGGAAGCCGTTGGCGCCGGTGATGAGCAGGTCCATGCGGGGGCTTTCCGGTCGGAGAGGAGGATGGCGGACGGCCCGCCGCACCGGGGCGGCAGGCGGGGCGCGTGGCAGGCGGGGCGGACGCGACGCCGCGCGCCGCCCCGCGGCTCAGGCCGCCGCGCGCAGCTGGGCGATGCGCTCCGGCACCGGCGGGTGGCTGTAGTTCACCAGGGCGTACAGCGGGTCCGGGGTGAGCGTGCCGGCGTTGTCGCGCGACAGCCTGGTCAGCGCGGAGATCATCGGGCCCGCGCCGACCTGGCGGCGGGCGTAGTCGTCGGCCTGGAACTCGTGGCGGCGCGACAGGGCGTTGGACGCGAGGCCGAGGGCCGGCGAGACGAGGCCGACCAGCAGGTTGGCGGCGACCAGCGCGGTGGCCTCGCCGTGATGCGCGAAGCCGAAGCCGGCGGTGAGCCAGGGCTGGCGGCACAGCCAGCCGACGGCGGCGAAGCCCGCCAGCAGGGTGACGGCGCCGCGCGCCATGCCGAACAGCACGTGGCGGTGGCGGAAGTGGCCCAGCTCGTGGGCGACGACGGCCTCGACCTCCTCCGGGCTCTGGCTGGCGAGCAGGGTGTCGAACAGCACGATGCGCTTGCTGCGCCCGAAGCCGGTGAAGAACGCGTTGCCGTGCGACGAGCGGCGCGACGCGTCCATGGTGAACAGCCCCGAGCTTGCGAACCCGCAGCGGGCGAGCAGGGCCTCGATGCGCGCGGCCAGCATCGGGTCGGACAGCGGCTCGAAGCGGTTGAACAGCGGCATGACGACCCGGGTGGCGAGCGTGGGCGCACACAGCATGAGCGCCACCGTGCCGGCCCAGGCCCACAGCCACCACAGGCCGGACGCGTTGCGCATCACGAAGAACAGGGCGGCGAGCAGCGGCAGGCCGAGGACGGCGGCGAGGCCCGCCGCGCGCAGGGTGTCGGCGCAGAGCAGGCGCGGCGTGGTGCGGTTGAAGCCGAAGCGCTGCTCGACGACCAGCGTGGCATACGCCCGCAGCGGCAGCGACAGCAGCGCGCCGATCACGGTCATGCCGGCCACGAGGGCGACGTCGCGCGCCAGCGGCGAGGCGATGTGGCGGTCCACGACGCCGGCGAGCAGGTCGAGGCCGCCGAGCACCCAGCCGGCGGTGACGGCCAGGTCGAGCAGGCCGCCGGCGGCGGCGGTGCGGGCGCGGGCGACGGTGTAGTCGGCGGCGGTGGCGTGCTCGCGGGCGGTGACGGTGGCGGCGAAGTCGGGCGGCACGGCGCCGCGGTGGCGCAGCGCGGACGCGGCCTGGCGGCGCAGGAGCCAGAGCGAGACGGCCTCGCGCAGGCAGGCGCACACGAGGAAGGCGGCGAGGAGCAGGGGCATCGGGGGCGTCCGGGGTGGGGTGGGCCGGACATGGGGTGGGACGGGAAGGAAGGCCAGGGCTCTGCCCTGGACCCGCCCCTGCTTGAAGGCGGGGAGCGAGCCGCCCCTGGACCCGGCCTCCGAAAAGAGGAACCCCCGTCGAGGTTTCCAAAGGCTCGGCCTTTGGCGGGGTCCAGGGGCAGAGCCCCTGGCCTTCCTTCGTGGCCGCCTAGAAGGTGACGCGGACCCCGCCGAAGCCCGCGACCGGCGCCGCGATGCTGTAGGAGCGCGGGTTGCTGGCGCCGGGCGCCTGGGACAGGAACACCGACGAGGTCGGCGAGAACGTTCCGAAGGTGTAGTATTTCTGGTTGGTGATGTTGCGGGCGAGCGCGAACAGCTGGACGTTCCTCGTGAGCTGGAAGGTGGTGTTGAGGTTCAGCGTGAAGTAGGCGGGCAGGTGCGGCGTGAGGTTGGCCTCGTCGCCGAACAGCACCTGGCCGCTGGCGGCGATCGCGGTGGCGCCGATGTTCCAGGCGGGGGTGACCTGGTAGTTGGCGCCGAGCTTGACCTGGTGGGCGGGGATGCCGGGCAGGCGGTTGCCGGGGCGCACGGTGATGTTGCCGTTCGCGTCGGCCTGCGGGTTGGAGCCGGAGCCCTCGGTGAAACCGGACTGGTAGGTGGCGTCGGTGTAGGTGTAGCTGGCGTAGGCGAACCAGCGGCGGTCGGTGTAGCTCGCGGTGGCGTCCACGCCCTGGCGCCGGGTCTGGCCGACGTTGGAGAAGTAGGCGCGGCCCAGGGTCGCGGAGTTGATGAACGCGATGTCGTCGTCGAGCACGGCGCGGAACAGGCCGAGGTTGTAGCCGATCGTGGTGTCGGGGCGGAGCCTGTACTGGCCGCGCAGGCCGGTCTCGACGGTGTGCGAGACCACCTGCTTGAGGTCGGGGTCGCCCACGAAGAAGTTGGCCAGCGAGCAGGGCGCGCCCGGGTCGGCGCAGCTCAGCTCCGCCGGCGTGGGCGCGCGGTTGGCCTCGAAGTAGCCGGCGTAGGCGGACAGCCAGGGCGCGATGCGGTAGGTGGCGCCGACGCCGGGGTTGAAGCGGCTGAAGGAGTGCTGGCCGGACAGGGCGCCGTTCTCGCCCTGGTCGCCGGGGTTGCCGAGGTCGTCGAGGTCGATCTCTGCGTTGTTGAAGCGGCCGGACACGGTGACGGCGAGGCGCGGGGTGATGTCGATCGTGTCGGAGGCGAACAGGCCGAAGTAGCTGTTGGTGGTGGCCACGCGCACCGGCGAGTTCTGGCCGGGCTCGTCGATCACGATCCCCGGCCCGGAGAAGGCGCGGTCCGCGGTCAGGCCGCCGAGGAACGCTGTGGCGCCGAAGGTGGTCTGCGCGCCGTCGAAGGAGCCGCCGGCGACGACGTGGTTGGGCAGGCCGAACACGCGGTTCGTGTTGGTGACCTGCAGCGAGGCGCCGTAGCCGTTGGTGTTGGTGGTCTGGTCGTCCAGCTCCGAGTACGGGCCGCCGTCGAGGAAGTCGGGGATGGCGGCGCCGAAGCGCGTGGCGGACGGCGTGCCCGGGTCCGAGCAGAGCAGGCCGGAGCCGTCGTTGCAGGGCGCGTCGTTGGCGGTGTTGCCGTTGACCACGCGCTGCTGGAAGTAGTCGTAGTACGCGACCGCCTGCAGCGAGGTGGTGTCGCTGAGGTCGTAGGAGCCGGACAGGTTGACGTTGACGTACCTGTTGGCGATCAGGTTCGGCGCGGTGAACTGCGCGGCGCGGTCGGCCCGGAGCAGCTCGACCGGCGCGGTGCCGGGGCCGTTGAGGACGTTGTCGGCGGCGGTGATCTTGAGGTGGACCTCGGCGGCGTCGGTGCGCACGCCGTAGTCGCCGAAGATGTTGTGGATGTCGCTGGACTGCAGGTCGCGCCAGCCGTCCTGGTGCAAGGCGGTGCCGGCGACGTAGAACGACTGGTGGCCGTCCGCGCTCTGCCGGCCGTACTGGAGCTGGCCCTCGACCTGGCCGAACGAGCCGCCGAGCACGTCGATCTCGCCGCCGTGGGTGCGGAAGCCGTCCTTGGTCTGCACGTCGAGCGAGCCGCCGATGGCGTTCAGGCCGAACACCGGGTTGGAGCCCTCGATGGTGAGCCGGTCGATGGCGACGTCTGGGATCAGGTCGAAGTTCACCGTGTCGCCGAACGCCTGGTTGAAGCGCTCGCCGTCGAGGTAGACGGCGATGCCCTGGGCGTTGCCCTGCAGCGGCGAGGCGTTGAAGCCGTGGTACAGCAGGCTCGGCTGGAACTGGTTGCCGGACGCGCTGTCGAGCGTGACGCCGCCGACGTTCTCGTCGAGCGCGCGCAGGGCGTCGGGGTAGCCGTCGCGCGACAGGTCGCGCCCGGTCAGCACGTTGGTCTCCTCCGGCACCTTGTCGCGGTCCAGGCCGGAGCCGGGCAGCGGCGTGGAGCCGATGATGTTGACGTTGGGCAGGGTGGTGACGCCGGACGCCGGCTGGGCGGCCGGGCTCGGCGGCACGCTGGCGGGCGCCTGGCTCTGCGCGCGCGCGGCGTGCGGCGGCAGGACCAGCGCCAGGGCGGCGGCCGCGAGCAGCGCGGGCAGCACCCGGCGGTGCGCCGCCTCGGCGCGCGCCGGCAGGGCGGGCACGGGCGCGGAGGATGCCCGCGCGGCGGGCACGGGCGCGGCGGGGGCGCGGTGTGGTGGGCGAGGAGCCATGGGGCAAATCCGCTGAGCGTTCGCCGTCCTGCCTAGGGGCATGCACCGGGCGGGGACAGGCCAAGGTTTCCCGATCCCGGGTGGAAAATCTCCCAAGACGGGTGCGGCGCCGGGCTTGTTGCCGACGTACCACGCAGGCGGGGACCCGGCCGGCGGGCCCGGCGCGGCGCGGCGGCGCCGGCTTGACGATGATCCGGCGATGTTGATAGTGAGAATTATTCGCATCTAGGACGCGGCTCGTTCCGCTCCCGCCAGGAGTTCCGCGTTGCACGGACATGACCTTCCCGCCGTCGCCCGCCCCGCATCCTGGCTCGCGCTGGTCCTGCTGGGCTGGGCGGCGCAGGGCGGGGCCGCGCTGGCCCAGCCGGCTTCGGGGGCCCAGGCGGTGGGCGCGCAGGCCCCGAATGCGCAGGCCACGCCGGACGCGGCGCCGTCCGGCCAGCAGAACCCGATCCCCGGCCCCGGCGACAGCACCAGCCCGCCCGGCACCGGCCCCTCGCCGTTCGAGCCGGGCTTCACCACCGGGCTGTTCAACGCGTCGCGCTCCAGCCTGCTGGGCGACCTGTACGGGGTGCGGACCTTCCTCGGGCGCTACGGGGTGGCGCTGGGGCTGCAGGAAAGCGACGAGCTGTTCGGCAACGCCACCGGCGGGCTGCACCGGGGTGCCGCCTACAACGGGCTGACGACGATGAGCCTGGGGGTCGACACCGGCAAGGCGTTCGGCCTGCAGGGCGGGATCTTCAACGTCAGCGCGTTCCAGATCCACGGCCGCTACTTCGCCGCCGACAACCTGGCGTCGCTGCAGACGACGAGCGGCATCGAGGCGCAGCGCTCCACGCGTCTGTGGGAGATCTGGTTCCAGCAGAGCGCGCTGAGCGGCAACCTCGACGTCAAGGTGGGCCAGCAGAGCCTGGACCAGGAGTTCATCGGCAGCACGTATTCCGGGCTGTTCATCAACACGGCGATGGGCTGGCCGCTGGTGCCGTCGGTCGACCTGTACGCGGGCGGGCCGGCGTATCCGCTGTCCTCGCTCGGCGTGCGCGCGCGCTTCGTGCCGGCGCACAACGTTTCGGTGCTGGCCGGCGTGTTCGACGACAACCCTGCGGGCGGCCCGTTCTACGACGACTTCCAGATCAGGGGCGCGGCGCAGTCCGGCACCGCGTTCAGCACCGGCACCGGGGCGCTGGCGATCGGCGAGGTGCAGTACGCGATCAACCAGCCGGCGATCGGCGACATGGACCGCGGCGGCGCCCCCGGCGGGCTGCCTGGGACCTACAAGCTCGGCTTCTGGTACGACACGGCGAGCTTCCCCGACCAGCGCATCGGCACCGACGGGCTGTCGCTGGCGAACGTGGCGTCCAACGGCGTGGCGCGCGGCCATCGCGGCAACTACAGCGTGTACGGCGTAGTGGACCAGATGGTGTGGCGGCCGTCGGCGGACGGGCCGCGCTCGGTGGGCGTGTTCGCCCGCATCATGGGCGGGCCGAGCGACCGCAACCTGGCCAACTTCAGCCTCAACGCCGGCGTCACCCTGAAGGCGCCGCTGCCGGGGCGCGACAACGACTCCGTCGGGCTCGGCTACGGGCTGGCCAAGGTCAGCTCCAGCGCCAGCGGCTACGACACGGACAACGCCGCGCTGAACGGCGCGGTGCCGGTGCGCTCGAGCGAGAGCTTCCTGGAGCTGACCTACCAGTACCAGGCGGCACCGTGGCTGCTGCTGCAGCCGGACTTCCAGTACGTCTACACGCCCGGCGGCGGCATCGCGAACCCGCTGGTGCCGGGGCGCAGGGTCGGCAACGAGGCGGTGTTCGGCATCAGGACCAACATCACGTTCTGAGCGTGTCGGCCGGCGGGCCGGGCTTGCGCCGCCACCCGGCCGGGGCGAGCGTGGCCCGGGGAGAACGCGATGAGGCAGGCGGACGCACGGCCGGAGATCGAGCGGCGCACCATGCGGCAGGTGGCGCTGCGGGTCGTGCCGTTCCTGATGCTGGGCTACTTCGTGGCCTTCGTGGACCGGGTGAACGCGGGCTTCGCCGCCCTGCAGATGAACGCGGACATCGGCCTGTCGCCGTCCGCGTTCGGGCTCGGCGGCGGGCTGTTCTACCTGACCTACGTGCTGTTCGAGGTGCCCAGCAACATCGCGCTGGAGAAGGTCGGCGCGCGGCTGTGGATCGCGCGCATCCTCGTCACCTGGGGGCTGGCCTCGGCCGGCATGGCCCTGGTCGTCGGACCCTACTCGTTCTACGCGGCCCGCCTGCTGCTGGGCGCGGCAGAGGCCGGGTTCTTCCCCGGCGTGATCCTCCACCTGACCCACTGGTTCCCCCGCGAGTACCGCGGCCGCATCGTCGCGATCTTCATGGTGGCGATCCCGGTGTCCTCCTTCGTGGGCTCGCCGGTCTCGGCGGCGCTGCTGCAGACCGACGGCCTGCTCGGGCTGCGCGGCTGGCAGTGGATGTTCCTGGCGGAGGCGGCGCCGGCGGTGCTGCTCGGCCTCGCCGCCCTGTTCGTGCTGACCGACAGGCCGGAGCGCGCCGCCTGGCTGGACGAGGCGCAGCGCGACTGGCTGACGCGGCGCCTGGCCGGGGAGCGCGCGCAGGCCGCGGGTCCGGCCGCGCACGTTCCGCTGTGGCGGGTGCTGTCGGACCGGCGCACGCTGGCGGCGTCGCTGGTCTATGCCGGCGCGTCCGGGGCCAGCCAGTGCCTGTCGCTGTGGCAGCCGCAGATCATCCGCTCCTTCGGCCTGGGCCTGATCGAGACCGGGCTTTTGAACATGCTGCCGTTCGGCATCGCCTCGGTGCTGATGGTGCTGTGGGGGCGCTCCTCCGACCTGCGGCGCGAGCGCGTGTGGCACACCGGCCTGCCGCTCGGCCTGCTGGCGGCGAGCCTGCTGTCGGCGGTGCTGACCCGCTCGCTCGCCCCGACGATGCTGATCCTGTGCCTGGCGGTGAGCGCCACCTACATGGTCAAGGGGCCGTTCTGGGCGCTGGCGACGGAATGGCTCGGCGCCGCCGGCGCCGCCGTGGGCATCGCGCAGATCAACGCGGTCGGCAACATCGGCGGCCTGGTGGGCTCCACGCTGCTGGGCGCCATCAAGGACGCGACCGGGAGCTACCCGCTGGGCCTGCTGCCGCTGGCGGTGCTGTCGGGGGCGGGGTGCGTGGCGGTGTTCGTCGTCGGGAAGCGAAGCAAGGTCGAGGCTGTGCCTCAAACTCCGCCAAAGGCAAGCCTTTGGAATCCATTCCTTAAGTAGAGGGTTTCCAAAGGGCTCGGCCCTTTGGCGGGTCCGGGCAGAGCCCGGCCTTGCCTGCCTCGCCCTAGCCATCGCGCGCCCCGGCGCCACCTGCGTGCGATGCCTCAGACCGACCTGTCCGCCCCGACCCTGTTCCTGCTGCACTTCCTGGGCGGCAGCGCCCGCGCCTGGACCGAGGTGGCGCAGCGCCTGGCGCCGCGGCGCTGCGTGGCGCTCGACCTGCCGGGATTCGGCGACGCGGCCGGGCTCGGCGGGCGCACGGTGGCGGAGATGGCCGACCACGTGGCGGCGGCGGTGCGGCGAGAGGCGCCGCGGCGCTGGGCGCTGGTCGGGCACAGCATGGGCGGCAAGGTGGCCGCGGTGCTGGCGCGGCGCGCGGAGGATGGCGAGGCGGGGCTGGAAGGGCTGGCGGCGGTGGTGCTGCTGGCGGCCTCGCCCGCGGGCCCGGAGCCGATCGAGGCGAGGCAGCGGGCGGCGATGCTGGACTGGTTCCGCGGCGACGCCGACCGCAGCCTCGCGGAGGCTGCGGGATACGTGGCGCGCAACGTCGGCGCGGCGCTGCCGGACGCGGTGGAGGCGCGCACCGTGGAGGACGTGCTGCGCGCGGACCCCGGGGCGTGGCGGGCGTGGCTGGAGCACGGCTCGCGCGAGGACTGGGCGGCGCGGGTGGGGCTGCTGCGCACGCCGGCGCTGGTGGTGGCGGGGGCGGAGGACGGCGCGCTGGGCGCGGACGCGCAGCGCGGGCTGGTGACATGTGCTTTCGCGCGCTGGCGGACGGCGACGCTGGCCGGAGCGGGGCACCTGCTGCCGCTCGAGCGGCCGTCGGAGGTGGCCGACCTGATCGCCGCCTTCCTCGCCGCGCCGGACGCCGCGCCGGACATGCCCGGGGCGGACCCGGGCGAGACGCACCGCGACACGGTGGCGGGGCTGTCGGCGCACCCGGACGGGACGGACGGCGGGGCGGCGTGGCGGGCGCTGCTCGGCTCGGACCGGGTGAGCGCGCGGACGCGCGCGGTGCTGCTGGCGCGGGCGCGGCCGGACCGGGCGGCGGCGGGGCGGGTGCTGTCGGAGCAGGAGATGGCGACGCTGCGCCTGATGCTGGACCGGGTGGTGCCGCAGCCCGGGAGGGCGCGGATCGACCTGGCGGCGCGGGTCGACGCGGTGCTGGCGGCGGGCCTGGGGGACGGCTGGCGCATGGCGCAGCTGCCGCCGGACGCCGCGGCGTGCGCGGCGGGGCTCGCCACGCTGGACGCGGCGGCGGGGGCGGCCGGGTTCGCAGGCCTGGGCGACGCGGCGCAGGACGCGCTGCTGGCGCGGGCGGCGGGGGGGACGCTGGACGCGGGTGCCGCGCCGCGGGCGGCGGGCGGGACGGCGGCCGGGCTGCGGCTCGATGCGGCGCGGCTGCGGCTGTGGTTCGACGACGTGCGGTCGATGGCGGTGCGCGCCTACGTGTCGCACCCGGCGACCCTGGCGCGCATGGGCTACAGCGGCATCGGCTACGGCGGCGACGGCCCGCGGCTGGAAGGCTTCGTGCGGCTCGGCATCGGCGCGCGGGAAGACTGGGAACCGGTGGCGCAGGAGCCGGCGCTCCCGTCCGGGGCGCCGCAGGCAGGGGGCGCTGCGGCTGCCCGGGGGGCGAGGTCGTGAGGCTCGAGGGGATGCGGGCGTACGCCGAGGCCGACGAGGTCGACGCCGTGGTGGTCGGCACCGGGGCGGGCGGCGCGCCGCTGCTGGCGCGTCTGGCGCGGGCGGGGCTGCGCGTGGTGGCGCTGGAGGCGGGGCGCAACTGGACGCCGCGCGAGGACTTCGCCGCCGACGAGGTGGCGGCCTCCGACCTGTACTGGCTGGGCGAGCGGCTGGTGTCCGGCGATCCGCCCGAGGCGTTCGGCGCCAACAACAGCGGCACCGGCGTCGGCGGCTCCACCCTGCACTGGGGCGCGTTCATTCCGCGTCCCGATGCGCGCGATCTGCGGCTGCGCTCCGAGCTGGGCGTGGGCGAGGACTGGCCGATGCCCTACTCCGAGCTGGTGCCGTATTACGAGGAGGTCGAGCGGTTCATCGGCGCGTCCGGCCCGTCGTCGTATCCTTGGGAGCGCTCGCGCCGCTACCCGCTGCCGCCGGTGCCGCTGAACGCCTCGGCGGAGGCAATGGAGGCCGGGTGCGCGGCGCTCGGCGTGCGCACCTGCGCGGCGCCCGCGGCGGTGCTGTCGCGCGACTACGCCGCGGACGGGATCCCGGTGCGCCAGGCCTGCGTGAACTGCGGCCACTGCCACCAGGGCTGCCGCAACGGCGCCAAGACCAGCATGGACGTCACCTACCTGCCGCTCGCGGTGGCGGCGGGGGCGGAGATCCGGCCCGGCTGCTTCGTGCACGACATCGAGCGCGATCTGTCCGGGCGGGTGGTGGCCGTCGTTTACCACAAGGACGGCGTGGACCACCGGCAGCGCTGCGCCGCGCTGTTCCTGTGCGCGGGCGCGGTGGAGACGCCGCGTCTGCTGCTGCACACGGGTCTGGCGAACTCGTCCGGGCAGGTCGGGCGCAACTACATGGCGCATGTCGCGACCCAGGTGTGGGGCACGTTCGGGCAGGAGATGCGGCCGAACAAGGGCTACCCGTCGTCGCTGATCACCGAGGACATGGTGAGGGCACCCGGCGCCGGCTTCGCGGGCGGCTACCTGGTGCAGAGCCTGGGGATCGTGCCGGTCACCTGGGCGGACCAGGTGGCGCGCGGGCGCGGCCTGTGGGGCCGGGCGCTGGTGGACTACCTGCAGCGTTACAACCACGTGGCCGGCATCGGCATCAACGGCGAGTGCCTGCCGCAGGACGGCAACCTGCTGGAGCTGGCGGACGAGGCGGACGAGCTGGGCGTGCCGAAGGTGCGGGTGCGCTTCAGCTACGGGCCGAACGAGCGCTCGGTGCACGCCCACGCCGACGCGTTCCTGCGCCGGGTGTGGGAGGCGGCGGGGGCCACCGACCTGTGGACGCTGACGCGCTCGGCGCACACCATCGGGACGTGCCGGATGGGCGGGGACGCGGGCGTGTCGGTGGTGGACGGGGTGGGGCGCAGCCACGACGTGGCGAACCTGTGGGTGTGCGACAACTCGGTGTTCCCGAGCGCCCTGGCGGCGAACCCGGCGCTGACGATCATGGTGCTGAGCCTGCGCACGGCGGACGCGTTCCTGGCCGGGGGGTCGGGAAGCAAGCAGGGCTGAGGCCCCGCCTCAAGCTCCGCCAAAGGCAAGCCTTTGGAGTCCTATACTTAAGTAGAGTCGGTCCAGGGGCGGCTCCCTCCGGTGGCCTTTCCAACGATCCAAGCGGATCGTTGGAACCTTGGCCACCTCCGCCTGGCGGGTCTGGGCAGAGCCCAGCCTTGCCTGCTTCCGTGCGCCCCTGGAACCGCCGCAGCCCGGGGCCGGGCGGCGCGGCCGCCGGAGGGTGTTGCCCGCCGCGAACGATACGTTGTATCATATTTCCGGGTCGGGGCGACGCTGGGCGCCCGTGGGTTCCGGAGGTCGCGATGTCGAGACTGGCTGCACTTGCCCTCGTGACGGGGGCCTTCGCCTTGGCGGGCGCCGCCCTTGCGCCTGCCTGGTCGCAGACGGCACCCCAGCCGTTGCCGGTCGTCGCCGCGGAGAACTTCTATGGCGATGTCGCCCGGCAGATCGGCGACGCCGGGATCACGGTGACGAGCATCCTCAGCAACCCCGACCAGGACCCGCACCTGTTCGAGGCAAGCCCGTCCGTCGCGCGCGCGATCTCGGCGGCGCGCATCGTCGTCTACAACGGCATCGACTACGACGCCTGGATGGAGAAGCTGCTCGGCGCTGCACGCAGCACCAACCGCACCGTCATCGTGGTCGCCGACCTCGTCGGCCGGAAGCCCGGGGACAACCCGCACATCTGGTATGATCCCGCAACCATGCTGGCGTTCGCCAAGGCCTTCGCGGACGACCTGGGCAGCGCCGATGCGGCCCATCGCGCCGACTACCAGAAGCGGCTGGCGGTGTTCCAGGAGTCGGTGCGGCCGATCCAGGCCAGGATCGACGCCCTGCGCGCACGCCTGGCCGGCACGCCGGTGACCGCGACGGAGCCGGTGTTCGGCTACATGTTCGAGGCCCTTGGAATGCAGGTCAGGAACCGGTCGTTCCAGCTCTCGGTGATGAACAACACCGAGCCGAGCGCGTCCGACGTGGCGGCCTTCGAGCGCGACCTCAGGACGCACCAGGTCAGGCTGTTCGTCTACAACAGCCAGGCGTCGGACGTGGTTGCGGCGCGCATGGAGACGCTGGCCCGTGCGTCGCACGTCCCCGTGGTGGGCGCGACCGAGACCGAGCCCGAGGGACGCAACTACCAGGCGTGGATGCTGGGGGAACTCGACGCGGTCGACCGGGCGCTGCCGCGGTAGTGGCCGAGCCCGCGATCGAGCTTCGCGACGTCGGCCTGACGCTCGGCGGCCGCACGGTCCTGACCGGCGCCAGCCTGGAGATCGGCGCCTGCGAGTTCGTGGGCGTGCTGGGACCGAACGGCGCCGGCAAGACCACGCTGATGCGCGCCATCCTCGGACTGGTGCGGCCGAGTCGCGGCAGCCTCCGCGTGCTCGGCCGGCCGGCGATGCGCGGCAACCCCGCAATCGGCTACATGCCGCAGGTCCGCGCGGCGGCCGCAGGCCTGCGGCTCAGCGGATGGGACTTCGTCGCCGGCGTCGTCGACGGCCATCGCCTCGGGCTGCCCGTCCCGGGAAAGGCGGGCCGGGCGGAGGTCGATCGGGCGCTCGACCTGGTCGGCGCGCGCGAGCTGGGCCGGCGCCCGCTGTTCGAGACCTCGGGCGGCGAGCGGCAGCGCCTGCTGCTGGCCCAGGCGCTGATCGGGCGCCCGCGGCTGCTGCTGCTGGACGAGCCGCTGATCAGCCTGGACCCGCACCACCAGCGCGGCGTCGTGGACCTCGCCAGGTCGCTCCAGGCCGAACTCGGCCTCACGGTGCTGTTCAGCGCGCACGACCTGAACCCGCTGCTGGGCGCGCTCGACCGGGTGCTCTACCTCGGGCGCGGCCAGGCGGCGCTCGGCACCGTCGACGAGGTGATCACCAGCCCCGTGCTCTCGCGCCTGTACGGGTCGGACATCGACGTGGTGCGCCTGAACGGCAGGATCTTCGTCATGGCCGACCGCCGTGACGCGGAGACCGCCGGGGACCGTCACCATGACGCGGCAACCGGCGGTGCCGCGGCGTGAAAGGCCAGGGCTCTGCCCTGGACCCGGCGCAACTTGAGACCCGGACTCGCAGGGGCTCGGCCTTTGGCTCCTGGCCTTCCTGGCTGGGAGCTGTCATGAACTCGGCATCAAGCCAAGTCGCTGAGACAGGAAGGGCAGCAAGGCTCTTCTTTTTCTGAAGAAAAAGAAGCAAAAAGACTTTGCCCATAAGGCTCCGGGCGCGCGGGCGGTTCCGGAACCCAATGGGCCAAAGTTCTTTGGTTCTTTCTTTCAAGAAAGAACATGCTTCCTTCCTGCCTTCAGGATATCCGGGCCGGCAGGATTTTCTGGGAGCGCAGGATGGGCATGCTCGACTACGATTTCATGCGCAACGCCTTTGCCGCGGCGGCGATCGTTGCGGTCGTGTCCGGCGCGGTCGGCTACTTCCTGGTGCTGCGCGGCCAGACCTTTGCCGGCCACGCGCTGGCCCACGTGGGATTCACGGGGGCGACCGGGGCGTTCCTTGTCGGCATCTCGCCGCTGTGGGGCCTCGTGCTGGCCACTGTCGCCGCCGGGATCGGCATGGGGCTGATGGGCGAGCGGCTGGCGCAGCGCGACGTGGCGATCGGCATCGTGCTGGCGCTCTCGCTCGGCCTCGGCGTGCTGTTCCTGCACTTCTTCACCGCGTTCGCGACCCAGGCGACGGCGCTGCTGTTCGGCAACGTGCTGGCCGTCGACGTCGCCACCGTCTGGACCCTGCTGGCGCTCGGCCTCGTGAGCCTGGCCGCCCTGGCGGTCATCGCCCGGCCGCTGCTGTTCGCCAGCCTGCAGCCGGAGCTGGCGGAGGCGAAGGGCGTCTCGCTGCGGCTGTACTCGGTGCTGTTCCTGGCCATCGTGGCTCTGGCGACGGCGGAGTGCGCGCAGATCGTCGGCGTGCTGCTGGTCTTCTCGCTCATGGTCGGCCCTGCGGCCGCGGCCCAGCGGCTGACGAGCGGCGTGGCCGGGGGCGTCCTGCTCTCGGCCGCCCTGGCGCTGGCGGAGGCCTGGGGCGGCATCACGCTTGCCTTCTACACCGACTGGCCGAGCAGCTTCTGGATCACCGCCCTGAGCGCCGCGACCTATCTGCTCACCACCCTGCCCCGCCGCTCCTGGATGAGGTGGCCCTCGTCACGGACCCGCGGCCATCCGGACCGGCCAGCGCGCGCGGCCGCATGGCCCGAGAGCTGATGCGTCGCCCAGGGCACAGCCGGGCCGGCTGCGCACCGTCCGTCACGCTCAGCCGTGGCGTTCCCGGGACCAACTCCTCGCGAAGCGCGGCGCGTTCAGGAGGCGCACCCAGGTCGGCCGCGCACCTTGCCGGACGCGTGTCGCAGCGGCCGCGGCGCATCTCTCGTCCGCGTGCTTCGCTTCTCCGGACCGCGGCCAGGGGCGGCTGTGGAGCTGGTGCCGGCTTGCTGCTTCGGGCAGGCAAGCAAGAGTCTTCTTTTTCTGAAGAAAAAGAAGCAAAAAGACTTTGCCCATAAGGCTCCGGGCACGCGGGCGACTCCGGAATTTAATGGGCAAAGTTCTTTGGTTTTTCTTCAAGAAAGAACATGCTTTCTTCGTCCTGACGAAAGGGATCGGGGCTGGCAGGCCTTGACAGTCTCCGGCCTGGCGATCCGCATGGCATGGTGCCTTCTGGTCCCGGCCGGGCCTGACCGTGGAGATCGGCGCCAGCACGGTCGGCTGCCCACGCGACTTCCGGCAAGTTGAAGCGACAGGTCCCGTCAGTTCGCATATCGGGCTCGCACCGCCCGGAAAAAGTGATACGACATATCATTACACGCACTCCGCCTGGCGTGCTCATCCCTGGAGACCTGCCATGTCGTCGACCGCCTCCCAAATCCCGGTGACGGTGCTGACCGGCTATCTCGGCGCCGGCAAGACCACGCTGCTGAACCGCATCCTCCTGGAGAACCACGGCAAGAAGTATGCCGTGGTGATCAACGAGTTCGGGGAGCTCGGGGTGGACAACGACCTCGTCGTCGATGCCGACGAGGAGGTGTTCGAGATGAACAACGGCTGCATCTGCTGCACCGTACGGGGCGACCTCATCCGCATCATCAACCAGCTCGTGAAGCGCAGGGGCCGGCTCGACGGCATCATCATCGAGACGACAGGCCTGGCCGACCCGTCCCCGGTCGCCCAGACCTTCTTCGTGGACGACCAGGTCAAGACGCGCTCCCGGCTGGACGCCATCGTGACCGTGGTGGACGCCAAGCACCTGCTCGCCCGGCTGGAGGACAGCCACGAGGCGGAGGAGCAGGTCGCGTTCGCCGACGTGATCGTGCTGAACAAGACCGACCTGGCGACGCCAGAGGAGCTGGAAACCGTCGAGGCACGCATCCGCTCCATCAACCGTTCGGCCCGCATCCTGCGTGCGCAGAAGGCGGACGTGCCGATCTCGGACATCATGAACCAGGGCTCGTTCGAGCTTGGCCGCATCCTGGAGATGGAGCCGGACTTCCTGACGGGGGAGGACGACCACCAGCACGACAGCGCCGTGACCTCGGTGAGCCTGACCTCGGACACGCCGCTCGACAGGCAGCGCTTCAATCAGTGGATCGGCACGCTGCTGGGCGAGAAGGGCCAGGATCTGCTCCGCACCAAGGGCATTCTCCATTTCCGGGGCGATGACCAGCGGTTCGCCTTCCAGGCCGTGCACATGCTGGCTGACGGCGACACCATCGGCCCCTGGAAGGCGGGCGACCCGCGACAGAGCCGGATCGTGTTCATCGGGCGCGAGCTGAACCGCCCCGAGCTGCGTCGGGGCTTCGAGGCATGCGTGGCCCGCTGAGGGTCAGGCTGGCACACCTCGGCCTGCGCGTGACGCAAGGCTTGATGGCGGTCCGTGTCGTCTCGCTCCGGCTGGACGGCGGAACCGGCCCTCGCGTCGACACCCTGCGAGCCGCCGGGGCGGTCTGCCGCCGGACGAGGCTGGCTGGTCGTCGACGCCGGCCTACCTGGATGACGCGGAACGGCAACGCGCCTATGTGGCTCAGGGCAGGGTGAGGAATTCTGCCGATCGGGTCGCGATCGCGAGCAGGGAGGGCACGTCATGACCAGCACGCCGGGGTCTGCCACACTCGGGGAGCTGGAAGCGATCTGCCGTCAGCGTGGGGGCAGGATGACGCCACAGCGCCGCGCCGTGCTGGGCAGGCTGCTGCAGGGCAGGGTGCCTCTGTCCGCCTACGAGCTGCGCGACCTGCTTCTGCCGGAGGACGCCTCCATCACCCCGGCCAGCGTCTATCGTTGCCTGGACTTCCTGGTCAGCCACGGCCTGGTGCACCGGCTGGAGACGACCCGGTCGTTCATCGCGTGCGATCATCCGGACCACGCCCATGCCGTGCAGTTCCTGATCTGCCGGCAGTGCGGCACCGTGGTCGAGGCCGAGGACAAGCGGGTGGCCGCGGCGGCGGAAAACCTCGGGCACCGGCTGGGCTTCGCGCTCGACCAGCGGACGGTGGAACTGACCGGGGTCTGCGCCACCTGCAAGACCGGGGAAGGCGCCGCGGTGCCGAAGATCTGAGCGCCAGGGCCGCGCGGCGGTCCCGCTCCTGGCCGGACCAGGATAGCGGGCCGGCTCAGGACGTCGGGCTTCATCGACTGACGCATGCCCATGGCCTAGTTTCGATGATCAGGCCAAGCGTCTTGCATCAACGGCCGGAAGCCTGGCCTGTCGAAGCAAGCAAGGCTGGGCTCTGCCCAGACCCGCCAGGGGCGAGCCGCCCCTGGACCGGCCTCACTTCAATAAGGGGTTCCAAGGGCCCTGCCTTGGCGGGGTCCAGGGGCAGAGCCCCTGGCCTTCCTTCCCTGGCCGGCCAGGGCAACCGGCCGCCGCCGTCACACGAAGTTGGCGGCCGTCACCGTGGCGACGCCCTGGAACACCACGGTGGTGTTGTCGGCCAGGGTGATCGATGCGCCGGTGGTGCCGGTCTTCTCGGTGGCCAGCGCTGTCGTGACCGCATTGCCGGAGAAGCCTGCAAGGTTCACCCGATTTCCAGCCGAGGTGCCGAAATCGGTGATGATGTCGGTGCCGCCTGCCGTGGCCCCGTTGATAAACTGGAACAGGTTGGCGCCCGCTCCGCCCGTCAGCGTGGCGTTGCCACTTCCCACGATGAAGCTGTCGTTGCCGGCGCCGCCGGTGAGGAAGTCGCGGCCGGCACCGGCGAACAGGACATTGGCCCCGGTTGCGCCGGCTGTGCTCAGCGTCTCGGCGCC
>CAXSFU010000025.1:29737-42990 GCA_964236695.1 uncultured Acetobacteraceae bacterium | reverse complement strand
CTCACCAACCAGGTTACTCGGCTCAAGGGGGCCGGGTGCGACCTGGTGTTTCGTGAGAAGATCAGTGGCGTAACCAGCGACCGGCCGCAACTCAAGAGGTTGCTCGCGGGTCTGGCGCATGGCGATGTGGTGATCATCCCGGCTGTTGACCGTCTGTCGCGGGACACGACCGATCTTTTGATTATCGCCCGCGACATGCAGCGCGCCGGGGCTGGGCTCCGCTCCCTTGCCGAGCCGGTTGTCGATACCACGTCAGAATTCGCTGAGCTGGTGCTGGCCATGCTCGGGGTCGCGGCAAAGCTTGAACGCCGCCGCATTATCGAGCGCACGGGCCGAGGGCGCGCCGATGCCAGGGCCAAAGGCGTCAAGTTCGGACGCAAGCCCAAGCTCACGCAGCACCAGCAATGCGAGGTGCAGGAGCGCATCGCCTCTGGGGAAACCCAGCGAAGCATTGCGCGCAGCTACAATGTCAGCCAAGCGACGATTAGCAGGCTTGCCCCATGACGAATGCCTACCTGCAGATCGCTGTTGAAGTGTTGAAAGCTGAGAAGCGGCCCCTTACGTCGCGCGCGATCATCGCCGAGGCTTATAAGTCCGGTATCGTGCCAAGTAATCTACATGGCAAGACTCAGCATAAGACGCTGGGCGCGCGTATCAGTGAAGACATCGTTCTAAGGCGAGACCAAAGCCGTTTTTACAGAACTGACCGTGGCAAATATTTCCTGCGGGACTTTATTGACGATCCGGGAATTCCTGATCAGTTCAGAACGCCCTTTCCCACGCGCAGGCGGTTGCGTGAGCTGGTGAGCGGCCCGACGCTTGCGATTATATCGCCGCGCGTGATCAAGCTGGTCGGCACCAGTCTGGTTATCGAGCCTGCGAAAATTCTTCGCCTGCTGGTGCAGGGTGTCCATGCCTACGTCAATCCGAAGAAGGGCCGCGAAGGCTTCCATATGGTGCGGCCGTTTGTGTGCGTGTTCAAAGGGACGCACGTCCTGACCTATCGCGTCGGCCGCTATCGCGATGACCGCGACAGCTTCCTTGCCAAGCGCTCAATCGGGTTCTCTACTCTGGTGACGCAACACGATCAGACCCTTTTCAACATCGAAGGATGCGGGCATCCTTGATGCCGGTGTGCGCGCGGCGATGATCGACCTTGATATGTATTCGGGGAACGAGAGCTGCGATCAAGTGGTGAGCAAGGCGGCTCTGCACAGGTTTGTGGTGTCGGGGGAGGAAGTTGAGTCCGGCGATCTTCTGGCCGTGGTGTCGATGCAATGCCCCGAGTGGTTCGAGCCGACACGGCGGCGGCTGGCGCTCAATGATCTGCAATGGATGGATATTCGCAATCACGTCAACAACATCATGGACTTCGATCCATGGTCGCAATCGGTTCTCAAAGCCTTTTATAAGGGAAGTGGCGTCTTTGGCAGGGTAGTTTGACGGCTCGACTCATAAGATTTATTGAAGGTGCTGTTCTCATTTATCTTGAACATCAGATTGGCAGCGGAAGCCCGCTGCCAACCAAGGATGCATTACAGGATTTGTGCTCGCTCTACCGGCGCGGTTTTCGTATTCACCCAAATGAGCTTTACGCCGTCCAGACAACCATTCTTGGTCTCAGCGAAAGGCAGGCCGATCCTAAAGTCCAGCGCTGGGTTCTGAACGCTCTGGCGCAGATGGGTCCCCCCGACTCCAAGGGGTCGATCATCCGGGCGCTTGAGAACCACTTCGACGATCTGGAAATTGTCACTGCGGGCGTTGCCGCGCTTTATAAACTCAGCCCGGCCACGGCAGCGGCCGACCTGCGGAAGCTGAATTTTCCGGGCCAGGTGATCACGCTGGCCGCGCTGCAGCACATTCCGCCGGAAAAGCTGCAGCTCGTAGGCTTGCCGGTTGATGTTCAAAAGGCCGACCCGGAGACGATCAAAGCGGCGTTGGTGGTGGTTGGTCTCGACCGTGCGCCGCCAAATATGTTCGACCCAAATTACAGCAACGCCCAGATCGTCAAGGTCGTCGGGACGCATCCCGATCCCATGGTATCACAGTATTCAGTATGGGCGATCACCGAAAACTCGTCGCTAAGCATCGCTGATCTTGGAATCGATCTATCACAAGTGAGTGGATGCCCGGACAATGTACGCGGATGGATCTATCGTCTTATTGCGATGAGCCAGGCACATTGTTTTGAGCATCTGGATTTTATCGAGGCGGCGACCAAGGATCGGAGCATAGAGGCCAGGCTTGGTCTTGCGCACGGGGTGCGTGATACCTTCTTCGATCAGCTGGTGCCGGTTGTGCTAGACTGGCTCACCGGAGAGCTGATCGCCGAAGTGCGGCAGGAGATTCTGGACCATGTGATCACACATGCTGATCGCTCCCCCGCGTATGTGGAGCATGCAGTTTACGCTTACCGCCGGGCTGGTCGGGCAGACCGCGAACGTATGAAGGGGGCAGCCGTAAAGACCGAGCTGTTCCCTCAACTTCGGCAAATCGATTTTAAAGCAGAAGGGGACCTATTCGTGACCAACAACACGTTCACATTTAATAACTCGCAAGTCGGTGCTGTTGCAGCTACCGGGACTGCTACAAACTCGGGGCAGGTGATTTATTACCAGCCGCAAGTTGTAGAGCTGCTGAAAAGCGAGCTGGCCAAGGCAGGAACCACAATCGAGGGCATGGTGATCCCGCAGGCCGAGAAGCAGGAAGTTGCCAGCGCGCAATCGCCGACGCACAGGCAGACCCGAATAGCGGCACGTTGCGCCGCGTCGTGTCCGGCCTATCAAAGGCGGCTGGTTTAGTGACGGCTGTTGCCGGGGCCGAAGACACGCTCAACCAGATTATCCAGGGCATCAGTAAGCTGGCCGGGTTCAATTAGCATGTCAGATCAGTCGATCAAGCCAGCCCCGCAGATCGCAATTGCTCCTGGCCAGGTGCTGAAGTTTCTATATAAAAACTGGCAAGGCGTTGTAGCCACCCGCAAAGCTAGGTTCGAGGCGCTAATCTATACCAGCAACGAATGGCACCGCACCCCGCAATGGCTGATTAAGGCTACGGATCTGGACAAAGGAGAAGAGCGTCTATTTGCGCTGCAGGATCTGGTGCCTCTGGACGATTGAAACGTTGATCAGGCAAGGCGCGCCACTACCCCTCCGCTCTAGGGCTGACCGTCGCGGTCCATGGTATCCTAGCTCCACTCAAGCTTGTTACAAGTTGGCGTTGTGCGCTCTGCAAACAGGCTCCTTCAACGTTCGTCCCTGACTCACCAGCGATAGCGGATGTCCATCGGGAGTGTGCCCGAGCAGCAGGGTCTCAGGGCTGTGTGAGCGTTTCGGCGATTGTCTGCTTACTCGGTGCACCCACTCCATAGCAGCCGGTCCGCTTTCGGCCAGACCTTCCGAAGGTGAATGCTCGATTTTAGTCGCTTCCACCCGGAAGCAGACAGGCAGCTATCCACCAGACCCGGTCATTCGGACGCTGATTGGAAACACCCCTGAAGAGAGGCCGGTCCAGGGCGGCTCGCCCTGGCGGAGTTTGAGGCAGAGCCTCAACCTTGCTTGCTGGCCTGCTTCAGTACTCGAACTGGTACTTGAGCCCGACGCTGCTGCCCGGGTCGTTGTCCGGGGTGATGCCGGTGGCCGGCGTGCCGCCGCCGGTGCCGATGGTGGTCTGCAGCTTGAGGCGGCGGGTGAGGTCGACCTGGACCTGGGCCTGGGTGCCGCCGCTGGTGCCCTGCTTTGCGCCGACGTAGACGCCTTTCGCGACGTAGCGGCCGGCTTCCACGCTGGCGCCGTTGCCGTTGGTGGCGCTGCCGAGCGAGAGGCGGTCGAGGCCGAGGCCCTTGCGGACGCGCGAGAGGGGGTCGACGCCGCCGCCGACGCCGGACAGGTCGGCGAGCGCGCCGGCGATGGCGGCGATCTGGAACGGGCTGAGCTGCTTGAGGCTCTGGCCGAAGAGGAGGCGGGCGAGGACCTCGTCCTGGGGCAGCTCCGGGTTGGAGGAGAGGCTGATCTTGGGGGCGTCCGCGTAGCCGCCGACGTGGAGGGTGGCGGTGACGTTGCCGGCGGTGCTGTCGGCCTCGAAGTCGAGGGTGGGGTCGATGCGGTTGTTCACGCCGGTGCCGTCGAAGCCGACGCGGCCGCGGGAGAAGGTCAGGGTGGTGCCGGCCAGCGAGAAGGAGCCGCGGCGCAGGTTGAAGCCGCCGGAGACCTGGGGCGCGGCGGTGGTGCCGCCGACGTGGAGGCGGCCGGCGAGCTCGGCGTCGAGGCCGTGGCCGCGCACGAAGACCTGGCCGGGGGCGTTGGCGGTGAGGTCGAGGCCGACGAGGAGGGCGGGGCCGGAGGGGGCGGGCGGCTTGTCTCCCGGTCGGATGACGTCGAGCTTGGCGACGCTGGTGGGCAGGCTGTTGGGGACGTTGATGGAGGCGGAGCGGATGGTGATGGTGCCGCCGGCGTCGACGCGGGTCCTGGCCTGGCCGCGGAGATAGAGGTCGGCGTCGAGGACTGCGGTCAGCAGGTCGGAGGACAGGGGGCGGGCGTGGTCGGCGCGGATGCGCAGGTCGACGGGCAGGCCCGGGGCGAGCACGCCGACGGTGCCGCTGGCGGTGATGGTGCCCTGCCCTGCCCTGGCGGACAGGCTGGCGAGGCGCAGGGTGTCGCCGGCGGCCTCGACCAGGGCGGTGACGTCGGTCAGGTGGAGGCCTTGGGCGAAGTCCTGGACCTCGCCGCGGTCGAGGCGGACCGTGCCGGCGAGGCGGGGGGCGGCGGCGGTGCCGGCGATCGTGGTGTCGAGGGTGAGCTGGCCGAGGACGCGGCGGCCGCCGGCGGTTAGGATCGGGTTGGCGACGGAGAGGTCCACGGTGCCGCGGGCGGCCAGGGCGAGCGGGCCGGCGCCGAGCGGGGCCCGGCCGGTCACGGCGAGCCTGACCTTGGGGCCGGCGTCGAGGCGGGCGTCGAGGCGGGCGGCGCCGCCGGCGAGGTTCGCGGTGGCGTTGAGGTTCGCAGGCGGCAGGCTGGCGGCGGGGCCGGTGCGCAGGCGCAGGCCGGTGGCGGCGAGCTTGACGGTGCCGGTGGGGGCGGCGGGGGTGCCGGACAGGCGGGCGTCGGCGTCGATGCGGCCCTGGGCGTCGAGCGTGGGGGCGAAGGGTTTTGCCAGCGCGGGGGTGATGTTGCGGGCGCTGGCGGTGAGGTCGAGCGTGGGGCTCAGGCGGCCGGCGACGTCGATCGTGGCGTCGCCGAGTGCCAGGCGGAGGCGGTCGACGGCGACGGTGGGGGCGACGGTGAGCTTCGCGGGGGCGAGGAGGCGGAGCTGCTCGCCCTTGGCGGTGGCGGCGAGGGTGCGCAGGGTCACGGTCTTGGCGGGGAGGTCGAGGAGGGCCTGCGCCTGGGCCTGGGCGTCGCTGCCGGCGACGTTGTGCAGCGTGGTGGCGAGGCGCAGGGCGAGCGCGTCCTGCGGGCCGGTGGCGTCGAGCTGGGCGGTGCCGGTGATGGCGCCGGCCTGGAGGCCGGTGGCGTCGAGCCTGAGGGCGACGACGGGGCTGGCGGCGGAGTTCTGCACGGAGCCGGTCAGCGCGATGCGGGCGACGCCTTTGGCGCCGAGGCCGAGGTCGCGGGCCTGGACGTCGATCCTGGCCTGCGGCGTCCCGCCGCTGCCGGGGGCCGTGTCGATCCTTGCGGTCAGGGCGCCGCGCACCGCCTGGTGCAGCACCGGCTCCAGGTCGGCGAGGCGGGTCATGCGCAGGTCGACGCTGCCCGCGGGCAGGGTGGCGCCGGGGGGCAGGGTGACGTCGGCGGTGGCCTGGGCGCTCTTCCATTCGGCGCGGCGCAGGGTGGCGTGCAGGGTGCCGTCGGGGCGCTTCTGCGCGGCGAGGTCGAGGGCGACCGGGGCGCCGTCGAAGCGGCCGGAGGCGGTGATCGTGGCGTCGGGGGCGGCGGGCAGGCCGTGCGCGTCCACCGTGAGGTGCACGGGGCCGCGCGGGATGCCTGGGGCGCCGACGGTGCCGTCCGCGGTGGCGGTGACGGCGAGGCCGGGGGTGGGCGGCGGGGCTGCGGGCACCGGGGGCGTGGGCGCGGCGGGCTCGGCCTGTGCGGCGGCAGACGGGGTGGCGGCGGGTGCCGATCCCGGGAGGGGGCCGGACACGTGGCCCTTGGCGGCGACGTCGCCGGAGAGCTTCGGGGTGAGCGCCGCCAGCTCCGGCAGCGCCACGGTCCAGTCGAGGTCGAGCACGCTGGCGCGGTCGGTGCCGTTGGCGGTGACGTGCAGGGCGCGGCCGTCCACCGTCGCGTGGTCGAGCGTGATGTCGGTGCCGTCGAGCACGGCGGCGACCGAGAGCCTGCCGGCGTCGCCGACCAGCGCGGACACCGGGGCGAGGCCGCCGGTGATCGCCACTGTGCCGTCCAGGCCGATCCTGGTCGGGGGCGCGTCCTTCGCGGTGGTGGCGGCGGGGCGGGACAGGGTGGCGTCCAGCGCGGCGTGGCCCTGCACGTCCACGCCGCCGGCCTCCGCCAGCGGCGCCAGGGACGGCAGCGCGAGGTGCACGACGGCCGACAGGTCGCCGGCGGTCTTCGCGGTGCCGTTTGCCGCGAGCAGGGGGTGGGACAGGGTGAACGTCACCGGGCGGGCGGCGTCGTCGAGCTGCACGTCGGCGGTGAGCAGCAGGGGGGCGGCGGCCAGCAGCTCGGGCTTCGGGCCGGGGATGCGCAGGCCGGCGGCGCTGGCCTTGAGGCCGACGTGGCCGAGGGTGCCGTTCACGTCGGCGAGCAGGCGGTCCAGGGTGGCGCCGGCCGCGGACACGCCGGCGACGTCGAGGTGACCGGTGGCGTCGGGGGCGGTGAACGGGCCGCGGGTGTGGGCCTGCAGGGACACGGAGCGCCAGGACACGCCCGGGGCCGGGGTCATCGCGGGCGCGGTGGCGGCGAGCTCGATGTCGGCGCTGCGGTCTGTGAGGTCGAGGGTGCCGTGGGCGTCGGCGTGCAGCTCGCCGGCCTGGAGGGAGAGCACGGTGGCCTCGGCGGCGCGCGGGCCGTCCAGGCTGGCGTGCAGGGTGAGCGCGCCGAGGTCGGGCAGGTGCGCCACGGAGGCGGCGAGGCCGCCGGGGGGCTCGGCGGCGTCGAGCGTGGCCTGCAGGGAGTCGGGGCCGATGCGGCCGCTGGCCTTGTAGGTGCCGGGGCTGTCGATGCGGGTGACGCTGACGGTGCCGTCGCCCTGGCTGAGCGAGGCCAGGTGGGCGGCGCCGTCGATCTCGGCGACGGCCGCGACGCCGGCGACGGCCTTGCCGAGGGTGAGGCGCAGGACGTGGAGCGCCTGGACGTCGACGCGCACGGGGAGGGTGAAGGAGCCGGATTTCGTGGGCTGGTCCGGCTTGGCGGGCGAGGGCGCGGGCAGGCGGTCCACGCGCAGGGCGTCGACGTCGAGGCGGTCGATCCAGGCGTCGCGGGAGACGAGGCGGAGCGGCGACCAGTCGAGCGCCAGGCGGTCGAGGCTGACCCACACGCCGTCGGCGTCGCGCAGCTCGGCGTGGGCGAGGCGCAGGCGGTCGGGGAAGCGGCCGCCGAGGCCCTGGAGCACGACGGTGCCGCCGGTGAGGGCGTTCGCTTCGCGCTCGATCAGGCGGCGGCCGGGGTTGGTGTTGGCGGCGACGAGGATCGTGGCGACGACCAGCACGGGGATCGCCAGGAGCACGGCCAGGGTCCAGGCGAGGCCGCGCAGGAGGCGGCGCGGCGCGGGGGGGGTCATGCGGGGGGCTCCGGGTCGCGAAGGAAGGCCAGGGGCGCTGCCCCTGGACCC
The DNA here is from genome assembly GCA_964236695.1 of uncultured Acetobacteraceae bacterium. GTDB lineage: Bacteria > Pseudomonadota > Alphaproteobacteria > Acetobacterales > Acetobacteraceae > CAXSEF01. The sequence goes on along the minus strand of CAXSFU010000025.1, from coordinate 35,205 downwards.
CGCCAAAGGCGGAGCCTTTGGAATCCAATCCTCAAGTGAAGCCGTCCAGGGGGCTTCCCCTGGCGGGGTCCAGGGGCAGAGCCCCTGGCCTTCCTGCCTTGCGTCATCAGAACGCCTGCCCCAGCCCGATATACAGCTCGAAGCTGTCGCCGCCCGGCGGCTTGTTCAGCGGCACGGCGACGTCGAGGCGGATCGGGCCGATCGCGGTGTAGTAGCGCGCGCCGATGCCGGCGCCGACGCGGAGCGTGCCGCCGAACGGCGCCGGGGTGGCGTTGACCTGGCCGGCGTCGACGAAGCCGACGGCGCCGATGTTGCCGACGATGCGCTGGCGCAGCTCGACGGTGCCGGCGTCGATGGCGGCGCCGCCGGTGGGCACGGTGGTGCGGGGGAAGTAGGGGCTGACGCCCTGGAACTGGTAGCCGCGCACGGTGGCGGAGCCGCCGCCGTAGAAGCGCTGGTCGGGCGGCAGGGAGAACTGGCTGGCGGCGCCCTGGATGGTGCCGACGAGGGCGCGGAGCGCGATGACGCTGCGGCCGGGCCTGGCGAGGCCGATGTGGGTCAGGTCGAGGTAGGTGGAGCCGCTGGCCTGCAGGATCGCGAAGAACTGCTGGGTGCCGGCCAGGCTCTCGGTGGGGGTGGCGGTGAGGGCTGCGCGCACGCCGTGGGTGGGGTCGAGCAGGGGGTCGGCGAGGCCGGTGCCGTCGTACTGCGCGGAGACCGGCACGCCGACCAGGGTGTAGTCGGTGGTGGTGCCGACCTGGGTGATCTGCTCCTGCTCGGCCTTCAGGCCGACGCTGCCGCTCCAGGCGGCGGAGAAGCGGCGGCGCAGGGTGCCGGCGGCGATCACGGCGGTCTGGTTGTAGGAGATCAGGTTCTGCTTGAGCGCTTCCAGGTCCAGCTCGCCGGTCTGGTCGCGGCGCCACAGGTCGGGCTTGAGGAACTGCGCCTTCGCGTCGTAGGCGAGGCCCTTGACCGCGGTGCCGCCGCCGGTCGCGGTGGCGGACAGGTTGAGCTGCTCCGCGTTGCCGAACAGGTTGCGGTCGGACCAGCTCGCGGTGACCTCGATGCCGAGGTCGGTGGAGTAGCCGACCTCCAGGCCGACGGCGTGGCGGGGGCGCTCCTGCAGGTCGAAGGTGAGCGGGATACGGCCGGCGGGGTCGAGCTTCGGCGCGGCGCGGACCTGCACGCCGGAGAACACGCCGGTGGCGGCCAGGTCGGTGCGGGCCGCCTCGATCCTGCTGGGCTGGTACAGCTCGCCCGGGTGGACCAGGAGGCGGCGGCGCACGAAGGCCTCGTTGACGCGGCCGAGGCCGTCGAGGGCGATCGGGCCGATGTCGACGCGCGGGCCCTCGTCCACGGTGTAGTCGATCGACAGGGTGTGGGCGTCGGGGTGGAGGTAGGCGACGGGCGCGGTCACCTTGGCCAGGGCGTGGCCGTCCTCCTGCAGGGCGGTGAGCATGCGGTCGCGCGCGGCGAGCACGTCGGAGGCGACGGCGGGGTCGCCGGGCTTCAGCTTCAGGGCGTCGCGGGCGCGTGGCGTGGGGTCGCCCTTGAGCGTCACGGCGCCGAGGTGGAACAGCGGGCCGGTCTGCACGCCGACGTCGACCGCGACGGGGCGGCCGGCCGGCACGGCCGCGAGCCGCTCCGGCAGCGCCGGGTCGTCGGCGGGCAGGCCGTCGATGCGGATCGCCAGGGTGGGGGCGTAGAAGCCGAAGCTTTCCAGTGCCGTGGTCAGGCGGCCGACGTCGGCGCGGGCGCGCGCGGCCAGGGCGAACGGGCCGACCGGGGCGATCGTGCGCAGCGACTGGAGCTGCGAGGAGCCGCTGATCGCGCCGTCGAGCGCGGCGTTGCCGGTTTTCGCGAAGCTCACCGTGTAGGGCTGCGGGTCGGCGGCGTTCGCAGGGAGCGCGGAGGCGGCCAGCAGGAGCGCGAGGGCGGGCGCGGCGGCCGCGGGTCGGGGGCGCGCCGCGGCCGCACGGCGCCGCGGGATCTGGCCCGCCGCGGCGTGGCGGGCGGGGCTCCGGGTCGGTGCCTGGCGATCCATTCCGGGTCTGGTAGCCCATCGCGGGGCCCCGCGCTTCCCCAAATCGTGCGCGTGCGCCGGCGTGGCGGCGTTGCCGGCGGCGGCGGGCGGCGTTACAGACCGGCCATGCAGGATCCTCGGGGCCGCTCGCGCAGGCCGGTCGCGCCCACCAACGCCAGCCTCGGCGAGCCGCCCGCGCGGCCGCGCCCCGTGCCGGCGGGCTGCCTCGGCCACGCGCCCGGCCACGACGCGGCGCCGCCGCTGCGGGCCACGCCGCGGCCGGTGCAGGCCGGGGTGCGGCTGGCGCTGCTGCTCCTCTGGACGCTCGTGTCGTGCGGGGTGCAGTCGGTGCTGCTGGTGCTGCCGGGGCGGGGCCCAGGGCGGGGCAAGGTGGTGTTCGCGCGGGTGTTCTGGGCGGTGGTGGCGCGGCTCGTGGGCATGGAGGTGCGCGTGGTGGGCCAGGTGGCGCGCCCGGCCGGGCGGGCGGTGGTGTTCGCGGCGAATCACAGCTCGTGGCTCGACATCCCGGTGCTCGGCGGGCGGCTGGAGGCGTGCTTCGTGTCCAAGGCGGACGTGGCGCGCTGGCCCGGCATCGGCACCGTGGCGCGGCTGGGGCGCACCGTGTTCGTCAGCCGCACGCGCTCGGGGACCGGGCGGGAGCGCGACGACCTGCTCGGGCGGCTGGCGTCGGGCGACAACCTGCTGCTGTTCCCCGAAGGCACCAGCTCGGACGGCACGCGGGTGCTGCCGTTCCATTCGGCGTTCTTCGCGGCGGTGGGCGCCGGGCAGGCGGGGACGGCGGGGCCGCTCGTGCAGCCGGTGTCGGTGGTCTACGACCGGCTGGGCGGGCTGCCGGTGGGGCGGGCGGGGCGGGCGCTGTTCGCGTGGTACGGGGGCATGGACCTCGCGCCGCACGCGTGGCGGCTGCTGCAGTGCCGGGGGATGCGGGCGACGGTGTGGCTGCACCCGGCGATGGACCCGGGGCAGTTCGCGTCGCGCAAGGTGCTGGCGCAGGCGGCGTGGGCGCAGGTCGCGGAGGGGGCGGCGCGGCTGCGGCAGAACCGGGGGGTGGGCTGAGAAAGCAAGGCCAGGGGCGCTGCCCCTGGACCCCGCCAGGGGAAGGTCCCCTGGACCGCCTTTCTTGAGCCAGGGGATCAAAGGGCCTCACGGCCCTTTGCGGGTCCAGGGCAGAGCCCTGGCCTTGCCTGCCTTTGGCGAATCGCTTGACACGGCGTGGGTGCGTCCTGCGACACTCCCGCATCCAGGCACAGGACCAGCGCCGCTGCGGCACGCCGTCTCCAGGGTTGACTCGCTCCCGGGCCGTCCCGATTCCTCCCGTGCCCGCCGGGCTGTTCCGGGCGGGGCCGGGATGCCGCGCCGATGACCGCAACGTTTGAGGACTTTCCCGCCGCGCCGGCGAGGCCGAACCGGCGGCGGCTGCACGTCATCACCTGGGGCTGCCAGATGAACGTGTACGACAGCCTGCGGATGGCGGACGTGCTGGCGCCGGTGGGCTACGGGCCGGCGGACGGGCCGGACGACGCGGACATGATCGTGCTCAACACCTGCCACATCCGCGACCGGGCGGCGGAGAAGGTGTTCTCCGAGCTGGGGCGGCTGCGTCTGGTCAAGCAGGCGCGGGCGGAGCGGGGGGAGCGCACCATCCTCGCGGTGGCGGGCTGCGTGGCGCAGGCGGAGGGGTCGGAGATCCTGGCGCGGGCGCCATACGTCGACATCGTGCTCGGGCCGCAGACCTACCACAGGCTGCCGGAGATGGTGGCGCGGGCCACGCGGGCGGCGGGCGCGGTGGTCGAGACGGATTTCCCGGCCGAGCAGAAGTTCGACTTCCTGCCGGACGCGGCGGCGCCGCAGGGGGTCACGGCGTTCCTGACGGTGCAGGAAGGGTGCGACAAGTTCTGCTCGTTCTGCGTGGTGCCCTACACGCGCGGGGCGGAGGCGAGCCGGCCGGCGGCGTCGGTGATCGCGGAGGCGCGTCGGCTGGTGGCGCAGGGGGCGCGCGAGATCACGCTGCTCGGGCAGAACGTCAACGCGTATCACGGGGCGGCGCCGGACGCGGGGATTTGGGGGCTGGCGCGGCTGCTGCGGGCGCTCGCCGAAATCCCGGGGCTGGCGCGGCTGCGCTACACGACGTCGCACCCGCGTGACATGGCCGACGGCAATGCGGCGCGCGGGGACTGCCTGATCGAGGCGCACCGGGACCTGCCGCAGCTGATGCCGTTCCTGCACCTGCCGGTGCAGTCGGGGTCGGACACGGTGCTGGCGGCGATGAACCGGCGGCACACGGCGCAGGACTACCTGCGGCTGGTGGACCGGCTGCGGGCGGCGCGGCCGGACCTCGCGCTGTCGTCGGACTTCATCGTGGGCCATCCCGGCGAGAGCGACGCGGACCATGCGGCGACGCTGCGGCTGGTCGACGCGGTGGGGTTCGCGCAGGCGTTCTCCTTCAAGTACTCGGCCAGGCCGGGCACGCCGGCGGCGGGCGCGCCGGGGCAGGTGCCCGAGTCGGTGCGCGACGAGCGGCTGCAGTCGCTGCAGGCGCTGCTGCGGGCGCAGCAGGCGGCGTTCAACGCGGACTGCGCGGGGCGCACGCTGCCGGTGCTGTTCACCGGGGCGGGGCGGCACCCCGGGCAGGTGTCGGGGCGTTCGCCGTATCTGCAGCCGGTGCATCTGGCCGGGCCGATGTCGCTGGTCGGGCGGGTGGTGGAGGTGCAGATCGCGGCGGGGCACCCCAACTCGTTGCTGGGGCACCCGGTCGCGGCCGCGGGCCCGGCCGGCGCACCCGCCGCCGCGCCGTTCACAGTCAACCAGGAGAGAGCCTGCGCTTGATCAACCAGACCGATGCCACCACCCCCCAGTCCTTCGCGGGTTCGTCCCTCGCGGGTCCGGGCGCCATCCCCCTGCCCGTCCCGGTGGCGCTCGCGGTGCCGGCGGGGCTTCCCGTGGCGGCCGCGGCGCTGGCGGGGGCGCCGGCGGCGGGCCTGGGGCGTGCGGTGACGCTGCAGTTCGACGACAACGCGCTGCTGTCGCTGCTGCTCGGCGACCATGACCGCCACCTGGTGCGGCTGGAGCAGGGGCTCGGCGTGCGACTGGCGTGCCGGGGCAACCGGGTGGCGATCTCCGGCGACGCGGACCGGGTGGAGCTGGCGCAGGCGGCGCTGGGCGGGCTGTACCGTCGGCTGGAGCGGGGCGAGAGCATACGGCTCGGCGACATCGACGCGGTGATCCGGCTCAGCGAGCCGTCCGGGATGCCGGCGCTGCACGTCGCGGTGCCGCAGGCGGGCGCGGTGCAGGGCGTGGCCGGGAACGCGGCGTTCCCCCGGGTCGGCATGGCGCAGGGAGCGGGGCAGGCGGGCATGGGACAGGCGGGACTGGGACAGGCCGGCGGGACCTCCCGCGGCAGCCGCGAGGGCCTGCGAGACGGGGG
>CAXSFU010000025.1:0-29637 GCA_964236695.1 uncultured Acetobacteraceae bacterium | reverse complement strand
GACGGGGGCCGCGACGGCGGGCGGGACATGCGGGGCGGGCGCGGGCGGGCGGCGTCGGGGGGTGCGGAGGCGGACCCGAGGCTGCCGCTGTCGGACCTGCCGGCGATCCGCACCAAGCGGGGCGCGGTGGGGCCGCGCTCGCCGGGGCAGACGTCGTACATGGAGATGCTGGCGCAGCACGAGATGGTGTTCGCGCTCGGGCCTGCGGGCACGGGCAAGACCTATCTGGCGGTGGCGCAGGCGGTGGCGATGCTGCAGTCCAACCAGGTGGACCGCATCGTGCTGTCGCGGCCGGCGGTGGAGGCGGGCGAGCGGCTCGGCTTCCTGCCGGGCGACATGAAGGAGAAGGTCGATCCCTACCTGCGGCCGCTGTACGACGCGCTGCACGACATGATGCCGGGCGAGCAGGTGATCCGGCGCATGGGCACCGGCGAGATCGAGGTGGCGCCGCTCGCGTTCATGCGCGGGCGCACGCTGAGCCATGCGTTCGTGATCCTCGACGAGGCGCAGAACACCACGCCGGCGCAGATGAAGATGGTGCTGACCCGCATGGGCGAGGGCACGCGCATGGTGATCACCGGCGACTTGAGCCAGGTGGACCTGCCGTCGGGGATGCCGTCGGGGCTGCGCGACGCGATCGACACGCTGGAGGGCGTCGCGGGGATCGGGGTCACGCGGTTCACCTCGCGCGACGTGGTGCGCCATCCGCTGGTGGCGAGGATCGTGGACGCCTACGACCAGCGCGCGGTCGCGGAGCGCGACAGCCGGGCGGCGAACGGCCCGGCCCGCGACGCCGGCGGGCCGGCGGGGTCCGGGCAGGCGGGGCCGCGTCGTGGCAGAACGGATCAAGATGGAACCGCGAAGTAGTTCCGGCCCCGCATCGGCGGGGCCGGGCGGCGGGGTCGTGGCCGTCGGGACGCAGGTTCCGGAGGTGCCCGTTCCCGAGGTGATCGTCGCGGACCGGCGGTGGCACGCGCTGGTGCGGGGGAGCGGGCGGGTCGTGGCGCGCGCGGCGCGGCTGGGCGGCGGCGCGGGCAGCGTGCTGCTGACCACGGACCAGGCGGTGCGGCGGCTCAATGCGCGGCACCGCGGGGAGAACCACGCGACCAACGTGCTGACCTTCGGGGCGGGGCCGGGAACGGGGGGCGACATCGTGCTGGCGCTCGGGGTGGTGCGGCGCGAGGCGGGGGCGGCCGGGCGGCGGCCGGGTCACCACCTGGCGCATCTGGTGCTGCACGGGGCGCTGCACCTGCGCGGCCACGACCACCACGGCGCCGGCGAGGCGCGGCGCATGGAGCTGCGCGAGGCGTGGCTGCTGCACAGGATGGGCGTGCCGAACCCGTGGCGCGTGGGCGGGCGGGCGGGCCGGACTGGCGCCGCGCGGCCGGGCGCGCGGGCCTGGGCGGGTCAGGTCGCGGCGGGCTCGTCCGGCGGCGCGGCCGTGCGCATCCACCGGGTCGGCGGGGCAATCGGTGCCGGGGCGGCCGGTGTCGGGACGGCATGGGGCATGGGCGTCGGCCCGCGCGGCGTGGCGCGGTGAGCGCGTCCACGCTCGCGTCCCGGATGGCCGGGCTGCTCAGCTTCGGCGTGCGGCGGCGCGGCGCCGAGCATGGCGTGCGCGAGCAGGTCGCGGAGCTGGTGGCGGAGCCGGCGCCCTCGGTGGACGGGTCGGAGCCGGTCGACGGGCTGCACGACCTCGACCGGCAGGAGCGCTCGCTGATCGCCAACGTGCTGCGGCTGCGCGGTATCACCGCGGACGACGTGATGGTGCCGCGCGCCGACATCGTCGCGATCCCTGCGGACGTGACGCTGGAGCAGGCGCTGGACCGGGTGCGGACGGAGGGGCACTCGCGGCTGCCGGTGTATCGCGAGCAGCTCGACGAGATCGTGGGCATGGTCCACATCAAGGACCTGTTCGGCTACGTCGGGCGCGCGGACGCGTTCCAGCTGGAGGCGATCGTGCGCTCGCCGCTGATGGTGGCGCCGCAGGTGCCGGTGCTCGACCTGCTGCTGCAGATGCGCATGGCGCGCATCCACCTGGCGCTGGTCGTCGACGAGTACGGCGGCATCGACGGGCTGGTCACCATCGAGGACCTGGTCGAGACCATCACCGGCGACATCGCCGACGAGCACGACGAGGTGCAGGGGCCGATGCTGACGGAGCGGCCGGACGGCACGCTGGACGTGGACGCGCGACTCAAGGTGGAGGCGTTCGAGACGCGGCTGGGGCCGATCCTGACGGAGGACGAGCGGGGGGCCGACATCGACACGGTGGGCGGGCTGGTGTTCACCCTGGCGGGGCGGGTGCCGGCGCGCGGCGAGGTCATCAGCCACCCGTCGGGGGTGGAGTTCCGGGTCATGGACGCGGACGCGCGGCGAATCCGCAGGCTGCGGGCGAAGCTGCCGAAGGTGGCGGCGGCGGAGTAGGACGCTCCGCGTGCAGACTTCCCGTCCTGGTATCGATGGGCGGGAGGCTTGACGCCATCGGGGCAGGCAGGGCCGGGCTCTGCCCAGACCCCCCAGGCGAAGGTGGCCAGAGGTTCCAATGATCCGCCTGGATCGCTGGAAAGGCCACCGGAGGGAGCAGCCCCTGGACCGGCTTGACTTGGGAAGCGAATTCGAGAGGCCAGCCCTTGGCGGGCTGGGGCAGGGCTCGACCTTTCCTGGCGCTCAGGCGGCGCGGGGCGCGGTCAGGGCCTGGTGGATGGCCTCGTCGATGCGGGCCTGGATGGCGGCGCGTTCCTCGGCCCAGACCCGGGCGGCCTGGTCGGTGGGCAGCGATGCTGTGTCGTGACGATCCTGGGACATGGATGGCTCCTGACGGCTGCAGACCCTGGCTGGCCTGCGGTATCCTAGATCGCACGTCTGAAGAAAAGTTGAACTGCGGATGCCGCAACTCTGGCATCGCGACGGCACATTCGTGACGGCTTCGTGGCGGAGCGGCCGTTGCCCGGGGCGCGAGTGGGCCCAGGCAGTGGCCGGTGCTGGAAGCCCATGCCAGCGAACGGGTGGTGTGGCCGGTCGGGACAGGAAGGCCAGGGGCACTGCCCCTGGACCCCGCCAAAGGCGAGCCTTTGGAATCCAATACTCAAGTCAAGCCGGTCCAGGGGCAGCTTCCTCCGGTGGCCTTTCCAACGATCCAGGCGGATCATCGGAACCTTTGGCCCCCTTTGCCTGGCGGGTCTGGGCAGAGCCCAGCCTTGCTGGCTGAAGAGCCGATCAACGCACCCGCTGGTCTCAAGTGTTGGAGTCGGGCGTCATCATCTTCTTGTGCATCATCGGCCTGGTCATCTTCATGCCGGAGGCCTTCTGCGCCTGGGTCAGGTGCTGCTGGAGGGTGGGCACGGTGTTGGCGGCGTAGGCCTTGATGTCGGGGTCCTGGCCGTTCTGGGCCTCGTTCTGGAAGGCCTGCAGCATCGCCTGGTGATCGGCGACCTGGCCGTGCATGTAGTCGCGGTCGAACTTCGCGCCCTTCTCGGCCGTGAGCATGGTCTTCTGCTGGTTCTGCATGTCGTTCAGGTCGGTCGGCGGGGTGATGCCCTTGGCCTGGGCGATCTTCATCAGCTGGTCGTCGGCGGCGCTGTGGTCCTTGATCATCTCGCTGGCGAAGGCCTTCACGCGCGGGCTGCGGGCGTTGGTCTGCGCGAGGGTGGCGAGCTGGACCTCGGCCATGCCGTCCTGGGCGGCCATGGTCACGAACGCCTGGTCGACGGGAGCGACGGCCGGCGGCGGCGGGGCCTCGGCGACGGGAGCCGGGGTGTTGCTGGAGCAGGCGGCGACGGGCAGCAGGGCCAGGGCAAAGCCCCAGCGGATCATGCGGTTCATGGTCGGGTAGTCTCCTCGGGTGACGAACGGCCCGCGGCTTCGGGCCCTCCGGGGCTCAACGCGCGGCACGCGCTGGCGTTCACCTTCGCGGCAACGATGGCGGGGTTTTCCGATGGCGGCGGCGGACGGTAGCGGGGGGTGCGGTGCGTGGCGGGCCGGCGGGCCGGGAGCGTGGCCGGGCCCGGGCGATCCGGGGGTTCGGCGGACGCGTCGCGGCGTGCTGGGCGGCGTGCTCGGCGGGGCGTGCGCGCTGGTTGCGGCGGGGGCGGCGCGGGCGGCGGCGGGCGACGGGGCGATCGGGGCGATCGAGCGTCGGCGGGGTGGGCGGCTCGGGGTGTTCGCGGTCGACACCGGGTCGGGGGCGGTGCTGGCGCACCGGGCGGACGAGCGGTTTCAGCTGTGCAGCACGTTCAAGGGAGTGCTCGCGGGGCTGGTGCTGGCGCGGGTCGACGCGGGGCGCGACGACCTGGCGCGGGTGGTGCGTTACCGGCGGGGGGACCTGCTGCCGCCATCGCCGGTGACGCGGGCGCATCTGGCGGGCGGGGCGGAGGGGGCGCTGAGCGTGGAGGCGCTGTGCGCGGCGATCCTGGCGGTCAGCGACAACGCGGCGGCGAACCTGCTGCTGACGCGGGTGGGGGGGCCTGCGGCGCTGACGGCGTTCGCGCGCGGGATCGGGGACGGGGTGACGCGGTTCGACCGCTTCGAGCCGGCGGCGGGGCGGAGGTCGGGGATGCTGGACACCACGACGCCGCGGGCGATCGCCGGCACGGCGCGGGCGCTGGTGCTGGGGGACGTGCTGGCGCCTGGGTCGCGAACGCGGCTGGAGGGGTGGATGGCGGCGTGCAGCGTGGGGCGGATGCGGCTGCGCGCGGCGTTCCCGCCGGCGTGGGGCGTGGCGGACCGGACGGGCACGGGGGACGGGGCGTGCAACGACTACGCGGTGGTCCGGCGGGCGGGGCGGGCGCCGCTGGTGGTGGCGGCGTACCATGATGCGCCGGGGGTGGGGCCCGGGGCGCAGGAGGCGGTGCTGCGGGACGTGGGGGCGGTGGTGGCGGCGTGGGCGGGGTGAGGGATCAGAGTCGGGCGGACGTCGCCCGGGCGGCGGCGCGCACAGCCATGATCGATGCCGCTGCCAGGAGGCAGCCGGCGATCACGTCGCACAGGTAGTGGCCGCCCTCGCTGGGCGTCGAGGCGATCATCGCCAGGTTCAGCGCCGCCACGGCGCGCCCGACGGCCCCGGTGCGTCGGTGGGCGTGGATGAACAGCACGGCCAGCACGGCATGGAACGAGGGCATGGTGACGACGCCCTTCATCCGGGGCAGGGCGAACAGCACCGGGCCGGGGTCGCGCAGGGCCAGCAGGTCCGCCAGCCAGTCCGCCCGCTCCGCGAGCCCGTGATGCGCGAACGCGCCCAGGGCGGGCAGCAGCGCCGACACCGCGGCGGTGACCAGGATCGCGGCCAGGGCGGCCCGGAACAGCTCGGACAGGCGCTGCGGCCCTGCGGTGAGCGGCAGCACGCAGCAGCACAGCACGATCTGCGGCAGCAGGCTCGCGTAGGCCAGGCGCAGCACGAGGCGGATCGCCGGGTGCGCCGCCACCCAGCCCGACCAGGCCATCCAGTCGAAGCCCAGGGCGCGGTCGAGCGACTCCAGGGCGTCGTCGCGCAGCGGCAGGTCCCAGCGGGCGCACAGGTAGGTCAGCACGCAGCCGGTCGCGGTGAAGGCGATCCAGGTGGCGGCGGCGTCCGTCATGTCGCCGACCTGCGACCAGCGCGCAGAGCGCCGGCACAGCGCGGCCGCGGCCATCATCGGCAGCGCGATGCAGGCGACGGGACGCCAGCCCGTGACGGCCAGGCCGGCGTGCCGCGCCCAGAGCGCCTCGACGCCGGCGAGCGACAGCAGGGCCAGCCAGGCGGGCGGGAGCGTGCGCAGCGCCGGGCGCGGGATCGCGGAGCCGGCGGCGGGCAGGGTTCTGAGGGCGGGCGTCGTCGCCTCCGTCCTTGGGGTGGGCGCACGCCCTGTCTGCCACGCAGACCCCAAGGAAGGATGAAGCGCGGCTGGCCGTCCGGGCCGGCGCAGGCACTGTGCCCGACCGACGCGGCGGCGAGGCAGGGGGCGGCCGGCGGCGTGCCCGGAGTCTTGGCATGAGCCTGGTGGGGATTCCTGCTTCAGGAAGGGAAGCAAGAGTCTTCTTTTTCTGAAGAAAAAGAAGCAAAAAGACTTTGCAAATTAGGGCTCCGAGCGCGCGGACGGCTCCGGAGACAAACGGATAAAAGTTCTTTGGTTCTTTCTTTCAAGAAAGAACGTGCTTTCTTGCTGTCCTGTTGCAGGAAATCAGGCTGGCAAGTTTTACCGTGCGTGGCGGAAGCGTTCGACGGCGGCGACGAGGGCGCGGCGGACGCCGGGCTCGAGGGCGGAGTGTCCGGCGTCGGGGATGACGGTGAGGCGGGCCTGGGGCCAGGCGGCGGCGAGCTCGAAGGCGGAGGTGGCGGGGCAGACCATGTCGTAGCGGCCCTGGACGATCTCGGCGGGCAGGTGGGCGATGCGGTGCATGTGGCCGAGCAGGCCCTCCGGCGGCAGGAACAGGTTGTGGGCGAAGTAGTGGGCCTCGATGCGGGCGAGGCCGAGGGCGGTGCGGTCCTGGGCGAAGGAGGCGACGGTGTCGGGGCTGGGGAGGAGGGTGGAGCAGGAGCCCTCGTAGACGGACCAGGCGCGGGCGGCGGGCTGGTGGACGAGGGGGTCGGGGTGGGTGAGGCGGGCGAGGTAGGCGGCGAGGATGTCGCCGCGCTCGGCTTCGGGGAGGTGGGACAGGAAGGCGGCGTGGGCGTCGGGGAAGACGCGGGCCATGCCGTGGAGGAACCAGTCGACCTCGGGGGCGCGGCCGAGGAAGACGCCGCGCAGCACGAGGCCGATGACGCGCTCCGGGTGGGCCTGGGCGTAGGCGAGCGCGAGGGTGGAGCCCCAGGAGCCGCCGAACAGCAGCCAGCGCTCCAGGCCGAGGTGGGTGCGCAGCGCCTCGATGTCGGCGACGAGGTGGGCGGTGGTGTTGGCGTGCAGGTCGCCGAGCGGGCGGGAGCGGCCGGCGCCGCGCTGGTCGAAGATGGCGACGCGCCAGAACTGGGGGTCGAAGAAGCGGCGGTGCACGGCGCCGGCGCCGGCGCCGGGGCCGCCGTGCAGGAACAGGGCGGGGCGGCCTCGGGGGTGGCCGACCTGCTCCCAGTACATGACGTGGCCGTCGGTGAGCGGCAGGTAGCCGGTCTCGAACGGGCCGATCTCGGGGAACAGGTCGCCGCGTGGCATGGGGCGGGAGTGTAGGGGCGCGGCGGCGGGGATGCGAGGGGCCTCGCGGGCATTGCGTTTCCGGCGCGGGCTGCGACAAGCGAGGAATGCACAGGATCTGGATTCCGCTGGGGGCGTTCGCGGGGCTGGGCGCGGTGGCGATGAGCGCGCTGATGGCGCATGCGCTGCCGCAGCGGCTGGACGCGGCGCGGCTGCAGATGGTGGGCAACGCGGTGCAGATGCAGGGGTGGCACGCGCTGGCGCTGGTCCTGGTCGGCGTGTGGGCGGCGCGCGGCGGGATGCTGGCGACGCTGGCCGGGGCGTGCTTCGCGCTGGGGGTGCTGCTGTTCTGCGGGGGAGTGTACGCGATCGCCCTCGGGGGGCTGCGGGTGGGCGGCGTGGCGCCGACGGGGGGCGTGCTGCTGATGCTGGGGTGGCTGCTGCTGGGGCTCTCGGCGGTGCGGGCGCCCTGAGCGGCGAAGCAAGGCCAGGGGCTCCGCCCCTGGACCCCGCCAAAGGCCGGGCCTTTGGCGTCCATTCCCTTCGGTCATCGTCAGGCCGCGGCGTCCGGACTCCAGCGTGCGCGGGTCCGGGGGCGCCTGCCCCCGGCGGGTCCAGGGCAGAGCCCTGGCCTTGCCTTGTCTTCCTCCCCTCCCCTGCCCCGCCGTGATCCGCAGCGCGTATCTGGCCGCCGAGGGGTTCGAGGCGCCGCTGGCCGAGGAGCTGGCGCGGGCGGGCGTGGCGGTGGCGGCGTGGCACGGGCGGCTGGCGCTGTCGCCGGACGCGCCGCGGGCGATGGCGTGGGCGATCGACGCGTGGGAGGCCCCGCGCGAGGCCGCCGTGGCGTCGGTGGGCGAGGCGGCGGCGGCGCTGCGGGCGGTGCAGCGGAACTGGGGGCTGTACGGGGCGGCGCACCACCGGCGCTGCGCGCTGGTGGAGGCCAGGCTGCCGCCGGTGCGGGCGCGGGCGCTGGTGTTCCCCGAGGCGGCGCCGGAATCGCACCTGGGGGCGTGGACGCTGCTGGCGCCGGGGCGGCTGCTGTTCAGCGCGGCGAAGACGAGCGCGTTCGTCAACGGGGAATGCCGGTTCGTGGAGGACCATATCGGGCCGCCGAGCCGGGCCTACCTGAAGCTGTGGGAAGCGTGCGCGGTGTGGCGGGACTGGCCGCGGCCGGGGCAGGCGTGCCTGGACCTGGGGGCGTCGCCAGGGGGGTGGACGTGGGCGATCGCGTCGCTGGGGGCCGGGGTGGTGGCGGTGGACCGGGCGCCGCTCGCGGAGAAGGTGGCGGCGATGCCGGGGGTGGCGACGCTGCGCGAGAGCGCGTTCGCGCTGGAGCCGGAGGGCGTGGCGCCGGTGGACTGGCTGTTCTCCGACATCATCGCGTATCCGGAGAAGCTGCTGGCGCTGGTGGAGCGGTGGATCGGGAGCGGGCGGGTGGCGCGGGTGGTGTGCACCGTGAAGTTCCAGGGGGAGACGGACCACGCGGCGACGGAGGGGTTCGCGCGCATCCCGGGGGGGCGGCTGCTGCACCTGTTCCACAACAAGCACGAGCTGACGTTCCTGTGGCGGCGGGAGGGGTAGGCGGCTGGTGCGGGCGTGGACGCGTCCTGGTGGCTCAAGGCAGGGAAGCAAGAGTCTTCTTCTGAAGAAAAAGAAGCAAAAAGACTTTGCTCATTGGGGTCCGGGCGCTGGGTGGCTCCGGAGTCTTATGAGCAGAAGTTCTTTGGTTCTTTCTTTCAAGAAAGAACATGCTTTTTTCTCGCCGTCGTGCAGGGGATCGGGGCTGGCAAGTCCAGGGCAGGCTCTAGGCGGGCTCGGGGACGGTCGGGGGCTCGTGGTCGAGGTTGGTGCTGGCGAGGATGTCGGTGATCACGGCGGTCACGGTCAGGGAGTCGAAGCCGGCGGCGATGGCCTCGTCCACCAGGGCCTGCAGGCGGGGCATGACCCAGTCGTGCACGGGAGTCTCGGACATCGGGCGGGCTCCTGCGGGATCGAAGGAAGGCCAGGGGCTCTGCCCCTGGACCCCGCCAAAGGCCGAGCCTTTGGAATCCGATACTTAAGTCAGGCGGGTCCAGGGCAGAGCCCTGGCCTTTCTGCCCTGCTCAGCCGAACAGCTTCAGGGCGTTCTGCACGGTGTGCCAGACGCCCCAGAGCAGCGGCAGCCCGGCGATCGCCCAGTAGAGCGCGACGCGGGCGCTCATGGCCGTGCTCCCAGGGCGAGGTCGGGGGCGATGTCGCGGTCTCGGTCGCGGAGCGGGCGGACCAGGAGGTTGCAGACCAGGCCGCAGAGCAGCAGGGCGGCCATGACGTACATGGTGAAGGTGTAGGCCTCGGCCTTGGGGACGCCGTTGCCGATCTGCCAGGCGCGCAGGTAGTTCACCAGGACGGGGCCGAGCACGCCGGCGACGGACCAGGCGGTGAGCAGGCGGCCGTGGATGGCGCCGACGTACTGCAGGCCGAAGATGTCGCGCAGGTAGGCGGGCACGGTGGCGAAGCCGCCGCCGTACATGCTCAGGATCAGGCCGTAGCAGAGCACGAAGAGCGCGATGTTGCCGCTGCGCCCGATGGAGGGGACCAGGGCGTAGAGCAGGATGCCGAGGGTGAAGAAGATCGCGAAGGTGGTCTTGCGTCCGAGGCGGTCGGAGGCGGACGCCCAGAGGAAGCGGCCGCCCATGTTGAACAGGCTGAGCAGGCCGACGAAGCCGGCGGCGGCGTAGGGGGTGATGCGGCCGGGGAACATCTCCTGGCTCATCGCCGAGGCCTGCTCCAGCACGCCGATGCCGGCGGTGACGTTGAGGCAGAGCACGGCCCAGATCAGCCAGAACTGGCGGGTCTTGACCGCCTCGTACTGGGTCACGGCGGGCATGTTGGAGCGGCTGAGCGCGGTGGGGCGGGGGACGTAGCCGTCCGGCGCCCAGCCGGTGGCGGGGACGCGCACGATGGCGGCGCCGATCAGCATGAACACGGCGTAGCCGATGCCGAGGGTGGCGAAGGTCTGGGCGACGCCGAGGTGGCCGGGGGTGCCGTACCAGTCCATCAGCATGACGGACAGCGGGGAGGCGATCATGGCGCCGCCACCGAAGCCCATGATGGCAAGGCCGGTGGCCATGCCGGGGCGGTCGGGGAACCAGCTCATCAGGGTCTTGACCGGGGAGATGTAGCCCAGGCCGAGGCCGCAGCCGCCGAGCACGCCGTAGCCGAGGTAGAGCAGCCAGAGCTGGTGGGAGGCGATGCCGAAGGAGGCGACGAGCAGGCCGCCGCCGAAGCAGCCGGCCGCGGTGACCATGGCGCGCCGGGGTCCCACGCGGTCGAGCCAGCCGCCGAACAGGGCCGAGGCGATGCCGAGGAAGGCGATGGCGATGGAGAAGATCCAGCCCAGCCCCTTGAGCGTCCAGTCGTCCGGCCCGGGGGCGGTGCCGCCGATGAGGCGGGTGAGCGGCAGGTTGAACACGCTGAAGGCGTAGACCGAGCCGATGGAGAGGTGGACGCAGAGCGCGGCCGGGGGCACAAGCCAGCGGTTGAAGCCGGGCGGGGCGACGGTGCGCTCACGCGCGAGGATGGACGGCACTTGGATGGTTGCTCCCTGGTGTTCGGCCCTTCTGGCCGCGATTTGATAAAATCCTAGGGAGTGCCGTCGCGAAAGGCCAGCGTTTCTGACCCGAGTGCGGCATGAGGTCGACCGGGGGCCTGCCTGCGGGGGCCGGCCATCCGGCCTGGCCGGTGGGCAAGGCCGGGGACTACGGCTCGTCCATGTCGAGGCCGGGCAGGACGCGGGGCTCGCGCAGCGCGACCGCGGCGACGGCGAGCGAGGAGGCCGCCACGAACAGTTCCACGGCGTGGGACAGGCCGAGGCTGTTGCCGGCAGCGGGCACGACGTAGGTGGCGACGCCCTGGCCGCCGGCGGCCAGGGCGTAGGCGAGGCCCATGCCGAACGAGCGCACCGGGCTGGGGAAGCGCAGCGACAGGTAGTGCGGCACCAGGGCGAACACGCCGCTGCTCGACGCGCCGACGACCACGGCCGCGGCCAGCAGCACAGGGGTCGCGGCCGCGGAGACGAAGGGCACGATGCCGAGCACGGTGATGGCGAGGCAGCCCAGCATCGTCCAGCGGTCGCCGATGCGGGTCGCGATCCGGCCGCACAGCAGTTTTCCGAGCACGGAGCCGATCGAGTAGGCGGCCACGCCGGCGAACACGCCGGACGCGCCGTAGCCGTACACGGTCTTCAGGATCGTCGGGTAGAAGCTGTAGACCGAGGCGGTCTGGAACTGCAGCGCGATCATCAGGGCGCAGGCCTGCCAGGCGGCGTGGTCCATGCGCAGGCGCGGCTTCGGGGCCGCGGTCCGGGAGCCGACGGCGCGGTCCTGCTGCATGCGCAGCCAGACCGGGCTTTCGTGCACGCCGACGCGGATGAAGATCGCGAGCAGGGCCGGGGCGATGCCGACCACGAACAGGGCGCGCCAGCCGAACAGCGGCAGCAGCAGGGCCTGGGTTCCGGCGGCGGCGAAGAAGCCGGCCTCGTAGCCGGCCATCATCAGCGAGGAGGCGACCTGGCGCGAGCGGGCCGGCACGCTTTCCATCAGCAACGCGGCGGAGGCGGTCCATTCGCCGCCGAAGCCGATGCCGAACAGGAGCTGGATCACCAGCAGCGCCGAGTAGCTCCAGGCCAGCGCGGTCAGGCCGGAGAAGGCGGCGAACCAGACCACGCCGATCATGAAGGTGAGCTTGCGGCCGTGGCGGTCGGCGAGCCAGCCCCAGCTCGTGTTGCCGATGGCGCGGCCGAGGCTCTGCGCGGTGATGACCAGGCCCATGGCGGTGAGCGAGACGCCGAAGTGGCGGCCGATCTCTGGCAGCACGAGGAGGAGGGCGACCTGGTCGAAGGCGTCGAGGAACCAGCCGAGGAAGGCGGCGAGGACGAGGCGCCAGTGAGGGCGCAGGAGGGCGAAGGGGGAGCCCTCGGCGTCGGCGGCCGGGGGGGTCATGGGGCGCGCGGGGGGCGGGGCTGCAGCATGGGGTGCAGATGAGGGCGCCGGCGCCACTGTCAGCCTCGGGCAGCACGGAATGCGGCAGGGCTACCGGGGCGAGGCGCTGCCCGGACGCGCTGTGCGGCCTGTCCGGGCAGGCGCGGGCCTGGAGGCTGTCCTGGGGCTGCCAGCCCGGATGTCCTGCGCGAAGGAAGCGTGTTCTTTCTTGAAAGAAAGAACCAAAGAACTTCTGCCTATTGGATTCCGGAGCCGCCTGCGCGTTCGGAACCCTATGGGCAGAATCCTTTGCTTCTTTTTATTCAGAACACGAAAATTCTTGCTTCCGAGATCTATGGAGCAGGCGAACGGAAACCCTGTATAAGCCCCGTCCGACCAATTGATTCGGGTCACGGTTGATATGCGTCACGCGACGCACTACAATAATCCTGTGATTGCGTCGTTCAAAAGCAAGGCTCTGTCAGCGTTTTGGGAAAAGGGGAAATCAGCAAAGCTGTACGCCCGAATGCTCCGCAAAATCGCTGACCGGCTCATCTCCCTCGACGAGGCGACCAAGCCGGACGACATGGATGTCGACGGGTACGACTTTCACGGTCTCAAGGGAGATCGCGCAGGAACCTATACGGTCCATGTCAACGGGCCATGGTGCATTACATTCCAGTGGGAGGCCGCAGATGCCGTCAGAGTTGACCTTGAGCAATACCATTGAGGGTGACAGCGTCCCGGAAGGCATTGCGGTCAAGCGCCGCATCCCGGCCTTTGAGCCGCCGCACCCGGGCGAGCTGCTCGGCGAGGAGGTGATCCCTGCAACCGGGTTGACCGTCACTGCATTTGCCGAGCGCCTCGGCATTTCGCGCCAGACGCTGCACGGCATCATCAGCAAGCGGTATGGCGTGACCGCCACCACGGCGCTGCGTTTGACCGCACTTGTCGGCGGATCGCCGAAGATGTGGCTTGGCAAGCAGCAGGCTTATGACCTGTGGCACGCACAACAGAATGCAGCGAGCGACGTCGCCAAAATCGAGCGTATGCATGTGATGACCGACAGAAGCCACATGGTATCTTCAATAAATAAATAAGAGAGAGTTCCAAATAAATATAGTTACAAATCTCTGGAAGTAATAATTCGAGGGTGGGGCACCGAATCATACGGCCTTGATCACGCAGAGGTCCGACCTGCTTGAAATTCTGGACAAACACAGGGAATGGACGGCTTCGATTGGGCGTAATGGCACGCAGTTGCGCAAGCCGGGTCTGACTTTCGAGGACCTCGATCTATCATCGCAGGATCTTGACGGTCTTGAGGTGCCGGATAGTTTCTTTGTTCGAGTCATCCTGAAGGGAACGGACCTGTCTGGCGGCAACGTTGCCGGCTCTCAATTCAGGGGCATCGACCTAGCTGGGGTGTGTCTTGTAAAAACGAACCTGGATTATACAGATTTTTCAGGTGCATGCCTTGCAGGAGCGAACATGCGGCGAGCCGACCTCCACAAAGCCAATTTTACGGGAGCTATTCTCGATGGCGTTGATCTTCGTGGCGCATACCTGATCGGTACGATCTTCACCGGGGCTTCGATGAACAACTGCGATCTGACGAGGGCTAGCCTGGATGCTGCGGCGACCGCGACACTTCCCGAAGGGCTCAGAAGCAGCCCACGCAGTTAACGAACCTGGCAGCCACCCTGAGCCCTTGATGTGCGCCGGGTCCAGGGGCGGCTCGCCCCTGGCGGGTCTGGGCAGAGCCCGGCCTTGCTGTCTTTCCGCCCTCAGACGTTGAAGCGGAACAGCAGGACGTCGCCGTCGCGCACGGTGTAGTCGCGGCCCTCGACGCGCATCTTCCCCGCCTCCTTGGCGCCGGCCTCGCCGCGGCAGGCGACGAAGTCGTCGTAGGCGATGGTCTCGCAGGCGATGAAGCCGCGCTCGAAGTCGTTGTGGATCACGGCGGCCGCCTGGGGCGCCTTCGTGCCGCGGGTGATGGTCCAGGCGCGGCTCTCCTTGGGGCCGCAGGTGAAGTAGGTCGCCAGGCCGAGCAGCGCGTAGCCGGCGCGGATCACCCGGTCGAGGCCGCTGTCGGAGAGGCCGAGGCCGTCGAGGAACTCGGTGCGGTCCTCCGCCGGGAGCTGACTGATCTCGGCCTCGATGGCGGCGGACACGACGACCACGCCGGCGCCCTCGGCGGCCGCGCGCTCGGCGACACGGGCGGACAGGGCGTTGCCGGTGGCGGCGGCCGCCTCCTCGACGTTGCAGACGTAGAGGACGGGCTTGGAGGTCATCAGGTTGAGGCGGCGTGCGGCCTCGGCGTCGGCGGCGGCGATGGCGGTGCGGGCGGGGCGGCCGTCCTGCAGGGCGGCGACGATCGGCTCGATCAGGGCCACGGCGGCGAGGCTGTCGCGATCGCCGCCGCGGGCCTTCTTCACGAGGGCGGGCAGGCGCTTCTCCAGGCTTTCCAGGTCGGCGAGCATCAGCTCGGTGTCGACGATCTCTGCGTCGCGCAGCGGGTCGATGGCGCCCTCGACGTGGGAAACGTCGGGGTCCTCGAAGCAGCGCAGCACGTGGATGATCGCGTCGGTCTCGCGGATGTTGGCGAGGAACTGGTTGCCGAGGCCCTCGCCCTTGGAGGCGCCGCGCACCAGGCCGGCGATGTCGACGAACTCCAGGCTCGTGGGCACGGTTCTCTGCGACTTGCCGATCACGGAGAGCGCGTCGAGGCGGGGGTCAGGGACGGCGACGCGGCCGGTGTTGGGCTCGATGGTGCAGAACGGGTAGTTGGCGGCCTGCGCGGCGGCGGTCGCGGTCAGCGCGTTGAAGAGCGTGGACTTGCCGACGTTGGGCAGGCCGACGATGCCGCAGTTGAAGCCCATGATCGACCACTCCAGGAGGAAGGCAAGGCCAGGGCTCTGCCCTGGACCCGGCACTTAACAGAAGGCGGTCCAGGGGACCTTCCCCTGGCGGGGTCCAGGGGCAGGGCCCCTGGCCTTACTTGCCTTGCGTGGCCAGCGCCACCCTGGACATGAACTCCTCCGGCCGCCCCTCCACGAGAAGCGCGGCCTGGGCGGCGACCTCGTCGAGCAGGGCGTCGAGCCAGGGGCCCTCCACCTTGGCGAAGTCGCCGAGGACGTGGCCGGTGACGCGCTCCTTCGTGCCGGGGTGGCCGATACCGAGGCGCACGCGCCAGTACTCGGGGGAGCCGAGGCGGCGGTCCATGGAGCGCAAACCGTTGTGGCCGGCGGCGCCGCCGCCGCGCTTGATGCGGACCTTGCCGGGGAGCAGGTCCAGCTCGTCGTGGAAGGCGGTGATGGCGTCGGGCGGGATCTTGAAGAAGGCGGCGGCGGGCTGCACCGACTCGCCGCTGTCGTTCATGTAGGTCTCGGGCTTGAGCGCGAGGATGCGCTCGGGGCCGATGCTACCCTCGGCGACCAAGCCCTTGAAGCGCCTGCGCCAGGGGGAGAAGCCGTGGGCTCGGGCGATGCGGTCCAGCGCCATGAAGCCGATGTTGTGGCGCTGTCGGGCCTGGCCGGGCTCGGGGTTGCCGAGCCCGACCCAGAGCAGCACGGCCCGGCCTTACTTCTTGGCGGCGGGCTTGGCGGGGGCCTTGCCGGCGGCGGGGGCGGACGGGGCCTTGGTGCCCTTGCCCTTGCCGGCGGGGGCGGCGGCCGCGGCGGCCGGCGCGTTGGGGTCGACGGGCGCGTCCGGCAGCTTGGACGGCGAGGCGACGGTGGCGACCACGAAGTCGCGGTCGGCGATGGTCGGGCGCACGCCCTCGGTGCCGAGCAGGTTGTGCCAGCGGACGTTGTCGTTGATGTCGAGCGTGCCGAGGTCGACCTCGAAGCGCTCCGGCACCCGGTCGGGGTCGGCGAACACCTCGACGGTGTGGCGCACCACGTTGAGCACGCCGCCGCGCTTGAGGCCGGGCGAGGTCAGCTCGTTGAGGAAGGCGACCTGCACGGAGACGCGGATCTCCTCGCCGGGGGCGAGGCGCTGGAAGTCGACGTGCTCGGGGCGGTCGGTGACGGGGTGGAGCTGGACCTCGCGCAGCAGGGCGCGGGTGGTCTCGCCGCCGACGGTGACCTCGTAGAGGCGCGAGCGCCAGCCGCCGCGCACCATCTCGCGCATCACCGCGCGGGGGTCGAGCGCGATCAGGGTCGCCGGCTGCTTGGCGCCGTAGATGACGGCGGGGACCTTGCCCGCCCTGCGAGTCGCGCGTGCCGCCCCCTTGCCTGCCCGCTCGCGCGCCTCGGCCTCGATCGTCGTGAAACTGGCCATGGTGTGCTCCCAATGCGCAACGCCGGCCTCCAGGGGTGCCGGCGCAGTAGGCGCGCGGCATAGCGGATCGGGCTGGAGGAGGCAAGGAAGGTCGGGCTCTGCCCGCTTTGGAAGGCGGGACCCGCAAAGGGCCGTAAGGCCCTTCGATCCCTTGACTGAAGGAAGGCGGTCCAGGGGGCCTCCCCCTGGCGGGGTTTGGGGCAGAGCCCCAACCTTGCCTGTCTTCCCTGGCGATCTCCCGCTGGAACTGGCCAGGCGACCGCCCCAGGTCCGCCGCAAAGGACACTGCTTGCGACGCCAGGTTCTTGTTGCTACAAAAAACAATGTGGCTTGGTTACGATCCGAAGAAGAACGCCTGGAATATCCGGGAGCGTGGCCTGTCGTTCGAGGATGTCGCCCGGCTCGACTGGACGACCGCCATGGTCCGGCAGGACAGGCGCAAGGACTACGGCGAGGACAGGTTCCAGGCGCTGGTCGAGGGGGCGGACGGCAGGCCGCATGTCGTCGTGCCCGCCGTGCGCGGCGAAACCCTGT
Source organism: uncultured Acetobacteraceae bacterium (assembly GCA_964236695.1). Lineage (GTDB taxonomy): Bacteria > Pseudomonadota > Alphaproteobacteria > Acetobacterales > Acetobacteraceae > CAXSEF01. The sequence continues at coordinate 12,758 of CAXSFU010000025.1, read as the reverse complement.
GGGTCATCAGCTTTCGCCGCGCGCACGAGCGGGAGAGGGGACGATATGGCGAAGGCGCCTGATCCGTATAAGGTCGACGAGGAGAACCCGGAGTGGACGGCGCAGGCCGCGGCCGAGGCGCGGCCCTTCGCCGAGGTGTTCCCGGGACGGCTCAAGGCGACCGGGGGCCGGGGCGGGCGGCCCCCGGTCGAGCGGCCCAAGGTGCACATCGGCTTCCGGCTCGCGGCGGACGTGGTCAGCGGCGTGCGTGCCAGCGGGCCGGGCTACAACGCGCGTGTCGAGAGGGTGCTGCGCGAGGCGCTGGCGCGAGGCGAGTTGCAGGGGCCGGGGACGATGGGCGGTGAAGGCAAGGAAGGTTGGGCTCTGCCCAAACCCGCAAAGGGCCGTGAGGCCCTTTGATCCCCTGACTTGAGGAAGGCGCTCCAAGGGAGCCTCCCCCTGGCGGGTCCAGGGCAGAGCCCTGGCCTTTCTCCTTGATCTGCTGGCCCGCCTAGTGCGCCGCGAGGCTCGCCTGGGCCTGGATCTGCGCGGTGAGCGCGTTGGCCTGGGCGGTCAGTGCCGCCGCCTGGGCGAGGCTGAGGCTTTGTCCGGCGGCGGCGGCGGCCAGGGTCGCCTTCATCTGCGCGACGAGCGGGTCGCGCCGGGCGAGGAAGGTCCGCATGAAGGCGACGTAGCCGGCGTACTGCCCGTCCTCGGCGGCGCTGCCGGTGCGCAGGGCGGCGGTGGAGACGCGCAGACCCGCGGTGGAGGCCGCGCCGAACGGCGCGGTGAGCTGCTTGTAGGCGCTGGCCAGGCGGACGTAGGTGTCGATGTCGTGGATCGGCGCGGGCAGTGCGGCGGCGTCGAGGTCCTCGACCAGGACGCGGCCGTCGTGTAGGTAGTCGTCCTTCAGGCCGAGCAGGGCGAACATGGTGGCGCGGGTGTCGACGTGGTCCGCCCAGGTGGTCTGGTCGAGGCCGACGGGCCTGACGCCCGGGCCGACCATGCCGCTCCAGGTCTGGCGCACCACGTCGGCGGTGCCGCCGTGGTTCCAGGCGAAGGAGGGTCCGGTGCAGACCGCGGCGCCGGCGCAGCCCGGCAGGGAGGCCGTCACCGCGCCGGCGCCGGCGTAGACGTCGCCGTCGTCGAAGCCGACCATCGTGGGCGTGCGCAGCGGGTCGGCGGTGACCATGTGCAGCATGCGCAGCGCCGGCTGGTCGGCGAGGCCGGTCAGCATCGGGATCGTGGCGTTGGCGCGGTAGGGGTCCTGCACCGTCAGCGCGAGCAGGTCGCGCTCGAGCTGGCGGGTGGTCGGCGCGCCCTGCGCGGGGTTGCCGGGGAGCCAGAAGGCCGGCGCCTGGTCGGTGTGCACGCTGTACGGCGTGGTGTTGCCGCGCTGGGCCGCGAGGAGCTGGTCGATGTTGGCGTCGACCTCGCCCTTGGAGACGCGGGGCGCGGTGTAGGTGTTCGCGGGGTAGGTGCAGGCGATCGTCACGCCGTCGCAGGTGGCGGGCACGGGGGCGGCGCCCGCGAACTTGTCGCCTTCCTCGACCAGGATGACGAACAGGGTGTTGCTCTCGTCGATGCCGTCGCGCTTGAGGCGGGCGAAGAAGGTGGCGAAGGCGGCGTCGTACTGCCTGAGCTGGTTGACGTAGCCCTGCTCGCCGGGGCCGTAGGCGTAGGCGGCGCCCTGCGGGTTGACGCCGTCGGCGGTGGCGTAGTGGTGGTCGTGGGCGTCGGCGAAGTAGCCGTAGACGACGGGGACGCCGGCCTCGAGCATGGTCGCGGCGTAGGACAGGGTGACGCTGGGGAACAGGCCGTCGAAGCCGGGGAAGCCGGACTGGATCGAGGAGGCGGGCTGGGTGCCGGAGGCGGCCACCGAGAGGTAGCCGATCTGGTTGCCGTTGAGGTCGGCGAGCGTGCCGTCCGGGGTCTGGCCGAGCACCTGCTGGAGCGCGGGGACGACGTATCTGTGGCCGAAGATGCCCTGGTAGCCGTCGTAGCCGCCGGGCTCGGCGGGCAGCAGGTCGGGCGAGGCCTTCGACACGGCCGCGGCGGCGGCGCACACCGGGCTGCCCGGGGCGCAGTGGAGCGCGATGCCCTCGAAGTCGGCGACCGCCTGGTTGCGCGTGGTGGCCGAGCTGCTGGTGCCCTCGGCGTATTCGGGCGACGCGCGGCCGAACACGGTGGCGAGGTCGGTGTTGGTGTTCTCCAGGTCCATGTCGGCGAGGCCGGCGGCGCCGAAGTCGCAGCCCGCGCGGGTGTAGGGGACCCAGGGGGCGGGCGCGTTCAGGCCGGTTTCGGCGAGCAGCACCGGGGTGGTGTCGGCGCCCCGGTTCGGCGTGCCGTCGGCGGCGTTGTCGCCGGCCAGCGGGTCGGTCCAGTAGACGAAGGTGGAGTTGGAGTGCGCGGGCGAGAGCGTAGTGGTGTTGTAGTAGTTGAAGGTGTTGGAGATCGCGCCGGCGGCGAGGCGGTCGGGGTAGACGCCGGTGATCGAGGTCAGGATGCCGTTGGCGGTGTGCGAGATCAGCTGGGTGTGGTCATTGGTCAGCAGCATGCCCTTGCCGGTCAGGAAGTTCAGCAGGGTCGGCATCTGCTCCAGGTCGGACGGCACGTTGGGGACGTCGCGCAGGTAGTGGACGTTGTCGAACTGCAGGTAGACGACGTGCCTGATGGCGCTGCTGCCGAGGTTGCACTTCGCGTGGGCGGCGTGGGCGCCCTGCGCTGCGAGGGCCGCGGCGAGCGCCGCGGCCGGAATGGTCCATTTCATGCTGCGTTCCCCTTGGCGCGATCCGGATCGGGGGGCCTGCGCCGCCGGCAGGCGACGCCGCGCTGACCGCCCCGTCGCGCGCAGCTATGGCAGGCGATGGGTGCGGTCGCGCGACGGCGCGATGACCGTTCGGTGACAGGGTGGCGCCCGGCGCCGGAGTCCGGCGGGCGGCCCGGGGCGCAGGTGTCACGGAGGCGGGATGGAAGCGCGGCGCGCGAGCGGCTAGCCAGGGCGCCTTCCGGCCGGAGCACGACCCATGACACGATGCGCAGCGATCGCCGTCCTCGCCGCCCTGCTGCCGTTCCAGGCGGCGGCCGCCTGCCAGGACGACGTCGCCGCGGCGATGGCGCGGGCGGAGGCGCTGCCGCCCTCGCCGGGGCGGGCCGCGCTGCAGGAGCAGATCCAGCGCGCCGACATCGCGCGCCACGAGGGCGACGACGCGGAGTGCGTGAACGCGCTCTCGGGCGCCACGGAGGTCCTGGACAGGATCGACGCGGCAAAGGCGCCCGACCGGGCGGCGTCGCAGGCGCCCTAGCCGGCCCCGGCTGCCTGCGCCAGGGCAGGAAGGAAGCGTGTTCTTTCTTGAAAGAAAGAACCAAAGAACTTTGTCTTTTAGGGCGCGGTGCCGCCCGCGTATTTTGAATCTTATGTGCAAAGTCTTTTTGCTTCTTTTTCTTCAGAAAAAGAAGGCCTTGCTTTATTTCCCGAAGCATTGCCCCCGTGGCAGCCTCGGGCGCCTGCGTCTCCCTGGCGCCCGGCGGGGCGCGGGGCCATTGTGATGCCGAGGGGAGTGGCCGTGCCGCGATGCGGAGCCACATGACCTTCCGGCCGGATCGGGTGCCCGTGCGGTGCCTGCCGTGGCCGTTCGCCGACACAGGGGGAAAATCCGCCATGCCCGATGTTCCGACTCCGGAGACGCCGATCCCGATGAGCCTGCGGGTGAACGGGCGCGACCACGTGCTGCCGCTGGACCCGCGGACCACGCTGCTGGACGCGCTGCGCGAGCACCTCGGGCTGACGGGGACCAAGGTGGGGTGCAACCACGGGACCTGCGGGGCGTGCACGGTGCACATCGACGGGCGGCGGCAACTGTCGTGCCTGGTGCTGGCGGCGGCGGCGGGGGGGCGCGAGGTGCGCACCATCGAGGGGCTGGCGGGCGAGGACGGGGGGCTGCACCCGATGCAGGCGGCGTTCGTGGCGCATGACGCGATGCAGTGCGGCTACTGCACGCCGGGTCAGATCATGTCGGCGGTGTCGTGCGTCGAGGAGGGGCACGCGCGGTCCGACGCGGAGGTGCGCGAGTACATGAGCGGGAACCTGTGCCGGTGCGGGGCGTACCCGAACATCGTGGCGGCGGTGCGCGAGGTCGCGTCCGGCGCGGACGACAGCAGGAAGGCGGCCTGACATGCAGCCCTTCACCTATGCGCGGCCGGGGTCGCTCGGCGAGGCCTTTGCGCTGGCGGCGGCGCCGGGGGCGGCGCTGCTCGCGGGGGGGACCACGATGGTGGACCTGATGCGCGGCGACTTGGCGGCGCCTTCCTCGGTGGTCGACATCGGGCACCTGGCGGAGCTGGCGGGGTTCGACACCTCCGGGGCGGTGCTGCGCTTCGGGGCGCTGGCGCGGATGGCGGACGTGGCGGAGGACGCGGTGCTGCTGCGCGACTACCCGGCGCTGGCGGAGAGCCTGCAGCTGGCGGCGTCGCAGCAGCTCAGGAACGCGGCGACGGTGGGCGGCAACATCCTGCAGCGCACGCGGTGCCCGTACTTCCGGGACGGGGTGTCGGCCTGCAACAAGCGGGCGCCCGGGAGCGGGTGCAGCGCGGTGGATGGGGGCGTGACGCGGGAGATGGCGCTGTTCGGCGGCTCGGAGCGGTGCGTGGCGACGTATCCGGGGGACTGGGGGACGGCGCTGGCGGCGTTCGACGCGAGCGTGGAGGTGGCGTCGGCGCAGGGCACGCGGACCATCCCGTTCGAGGCGCTGCACGTGGCGTACGGCGAGGACCCGGCGCGCGAGACGGTGCTTGCCCCGGGCGAGATCGTCACCGCGATCCTGGTGCAGGCGACGCCGGCGGGGCGGCGGTCGACGTATCTCAAGGTGCGCGACCGGCAGAGCTACGCCTATGCGGTGGTGTCGGCGGCGGTGGCGCTGGAGATGGACGGCGGCGTGGTGACGGCGGCGCGGGTGTCGCTGGGCGGGGTGGCGACGAAGCCGTGGCGCTCGCGCGCGGCGGAGGCGGCGCTGGTCGGCGTGGCGCCCGGGGGCGCGGACGGCGAGGCGAAGGCGCTGGCGGCGGGGCGGGCGGGGTTCGCGACCGCGAGGCCGCTGGCGGAGAACGGGTTCAAGGTCGAGCTGGGGGCACGCGCGGTGGCGCGGGCGGCCCTGGTCGCCAGCAGGAGGGGTTGAGGACATGGACGGCAGCATCGGCACGCCGACGGTTCGTCGCGACGCGGTGGCCAAGGCCACGGGGGCGGCGCGCTATGCCGCGGACTTCGGCCACGGCGGCACCGCGTATGCGGCGCTGACGCTCAGCGCGGTGGCGCGGGGGCGGATCACGAAGGTCGACACGGCGGCGGCGGAGGCGGTGCCCGGCGTGCAGCTCGTGCTCACGCACCGCGACCTGAACCAGGGGCTGGGCGAGGAGACCTTCGCGATGAAGGGGGGGCACATGCAGTCCTCCTTCCTGCCGCTCAGCTCGGACGAGGTGCACTACGCGGGGCAGATCGTGGGCCTGGTGGTGGCCGACACGGTGGAGGCGGCGGAGCAGGCGGCGCGGGCGGTCAGCCTCGACTACGCCACGCAGCCGGCCTCTGCGTCGATGGACGACCCGGGACGCGCGACGGAGACGGAGAAGGAGCCCTCGGTGCGCGTCGGCGACGCGGACGCGGCGCTGGCGGCGGCGGCGGTGCGGGTGGACCAGGAGTACGTCACCCCGGTGCAGCACCACAACCCGATGGAGCTGTACGCCACCACGGCGAGCTGGAACGACGGCAAGCTGACGGTGGAATGCCCGTCGCAGTGGGTGATCGGGCAGCGGCAGGGGCTGGCCACGATCTTCGGGCTGGCGGTCGAGGACGTGCATGTCGTGTCGCCCTACGTGGGCGGCGCGTTCGGCGGCAAGGCGACGATCCTGGGGCACACGGTGCTGATCGCGACGGCGGCGCGCCGGCTTGGGCGGCCGGTGAAGCTGGTGGTGCCGCGCGACGCCATGTTCACGGTGGGCTCGTTCCGGCCGGGGACTCGCAACCGGATCGCGCTGGGCGCGGAGCGCGACGGCACGATGGTGGCGATGATCCACGAGGCGGTGGGGCAGAGCTCCGAGATCGACCACGTGGCGTTTCCGGGCACCAACGTGACCGCGCGGATGTACGACATCGCCAACATCCGCACGAAGGAGACCACGGTCGCGACCGACGTGAACACGCCGGGGTTCCAGCGCGCGCCGGCGGAGGCGCCGTCGTTCTTCGCGTTCGAGAGCGCGGTGGACGAGCTGGCGGTGGCGCTGGACATGGACCCGATCGCGCTGCGGCTGAAGAACGAGCCGGCGGTCGACCCGGTGAAGGGGCTGCCGTGGTCGAGCCGCTCGCTGGTGGAATGCTACCGGCGCGGCGCGGCGCGGTTCGGCTGGGACAGGCGCACGCCGGGGGTGGGGTCGATGACCACGCCGGACGGGGTGCTGGTGGGGTATGGCTGCGCCACCGCGACCTATCCTTCGGCGATGGCGCCGTCGGCGGCGCAGGTGGCGCTGGCGGCGGACGGGACGCTGCGGGTCAGGACGTCGGCGCACGACGTGGGCACGGGGGCGTACACCGTGCTCGGGCAGGTGGCGGCGGACGTGCTGGGCGTGGCCGACGAGCGGGTGCGGGTCGAGCTGGGCGACAGCGACCTGCCGTCAGGGCCGGTGTCGGGCGGGTCGATCACCACCGGGTCGGCGGGCTCTGCGGTGCACAAGGCGGCGACGGCGCTGCGCGGGAAGGTGCTGGCGGCGGCGGCGGCCGAGGGCGGGCCGTTCGCGGGCCGCGACCCGGCGACGCTGCAGCTTGCCGGCGGGCGCGTGGTGGGCGCGGACGGGGCGTCGCACGCGCTGGAGGACGTGCTGAAGGCCTCGCCGACGGGGTCGCTGGACGCGTCGGCGGAGTGGAAGCCGGAGCTGATGGACGCCGCGAAGATGCAGTACGGCCTGCTCGGCGGCATGGCGTTCGAGGGGCCGGTGACGAAGACGCACGCCACCTACTCGTTCGGGGCGCAGTTCGCCGAGGTGCACGTCGACCCGCTGCTGCGCACGATCCGGGTGGCGCGCATGGTGGGCGCGTTCGCGTGCGGGCGGATCATCAACCCCCGGACGGCGCGCTCCAACCTCGCGGGCGGCATGGTGTGGGGGGCGAGCTTCGCGCTGCTGGAGGAGACGCGGGTGGACCGGCCGAGGGCGCGGTTCGCGAACCAGGACCTCGCCGGCTACCACATCTCCACGAGTGCCGACATCGGCGAGGTCGTGGTCGAGATGGTGGACGAGGAGGACCGGGTGGTGAACGCGATCGGCGCCAAGGCGGTGGGCGAGATCGGCATCGTGGGGATGCCGGCGGCGATCGCCAACGCGGTGTACCACGCGACGGGGGTGCGGGTGCGGCACACGCCGATCGTGATCGAGGACCTGCTGGGGTGAGAAGGGCCAGGGCTCTGCCCTGGACCGGCGTCGTATCGAGGAACCCCTTGGTGATGGTTTCCAAAGGCTCGCCTTTGGCGGGGTCCAGGGGCAGAGCCCCTGGCCTTGCTTCCTATGCGGGCCCGGCATGAAGGTCGTGGTGATCGGCGCGCCGGTGGACGCCGGCGCGGGGCAGCGCGGCGCGGTGATGGGGCCGGTGGCGCTGCGGATCGCGGGGCTGGTGGACGGGCTGCGCGCGCTGGGGCTGTCCGTGGAGGACTGGGGAGACCTGGCGGTGCCGGAGCCGGTGGCGATGGCGGGGACGCTGCCGGAAGCGCAGGCGCGCAACCTCGGGCAGGTGGCGGCGTGGTCGCGCACGCTGGCGGGGCGGGCGCAGGCGGCGATGCGGGGGGGCGCGGTGCCGGTGTTCCTGGGCGGCGACCACAGCCTGAGCATGGGCAGCGTCACCGGGGTGGCGCGCCATGCGAGGGACGCGGGGCGGCCGCTGGCGGTGCTGTGGCTGGACGCGCATGCGGACTTCAACACGCCGGACACCACGCCGTCGGGCAACATGCACGGCATGTCGGCGGCGCTGCTGTGCGGGGAGGCGGGGCTGGAGGCGGTGTTCGGCGAGGAGGAGGCGCCGTGCCGGATCGCGCCGGGGGACCTGCACCTGTTCGGCATCCGCTCGGTGGACCGGGCGGAGCGTCAGGCGCTGCGGGCGCGCGGCATCGACGTGGTGGACATGCGGGTGATCGACGAGTTCGGGGTGGCTGTGCCGCTGCGCCGGGTGCTGGACAAGGTGGCGGCGGCGGGGGCGATGCTGCACGTGAGCCTGGACGTGGATTTCCTGGACCCGGTGCTGGCGCCGGGGGTGGGGACGACGGTGCCGGGGGGGGCGACGTATCGCGAGGCGCACCTGGTGATGGAGATGCTGCATGATTCGGGGCTGGTGACGTCGGTGGACGTCGTCGAGCTGAACCCGTTCCTGGACGTGCGGGGGCGGAGCGCGCTGCTGCTGGCGGACCTGGTGGGGAGCCTGTTCGGGCGGCAGATCACGGAGCGCGAGACGGCGGTGGGGGGGTGAGGGCTGAGGTCGTCTCCGCCGGCGCGGTCACGATGTCGCCTCGCTGTTCCGTCGGTGCCTGAAGCTTCTACCGTCGTGGTGCTCCAGGCCGCCCGTCAGCTGACCAGCCCCGGCACCGCCGACTCAGGGCCTTGGCCGATCCCGGCGCAAGCGCAACCTCCGCGTGTCGGAGAGGCAGCGGGGCACCTCGTCGCCTCCACGCTGCAAACCGCTTGATTCATAGCAAAATTCTGACCGCTTCAGCTTTCGTCTGGCAATGCCGAACCCGCTGCCATAGCCTTTGCGGGCTGCAGGCAGCAGCCTGCGGTTGTTTTCTGATACCAGAAAGGTTGTCCCATGGCGAAGAGCATCAAGCGTCTCGAAACCCTGAAGCGTTCCGCACTCGTGCCTGTCATGTGGTAGCATGGATGGGCAGCCGGGCAGGCTGCCCGTTCCGCTGCCGTTCCGGGCCTGGCTGAACCAGGGCTGGATTGATCTGGCGCGGCCGACCGGGCGGGACTGCATCATTCCCTGGGGCATCGAGCTTGCCTGGCGCAGCCTGGCCGAGCAGAAGCCCCTGCCCCGCTTCAACAGCCTCGTCCCGACCAACCACCGGGCCAAGATCGCGCTTGCCGCCGCCTCCACCGATGTCACCGTCGCACTTGCCACGCCGGACGAGGTGCCGGTCCACCGGCGCACCGAGCGCTGGGCGAGACTGTGCGAAAACGTTGCACGTTACGAGGCACTGCCGCTGGATGCTCGCGAGCGGCTCGTCTGGCTGCTGCACCGGCTCTGCTTCCATGCGCTGATCGACAGCCTTGCGCACCGTCCGGCGCCGGACGGCGATGCCGACACGCTCGCGACACTCCGGGTCACGAACACCCTTGCCGCCGCCAGCCTCGCGCTGGACCGCGGGGACCATGTCTTCGGACGGCTGTTCGACACCCTGCTGCCCTCGCTTCCCGTGGGCTCGGTTGCCGCCGTTGCCGCGAGCTACCACCTGGTCCTCGAGCACGCCAAGTTCCGCCCCGATGCCGCACGCGCGGCCGATGCCGTGCAGGTCCACCAGCGTCTGGTCGACTGCGCGGTCGCCCGCCTGCCCCGCTTCGAGGCCGACCACCTCCTGAGTCGCTTCCATCGAGTCCGCGCGTTCCTGCCGATGCTGAACGGCGACCTGCGCGGCATGACCGACGACATGAACCGCGCCGAGTTGCTCGCCCGCGGCCTCGTTCCGGCCAGCGAAGCAGAGCAACTTGCCGCGGCCGAGATCCTTTGGCCGGTGCTGGAAAGCCGGGTCCGCGAGGCGCAGGTGCTGGGCGACCTCGCGCTGGCGGAGCAGCGTGCCCGCCGGCTTGTCGCTGCCGCCCCGCTGGACTCCCGGGCCTGGCTGCATCTCGGCGAGGCGTTGATCGCCCTCGATCGGTTTGCCGAGGCGATCCCGGTCCATCGCGAAGCCCATCGCCTCGGCCCGCCTTCCAGCGAGATCGCGCTGTTCAACCTCGGGCAATGCCACGAGATGCTCGACGAGGCTGAGCCGGCGCTGGACGCCTATGCGGAGCTGCTGCAGATCGACCCCTATGCCATTTCCGCGGCCGAGCGCGTCGCCTCCATCGCTGCCGAGCGCGGCAGTTCCTACCAGGGCTGGGCGCAGGCTCTGCTTGCCTCGCTCGAGCACCTGCGCCCGCTCATGCAGGGCGCCTAGGCTGCCGCGCCAGCCGAGCAAGGCCGGGCTTCCCCTGCGCCACGGCCCGCCAAAGGCCAAGACGTTCGAAAGCCCGTCCCTTGGGAGCTGGGTTCAGCCGTCGTGTCCCATGCCGCAGACCCAGACGGAGGCCGGTCCAGGAGCGCCGCCCCTGGCGGGTCCAGGGCAGAAGCCCGGCCTTCCCTGCCCAAGCGTGACCGAGCCTTTGGCTGGCCTCGTTCAGGCCTCTCGCGTCTGCACGGGTGCCGGCCCGGGCTGCGTCCGGCGCATCGCGCTCGGGGCGGACATGCCGCCTGTCGCGCGCAGGACGCCGCACGGTGGCACGCCCGTCCGCGGCGGCCTGACAGGCATGGCGCGGGGGAACCCCTGGCAGGTGTGGAGCCCCCCCGGCCGGTGGCCTGCCTCAGCGGATAACGAGGCCGAACGGCCTGGTGTCCGGCGACACCGGAAGTTTGACCGTCAGGCCGCTGTCGAGCGTCAGAAGGCCGGTGGCCTTGTCGACCGCGAGCCCATAGATGACGTTGCTTTTCCCCACGGCCGCGGGGTTGTTGATCTCCTGCAGGACGTAGAGGAACTTCTCGTCAGGCGTCAGCGAGAGCTGCTCGAGGCCGCCCGATCCACCGATCACGAGGTGCTGCACCTCGACCGGGGCGTCCGGCGTGGAGACGTCGAACACGGACACCGAGTTGTCGAACGTGTTGCTGGTGTAGAGGTGCCTGCCGTTCTTCGAGGACTTCACCCAGCACAGGGCCCCGCCGGCCGAGTCGGCGTAGCGGACGAAGGTCAGCTTGCCGGCCGGCGACCATTTGTAGACGCCGAGCTTGCTGGGCACGGTCAGGCCGCCGCTGGTCGGCGTGAGGTAGTCGAGGCCGACGTACAGGTAGGGGCTGTGCGGGTTGGCCCAGAGGCCCAGCGGGAACGGCTGGACGCCGTCCACCGGCGGCGGCACGACCTTGTCGGTCTGGAACAGCGCGCCGTCCGGATACTGGTAGAAGGCCTGGATCGACGGATCGTTCGGCTGGCTGGTGTTGAAGACGAACGGGGCGGTGTTCGTGGTCAGGGCCTCCGAGGGCTGGTCACCGGCCGGCAGGGCGAAAGTGTCGCGAGACAGGAGTCTCAGCCGCCCGCCGTTGCCGATCTGGGCCACCGTGAACGAGGGCGCCGCGCCGGCCGACGCCTGCGCCGGGTCCCCGGCGTTGTTGAGGATGGTGAAGGCCGCCGCGCAGTCCAAGCGAGACCGGGGTGTTGCCCCGGGTGCGGAACGGCTGGCCCGGGACGGGCGAAAGGCCGCCGTTCGGCGCCACCGTGAAGGCGGAGACGGTGTCCGAGCCGCCGTTGACCGCGTAGAGCACGCCGTCGGCGTTGCTGATCGCGAATTCCTGGTCGTGGTCGAAGGGCCCCAGCTTGTAGGAGGGGTCCTGGTAGCCCGTGCCGCCGGTCGGGAACGGCGACCCCTTGATCTGGCTGAGGCTGCCGTCGGCGGCGACGCGGTAGGCGATGATCGCGTTCTGGTTGGCCGCCGCGACGTTGGCGTTGACATACAGCGTGGTGGCCTGTGCGGCCCCCGACGCGGCCGCGGCCGCGGCAAGAAATCCGCAGGCGAGCAGCCTGGACGTTCGTATCGGAAGACGCATTCTGTTTCCCCGTGGCACCGGAAGGGTGCAGGGGTGTTTCGGCCGCATGCGGCAACGAGTTACCTCGGAACGGAAATCGGCCTGCCGACGTCCTTCGTGGCGGCTGGCGAGGCTGGATCGGGTGTCCGACGATTCCTGGCCTGCGGTCGCGCGTCAGGAGACCGCGGTCAGGGTCCAGCCGGCGTCGGAGGGCTCGCACCACATGGGCAGGCCGTTCGGGGTGCGGACGTTGACCGCGAGGCCCATGGCGGAGCGCACGGCGCGGAACAGGGCGCCGTGGGCGACGACGAGGACCGGGCCGGGCCTGGCCAGGGCGCGGTTGACCGCGGGGACGATGCGGGCGCGCAGCGCGGCGAAGGGCTCGGCGCCGGCGGGGGTGTAGTCGCCGGCGATCCAGCCGTCGTACCAGTCGCCCATCGGCCGGCCTTCCTGCTCGCCGAAGCAGACCTCCTGCAGGTCGGGGTCGAAGGCGAGCGGCAGGGCGAGGGCGGCGGCGGCGGTCTCGGCGGTGACGCGGGCGCGCACCAGCGGCGAGGCGACGATGGCGGTGACGCGGCGGGCGGGGGCGCCCGCGGGCTGGGCGGCGAGCACGGCGGCGGCTTCGCGCGCCTGGGCGAGGCCGCGGGCGTTGAGCGGCACGTCGGTGCGGCCCTGCGACAGACCGCCGGCGTTCCAGTCGGTCTCGCCGTGGCGCAGGAACCAGAACGGGCGGGCGTCGATCCGTGGGGCGGCCCCGGCCGTGGCGCGCAGGCCGGGAACGCCGTCCCGGGCCTCGGCCGCTGCTGCTGGCTGCATCGTCATGGTCCCGCCCCCTGGCTGCGTGGCCGGCTTATACCGCGGCCGCGAACACGGCGTCACGTCGCGCGGCGGCGGCGGCCTGCTTGCACTGCGGCCGGTTGTCCTGGTCGGGTCGGACAGGAAGGCCAGGGGCTCTGCCCCTGGACCCCGCCAAAGGCAAGCCTTTGGA
>CAXSFU010000024.1:0-43428 GCA_964236695.1 uncultured Acetobacteraceae bacterium | reverse complement strand
TGCGACCTCCCTGTGCTTGGGGCGCCGCCGGTCAGCCGACCAGCGGCGCGAGAACCGCCTCCAGCTTGCCGTCCGGCGTGTCGCCCTGGATAACCTCGACGATCCGCCCGGCCTTGTCCATGACGACAGTGAAAGGAATCGCGCCCTGGTCGTTGCCCAGGTCGCGCCCGAGCTGCACCGCCTCGCGGCCGCCGTACACCACCGGATATTCGACCGCGTATTTCTTCGCGAAGGCGCGCGTCTTGTCGGCGTTGTCGAGCGCGATGCCGATCACCACCACGCCGCGGCCCTTGAACGTGTCGTACAGCTTGACGAGCTTGGGCGTCTCCAGGTGGCACGGGATGCACCAGGTCGCGAAGAAGTAGAGCACCGCCGTCTTGCCGCGCCATTGCGACAGCGGCTGCATCGTGTCGGTCAGGTCCTTGAAGCTCGACGCCCACACCGCATCCGACGCCTGCGGCGCCGCGTCCGCAGGCTGCGCCACCGCCTCCGCCGCCCGCGCCGCCCCGCGCCCCAGGAGCGCGCGGACGGCGAGGGCAGGGACCAGGGCGGCGCCCGCCCCGAGCAGAAGGCGACGGTCTGGGCGCGGATGCGGCATCTGGACTCTCCCTGGGAGGCGGGCCGCGCAGCCGCGCACCGGCCGGAACGCCCGGTTGCGCAACGACACTAGCCAAACCCCGCCGGCACGCAATCGTCTCGGCGGCCGGGGCGGCGCCACGCGAACCGGATCCCGCCGCGCCGCCCGCCCGGTTGCCTGCGCAAACCCGCCGCGATAGCTTCCGCGCCGCGCACCCCCTCCGACGGAGCGCGGCGGAGCCGCCCGTCCGTGCAGCACTGGAGCCCGGCCGCATGGCGTCTGCACCCCCGCGGCCAGGCGCCGCCCCCGCGGCGGATCGCGGGCCGGTCGCGACCATCGGCGGCGCGCGGCGCATCCTCGGCCTCGACGTGGTGCGCGCCTGCGCGATCGGGCTGGTCATGGTCTCGCACGCCTCGGACGTGTTCGCCGCGTTCTGGGCCCGCCACCCGCCCGCCTTCGTCTCGCTCGCCGGCGTGTTCGGCGTCGAGCTGTTCTTCGTCCTGTCCGGCTTCCTGATCGGCACCCTGCTGATCCGCGCCGCCGCCGAGGCCCCGGGCTGGCGCGGCTGGCGCGCCTTCATGCTGCGCCGCTGGCTGCGCACCCTGCCGCTCTACGTCGCCTGGATCCTGCTCATGGCCGCAGTCTGGCCGCCGGCCGACGGCCGCATCGGCTGGCACCTGCTGCGCTACCTCACCCTCACCCAGAACCTCGCCTGGCGCATGCCCGCCGACAACTGGTTCGGCGTGTCCTGGTCGCTCGCCATCGAGGAATGGTTCTACCTGTTGTTCAGCCTCCCCCTCCTCCTGCTCGCGCGGCGCGACCGCGGCCGCCGCTCGCTCCCCGCCCTGGCCGCGCTGTTCGTCGCCGTCCCCGTGCTGACCCGCTGCGGGCTGCCCGCGAACCTCGACTTCGGCCAGGCCGTCTACAAGGTCACCGCCTTCCGCCTGGACTCCATCGCCTACGGCGTGCTCGCCGCCCTGCTGGCGACCCGCCGGCCGTCGCTGCTGCGCCACTGGGCGGCGCTGCTCGCCGCGGGCCTCGCGATCGTGCTCTTCGTCTGGGTGCAGATCGCGGGTGCCGGCATCGCGCTCCCCGGCCTGTTCTACCGCGCCCTGTTCCTGCCGCTGCTATCCGCCGGCTTCTGCCTGTGCCTGCCCGCCGCGCTGCGCCTGCGCCGCGCCCCCAGTTGGTTCGCCCGGCCGGCGGTCTGGCTCAGCACCCGCTCCTACGGCCTCTACGTCGTCCACCTCACGGTGCTGGAGGTCGCCTCGGGCGCGGTGTTCGTCCACGCCTGGCCGAAGCGCTACGCCGTGCTCCTCGCCCTCGTCGCCGCCCCCGTGCTCGCCGAGCTGTCCTGGCGCCTCATCGAGCGCCCGATGCTCGCCCTGCGCCCCGCCCAGCCCGGCGGGCACCCGGCGATCCCCGCGCCCGCCGCGGTGGCGCCGTCCCCGCTGGCCGCACTGCGATGAGCGCCGCCGCCCGTGCGGGCGCCCGCGCGCGACCCTCGGGCGCTGCGCCAGTCGTGCCACGGGAACACGGGCACGCCGACACCACTCCCGGCGGCGGCCGATCCGCACTCTTGCGGCGTGCCGCCGTGCTGATCCTGGCGGGGCTGGCGTTCGCAGCGATCCTGGTGTCCCGCCAGCCTCAGGTTCTGCTGGACGCGCAGTTTTGGGGCGAGGATGGGTGGTGCTGGTATCCGGATGCTTACCAGAACGGCTGGCACTGCCTGTTCCAGCCCTGGAGCGGCTACCTTCAAACCCTGCCGCGCCTGATGGCCTTGGGGACGCTGCTGTTCCCACTTGCCTGGGCACCGACGCTGTTCGCCGCCGCGGCGCTGGCGTTGCAGTCGCTGCCGGCGGTGTTCCTGATGTCGGGCCGCATGGCCGCGTGCTGGAAAGCACCAGCGGCCCGCCCGCACCTGCCCGCAGCGCCGGCGGGCTCCGGCGCCGGATGGCGGGGCCGGCTGCTGTTCGCCCTGGCATACCTGGGCCTGCAGAACTCTGGCGAGACCTATGTCAATCTTACCAACGCCCAGTGGTACCTGGCCCTCCTCGCCTTCCTGGTCCTCGCAGGCGGGCCGGCCGCAAGCCGGGCCGGCAAGGCGTTTGACGCCGTGGTCCTCGGACTCAGCGGCCTGAGCGGGCCTTTCTGCGTGTTCCTCCTGCCGATCGCGCTCTGGGCGGCGTGGTCAGAAAGGCGAATGCCCTGGCACCGGCTCGCGCCGCTGCTGGCCTGCGTCCTGGTGCAGGGCAGCGTGATCGCGCTCACGGCGCACGACGGCCGGGTCGGGACGGGCCTGGGCGCCACGGCGGCGCTGCTGGTCCGCATCGTGGCGCTGCAGGTCGCGGTGGGTGCGGTGCTGGGACAGCACGGGATGCTCCGGCTCATCGGGTCGGTCCGCTGGTGGGGAGACGCATTGCCGGCCGGGATCGCTGCGGCCTGGCTCGCACTGAGCCTGCTCGCGGCGTGGCGCGGCAGCACCCTGCTGAGGATGGCCATGGCATTCGCCGCGATGGTGCTGGCCGCGGCCCTGCTCCATCCCAACGTGTCCGGCGCGCTGCCGCAGTGGCAGGGCATGATCTGGCCGGCGATCGGGGTACGCTACTACATCTTCCCCATGCTGGCCTTCATCGGCGCCCTGTTCACCCTGGCCGCCGACAGGCAGGTGGTCCTGCGCTGCGCCGGCTCGGCCGTGCTGCTGCTGATGGCCGCCGAGATGCCCGGCGACTGGCGCCCGAACCAGGCCTGGCCGCCCGAGCCGGGCTGGGCCCAGACCGACTTCTCCGCCAAGGCCGAGGTGTTCGCGACGGCGCCAGCCGGTACCCGGGTGACGTTCGGCATCCATCCCGCCGGCGCAGTGATGGTGCTGGTTCGGCGATGACCACTCCTGCTCCCGCGCACCCTCAGCCTCGCTAGCCGGCCGCACGATGCCCCCCGAGCCCCCCACGCCGCGCAACTTCGGCCTGGACCTGCTGCGCGCCGGCGCGATCCTGCTCGTCCTGCTCTCCCACCTCTGGCAGACCGTCCCCCGGTGGTTCGGCGCCGCCGCTGAAGCGCGCATCCCGGCCAACGTCGGCACCATCGGCACCTACGGCGTCGTCGTGTTCTTCGCCCTCAGCGGCTTCCTGGTCGGCGGCATCGCCCTGCGCACGATGCGCGCCGGCCCCACCCCGCGCTCTGCCGCGGTGTTCCTCCTGCGCCGCTGGCTGCGCACCGTCCCGCTCTACTACGTCGCGATCGCGGCGTTCCTGCTCGCCACCCCGCCGGCCACCGACCGGCTCGGCCACCTCGCCCGCTACGCGACCTTCACCCAGAACCTCGCCACCGACATGCCGGCCGACCGCTGGTTCGCCACCTCCTGGTCGCTGACGGTCGAGGAATGGTTCTACCTGATGCTCGGCACCGCCGGCCTCGGCCTCGCCCGCGTCCTGCGCCCCGGCCCCGCCGCCTGGACCTGCGTCGCCGTGCTCGCCGGCGCGCCCACCCTGCTGCGCTGGCTCCTGCCGCGCACGATGTGGTTCGCCTACGCCGACGTGCTGTGGTTCGACTGCATCGCCTACGGCCTTGCGCTCGCCCGCATCGACTCGCGCCGGCCCGTCCCGCTCGCCCTCGCGATCCCCCTGGCGGCGGCCGGCGCCTGGTGCGGCTGGATCGTGCTCGACGGCCGCCTCATGCTGCCCGCGGTGCCGTTCGTGGCGCTGATGCCGAGCACCATGGCCACCTCCGCCGTGCTGCTCATCCCGCTGGCCCTGCACTGGCGCGCCGCCCCCGCCTGGCCGCAGGCGGCGGTGCGCTGGATCAGCACCCGCTCCTACGGCCTCTACCTGTTCCACCCGGCCGTGCTGCACCCGATCAACAGCCTCGTCCTCGCCCGGACCCTCGGCCCCGGCCGCGGCGCGCCGGGCTGGCTGGCCTGGGCGGCGCTCGCCGCGGCGGCCGTGGCGTCCTGCCTGCTCGCCGAGCTGGGCCACCGCCTGGTCGAGCGCCCGCTGATGCGCCGCCGCCCACGCGAGGCCGCCCCCCGGCCAGGCGCCGCGCCGGCGCTGGCGACGTGAGCCGGCCCGCGCGGCCGCGCCCCGCGGCCTTCAACGTCCCCTGCGGCCTCCTGGCCTACGCCGCGGCCCTGGCCTGCACCGCAGGCTGCACCGTTCTCGTGTTCGACGACCCGCGGATGATCGGGCTGGCGCTGAATTCGGACTCGCTGCTGCCGTTCTCCTTCGCCTGGGACCTCGCGCACATGCCCGGCGCCTGGCGCGGCCACGAGCTGGCGCGCATCCCGAGCCTGCTGCCCGACCTCGCCGTGCTCGGCGCCGCCCTGGCCGCGACCGGCGCCGCGCCCCCGGCCCTGCTGCTCTACGGCGTGCTGCAGGCGCTCGGCCTCGTCCATGTCGGCGGCCTGCTCGCCGCCCGCCTCTGCGGCGGCGCGCGCGGCGGCGGCTTCGCCGGCGGCTGCGCCCTGCTGTCCGCCGGGTTCGCGGCGCTGGTGGCGCTGGAACGCGCAACCGGCACCGGCATCGTCCTCAACGCGTTCCTGCCGATCGACCACGTCGGCCCGTTCCTGGCCGTCCCGCTCGCCGGCGCCCTCGCCGACGCCCAGCTCCGCCGCGCGACGCCCGGCCGCGCCCTCTGCCTCGCCGTCTGCTGCAGCCTCGTCTTCCTGTCCGACCTGATGCTGCTGGTCGAGCTGGTGCTGCCGCTGCTGTGCGCCTGCGCCGTCCTCGTCCTGGCCCGCATCGCGGCCTCCGGCCGCGTCGCCGGAGTCGCGGCCCCCGGCCGCGTCGCCGGAATCGCGGCCCCCGGCCGCGTCGCCGGGATCGTGGCCGCTGCCGCCGCCGGCACCCTGGCCGGCTGGCTCGGCCTGCGCGCCCTGCGCCTGTCCGGCCTGCGCTTCGAGGCCGCGCCGCCGCTCTCGCCCGCGCTCGCGCGCGCCTCGGTCCGCGGCTTCCTGGCGCACGCGCCCGTGTTCGCGGCGGCGCACCCGGGCGCGCTGGCCGCCGGCCTGCTCGTGCCGCTCGCCGCCTTCGCCGCCTTTCCCGCCCTGGCGCTCGCCCAGGCACGCCGCGCGGAGCCCGCCGCCGACCCCGCACGTCCCTGGCAGGACCTCTTCCTGTGGTGCTTCGCCGCCGCCGGCCTGTGCGGCAGCCTCGCCTTCGCCGCGCTGCTCTACGTCGACGAGGGCTCCTACCGCTACCTCGTCGCGCTGTGGGCCTGGCCGCTGGTGTTCCTCGCCGCCACCGTGCTGCGCGCCGGCCGCCCCGCGGTCTCGGCCGCCCCCGCCGTGCTGGCCGCAGCCCTGCTCGCGGCGCGCGTCGGCCAGGCCGGCTGGCCGCCCGGGGTGCTGCGCTGGGACCAGGACGTGGCCGCCTGCCTGCGCCCCCTGCGCGAGGGCCTCGGGCTGCACGCGGGCCTCGCCGGCTACTGGGACGCGCGCCCGATCGAGGTGGCGACACACTGGTCGCTGCAGGTCGACCAGATCGCCGCGGACGGCCACGCCTACCTGTGGGGCAACGACCGCCGCTGGTACCGCCACGCCCTGGGCGACCCTGCCCGACCGCCGGCCTACGACTTCATCGTGATGCGCGGCCTGCCCGCCGACCGCATCCTCGCCGCCTACGGCCCGCCCGACATCGTGGTGCCCTGCGCGCCCACCGAGGTCTGGGTCTACCGCGACGCCGCGGCGCTCACCGCCGCCCTGATCGCCGGATCACCGGGCCTGTGAGCCGGGCGGATGCAGAGCCCCTTTTACCCGCGGCCCTGGAGAGCGTTACTAACCTGCCATCCCCGATTTCCTACAGAAGAGCAGAAAGAAAGCATGTTCTTTCTTGAAAGAAAGAACCAAAGAACTTTTGGCCCGTGGGCTCCGGAGCCGCCCGCCTCCCCGGAACTCCATGGGCAAAGTCTTTTTGCTTCTTTTTCTTCGGAAAAAGAAAATCCTTGGCTTCCTGCCCGAAGCAAAGGGCTGCCACGAGGCTCATGGCAGCCTCAGGCCGGGCCGCGCCCCGCCCCCGGCTGCACGGTGACCGGCGTCTCGACGTACTGCGCCGGGAACAGCCGCTGCAGCGCCGCGACCTTCGGGGCATCGAAGACGGCGATGTAGGGGAAGCCCGGGTGGCGCACCAGGAAGTCCTGGTGGTGCGCTTCGGCCGGGAAGAAGCCGTCGAGCGGGTCGACCCGGGTCGCGATCGGGCGCGCGAACACGTGGGCCGCGTCGAGCTGGGCGATGTAGGCGCGCGCCGCGCTGCCCTGCGCAGCGTCGCGCACGAACACCTCCGAGCGGTACTGCGTGCCGCTGTCCGGCCCCTGCCGGTCCACCTCGGTCGGATCCAGCGCCACGCTGAAGAAGATGCGCAGCACCTGCGCGAACGGGATCACCGCCGGGTCGAACGTCACCTCCACGGACTCCGCGTGCCCGGTGGCGCCGGTGCTCACCAGCTCGTAGCGCGCCGTGTCCGCCCTGCCGCCGGCATAGCCGGACACCGCGCGGGTCACGCCGCGGACATGCTCGAACACGCCCTGCACCCCCCAGAAGCAGCCGCCCGACAGCACCACGCTCTGCAGCGCCCCGCCCTGGCCCGCGACCGCCGGCACGTCGGCGGTTGCGGCGGGCAGCGCCACCGGCACCGCGGCGCTGGCGCCGGGCGCGCGCAGGTAGAGCACGCCCCCGCCGGCCAGCAGCGCCGCCAGCGCCGCGCCGCGCCACAGGGGGGAGGGCCGTCTGGCCGGGTCGGGGAGGGGCATCGGAACGTTCCTTGGCTGCTGAAGGGTGGAGGTGCCGGGTGACGGTGCGCTGGAAGACGGGCTCGCCCGCGAGGGCAGGGCAGGCGGGGCAGTGTCTCAGTTCGAAACCCAGAAAGGAAAGGCCAGGGGCTCTGCCTCCATGCTTGAAGACGCGGACCCCGCCAAAGGCAAACCTCTGGAATCCAATTCCTAAGTTGCGCCGGGTCCAGGGGCGGCTCGCCCCTGGCGGGTCCAGGGCAGAGCCCTGGCCTTTCACACCAAGCACCACCGCAGCCAGCCGTCCGGCAACGCGGCGCTCCGCCCCCGGCATACATGGACACGGACGGGCACGACGTCACGGGTGCGGCGCCCGGATCGCCTGCCGCGAGCCGCCCGCAAGCGGCGTCCCGCCCCCGCCTGCCTCGCCCGCCCCTGGCAAACCCGGTCCGCGGAGCTACCTTGACCCTGGAATAGAGGAGCCCGGCCATCAGCCAGACGCCGAACCGGCACGACAGCCGCTACCCCCGGCCCGGGACCCAGGACCCGCCGCGGCCCGACCCGTCCGCGGCTTGCTCGCCGCCCGCCTCGCGTGCGCCATGCCTCGCCCCCGGCGGCACCGCCCCGGCATGATCGAGGTCGCCGTGCGCACGGCAGGCGCCCTGCCGCTGGGACAGTACGCGGCGCTCGGCGACGGGCGCTCCGTCGCCCTGGTCGGCGCCGACGGCTCGATCGACTGGTGGTGCGTGCCGAACCTGGACAGCGAGCCGCTGTTCGACCGCCTGCTCGACGCGGACGCCGGCGGCCGGTTCTCGCTCACCCCGGAGGCCGCCTTCACCGTGGAGCGGCGCTACCGCCCGGACAGCAACGTCCTGGAGCAGACCTTTGAGACCGCCGACGGCGGCCGCGCCCGCGTCACCGCCTCGCTGAACAGCGGCATCTCCGGCCGCCTGCCGTGGAGCGAGCTGGCCCTGCGCGTCGAGGGGCTCGCCGGCAGCGTCGCCTTCGCGCTCGTGCTCCGCCCCGGCCGGCGCCTCGACCGGGCCAGCCCGTGGCGCGAGCCCAGCCCGCATGGCGACGTGCTGCACGTCGATGGCGTGGTCTGCGCCTTCCGCGCCGACGACAGCGTCGAGCGCACCGTCGAGGACGACTGCGGCATCGAGGCCCGCCTGGTCACGCAGGACGGCTCGCGCGCCACCCTGGCGCTGCTGGCCTCGGCCGACGAGCCGCTGATCCTGCCGCCGCTGCCCGAGATCGACGCCCGCATCGACCGCTCCGACCAGTCCTGGCGCGAATGGAGCGCCAACCTCAAGGTCGCCGGCCCCTACGCCGCCGACGTGCGGCGCTCCGCGCTGGCGCTCAAGCTGCTGCTGTTCTCGCCCACCGGCGCCATCGCCGCGGCCGCCACCATGGCCCTGCCGGAGCGCATCGGCGGCGACAAGAACTACGACTACCGCTACGCCTGGGTGCGCGACGTCGCCTACACCATCAAGGCGTTCCTGCAGGTCGGCGCCACGGAGGAGGCCAAGGCGGCGTTCTCCTGGCTCACCGCCACCGTGCGCCGTCACGGCCCGCGCCTGCGCACCATGTACCGCCTCGACGGCGCGCTCGCCCCCGAGGAGGAGGAGCTCGACCTGCCCGGCTACCGCGACAGCCGCCCGGTGCGGCGCGGCAACCGCGCGCGCGCCCAGAACCAGCTCGGCGTGTTCGGCGACCTGATGGAGACCGCGGCGATGTTCGTCGCACGCGGCCACGTGCTCGACCTGGTGACGCGCAGCCTGCTCGCCGAGGTCGCCGACCGCTGCGCCGACCTGTGGCACAGCCGCGATTCCGGCATCTGGGAGCTGGAGGAGATCGAACACTACACCATGACCAAGATCGGCTGCTGGACCGCGCTCGACCGCGCCTACGGCCTCGCCGGGAAGGGCCAGATCGACACCAGCCATGCCGAGCGCTGGCGACGCGAGCGCGACCGCATCCGCGACTGGATCGACGCGCACTGCTGGTCCGAGCACAAGCGGTCCTACACCCTGCACCCCGGCACCGACCGCCTGGACGCCTCGCTGCTGCTCGCGGTACGCTTCGGCTTCGAGCGCCGCGACCGCCTGGCGCTGACCCGCGACGCGATCCGCCGCGAGCTGTGCCGCGGCCCCCTCGTCTACCGCACTTCCGGCATGGAGGCCGAGGAAGGCACCTTCACCGCCTGCGGCTTCTGGATGGTGGAGGCCCACGCGCTGCTGGGCGAGCGGGACGCGGCGGTGCGGCAGATGGACGCGATGCTGGAGCGCTGCGCGGCGAACCTCGGGCTGCTGACGGAGCAGGTCGACGCCGCCGACGGCCGGATGCTCGGCAACGTGCCGCAGGCGCTGAGCCACCTCGCCCTGGTCCACGCGGCCGCCTCGATCAACGAGACGCCCGCCGCCGCCTGAGCCGGCCCCGGCCTAGCCCCCTCTCCGCCCATTCCACCCCGCCCCAGGAGGGCACCCGCGATGCCAGACGACGAGGCCTCCACCGGCACCGCCACCGCCGGGGCCGCCCCCGCCGACATCCACGAGGTGATCCGCCGCGAGGGCGAGTCCGACCTCGCCCGCAACAGCTCCGCCGTGGCCCTGTCCGGCCTCGCCGCCGGGCTGTCGATGGGCTTCTCGTTCCTGGGCATGGCGCTGATCCGCTCCGGCCTGCCCGACTCGGAATGGCGCATCCTGCTCGCCGGCTTCGGCTACTCGCTCGGCTTCCTGATCGTCGTCCTCGGCGGCCAGCAGCTGTTCACCGAGACCACGCTCACCGCCGTGCTGCCGGTGCTGGCCAAGCGCGACTGGGCCGGCGTGCCCACGCTGCTGCGCTACTGGGCCGTGGTGCTCGCCACCAACATCGTCGGCACCGTGCTGTTCGCGCTCCTGGTGTGCCACCAGCCGCTGTTCTCCCCCGCGCTGTGGGAGGCCCTGAACGGCGTCGCCGACGACGCGATGCGCGACGGCTTCTGGCCGATGCTGGTCAAGGCGGTGCTCGCCGGCTGGCTGATCGCGCTGATGATCTGGCTGCTCCCGGGCGCCGGCTCGGCCAGGATGCTGGTGATCCTGGTGCTGACCTACTTCGTGGCGATCGGCCGCTTCTCCCACGCCATCGCCGGCTCCGTGGAGGCCGCCTTCGCCGTGTTCTCGGGCCAGGTGCCGCCGCTCGCCTACCTCACGCACTTCCTCGTGCCCACCGTGATCGGCAACACCCTGGGGGGCGTGGCGCTGGTGGCGCTGCTCAACCACGCGCCACTGGCCGCGGAAGCGTAGCAAGCATGGGCTCTGCCCAAACCCGCAAAGGGCCGTGAGGCCCTTTGATCCCTTGACTTAAGAACCGGATTCCAAAGGCTTGCCTTTGGCGGGGTCCCCGCTTCTAGGCATGGGGGGCAGAGCCCCTGGCCTTGCTTCCTTGCCTAGTGGTCCGGCCCATGCGCCGGCGGCGGCGGCAGCATCTGGCTCTGCCTGAGCTGGTAGACCCACTGCCGCACGGACTTGCCGCCGACCACGTCGTCGTAGCGGTAGGGGGCGATGAACAGCGTGGCGCGCTGCTGCAGCCCGGGCGCCAGGGTGAAGAAGCCGTGGATGCCGAGGTAAGAGTTCTCGGCGGTGTTGCTGGCCTGGATGATCTGCGACGCGTTGGAGAACGACGCGATGGTCACGCACTTCGTGCCGGTCGCGTCGCACATGCTGGTCCAGTCCTCGGTCAGGCCGACGTCGTAGCCGGCGCCGTACTGCCCGGTGCGCGGCGTGAAGCCGAGGATGCCGGTGGCGCCCTGCGCGAGGCTGGACCGGCTCACCGGCCCGCCCACGTCGGCGTACGGCTGGCTGCCGTGGTAGTAGTACACGAGCGCGCCGATGCCCTTGTGCAGGAAGATCGCCGGCAGCTCCTGGAAGTCGGGGAACATGGGGCGCAGGTTGCTGCCGCCCGCGATGTCATAGGTCAGCTGCGCGAACGGCCCCACCACCTGCGAGGTCTGCGCCCAGAACAGCCCGGGGATGTTGCTGCTCTTCGAGTAGTTGTTGGGCGCGTGCTTGTCCACGGTGAGCAGGCCGGCGCCTGGCGAGTACACGTCGTCGACATAGTTGTTGGGATCGCCGTACCAGCAGTTCAGCGACACGGCCTGCACCGCGTTGAAGCCGGCGCCGGCGTCCTGGCCGTTGTTGGCGCAGCCGACCTCGGTGACGTCGTTGCTGACGTTGTCGCCGGCCAGCTCCTGGCGGCAGCTCACCCCGGGATGGGCGGCGTTGCACGCGGCCTGGGTCGGATACGCCGTGTTGTCCCAGCCGGACGTGGCGGGCGGCAGGAACGCCGCGTTCAGGTTGGGGGCGAACCAGCCGCGCGGCGCGGTGGCCGGCGCGTAGCCGAGGTCGTCGCCGTACAGCGCCAGCTGCACGGCGCCGCCGGGGTGCTGCTGGATTCGGTCGAGCTTGTCCGTGCCGTACAGCTCGAACACCGTGCCGCCGAAGCGCCGGTTCACGCCGAGGCGGACGTAGTCGTCATACTGGTAGAGCGTGTCGGTGGTGCGGCGCGCCATGTAGCCCGCCCAGCCGCACCAGTCCGCCTCGGTGATCAGGCCGCTGACGTTGTTGTCGCCGTCGAGCTGGCCGTTGCAGTCCACCGGGGCGAACGGCGTCTCGTTGATGCCGTTCTTCCCGCCCTGGTTGCATTCGACCAGCGTGCCGGTCGCCACCTGCCAGGTGCAGTCGCCGTCGCCGGAGATCGACAGGCAGGTCGAGGCCGCCCCGCCCTGCGCCGCGCACCACCCGTTACCGGTCAAGCCGTAGGCCGTCGCAAATACCTGGGTAACACTGCCGTAGCCGAACGGCGTGATGACGTTGTTCTGCGCCGTCACGGACTGCTCGCCGGTGAACTGTGCCCGGGCATTGTGGGCATATGTTACCGCAGACAGGCCGGCAATCAGGCTGAATGTTGCAAGTCTTCCCACAAGGAACTCCTTTTCCAGGAATTCACAGCGCAAGGACCACGGCTTTCCTGTCAAGCATCGCGCCGCCGGCGCGGCAGCAGGCAACAATTCAAAACCGGGAAGACGTGTTTTATATGAGACCCACACGGAACCGTGATTCAACCACTGAGACTTCGGCGCATCCTCGCGGTTGCGGCGCTCCGGACGCCCCTGACGGATTTCCGCCAAATCGAGCCGTCACGTGGCCGACGGGGCACAGGAACAATCAAACCTGTCCGAAAAGTGCGTATTCGTCGGCCCCGCCGCCGACCGCGGCCTGCCGCGCCCCTGGCCGGCACATCGCCACCGGGTCGCCGCCCGCTCGCGGACGAGGCGGCCCGTCCGACCGTCGCGGCGTGCCACGCTCTCGCCATGTCGGCGCGGGACGTTCATGGTGGATGCGAGCGTCACGGGTGGGTATCCCTACCGCCGAAGACACGCTGCAACGGAGACATGAGATGAAGACTACCGCTTTCCTCGCCGCGTTCGCGGTGCTGACCACAGGGCTGGCCACCGGATCGGCGCAGGCCGAGCCGGGCGGCTGCCTGAAGTACGGCGCCGCCGGTGCCGTCGGCGGCCACCTCGCGCACCACGGCGTGCTTGGCGCCATGGGTGGCTGCGCCACCGGCATGTACGTGCGCCACAAGCACCGCAAGGCGATGCGCGCTCAGGCCGCCGACCAGGCCGCCGCGCAGACCCCGGTCACCACCCCCGACGGCGTGACCCACACGGCGGAGTGACCAGCGCGCTCCGGTCCGCCCCGCCCCACGGGCGGGCGGCCGGAGGCCTGCCGCCGCCGCGACCCCGCTCCGTCGCGAGAGGGCCGGGCGCATTGCCGCCCGCGCCCGCGCTGCCAGCAGCAAGCACCCGTTCCCTACGGGCAGAGACCCGCTTTCCAGCCCTCGCCGGGGGGCTGTCATGGACCTGGAACCAGCTCGTTGTCTCAGGCAGACAAGCAGGACTCTTCTTTTTCTGAAGAAAAAGAAGCAAAAAGACTTTGCTTATGAGCTTCCGGACGCGCGGCGGCTCCGGAGTCTTATGGGCCAAAGTTCTTTGGTTCTTTCTTTCAAGAAAGAACATGCTTTCTTCCTATGTTGGCGCAGGAAATCGGGACTGGCAGATCCATGACAGCCTCTACTTCACCCGGCTGCAAGCCGCAGCATTGATCGCGTCCTGCCTGGGTGCCGGCGATCCGGCCGATCCTCGGGCTTCGCTCCTGTACAGCGGGCTGGCTGGTCTGCCGCCGGTGCGCGTGCACGTCGGAGACGACGAGGTGCTGCTGGATGACGCCGGGCGCTGCGTCGAGCGCGCCGCGGCAGCCGGCGTCGATGCCAGGCTCGAGGTGTGGCACGTCATGGCGCACGGCTTCCTGGGTGGGATCAGCCGGATGGCGGCGGCGTCTCAAGCCCTGGCCGAGATCGGACACTTCCTTTCCGGGCGGCTTGCCGCCATCCCTGTTGCTTAAGCGCAGATCCGCGCAGGCCAGTGGCAGCATCGTTCCAGGCGCAGAAAACCTCCAACTGATGCACCAGCCAAAGGCCGTCCCACCTGCGCAGCGGCATCAAGCTCCAGCACGCATTAGCTGATGTATGCATCTGCGGCCGGCAAGCTCACCCGCTCGGGTCTATGCTGGATCGAACTTTCGGTTCCTCTGCTACCACGCCCTCATGCTTGAAGGCGGGGACCCCGCCAAAGGCAAGCCTTTGAAATTTACTTCTTGAGTCAGGCCGGTCCAGAGGCGGCTCCCTCCGGTGGCCTCTCCAACGATCCAGGCGGATCGTCGGAACCTTTTCCCACCTTCGCCTGGCGGGTCCGGGCAGAGCCCAGCCTTGCTCGCCCCCAAAGGTCAAGGCTGTCGGCCGGTGACATCATGATCCAGGCAAGCCGACGGTGCCCTTGACGGCCCGGCGCCTGGACGCATGGCGTTCCATCATGCGATGCGCGGCTTCACGCCTGGGGGCGGTCAGTGCAGGTCCAGGCCCTCGATCTGGGTGAAGTGGGCTTCAGCGCCCCACCCGTAATGCGAAGGTTCGAGCGGGCCTCTGCCGGAGCGCCAGTCGTTCCCGACTGCGAGGATGATCTCGTTTCGTCCCTCGCGCAGGGCCAGGGGGATCGAGGCGTTGTCGGGTTCGAGGCGCCCGTCCGGCGACAGGCGGGTTTCGGGGGGGTAGTACGTGTTCCTGCCGGAGTAGACGAGCTGGCCGTTGAGGAACACCCAAGCCTCCTCTGCGAAGCCGACCTGCAGGGTCCTGCGCATGGGCGCGGAGGCGACGACCTCGGTCCTGAGCCAGGCCAGGGACGGTGACGGAGCCCGCGCCAGGCCGAACGCTCGGCCGAGGTTGACAAGGCCGGTCGGCTCGACCTCGATCGGGCTCCAGGCGTCGCCGGCCGGCGCGTCCTTCGCCGAGACGGTGCCGCTGCGGTCGTAGGCGGTGGGCGGCGAGGCAAGCCACGTCATCACCGTCCCGGCCGCCACGGACGCGGCCGGGACGGCCGACAGGCCCGTGGTGGAAGGATCGACGACGAGGTTGGCGTATATCGCCGGTCCCTTGAAGGCGAGGCCGCCGTCCTGTTTCAGCCCCCAGAGCCGCGGGACGACCAGGGACGGCTCGGCCGCGTGGTTGACATAGACCCGCATCCCGTCGCCGACGACCTCGATGTGGACGTGATTCCAGCCGGTGGGCGAGATCGGTGCAGGGCCCTGATAGTTCGGGTAGATGTTCCACGCCATCATCGTGTGCGTGACGGGCGCGTACTGGATGCAGTCGTTCGCGGCCGGGCAGTCCGGATCGGCGCGCAGGTAGACGAACTCACCCTCCGCCGAACCCTCGCGACGGAAGACCACGCCCGCATCGCTGTAGCCGAGCGGCTTGATGTCGAAGTCGATGACGCCCGTGGAGAACCGCGCCGTCTTCGAGGTGGCCACCCCTTCGTTCAGCCTCATGGTCCCCGTCGGCATGCCCTCGTAGCGGGCGAACCTTGCGGAAGCGGCCTTGCCGCCCATGGACGGGATGGGAGGCTCCATCGTCCAGGCGTCGGCCGACATGGTGTAGGATGTCCTTCCATCGGGAGCAGGCCCAGCAGAGGCGAGGGCGCTCGACGCCACAAGGCCGATCGCACCAAGCAGTCCGACCAGCGACGTCGCATGGCTTTTCACCGATCAATCCTCTTCACGGCAGAGATGGTGGCCGACCCAGCACGGCCAGACTCCCGATAGCCGCGCTCAGGGCTTGTGAACAGGCCTTCGCCATGCTGCCGACGCTTGCGTCGCCGTGCTGGGACGGAGTGCTCCGGCCTCGATGACCAGAAGTCCGGTTGGGCATTTTAGTTCAAGAGCTGCTGACCTGGGAACCGTTATGGACCTGGGACCAGCTCGTTGTTTCAGGCAGGCAAGCAAGGCTCTCCTTTTTCTGAAGAAAAAGAAGCAAAAAGACTTTGCCCGTGGGGTTCCGGGCGCGCGGGCGGTTCCGGAATCTCATGGGCAAAAGTTCTTTGGTTCCTTCTTTCAAGAAAGAACACGCCTGCTTCCTGCCTTCGCGCAGGACATTGGGGCTGGCACGCCAACAACGATCCCTAGCGCGGCTTGCGCAGCAGCAGCCGCACCGACCCCACGTTCGCCATCCCCGGCCCCGGCACCGGGTGCGCCGCCGCCAGCACCATCGGCCGCAGCTCATACAGGTTGAGCCACAGCGGGAACTCGCGCCGGATCACCCCGCCGGTCTCGCCGCTCCCCCGCCCGGTGATCACCTCCACCACCCGCTGCCGGTCGACATGCGCCGTGCGCAGGAACGCGTGCAGCGCGTGGAACGCCCGCTGCGCCGTGCGCCCGTGCAGGTCCAGCGTGCGCGTCGCCGCCAGCTTCCCCCGGCACAGCTTCTGCCAGGTCGCGTGGTCCACCCCCGGCGGCTGCATCCCCACCACCAGCGGCGCCACCCGCACCACCGCCGGCCCCACGGCCGCGCGCGACAGCACCAGCGAGCCCGCCGGCGTCGCGGGCGCGGCCGCCGCCACCACGCCCGCCGGCACCTCCGGCAGCGCGCGCCCCGCCATCGGCACCACAAGCCGCGCATACGCGGCCCACAGCGCCAGGTCCGCCTCGCTGAGCCCCGCCCGCCGCCGCGCCGTCACGTCACGCGCCCGCCTCGCCCGCCGGCCCCGCGTCCGCGTCGTCGATCAGCACGACGTGCAGCCGCCGCGGCCCGTGCGCCCCCAGCTCCAGCGTCTGCTCGATGTCCGCCGACCGCGACGGCCCCGTCACCAGCATCACGTTGCGCGGCATCGCGCACCCTGGTGCGACGCGCGGCATCGCGCACCCTGGTGCGACGCGCGGCATCGCCTCCCGCCCGGAGCGCTCGCGCCGCAGCAGGTCCCACGCGTCCTCGTACGGCCCCACCACCCGGCTCGCCCGGAGCACCACGATCGCCGTGTCCGCCAGCAGGTTCAGCGTGGTCGGCCGCTCCGGCCCCGACGGCAGCATCAGCGTCCCCGTCTCCGCGATCCCCGCGAACCCCTGCTGGATCGACACCATGTCCGTGCCTACCGCGATCCCCCGCCGCAGCACCAGCAGCGGCCGCTCGTGCCACGGCAGCGCCATCAGCTCCGGATGCTCCCCGATCGCCGCCTCCTGCGGCAGGTTCTGCGCCGCCAGATACTCCACGACCGCCCCCGGCACCTCGGCCGCCGACGCCACCCGCGCCACGCTGCCGAACTCGCGCTCCACGTGCCGCGCGAACATCGCCACCTGCTCCGCGTGCGGCACCAGGCTGCGCAGCGGGATCAGGTGCCGCGCCGGCGCCCGCAGCCGCTCCTCCAGCCGCGCCCGCGTGTCCGCATCCAGCTCGCCCCGCCGCAGCCCGCGCCGGATCGTGCCGAGGATCGCGTCGCGGCTCACGAAGGCACGCGAGCAAGGCCAGGGCTCTGCCCTGGACCCGCCAGGGCGAGCCGCCCTGGACCGGCATCACTCAAGTCCAGGTTTCCAAAGGCTCGCCTTTGGCGGAGTTTGAGGCAGAGCCTCAACCTTGCTTCCCTCACGCCGCCTTCCTCTGCGCTCTCTCATAGCGCGCAAAGAACGTCTCCCCCTCCGGCGCCGGCAGGTCCCGCCCCGCGGTCCACCCCCCCGCCATCGGCAGCGACGCGAACCGTCCCCGCTTGCGCCCCATCAGCCCGAGCACCCGCGCCGCCGCCCCCGTCGCCGCCCGGTACAGCGCCGGCCTGCGCGCCAGATACGCCCACAGCGCCAGGTTCCGCCGCTGCGCCACCGGCGTGAGGTGCCGCTCGAACTCGCGCTCCCGCCAGTGCCGCATCATCGCCGGCAGCGGGATCTTCACCGGACACACCGCCTCGCACTTGCCGCACAGGGTCGACGCGTTCGGCAGCGACGCCGCCGCCTCCACCCCCACCAGCGCCGGCGTCAGCACGCTGCCCATCGGCCCCGGATACACCCACCCGTACGCATGCCCGCCCACCGCCCCGTACACCGGACAGTGGTTCATGCACGCCGCGCACCGGATGCAGCGCAGCATGTCCTGGAACTCCGTGCCCAGCATCGACGAACGCCCGTTGTCGATCAGCACCACGTGGTAGGCGTCCGGCCCGTCCAGGTCGTCCGGCCGCCGCGCCCCGGTGGAGAACGTCGTGTACACGGAGATGTCCTGCCCGGTCGCAGAGCGCGCCAGCAGCCGCATCAGGCTCATCGTGTCCTCCAGCGTCGGCACGATCTTGTCGATCCCCGCGATGGCGATGTGCACCCGCGGCAGTGTCTGCGTGAGATCCCCGTTGCCCTCGTTGGTCACGATCACCGACGATCCTGTCTCGGCGATCAGGAAGTTCGCCCCAGTGATCCCCACGTCGGCACCCAGGAAGTGCGTGCGCAGCTCCGTGCGTGCCTCCGCCATGATGTCCGAGCGCTCGGCGAACACCCGGTCCGCCGGCAGGTGCGCGTGGCTCAGCCGGAACTGCGCCTCCCAGTCCGCCCGTCCCAGGTGGAACGCCGGCGCCACGATGTGGCTCGGCGCCTCCTTCCTGAGCTGGAGGATGTACTCGGCGAGGTCTGTCTCCACCGGCACCATGCCGTGCAGCTCGAGGTGCTCGTTGAGCCCGATCTCCTCGGAGATCATCGACTTGCCCTTGGTCACGGTGCGCGCCCCCGCGTCGCGGCAGATGCCCAGCACCGCCTCGCGCGCCTCCGCCGCCGTCGAGCACCAGTGCACCGTGCCTCCTGCCGCCTCCACCGCCCGCGCATAGGCGTCGAGGTAGAAGTCCATGTGCTGGAGGGTGTGGTTCTTGATGTCGCGCCCGATGTCGCGCAGCCGCTCGAACTCCGGCAGCCCCGCCACCGCCGCCGCGCGCCGCGCCTGCATGTGCTTCGTGCTGTAGCCCAGCGCGGCCTGCAGCCCCGGGTCGCGCAGCGACTCGGCGGCATGCGCCTTGAAGGCGTGCGACGTGACGAGCATGGGTGCGTCCCTCCTGCGCCGCCGGTGCGGCCTGCCCCAAGAGGTAGGCGCTCCCCGCCCGCTCCGCCATCACCCCATGCCCCGCCGGATCACCCCCGCGCCAGGACACCGGGCGCGGCGCGCCCTCAGGCTCTCGCGACGCCCCCCGGCGCCGCCAGCCGCTCCAGCACCCGCCCCGCCGCCTCGCCCGCCGGCACCACCAGCAGCCGCCCCGGCGCCGCGCCATGCGCCACCGCCACGCCCCCCTTGGGGCACAGCCCGAAGCACCCGGCCTCCACCACCCGCACCTCGCGCCGCCGCCCCCGCTCGCGCAGCTCGTCCTTCATCGCCGAGCGCAGGCTGTCCTCGCCGTCCGGCCCGAAGCCGCCGTCGAGCTTCCTGCTGCACTTGCCGCACACCACCACGAACTCCCGCCACGGAGTCGCCACGGCGAGATCCTCGCCCGGCACGGCCTTCTGCTTGTGTCCCATGGCCCCGATAACGGCGCCCGCCCCCCGGCGTTCAAGCCGACCCTCCGGCATGGCAGGGCACCGCCGCCGGGAAGTAAGGCCAGGGGCTCTGCCCCTGGACCCCGCCAAAGGCAGGGCCCTTGGAACCCCTTGCTGAAGGGAGGCGGGTCCAGGGCAGAGCCCTGGCCTTGCCTTCCTTCACGCCGGCTGCCGCGCCCGCACCGCCGCCGCCAGCGTCCCGTCGTCGAGCGAGTCGAGCGCCCCCCCCATCGGCACCCCCTGCGCCACCCGGCTGATCGCCACCCCCAGCGGCGCCAGCCGGTCCGCCACCAGGTGCGCCGTGGTCGCCCCGTCCACCGTCGCCCCCAGCGCCAGGATCACCTCCGCGACGCCCCCCGCCAGCACCCGCGCCAGCAGCGGCGCAATGCTCAGCTCCTCCGGCCCCACCCCGGCCAGCGCCGACAGCGTCCCCCCGAGCACATGGTACAGCCCACGGTGCACCCCCGCGCGCTCGAGCGCCCACAGGTCGCCGACCCCCTCCACCACGCACACCAGCGTGCGGTCCCGCCGCGGGTCGGCGCAGATCGAGCACGGGTCCGAGCTGTCGAGGTTGCCGCATACCCCGCACGGCCGCACCGCCCGCGCCGCCTCCTCCAGCGCCGCCGCCAGCGGCAGCATCCGCGTCTCCGGCGCCATCAGCAGCCGCAGCGCCGCCCGGCGCGCCGAGCGTGGCCCGAACCCCGGCAGCCGCGACAGCAGCCCGATCAGCCGCTCGACCTCCGGACCGCCCACCCGTCCGGGCCTAGAACGGCAGCTTCATGCCCGGCGGCAACTGCAGCCCGCCCGTGACCTTCTGCATCTCCTCGGCGTTCAGCGCGTCCACCCGCCGGCGCGCATCGGCGTGCGCGGCCACCAGCAGGTCCTGCAGCATCTCCATCTCCGCCGGGTCGGCGAGCTTGGGATCGACCCGCACCTGCCGCATCTCGCCCTTGCCGTTCAGCACGACGCGCACCAGCCCGGCCCCGGCGACGCCCTCGATCTCCACCGCCTCCGCCCGGGCCTGCATCTCGGCCATCTTCTCCTGCATCTGGCTCGCCTGCTTCATCAGCCCCGCAAGGTTCTTCATCCCGGCTCTCCTTCCCGATGCACCGCCCCGCCGTCATACCGGACCCCGGCGCGCGGCGTCACCCCGCCGAGATGGGGCGCCACGCCGGCCCCGCAACAAGGAAGCAAGCGAGTTCTTTCTTGAAAGAAAGAACCAAAGAACTTTTGCCACTAAGTTCTTTTTCTAATTCGCAAAGTCTTTTTGCTTCTTTTTCTTCAGAAAAAGAAGGTCTTCCTTCCCTCACGCCCGCAGCGCCACCTTGCCCCCCGCCAGGAACGGTGCCAGCCACCCCAGCACCTCCCCCGGCGCCTCCTCCGCCAGGTAGTGCCCGGACGCCACCGCCCCGCCGCTCACCGGCCCCGCGCAGTACTCCCGCCACAGCGACAGCGGGTCGTACCATCCCCCGATCCGCCCCTTCGCCCCCCACAGCACCAGCATCGGGCAGCGCACCCGCTCCCCGTCCAGCCGGCTCGCCCGGTCGTGCACCAGGTCGATCGACGCCGCCGCCCGGTAGTCCTCGCACATGCCCGTGATCATCCGCGGGTCGTGCGCCGCCGCCAGGTAGTCCGCCAGCGCCTCGGGCGCAAAGAAGTCGGGCTCCGCGCACGCCCCGGGCTCGTCGCGCGAGGTGTGCGCCGCGAACCATTCGTCCGGCGCCGCATTGATCACCGACTCCGGCTTCGGATGCGGCTGCGCGAACCAGAACCAGTGGTAGTAGCCGAGCGCGAACGCCATGTCGGCCCGCTCGAACTGCTCCACCGTCGGCACGATGTCGAGCACCGCCAGCCGCTCCACCCGCGCCGGCGCGTCCAGCGCCAGCCGGTGCGCCACCCGCGCCCCCCGGTCGTGCGCCGCCACCGCGAACGAGGCGAACCCCAGCGCGTCCATCAGCGCCCCCATGTCCCCCGCCATCGCCCGCTTGCCGTACGCCGCGTGGTCCCCCGACGCCGGCGGCTTGAAGCTCCCGCCGTAGCCACGCAGGTCCGGGCACACCACCGTATGGGTCCGCGCCAGCGCCGGCGCCACGCGGTGCCACATCGCGTGCGTCTGCGGGTTGCCGTGCAGCAGCAGCACCGGCGGCCCCGACCCGCCCACCCGCACCCGCAGCGCGCCGCCGGGCACCTCGACCGACCGCAGCGCGAATCCCTCGAAGAACATCGCCCAACCCTCACCGTGCAAAGGCGATGGTGCACCGCGGCAGTGGCAGGAGAAAGGCAGCAAGGTCGGGGCTCTGCCCCGAACCCCGCCAGGGGGAGCCCCCCTGGACCGGCCTTCCAAAGAGGATGTCTCAAAAAACCCTGGCGTGGCCAAGTCCGGTGAGAGCGGACAGTCGGGCGATTGTCGACAACGCCGCCTCAAACGAGCAGAGTAAACCGGGTTGAGCGATTTGACTTAGGGCTTGCTCGACAATTATCGTTGCGAGTTTCGACGTCGAATAGGCCCTAAACCTTTGTTTTCACGAAAAGTTCTGTCGGCGTGCTGAAGCGACTATTACCAGCAGAGTCCTTGCCTGAATTGAGAGAACGCACCCGGAATGGTCCCCGGCTGTAAGCATTCAAGCTCCAACATTCTCGTACTGGCGACTTACCACCGAATGCGACACGCCGAAATGGTCGGCGATCCGAGACATTGGCTGATCGTCGTTTTCGACCATTTTCTGGACGGCACTGCGAGGAGCCATGAACTCGGCAGCAAAGGCCCGACCGACAGCTTGGCGATCGGTGTAGATGCCTGCGACACATGAAGCCCGACTGCCAAACGCAAGGAAGTCTCCAACGCCCCGGGCGAGCGTAAAAGCAGTGTTTCTCGGTCCTTCGTTCTCGACGACGAAGGTAGGCGCGTTGCCTGCGACGCTCTGGAACGCGCGCAACGTGCCCGGCGCGTCGGCGCTGAGACCAAGACCGCCATGCACGCCAAAGAGATTCGCAATCCCGGCGACCCCATCGACGGACACGGCCTCACTCAGGCCCAAATAGTCGCGAGCGCTCTGAGCAAGCACGTACCCCTGGCGATATGGCCGCGCTGTGGCATTGAACCCCGGTGCAATAGCTTCGCGAAGCGCTGTCAGCACAGGCATCGCATTTTGATCCCGGAATTTCCCCATCTCCTGCCGGGTCCATGACTGCCCTTCGCCAAGCGCGTCGCCCAGCACTGCCGAACTGAAATCCAGCCTCGCATCCTCATCATCGATAAGGTCGATAAGCTCCCGGATTTGTGCAGCACGCTCATCGGCCAGATCATAGGGTGACAGCCCAAGCGCGCCGGCAGTGCGGCAGAAGGCGCGTTCCGCCGGTTGCCCACGCGAGTCGTCGATCCGGCTCAGGAGGGCATGCAGCGGACGCGCACTGCGCCCTGCAAGCCAATGGCGAGAAGCCAGGGGGCGGATCAGTTCGTCGAGAAGCTTCTCCTCAAGGGTGCTCACAGCAAACACGCGCGACCCATGTGCTAAATCCAGGGCGCACTCAGGCGTGCCACGTGCCTGAAGACGCATTTGCGCGCCTTGCACCGTTGCGCTCAGCGCAAAGGGCGCACCGGCACGCTCCTCGATCGTGAAATCCCAGAGCCGGAACGGGGCGTCGCGTCGGTAGTTCAGCCGCCACCAGTTCTCCAACACCCGGCGGGCGAGCGCATCGAGGTCGCCATGGAATCGCGCAGGGGTTTTCTCTTTGGCCGAGGTAAGCCACAGCCAAGTCGTGAGAGTTCCTGTAAGAGCATCGCTGCCGAATTCTTGATCAGAATCAATCTCTATCGAGAACAGATCATTGGGTGCAGATGAGCTGGAGACTACATTGACTTCTCCCAACAGCCCGAATTCACGCACGCGGCCAGCGCCGCTTTCGGTGATGCGGGGGATCGAGCACCTGCCGTTCACTTCGAGCGTCACAAGCCCGCTTCCGACTAAAGCTACAAGCGCGCGGCTGATATTGGGCTGAGCACGGTCGGCAAGCTCGGCAAGAGCACCGATGCTCGACGGGCTATGACGTGCAATCAGCCCGAGCAGTTCGCGGTGTCCGGGAACGCCGAGCACACGCACCCAATCATCGCTCACTTCAGACGGCCTGACCGGCACAAGCAACCTGTCGCGCATTCTGTTTGCCGAAATTACCTTAGCCATGATCGTCTTCCACGATGAAGTCTGAAGAGACGCCTAAAGCGACGCAGTGACCAACAAGCACCTCGAAAAAGCGAGTGATTAGCTCGCTGAACGAGGTCAATTCATGTCGAAACCGTTGTCCAACTTGTCCGACACGGTGTTCATGATCCCAGCGGTCATCTGTTTCCGCACCGTCATAAGCGTGAGTATTGTCATACCCGAAAATCCGATGTCCGCGTTCGTTTTGAAGAATGAGCGCATAGTCGAGCCCATGCGGCTGCTGCGGCGTTGGATCGACGAAGTCAGCACGTATGACCACCTGCCAGCCACATTCCATCTGGTAGACGCCAGCGCGCTCGACCAGAAAGAGGATATCGGCATAGCTGAACATATATCAAACCTCGATATATATGCCAGTGGTTTGTCAGGCGCGACGCTGGCCGTGTTCGTGCGGCCCTGGCTTATCAGCTCAGCCATCTTTGGTGAAGGTATCGAAGAAAGCGCGCGCTTTCCTTTCCCCCCACTCCGGTTTGTGCCATCGCCTCGCCGCACGCCCCGCCCGGAGCCCACCCCCATGCCCGACACCCCCATGCCCCCCCCCACCACCACCGTCACAAACCCCACCCTCGACCCCCCCGACTGGACCGCTCTCCGCGCCCTCGGCCACCGCATGCTCGACGACGCGTTCGCCCACATCGAGGACCTCCGCGACTCCCCCGTCTGGCAGCCCATGCCCGCCCCCCTCCGCGCCTCCCTCCACACCCCCGCGCCGAGAACCCCCACCGACCCCGCCACCGTCTACGCCGAGTTCCAGACCACCATCCGCCCCCACGCCACCGGCAACCTCCACCCCGGCTTCATGGGCTGGGTCCACGGCGGCGGCACCCCCGTCGGCATGCTCGCCGAGCTCCTCGCCGGTTCCCTGAATGCCAACCTTGGCGGCCGCGACCAGGCGCCGATCGAGATCGAGCGCCAGGTGATCCGCTGGTCCGCCGAGCTGCTCGGCCTGCCGCCGGAGACCACCGGCCTGCTGGTCACCGGCACCTCGCTCGCCAACCTCGTCGCAGTCCTCACCGCCCGCCGCGCCGCCCTCGGCCCCGCGGTCCGCAGCCAAGGCCTCGCGGGCGCGCCGCTCACCGCCTACGCGGCCGCCGGCGTGCACGGCTGCATCGCCGGCGCGATGGACATGGCGGGCCTCGGCACCGACGCCCTGCGCCTGGTCGACGTCGACGCCGCCCACCGCATTCGCCCCGACCTGCTCGCCGCCCGCATCGCCGCCGACCGCGCGGCCGGGCTGCGGCCGTTCCTGGTCGTGGGCAACGCCGGCACCGTGGACGTGGGCGCGATCGACGACCTCGCCGCCCTCGCCGACCTCGCGGAGGCCGAGCGCCTGTGGTTCCACGTCGACGGCGCGTTCGGCGCCATGGCCGCGCTGTCGCCCACGCTGCGACCCCTGCTCGCCGGCATCGAGCGCGCCGACAGCGTCGCCTTCGACTTCCACAAATGGGCGCAGGTCCCCTACGACGCCGGCTGCGTGCTGGTGCGCCACCCCGGCGCCCAGGCCGACGCCTTCGCCCAGGACCTCGCCTACCTGCACCGCGAGGACCGCGGCCTCGCCGCCGGCCACCCCTGGCCCTGCGATCTCGGCCCCGACCTGTCGCGCGGCTTCCGCGCGCTCAAGGTCTGGATGACGCTGCGCACCTACGGCGCCGACCGTCTCGGCCAGGTGGTGGACCAGTGCTGCGCCGTCGCCCGCCACCTCGCCGACCGCATCGCGGCCGAGCCGCGCCTGGAGCTGTGCGCCCCGGTTGCCCTCAACGTGGTGTGCTTCCGCCTCCGCCACGGTTCCGACCGCCTGCAGTCCGACCTCGCCGCCGACGTCCAGGAGTCCGGCGACGCCGTGCCGTCCACCACCCGCATCGCCGGCCGCACCGTGATCCGCGCCTGCATCGTCAACCACCGCACGCGCAACGCCGACGCGGACCGCATGGTCGACGCCGTGCTCCGGGCGGCGGACGCGCGCCAGGCGTAACGAAAGCGGCAGGAAAGCCGGGCCGAGGCTCCGTCCAAGGCTCGCCGCCGGAAACCTGGACCGGCTGCCCGGCCCCGAACGCCCTGAGACGCAGGCCAGGACGACAGGCGCCGATGGATTCGGCCAGATGCCGATATCCACCGTCACCAGCGCGCCCGTAGCCCTAAAGGCCGTTGCGGATTTCGTGGCAGCTCGCTGCTTTGGGCAGGAAGGCAAGAGTCTTCTTTTTCTGAAGAAAAAGAAGCAAAAAGACTTTGCCCATTGGGTTCTGAGCGCGCTGGTGGCGCCGGAGCCCAATGGGCGAACGTTCTTTAATTTCTTCTTTTAAGAAAGAGCATATCTTCTTCCTGCCACGACGCAGGAAATCAGGAATGAAAGATCAAAAATACCTTCTACAGGCAAGGTCTTTTTGCTTCTTTTTCTTCAGAAAAAGAAGACGCTTGCTTTCCAATCCGACACAAAAGGCTGGTCACCTCGATACGGCTGTCCACAGCGTCGCCCATGCCCGCCGCCGCCCCGCGCCAACTCACCCCCCGACGGTGCAGCGACGCGCAACCCCCGTCCGGCCTGGCCGCAGCCGGAGCAGCGCCCCCGCAAGCGGCTCGGCTCGACGCTGCTCCGCGGACAGGCCGTGCGCCGCGCTGGTGACGTACATCACGTCGAGGTCCTCGCCGGCAAAGGCGCACATGGTCGGCTGGCTGACCGGCAGCGCGATGTCGCGGTCCACCGCGCCGTCGCGGGTGTAGCGGCGCAGCCGCCAGCCCCCGTGCAGCGCGCACCAGTAGCCGCCGTCGGTGTCGCAGGCCGCCCCGTCCGGGATGCCGTCCGCCTCGGGCACGGTGGCGAAGGTCCGTCGCCCGCCGATCGTCCCGTTGTCCGCGACGGCAAAGCTCCAGACGATCCCGGCCTGACTGTGCGACACGAAGAAGCGACGGCCGTCCGGGCTCCACGCCATGCCGTTGTGCAGCTCGGCCGCGTCCGGCTCGGCGCGCAGCCCGCCGGCCCGGGTGTAGCTCTGCATCGCGCCCGCCACCGGGGCGCACGCGCCGGGCTGCAGCGGGTCGAACATGACGCCGAGCCAGAACCGCCCCTGCGGGTCGCAGGCGCCCTCGTTGAAACGGTGCAGCGCCGGATCGAACGGCGGCGGCGACAGCAGCGTCTGTTCCCCGGACGCGAGGTCGAGATGGAACAGGCCGGTGCGCAACGCCACCACCGCGCCGCCGAGATCCTCGTCGAGTGCGAACGCGCCGATGTCGGAGGACACCGGCCAGCATCGCGCGGCACCGCTCGCGGGGTGGAGGCGGTGCAGCGCCGGCTGCTTGACGTCGATCCAGTACAGGGCGGACTGCGCGGCGCACCAGGTCGGCGACTCGCCGATCGCGGCTTGCGCGTCCAGAACGACCTCGACATGAACCCCGGTCATGGAAAGCCCCTCCCTGTCCCTGCCGCCCAGCGCTGCACAAGCCGGTCGGGTTCTCGCAGCCGTGACAAGCTTTCGCAAACGTGAGCGCCCCGCGTCTGGCAACGCACCGTCGCCTAGAGCGTATTAGGGACATTCCCGGCGGGTCCAGGCCGGGGAGGACCGATCCGACGCGGAGAGCCCCGATGAGCATGACCGTCAGCGACTTCGTATGGCATCGCCTCAACGAGTGGGGGCTGAAGCGCGTCTTCGGCTACCCCGGAGACGGCGTCGGCGGGCTCGACCTTGCGCTGGAGCGCGCCAAGTCCAGCATGGCCTACGTCCAGGTGCGCCATGAGGAAATGGCCGCGTTCATGGCCTCTGCGCACGCCAAGTTCACCGGCCAGGTCGGCCTCTGCTACGCGACCTCCGGCCCCGGGGCGATCCACCTGCTGACCGGGCTGTACGACGCGAAGATGGACCATGTGCCGGTGGTGGCCATCGTGGGCCAGCAGGCCCGCACCGCGATCGGTGCGCACTACCAGCAGGAGGTCGACCTGCAGTCGCTGTTCAAGGACGTGGCCAGCGACTACGTGGTGACCGCGACCGAGCCCGCACAGATTCGCCACTGCATCGACCGCGCGGTGCGAATCGCCTCCGCGCGGCGCAGCGTCACCGCGGTGATCATCCCCAACGACCTGCAGGAGCTGGCGTACAAGGACCCGCCGCTGGTGCACGGCACCACCCACACCGGCGTGGGCTACGCGGGGCCGGCGCAGATGCCGGACCAGGCGGTGCTGCACGAGGCGGCGGCGGTGCTCAACGCCGGCAAGAAGGTGGCGATCCTGGTCGGCGCCGGGGCGCTCGGCGCCACCGACGAGGTGATCGCGGTGGCGGAGAAGCTGCAGGCGGGCGTGGCCAAGGCGCTGCTCGGCAAGGCGGTGCTGCCGGACGACCTGCCCTGGGTCACCGGCGGCCTCGGCCTGCTCGGCACCAAGCCGTCGTGGGACCTGATGCAGGAGTGCGACACCCTGCTGATGGTCGGTTCCTCGTTCCCGTACAGCGAGTTCCTGCCGCCGCCCGGCCACGCGCGTGGCGTGCAGATCGACCTCGACGGCGCGATGCTCAGCCTGCGCTACCCGATGGAGGTCAGCATGGTCGGCGACAGCGCCACGGCGCTGAAGGCGCTGCTGCCGCTGCTGGAGCAGAAGAAGGCGGACTCCTGGCGGCACGGCATAGAGAAGGGCATCGCGTCGTGGTGGAAGACGCTGGAAGCGCGCGCGATGCAGCCGGCGGACCCGATCAACCCGCAGCGCATCTTCTGGGAGGCGTCCAAGCGTCTGCCGGAGAACTGCATCATGACTGGCGACGCCGGTTCGGTGGCGAACTGGTACGGGCGCGACATCAGGATGCGTCGTGGCATGATGGGCTCGCTGTCGGGCAGTCTGGCGTCGCTGGGCTGCGCCACGCCGTATGCGGTGGCGGCGAAGATGGCGTTCCCCGAGCGCACGGTGATCGCGTTCATCGGCGACGGCGCGATGCAGATGAACGGGCTGAACGTGATGATTACCATCTCCAAGTACTGGAAGGAGTGGTCGAACCCGAAGCTGGTCGTGATGGTGCTGAACAACCAGGATCTCAACCAGGTGACCTGGGAGGAGCGGGTGCAGCTCGGCTCGGGCAAGACCGAGTCCACGCAGAGCATCCCGGACTTCGCCTACGACCGCTACGCCGAGCTGCTCGGGCTGAAGGGGATCGTGGTGC
This sequence comes from uncultured Acetobacteraceae bacterium, assembly GCA_964236695.1. Lineage (GTDB taxonomy): Bacteria > Pseudomonadota > Alphaproteobacteria > Acetobacterales > Acetobacteraceae > CAXSEF01. Next base: position 14,861 of record CAXSFU010000024.1, on the reverse strand, counting down.
GCGACCCGGAGAAGATCGGCGCCGCCTGGGACGAGGCGCTGTCGGCGGACCGGCCGGTGATCCTCAACATTTACGCCGACCCGAACGTGCCACCGCTGCCACCACACATCACGGTCAAGGACGCGGCGAACTTCATGAAGATGATGGGCAACGAGCCGGAGCTGGGCAGCGTGCTGGTCAACAGCGCCAGGGAGATGCTTGCCGGCGTGCTGCCCGGCAAGCACTGAGCGAATGATGGACGTGCGGATCGAGACGGTGCGGGCGCAGGCCTTCACCGTTCCCACGGACGCGCCGGAGGCCGACGGCACGGCGGCCTGGACGCAGACCACGATCGTCGTGGCGCACGCGCACGGCGGCGGCCAGGAGGGCGTGGGCTACAGCTACGCCGACCGTTCCGCCGCCGGCCTGATCGCGCACACCCTGGCCGCGGTGGCGCAGGGCCGCGACGCCCTGGACCCGCAGGGCGCATGGCGGGCGATGCAGGACAAGGTGCGCAATCTCGGGCGCGAGGGCATCGCGGCCTGCGCGATCTCCGCGGTCGACGTCGCGCTGTGGGACCTCAAGGCGAGGCTGCTGGGCGTGCCGCTGGCCGGCCTGCTCGGCCGCTGGCGCGACACCGTGCCGATCTACGGCAGCGGCGGCTTCACCAGCTACGACGACCGCCGTCTGGCGGAGCAGTTGTCCGGCTGGGTGGAACGCGACGGCTGCGCCTGGGTGAAGATGAAGGTCGGCACCGAGCCGGAGCGCGACCCGGCCCGCGTCGCCGCGGCCAAGTCGGCGATCGGCGAGGCGACCCTGTTCGTGGACGCGAACGGGGCATACTCGGTCAAGGAGGCGCTGCGGCTCGCGGCCGTGTTCGCGGACGGGCAGGGCGTGGCATGGTTCGAGGAGCCGGTGTCGTCGGACGACCTGGCGGGGCTGCGCCGGGTGCGTGACCGCGCGCCGGCGCGCATGGACGTGGCGGCGGGCGAGTACGGCTACGTCCCCGGATACTTCCGACGCATGCTGGAGGCCGGCGCGGTCGACGTGCTGCAGGCGGACGCGACGCGCTGCGGCGGCGTGACCGGTTTCCTGCAGGCGGCCGCGCTGGCCGACGCGCACCATGTCGACCTGTCGGCGCACTGCGCCCCTGCGCTGCACCGCCACCTCGGCGCCGCGGCGCCGCGCTTCCGGCACTGCGAATGGTTCCACGACCACGTGCGCATCGAGCGGATGCTGTTCGACGGCGCCCCGGTGCCGAGAGGCGGCGCCATCGCGCCGGACCCGGACCGGCCCGGCCTCGGCCTGACCCTCAAGACACAGGACGCCGAACGCTTCGCCGTCGGCGCGGGAGACAGGGAATGACACGCGACACTCTGGCGCTGGCCACCTCCGGACTGGCGGCGCTCGGGCTGGGCGGACTGGCACTGACGCGCGGGCCGCGCCGTCCGGCCGCGCGGCGTCCGGCGTTGCCGATCCCGCTGCCCGCCGTGCTGTCGAGCGCGCCGGACCGGCTCGACCCGAGCGCCGCGGTGCATGCGGCGCGTCGGCTGAACCGCGCTGCCGGACTGCTGGCCGCCTCCGTGCTGGCCGACAGCGCGGTGGAGCACTACCGCGGCGCGTTCCACAACCGGGCGATGGTCACGCCGCTGGTCACCGCCAGCCTGTCGCTCGCGGTCAGCGCGCACGGCAACGCGGACTCCAGGCCGGCGGCGCACCGGGTGCGCGACGGCGTCTACCTGCTGGCCGCGGCGACCGGCGTGGTGGGCACCGGCTTCCACGTCTGGAACGTGGCGCGCAGGCCGGGCGGCTTCAACTGGCAGAATATGTTCTACGCCGCCCCGCTCGGCGCCCCGGCGGCGCTCGCCCTGTCCGGGGGCCTGGGCTTCCTCGCAGAGCGGGTGCGCGACACCACGCCGGGCACCTCGCCCACCATCCTCGGCCTGGCCGCAGGGCGCGTCGTCGGCGCCGCGACCGGCGTGGGCCTGCTCGGCACCATGGCGGAGGCGGGCCTGCTGCACTTCCGCGGCGCCTTCCAGAACCCTTTCATGTACGCGCCGGTCAGCATCCCGCCGCTGGCCGCCGCAGCGATGGGCATGGTCGTGCTCGGGCGCAGCGGGCAGCGCCGGCCCTGGGTGCGCGCCTGGCTGTGGCTGACCGCGCTGATGGGCTGGGTGGGCGCCGGCTTCCACCTGCGCGGCATCGCCCGGCAGATGGGCGGCTGGCGGAACTGGACGCAGAACGTCTTGAACGGGCCGCCGGTGCCGGCGCCGCCAAGCTTCACCGGCCTAGCGCTCGCCGGCCTTGCCGCCCTCGGCCTGCTGGAGGACCACCCTGATGACTGACCACGACCATGGCCACGACCACACCGCGGACGGCCACCGCTCGGACCGCTACCCCGGCTACGACGTGATGGACAAGCAGTTCTCCCCGTCGTGGAACGAGGTCACCCGCAAGGTGGTGCACGCCCGACTCGCCGTGCCGCGCGAGCCGCGCTTCTTCGACGCCGCGGAATGGCAGACCCTGGGCGCGGTGTGCGCGCGGATCATGCCGCAGCCCGAGACCGGGGCGACGATCCCGCTGCCCGCGCACGTCGACGCCAAGATCACGGACAACCACCAGGACGGCTACCGCTACGCCTCGCTGCCCGACCAGGGCCAGGCGTGGCGCCTGGGCCTGGCGGCGCTGGACCAGGAAGCACGGGACGCGCACGGCGCGCGGTTCCACGAGCTGACGGCCGCGGCGCAGGACGCGCTGCTGGGCCGCATGCAGAAGGGCGAGCTGACCTCGCCGGCGTGGGGCGCCATGCCGTGCAAGCCGTTCTTCGAGCACCGGGTGGTCGCCGACATCACCCACGCCTACTACGCCCACCCGATCGCCTGGAGCGAGATCGGCTTCGGCGGCCCGGCGAGCCCGCGCGGCTACGTGCGGATGCAGCTCGACCGGCGCGACCCGTGGGAGGCGGCAGAGGCGCATCCCGGGCAGGAAGCGCGGGCGCGCCGGGAGAACGACCGTGTCGGCTGAGCCGCAGCCCGGCCCGTTCGACGCGCCGCGCGGTGCCCACGGTCGTGCGCCCGACGTGTTCCGCGAGGACGGCTGGATGCCGATGCGCCAGTTCGGCGACGACGAGGTCGTCGACTTCGTGGTGATCGGCACCGGGGCAGGGGGCGGGCCGCTGATCTCCGGCCTGGCGGAAGGCGGCTTCTCCGTGGTCGGCATGGACGCCGGGCCGTGGTTCCGCCCGATCCAGGAGTTCGCCTCCGACGAGCAGGAGCAGAACAAGCTCTACTGGACCGACGAGCGCGTGGTCGACGGCGCCAACCCGATGGTGATGGGCGGCAAGAACAGCGGCAAGGCGGTCGGCGGCAGCACCGTGCACTTCGCGATGGTGTCGCTGCGCTTCCGGCCGGACTGGTTCAGGTCGCGCTCCACACTCGGCTACGGCGCGGACTGGCCGCTCGACTGGCGGGAGATGTGGCAGTACTACGACCGCGCGGAGCAGGCGCTCAAAATATCCGGCCCGGTGAACTACCCGTGGGGCCCGAAGCGGCCGCGCTACCCGTACCGCTCGCACGAGCTGAACGGGGCGGCCGAGCTGCTCGGCCGCGGCGCCGAGGCGATGGGGATGAAGTGGACGCCGACGCCGCTGGCCACCGTGTCCGCGCCGCGCGGCAAGGCGCCGCCGTGCGTCTACCGCGGCTTCTGCCGGTTCGGCTGCTCGACCAACGCCAAGCAGAGCCAGCTCGTCACGTTCATTCCGAGGGCAGTTCAGGCAGGGGCGGAGATCCGCGACCTCGCGATGGTCGGCCGGATCGAGGTGGGTGCCGACGGCCGGGCGAGCGGGGTGCACTACCACCGTGAAGGGCGCTGGCGGTTCCAGCGCGCGCGCAACGTCGTCGTCGCGGGCTACGCGGTGGAAACGCCGCGGCTGCTGCTGGCGTCCGCGACGGACCGCTTCCCCGACGGGCTGGCCAACAGCTCCGGGCTGGTGGGCAAGAACCTGATGACGCAGTCCAACCAGGCGGTGTTCGGCACGATGCAGGAGGAGGTGCGCTGGAACAAGGGGCCGCCGTCGCTGTCGATCACCGAGCACTGGAACTACGACGACCGCAAGGACTTCCACGGCGGCTACTGCTGGATGGCGCAGGGGCCGCTGCCGATCGAGTGGGTCACGGTGCAGACCGGCTCGCGCGGCCTGTGGGGCCAGGCGCTGGTCGACGAGATGGAGAAGTACAACCACCAGGTCGGGCTGAAGATGGTGGGCGAGATGCTGCCTTACGAGCACAACACCGTCACCCTCGCCGACGACGTCGACCAATACGGCCTGCGCGTGGCGCGCGTCACCTACAGCTGGGGCGACAACGACAAGGCGATGATCCAGCACGCGCTGGGACAGATGCAGACCAGCCTGGAGGCGGTGGGCGCCACCGATATCTTCCGCCAGGAGAACGACACCAACCACCTCGGCGGCACGGCGCGCATGGGCGCGGACCGGCGCACCAGCGTGGTCGATGCGGACTGCCGCAGCTGGGACATCCCGAACCTGTGGGTGTGCGACGGCTCGGTGATGCCGACGATGGGCGGCGTGAACCCGTCGCTCACCATCACCGCGCTCGGCATGCGCACCGCGGACCGCATCAAGGCGCTGGCCGCGCGCGGCGAGCTGTAGCCTCCGCCGCTCCGGGCGCGGCGGCGCCGCCACGTCGCGCCTGCCCGACGCGACCGGCACGCAGGCCGCACGCGCAGCGCACACGCATGGTTCAGAAGGCCGGCGGGAACGCCAGCGCCGCCGGTGCCTTGTCTGCCCGGAACCCTGTCCCCCAACCCGAACGAGGACGAGACGATGAGCGATCCCACGAGCGAACGCCTGCGCATGCAGGACCCGCGCAGCCAGTATCCCCGGCCGCCGTTCCCGCGCCAGCCGCAGGGCGCACCCGGCTCTGCCGCGGCCATGGACCCGAAGCCGGACCAGGGCGAGACCAGCTACGCCGGACACGGCCGCCTGTCCGGCCGCAAGGCGCTGGTGACGGGGGCGGACTCCGGGATCGGCGCCGCCGCGGCGATCGCCTTCGCCCGCGAAGGCGCCGACGTCGCCCTGTGCTACCTGCCGCAGGAGGAGGCCGACGCCAGGAGCATCGCCGCGCTGATCGAGGCCGAAGGCCGCACGGCGCTGTGCCTGCCCGGCGACATCACCGACCCCGGGTTCTGCGAGTCGCTGGTGTCGCGCGCCGTCCAGGGCCTCGGCGGCCTGGACATCCTGGTCAACAACGCCGGCAAGCAGACCAACCAGGGCAGCATCGAGGACATCACCGCCGAGCAGTTCGACCGCACCCTCAAGACCAACCTGTACGCGATGTTCTGGATCTCCAAGGCGGCGGTGCCGCACCTGCCGGCCGGCAGCGCCATCATCAACACCGCCTCCGTCGTGGCCTACAAGGCGCCCGAGATCCTGCTGGACTACGCCACCACCAAGGCCGGGATCATCACCTTCACCAAGGTCCTGGCCAAGCAGCTCATCGAGAAGGGCATCCGCGTGAACGCCGTGGCGCCCGGACCGTTCTGGACCGCCCTGCAGCCCTCCGGCGGCCAGCCGCAGGACGCGATCGAGAAGTTCGGCAGCGCTGTCCCCCTGGGACGCCCCGGCCAGCCGGTGGAGGCCGCGCCCCTCTACGTGTTCCTCGCCTCGCAGGAGGCGAGCTACATCACCGGCGAGACCTACGGCGCCACGGGCGGCACCGGCCTCGCCTGACAGGACGCGGGGGACGGCCCGGCCCGCTGCATCAGGCAAGCAAGCAAGACTCTTCTTTTTCTGAAGAAAAAGAAGCAAAAAGACTTTGCCCATAAGTTTCCGAACGCGCGGGCGGCTCCGGAACCCATTTGCAAAAGTTCTTTGGTTCTTTCTTTCAAGAAAAAACACGCTTTCTTCCCGCCGCGGTGCCCGAGGCCAGGGCCGCACGATTCACAACAACCGCTAGTCGGCCTGCGCCGCCGCGACCTGGTCGAGCCCCTTGCTGCCGGCCAGGCTCGCGCCCCGGAACGTCGCCTTGCCCAGCTTCGCCCCGGTGAAGTCCGCGCCGTCGAGGTAGGCGCCGGTGAAGTCCGCGAACGTCAGGTCCGCCCCCCTGAAGTCCGCGTTCTTCAGCTTGGCGAAGCGGAACAGGTTGTGCCCCAGCTCGGCGCCCTCGAAGCTCGCGCCGTCGAGGTCGCAGCTCATGAACTCGGTGCGCAGCAGGCCCATCGACTGGTTGGCGATCACCGCGGACATGTGGGAATGCGCGAAGCTCGCGCCGCGCAGGTCGTCGAAGCTGAAATGCACGGTGGTGCGCGAGTCGGACAGGTCCGCGCCCACGAAGCTCGCCGCCTGGTCGGCCGTGTTGTCCATGGCCCGCGAGGTCACGACGGTCTGCAGCGTCGCGCCGCGCAGGCTGGCGTGGTCGAACCGCGCCCTGACGATCCAGGCGAACGTCAGGTCCGCCCCGCCCAGGTCGGCGCCGGTCAGGTCCGCGCCGACCAGCTTCACGCCGTGCAGGTTGGCGCCGGACAGGTTCGCCTTCGCGAGGTGGGCACCCGTCAGGTCCAGGTCCGTCAGGTCGTCGCCGCTCATGTCCCGGCCCGACAGGTCGGCCCCGCCCGCAGGCGCCGCCGCCACGGCCGCGCGCACCTGATCCGCCGTCAGGTGGTCGGCCGCCCGCGACGGGACGGCTCCCGACACGAGGATCGCCGCCAGCACGGCGGCAGCAGGCAGGCTGGTCCGATCGAGCACTGCAACACCTCCGCCCTGATGGTCGCCCCGACTTGCGGCAGCCGTCCGGCCCGGCCGTCACGCCGGGCACATCCAGGCGCATCCCGCGATCGCGCGCAAGGCGGCATCGACGCGCCCGCCCCACGGCCGGGCATGGAGCTGTCAGCCCCGATTTCCTGTGCCTGGACGAAAGGAAAGCATGTTCTTTCTTGAAAGAAAGAACTAAAGAACCTTGCCGATTGGGCTCCGGAATCGCCCGCGCGCCCGGAGCCCGATGGGCAAGGCCTGTCTGCTTCTTTTTCTCCAGAAAAAGAAGGGTCTTGTCGTCCTGACTGCACCAACGGGCTGGCACCAGGGCCGCGGCAGCCCCGGGGCATCGTCCACCCGCCCAAGGCCACCTGTCGGACCCGGACAGGGATGCCCGGCGAAACCAGGAGCCGGAGCGTTTCCCGCGGGGATGGGTGTGACGCGCGATTGTGTCCCGGCGGGCCGGAACACCGCCATCGTGTTCCAGGCCCGGGAACGAAGCGGGCCGACACAAGGTGACACCTGCCACGACCCGGTGGCATTCTTGCCGCATGGCCGCGCAGCACATCCTCCACCTCGCCTCGGCAGGGCCGCCCGCGCGCCCTGTCGGCAAGGCATCGCCGGGCCGCCGCACGACGGCGGGCGGGGCCGCATGCGCCGCCCCGCGGCCCCCAACGGAACGGGACGCCCGGATCCAGGGCCGGCAGCCTGCGCCCGGCATGCGGCCCGATGCCTGACCAGGATCAGGGCGCGGCTCCCGCCCCCGAGGCCGATGTCGCCGCCCGTCTGCGCCAGCAGACCACGCTGGCGCGCTTCGGCGAGTTCGCCCTGCGCTCCGAGAGCCTGGACGAGATCCTGCAGGAATCCTGCAGGCTCGTCGGCGAGGCGCTCGGCACCGACCTGGCCAAGGTGCTCGAGCTGCAGGCAGACGGCCGGACCCTGCTGGTCCGCGCCGGCGTGGGCTGGAAGCCCGGCGTGGTCGGCCACACCCGGATCGAGGCCAGCGAGTCCTCGTCGGAGGGCCACGCGCTGCGCACCGACGAGCCCGTCATCTCGCCCGACCTCGCGCACGAGACGCGCTTCACGACCCCGGCCTTCCTGCACGACAACGGCGTCAGGGCCCTGGCCAACGTCGTCATCATCGGTGGCAGGGACCGGCCGCACTACGGCGTGCTCCAGGTCGACAGCCGCTCGCCGCGCCGCTTCGACGCGAACGACATCTCGTTCCTGCGGACCTACGCCAACCTGCTCGCAGCCGCGGTGGACCGCCTGCAGGTGCTGCATGCGACACGCCGCACCGAGGCCTTCGTCCGCGCCTCGTCCGAGGTGCTCTACTCGCTGAGCGCCGACTGGAGCGAGCTGCGCCAGCTGACCGGCGGCGGCTTCCTGGCGGACACCGACGCCGCAAACCGGAACTGGCTGGCCGACTACATTCCCGAGGACGAGCGGCCCCGCGTCGAGGCGGAGATCGGGCGCGCCATCGCCACGGGGACGCCCTACCACCTGGAACACCGCGTGCGCCTGGCCAACGGCACCGTCGGCTGGGTCCTGTCCCGGGCGACACCGCTGCTGGACGCCGGGGGCGCCATCACCGAATGGTTCGGGGCCGCCAGCGACATCACCGCGCGCCGTCAGGCGGAGGAGGCGCTGCAGCAGTCGGAACGCTGGCTGCGCCAGGCCCAGGAGGCCGGCAACATCGGCGCGTTCTGGGTCGCCATCCCTGAAGGCGTGCTGCACCCGACGCCGGAATTCTGCCGGCTCTACGGCGTGCCGGTGCGCGAGCTCTTCCCGGCCAGCGAGATCGAGGCGCTCGTCCTGCCCGAGGACACGGGCTCCATGTCCACCGACGCGTCGCGCAGCGTCGGCCAGGCGGTGCACGACGCCACCTACCGCATCCGGCGGCCCGACACGGGCGAGCTGCGCTGGATCTCGCGCAAGGCGGAGTTCGAGCACGACGCGCAGGACCGCCCGGTCCGCTGGGCGGGCATCGCCCAGGACATCACGGTGGCCAGGGAGCAGGCGACGGCGCTGGCCCGGCTCAACCAGGACCTGGAACGCCGCGTCGAGGAGCGCACCCGCGAGCGCGACCGCATCTGGCGCCTGAGCCGCGACATGCTGGGCGTCGCCACCGCGGACGGCGTCTGGCTGAGCGTGAACCCGGCCTGGACCGCCATCCTGGGCTGGAGCGAGGCGGAGATCGCCGGCCGCACCACGTGCTGGCTGCAGCACCCGGACGACCTGGACGCGACGCAGCGGGGCCGCGAGCGACTGAAGGCCGGAGAGTCCCTGCACGGCTTCGAGCACCGGCTGCGCACGCGCGACGGCGGCCATCGCGTGATCAACTGGACCGCGGTTCCCTTCGAGGGGCTGATCTACGGCGTCGGCCGCGACATCACCGCCGAGCGCGAGCAGGCCCTGGCGCTGGCCAGGACCGAGGACGCGCTGCGCCAGTCGCAGAAGATGGAGGCCATCGGCCAGCTCACCGGCGGCGTCGCGCACGACTTCAACAACCTGCTGACCGTGATCCGCTCCTCGGCCGACCTGCTCAAGCGGCCGAACCTGGCCGAGGAGCGACGGACGCGCTACATCGCCGCGATCTCGGACACCGTGGAGCGTGCCGCCAGGCTGACCAGCCAGCTTCTCGCCTTCGCGCGGCGCCAGGCGCTCAGGCCGGAGACCTTCGCCGCCTGCGACGGCGTGCGCAGCCTCGGCGACATGCTGGGCACGCTGACCGGCACGCAGGTCGAGGTGGTCACGGCGCTCCCGGAGACACCCTGCCTCGTCAACGCCGACGCCAGCCAGTTCGACACGGCGCTGGTCAACATGGCCGTCAACGCCCGCGACGCCATGGGTGGCAAGGGGCGGCTGACCATCGGGGTGGAGGCCGTCGACAGGATTCCCGCAACGCGCCTGCACCCAACCGTGACCGGCGACTTCGTGGCAGTGTCCATCAGCGACACCGGCAGCGGCATCCCGCCCGACCGTCTGGAGCGCATCTTCGAGCCGTTCTTCACCACCAAGGACGTCGGCAAGGGCACCGGGCTGGGCCTGTCGCAGGTGTTCGGCTTCGCCAAGCAGTCCGGCGGCGAGGTCACCGTCGAGAGCCGGGTCGGCGAGGGCACCACCTTCACGATCTTCCTGCCCAGCGTGGCCGAGGCGGTCCGGCCGCCGGAGGCCGTCGACCCCGCCCCGCCGATGGACGGGCACGGCGCCTGCATCCTGGTGGTGGAGGACAACGCGGACGTCGGCAGCTTCGCGACCCAGACCCTGGCGGAGCTCGGCTACCGCACCGTCTGGTCCGACAGCGCGGAAGCGGCCCTGGCCGAGCTGGCCAGGGGAGCGGACCGCTTCGACGTGGTGTTCTCCGACGTCGTGATGCCCGGCATGGACGGGATCGAGCTCGGCCAGCGGATACGCCGCGACCACCACGACCTGCCGGTGGTGCTCACCTCGGGCTACAGCCACGTGCTGGCGCAGAACGGCACCCACGGCTTCGAGCTGCTGCACAAGCCGTACTCGATCGAGCAGCTGTCGCGCGTGCTGCGCAAGGCCGCCACCTGGCAGCGGCGCAGACGCATCATGGCCGGGTAGCTCCCCGCGGCCGCTGCCGACGAGAGACAGGCGGCAGGTCCCGCCCCGCCGGCAGCCGCACCGCGCCGACGCCCAGCGTCCTGCCGTGCCGCGCGGAACTGAATCCCGCCCCATGGGACAGTTCTGCGCATTCCGCGACGGCGCGCGTCCTGCCGCGCAGGACACCGACCGCCCGGACCCCCCGTTTCGTCCCGCCCGGCAGGACATGATTGTCCCGTCCCGCAGGACATCCCCGCCCCGCAGGACGCCCGCGCGACAGCCATGGCGAGGCGCAGCCTGCCCGCGCGCCCGCCGGCTCCGTTGACCCCGCCGGCCCGCCGTTGTCCCATGCCGCGATGAACACGCCCCGGCCCGCCCTCCTCCTCGCCGCCCTGCTCGCCGCCCCCGCCGCGGCCCACGCCGACCCCCGCCAGCCCCGCCTCTTCGATTCCCTGGCCCTGTCCCCCGACGGCGCCCACGTCGCCAGCGTCGAGCACGACGAGCCCGCGGTCGACGGCGACGAGCCCGTTCACCGCCTGGTGCTGCGCGACGCCGACGGCAGCGCCGAGGCCACCGTGGCGCTGCCCTGTCCCCCCGGCCCCGACTGCCGCCCGAGCGACATCGCCTTCTCCCCCGACAGCGCCCGCCTCGCCTTCGTCCTGAAGCAGCCCGGCGACTCCCGCTCCTACGTGTTCGAGGTCACTCCCGACGGCACCGGCCTGTCGCAGCGCCTCGCCTTCGACGGCGCGCTCGGCGAACTGCGCTACGGCCCGGACGGCCGGCTGGCGATGCTGGCGACCCCGGGCGCGCACAAGGAGGCCGGCGCGGTCAAGCCGGGCGAGGCCCCCGCCGGCGAGATCGGCGTGGCCAGCGACGAGCAGCGCATCGCCATCCTCGACGGCGCCGCCCTCCGCCTGGTCTCGCCCCCCGACCTCTACGTCTACGAGTTCGACTGGCGCCCCGCCGGCGCCGGCTTCGTGGCCACCGCCGCCCCCGGCAACGGCGACAACCAGTGGTGGGTCGCGCGCCTCTGGGCGTTCCCGGAGCAGGGCACGGAGCACGACAGGCCCCGCGTGCTCTACGCGCCCCCGCCGCAGCAGCAGCTCGCGTCGCCCGTGGTCTCGCCCGACGGCCGCAGCGTGGCGTTCATCGGCGGCATCATGAGCGACTTCGGCTCCACCGGCGGCGACGCCTACAGCCTCGCGCTCGACGCGGCCCCCGGCGCCAGGCCCGTGAACCTCACCCCCGCCATGCCGGCCACCGTCACGGCGCTCGACTGGCGCTGCCCGGGCGGCGGGCTCACCGCAACGGCGCTGCACGGCGCCGACGCGCAGGTGCTCTCGCTCGGCGCGCCGTCCGCCCATCCGCGCGCCCTCTGGTCCGGACCGCAGAGCCTGCGCGCCGGCGGCTGGTCGCACGCCCTGACCTGCAGCGCCCACGCCACGGCCGCGATCCACGAGACCTTCTCCGCGCCCCCGGAGATCGAGATCGGCCCGATCGGCGGCTGGCACGACCTAACCCGCGCCAACGCCGAACTGTCCGCCCCTGTTGCGGCGCGCAGCCTGGAATGGACCAGCGACGGCCACGCCGTGCAGGGCTGGCTGCTGCAGCCGGCGGCGCGGCCGGACACGCCCGGCGCGGCGACCTACCGCGCGGCGCCGCGCCAGAAGATGATCACGATGGTGCATGGCGGCCCGGGCGCCGCGTCCACGCCGGCGTTCATGACGGAGAGCCGCGACCGCTGGCTGCTCGACGCCGGCTACGACCTGTTCCTGCCCAACCCGCGCGGCAGCTTCGGCGAGGGCGAGGCGTTCACCCTGGCCAACCGCCGCGACTTCGGCCACGGCGACCTGCGCGACATCCTGCGCGGTGTCGACGCCGCGCTGAAGGCCGCCCCCATCGACCCCGCCGGCCTCGGCCTGATGGGCTACAGCTACGGCGGCTACATGACGATGTGGGCGGTGACGCAAACCACGCGCTTCAAGGCCGCCGTCGCCGGCGCCGGCGTGTCGGACTGGCTATCCTACTACGGCGAGAACGGCATCGACCAGTGGATGATCCCGTATTTCGGCGCCTCCGTGTACGACGACCCCGCGGTCTACGCCCGCTCCTCGCCGATGACCTACATCCGCCAGGTGCGCACGCCGACCTTCGAGTTCGTCGGCGACCGCGACCTGGAATGCCCGATGCCGCAGACTCAGGAGTTCTGGCACGCCCTGCACACCTTCGGCGTGCCCACCGAGTTCGTCGTCTATCCCGGCCAGGGCCACGAGCTGCACGACGCCCACGACCGCGCCGACGCCAAGGCGCGCACGCTGGCCTGGTTCGCGCGCTGGCTGGGACCGCGCAAGCCCTGAGGGGCGACTCCGCGACATCGCCCCGGCAGGCCTGCCGGACCCGCCACCGGCCCGCGTGCCGTGCGGGTCGCCCTGCCGACCATCCGCCGTCCGACACCCCCGGCCTCACTCCGCGGCGATCGCCATCTCCTCCTCACGCCCCGTCGCGACGGCGGCCAGAGCGTCGCCGAGCAGCCATTCCGGCGTCGGCGCCGGGCGCGCCACCATGAGCATCTGGAAGGAGAACAGCGTGCGCGACACCCGGATCAGTGCCGTGTTGAGCCGCAGCAGCGCGTGCGCCAGCCGGGTGTCGCCCAGCACCAGCGGGAACGGCGCCGGCAGGCCCACGACACGCTCCACCGTGAAGCACTCGTCGCGCAGCAGCCGGCGCAGCGAGCGGAACGTGAACAGCCGGGTGTGGGTCGCGTCCAGGATGCCGCGCCGCCCGTTGCCGAACCACCCCAGCAGCAGCATCAGCCGCACCGGCAGGAACGCCACGTTGCCGGTGGAGACCACGAGGCGCAGTTCGCGGCTGTGCGCCGCCAGCCGGTGGATGTCCGCGGCGAGGCGCTCCGGGCGGCGCAGGTGCTCGATCACGTCGAGCGCCAGCACGTAGTCCACCCGCTCCCCGGGATCGGCCAGCCCCTCGTCCAGGTCCGCGAGCAGGAACCGCGCCAGCCGCGCCGGCTCCTTCGGCGCCATGCGGTCGGTGCCGATCACCCGGCACCCGGACCCTGCCAGCGCGGCCGCGACATGGCCGTCCGAGCAGCCGATGTCGAGCACGGTGGCACCGCGCGGCACGGCGTCACGCGCCCAGCGATGGGTGCTGGCGAAGCCGAGCTTGCATTCGTAGCGCCCGGCGTCCGCCACGGGCCCGGCAGCCCCGGCGGGATCGTACTTCGGGTCGTGCAGCAGCCCCAGCACCTGCAGCCGCCAGCGCAGCGTCGCGGCCGTCACCCGCGCCGCATAGGCCATGCCATTCACCCGGCAGATCTCGTCGCCGTAGTGGGTCGGGATCGGCAGCTCGACGATGCGCTGGCGGGCCGAGACCATCTGCAGGATGATCTCGGTGTCGAAATCGAATCCGTTGCTGTTGCGGGCGAAGGCCACGCGTCGCAGCGCCGCCACCGAAAACACGCGGTAGCCGCAATGGAACTCCGACAGGCCGGCCCGGCACAGCCGGTTCTGCAGCCCGCTCAGCACGCGGTTGCCGACCCGCTTGTAGAACGGCATCCCGCCGCGCCGCGCGGCACCGCGCTCGATCATGCGGCTGCCGAGCACCACCTCCGCCTCGCCGCGCAGCAGCGGCTGCACCAGGCGGCCCAGCTCCTCCGGCGCGTACTGCCCGTCGCCATGCACCAGCGCCACGAGATCGAAGCCGTGCGACAGCGCGTACTGGTAGCCGATCTTCTGGTTGCCGCCGTAGCCCTGGTTGGCGGGGTTGCGCAGCACGGTGAGCGGGAACGGCACACGCACGGCGCAGGCACGCTCGAACGTCGAGTCGGCGCTGGTGTCGTCGAGCACCAGCGCCTCGATCGCCAGCCCCGGCAGCGCGTGCGGCAGCCGCGACAGCACGCCCTCGATCGCGTCCTCCGCATGGAACGCCACGATCAGCACCAGCAGCCTGGCAGGCCCCGTCCCGGTGTTGCCCTGCATCCGCCCCGCCCTCCTGCCGAGGCGTTAGCTTTGTCTTGAACATCTGAACCGATGCTGAACGCGGCCGCGAAAACCTGGCGCCCGACCGCAAAAGGCACGTGCAATGAGCCATTCGCCCGCAGACCCCGGCCGCCTGTCCCGCTTCGCCTGCGTGCTGGCCGCCGCCACCGCCGTGATCTACGCCGTGCTCCTGACCCACGGCGGCCTCGACCCGTTCGGCGCCGAGCCAGGCGGGCTCGTCTTCAACAGCATGCTGTCGCACATGCTGCGCGGCCGCTGGGACGTCGACCCTGCCTCGATCAGCATGGAAGCGTTCGTGCGCGACGGGCGCAGCTACGCGTATTTCGGGCCGCTGCCCGCCCTGCTGCGCCTGCCGCTCCTGTTCGTTCCCGGCTGGCGCACTCTGCATGTCGAGCGCCTGTCCTGCTGGCTGGCGATCCTGTCCGGCGTCGCCGCGCAGTCCGGCGCGGTCGTGCTCGCCCTGTCGCGCGCACCCGCCGCCACCCGCCACGCGCTGGCGCCGCCGCTGCTGCTGTGCTGCGCCCTGGGCG
>CAXSFU010000023.1:0-45165 GCA_964236695.1 uncultured Acetobacteraceae bacterium | reverse complement strand
GCAGGAACAAGGGTGCGAACGCCAGGATGAGCGTGGCAAAGCGGGGTGGCAGGTGAAACATGACGGCGTCTCATGGCGGGGACACTCGAGCCTACCCCACTCCGTTCCGCCGCCCGTCATCCCTCACGATTGGCCAAAGTCGAGCCAAGGGCTCGCCCTTGGCGGGGTCCAGGGGCAGAGCCCCTGGCCTTTCTGTCCCGATCGGCCAGAGCAACCGGCCACCGGCATCAGACGCCCCGCCCGCTACCCCCCGAGCGTCTCGAACACCCCGCCTGCCGGCGCCATCCCCAGCACGTGCGTCCGGTGCCAGAGCGCGTAGAACAGCAGCGTCCACGCCGCGAAGCCGCGCCCGCGATCGTCGGCATGGCGGAACAGCGCCTCCACCCGCGCCGGCTCCGCGATCTCCGCGACGCCCGCCTGCGCCGCCACCAGCGGCCCGAGCCGCCCGCCCTGCCCGGCGATCCACGCGCCGACCGGCACGGTGAAGCCCTGCTTCGGCGCGAACGGCCGCGCCTCCGGCAACGCCCCCTCCAGCCAGCGCCGCAGCAGGTACTTGCCCCGCCCGCCCTGCAGCTTCAGCCGGTCCGGCAGCCGGAACCCGGCCTCCGCCACCTCCGCGTCGAGGAACGGCGTGCGCCCTTCCACCCCGTGCGCCATCAGGCAGCGGTCGAGCTTGAGCAGCAGGTCGTGCGGCAGCCAGTCCGCCACGTCCACCGCCTGCGCCACCCCGAGCCGACTGCGCTCCCCCGCGCCCGCCTGCGCCTCGGCCAGCGACTCCGCCACCCCCCGCGCTTCCGCCGCCATCATCCCGTCCCGCCAGCCCGCGGGCCGCGCCCGCAGCACGTCGAGCCGGTCGAAGCTGCCACGCCCGCGCATCACCCGCCCGCCCCGCCACCACGGCCGCATCGCCTTGCGATAGCGGCCGTAGCCCGCGAAGATCTCGTCGCCCCCCTCGCCGCACAGCACCACCTTGACCTCCTCGCGCGCCCTGCGCGCCAGGAACCAGGACGGGATGATCGCGTAGTCCGCCGCCGGATCGTCCATGCACGCCACGATCTCCGGCAGGTGGCGCCACACCATCGCCTCGCTCACCACCACCGTGTCGTGCCGCGCGCCCGCCGCTCGTGCCACCACCGCCGCCTGCGCCCGCTCGTCGGCCGCCCCCGCGACGTCGAAGCCGGCGGTGAAGGCCCGAACCGGCGCAGCGTTCAGCCGCGCCATGCACGCCAGGATCGCCGCACTGTCCACGCCGCCCGACAGGAACAGCCCGTACGGCACGTCCGCGCGCTGGTGGCGCTCCACGCTGCCCATCAGCGCCGCGTCCAGCCGCGACAGCGCCGCCGCCTCGCCGATCTCCTCCGGCCCGCCCGCCGGCAGCGCGGCACGCCGCGAGCGCTCCAGCACGTGCCCGTCCGAGATGCGCAGCGTCTCGCCCGGCAGCACCCGGCGGATCCCGGGAAAGATCGTCTCCTCCCCGGTGGTGAACTGCAGCTGCAGCAGCTCGTCGCGCGCCGCCGGCCTGACCTCGCGCCGGACCAGCCCCGCCGCCAGCAGCGCCTGCGGCTCGGACGCGAACGCCAGCCCGCCCTCGACCGCCGCGGTGTACAGCGGCTTGATGCCGAACGGGTCGCGCGACAGCGTCAGGCTGCGCCCGCCCCGCTCGTGGATCGCGATCGCATACATCCCGTGCAGCGCATCCGCATACGACGCCCCGTCGCGCAGCCACAAGTGCAGCGGCGGCTCGCAGTCGCTGCCGGTGGCGAACGCCACCCCCGGCATCGCGGCGCGCAGCTCGCGGTCGTTGTAGATCTCCCCGTTCGCCACCAGCGACGCGGCGCCGGCGAAGATCGGCTGGTCGCCGCCCTCCAGATCGACGATCGCCAGCCGCGTGTGCACCATCGCCACCCGCCCGACCACGCTGTGCCCCGCCCCGTCCGGCCCCCGGTGCGCCAGCGCCCGCGCCAGCGCCGCCACCGTCGCCGGATCCGGCGGCTTCGCCCCGCCCGACAGCGCCAGCCCCGCGATGCCGCACATCAGCGCCGCTCCACGCTGTGGAGGAACGCCCGCCACTGCGCCAGAACCGGCGCCTCCGCATGCACCCGCTCGAACTCCGCCCGCCCCGCCGCCGCCAGCCGCGACGCCAGCACCCGGTCTCCCAGCACCGCGCCGATCGCGCCGGCCAGCGCCGCGTCGTCCTCCACCGCCACCAGCCGCCCGGTGTGGCCGTCCTCGATCAGCTCCGCCGGCCCCGCCGCCGCCGCCGCCACCACTGGCCGACCGGCGGAGAACGCTTCCAGCACCACGTTGCCCAGCGGCTCCTGCCGCGACGGGCACACCAGCACGTCGCACGCCGCCAGCAGCCCCGCCCCGTCCCGCGTCCACCCAGGCAGGTGCACCCGGTCCGCCACGCCCTCGCCGCGCGCCAGCCGCTCCAGCGCCCCCCGCTCCGGCCCCTCGCCCGCGATCACCGCATGCACCCCCGGCAGCCCCCGCATCGCCCTGACCAGAACATCGAACCCCTTGTTGCGATGCAGCCGCCCGAGCGCCAGCACCACCGGCACCCCGTCCGGCACCGGCACCATCCCCGCCGATCCCGCCTCCCCCCTCGGCCAGGCCGGCACCCCTGCCAGGTCCGGCGCGAAGTTCGGCAGGTGGCGCACCCGCGCCTCGGGCCACCCCTGGAGCGCGATCCACGCCGCCAGCCCGCGCGTGTTCGCCACCAGCTGGTCGCAGCGCCGGAACCGCGACAGGTCGTAGTAACCGCCCAGCCGCCCAGCCAGCACCCAGTCGCCCCGGGGGGCGAACCGCGCCGCCCGCCCCATCCAGGCCACCGCCACCCGCGGCGCAAACCGGCGCAGCACGCCGCGCAGCCTCGGGCCGGTCAGCACGTCCAGCGCCCCCCCGAACCCCAGCCCGACCGGCGACAGCCCGCCCGCCCGCAGCCGCGCCACCCGCCCCGCATCGCGCCGGACCACCGGCAGCACGCTGTCGCCCGCTCGGTGCAGCGCCACCGACAGCCGCTCGAAGAACAGCTCCGCCCCGCCCTCCGGCGCGCCCGCCATGACCTGCGCCACCCTCACGACCACGCCGCCGGCGATCCGCTCATGCCCCGGCGGCAGCCCGCGCCAGCAGCGACTCCGCCGCCCGCACCACCGCCTCGACGCTGAGCGCCCCGATCGCCGCCCCGCCCGCCGGCCCCTCGGCCGCCACCGCCGCCGTGCAGGGCCCGGACGGCGCATACTCCGAGGCGGGCGTCGGCCCGAACAACCCCAGCGTCGGCGCCCCCGCCGCCGCCGCCAGGTGCATCAGCCCAGAATCGTTGCCCACGAACACCGCGCAGCGCGCCAGGCACGCCGCCGCCCCCGGCAGCGTCAGCCCCCCCACCAGGTCCACCGCCCCCGGCAGCGCCGCCAGCAGCGGCGCCGCCATCGCGCGCTCCGCGTCCCCCGGCCCTGCGAAGACCGCTGGCCTCGCCCCAGGCCGCCCCGCCAGCAGCGCCCGCGCCACCGCCGCGAACCGGTCCGCCGGCCACACCTTGCCCGCCCAGTTCGCCGTCGGCCCCAGCCCGATCCACCCCTCCCCCGGCAGCAGCGCCGCCGCCGCCGCCCGGTCCGCGTCCCCGGTCCACGCCACCGGCAGCGGCGGCGGATCGAGCCCCAACACCCCCGCCAGATGCCCGAGCCGGTGCCCCGGCCGCCGCCCCCCGCGCATCACCCGACGCCTGCGCGCCGGCAGCAGGAACGACAGCGCCGAGCCGCGCAAATCCACCACCAGGTCCCACCACGTCGTCGCCGTGCGCGCCCACAGCGCCACCCAGTGCACGTCGTGCCGCCGCTTCTCCACCACCAGCGTGGCTTCCCGCTGCGGCATCCGCTCGAACAGCCCCGCCGCCACCGGCCCGCAGGCCACCGTGATCCGCGCCTCCGGGTACGTTCGGATCAGATGGTCGAGCAGTCCGGTCGAGAGCACCGCGTCGCCGATGCGGGTCGCCGTCAGGAACAGGATGCGCATGGCCGGCGTGTAGCACACGCGACAGCCGACAGGGCCACAGGCTCCGCCCGCGCGCCCCTGCCGCCGCGAACCCGCTCGTGCCGGCTGCACGGCGCCGGCCTTGCCCCGCCCCGCCCCGCCGCCCACCTTGCGGCCATGACCCTCGCCCATCTTCCGGACCGCGCGGTGCTCGCCGTCACAGGCGAGGACCGCGTCGCCTTCCTGCAGGGCCTGGTGTCCAACGACGTCGCCCTCGCCGAACCCGGCCGTGCCGTCTGGGCCGCGCTGCTGACCCCGCAGGGCAGGTGGCTCGCCGACTTCTTCGTCCTGTCCGACGGCGGCCGCCTCCTGCTCGACTGCGAGGCCGCCCAGGCCCCAGACCTCGCCCGCCGCCTGCTCCGCTACCGCCTGCGCGCCAGGGCCGCCATCGACCCGACCCCGCTCGCGGTCCACGCCGCCTGGGGCACAACGCCCCCCATGGTCCCGCCAGCCGCCATCGCCGCCCCCGACCCCCGCCTGCCCGACGCCGGCTGGCGCGTCCTCGCCGACCCGCCGCTCGCCCCCGCCGACGACGGCGCCTGGGACACCCACCGCCTGCGCCTCGGCCTGCCCGACGGCACGCGCGACATGGAGCCGGAGAAGTCCCTGCTGCTGGAGGCCGGCTTCGACGAGCTGTCCGGCATCTCCTGGACCAAGGGCTGCTACATGGGCCAGGAGCTGACCGCCCGCACCCGCTACCGCGGCCTGCTCAAGCGCCGCCTCGTCCCGGTCAACGCCGCCGCCGACGCCCTCCCTCCGCCCGGCACCCCGGTCCTGCGCGACGGGGCGGAGGTCGGCGCCCTGCGCTCCGGCCGCGACGGCACAGGCCTCGCCCTGCTCCGGCTGGACTCGCTGCACGAACCCCTGACCTGCGGCGGCACCACGCTGACGCCATGGGTCCCGGCCTGGATGCGCCTGCCGGAAACGGCCGCGTCATAGCAAGCAAGGCTGGGCTCTCCCTCCGGTGCCCATTCCAATGGCCCAAGCGGGCCATCGGAACCTTTGGGCACCTACGCCCAGACCCGCAAAGGGCCGTGAGGCCCTTTGATCCCTTGACTCAAGGGTTGGATGCCAAAGGCTCGCCTTTGGCGGGGTCCAGGGGCAGAGCCCCTGGCCTTCCCTAGTCCACCAGCCCCGGCAGCCCATCCTCCGGGTCCGGCCGCCCCAGCTCCAGCGCCGCCACCCGCGCCTCCAGCGCCGCCACCCGGCCCTCCGCCGCCTCCTGCCCCATCCGCGCGTTCGCCGCCAGCTCGGCGATCGCATCCAGCTCCTCGCGCCGCACCAGGTCCAGCCGCCGCACGACCTCGTCCACCCGGGCGCGCACCACCGCCTCGATCTCGTCGCGCATCCCGCTCAGCGCGGAGAACGCCCCGCCGGCAAGCCCTGCGAGATCGTCGAACAGCCTGGGACGGTCGGTCATGGCGGAGCTCTCCTGGATGGCGGCCGGACTGAGGGCTATGTGGGCGCGCGGCACAACCCTATAAGCGGCGCCATGATCGTGGTCACCGGCGGCGCAGGCTTCATCGGCTCCTGCCTGCACGCGGCGCTGTCGGCGCGCGGGCACGAGACCGCGATCGTCGACTGGCTGGGCTCGGGCACGAAATGGCGCAACATCGCGGCCCACCCCCCGGCCCGCCTCGTCGCCCCCGAGCACCTCGACGCCTTCCTCGCCGGCGACGACGCCGCGCGCATCGAGGCCGTCTTCCACCTCGGCGCCATCAGCGAGACCACCGCCACCGACGCCGACCTGGTCTGGCGCACCAACGTCGAGCTGCCGCTGCGCCTGTGGCGCTGGTGCGCCCGCAACCGGGTCCGCCTCGTCTACGCCTCCTCCGCCGCAACCTACGGCGACGGCTCGGCCGGCTTCGACGACGACCCCGACCTCCTGCCCCGCCTGCGTCCCCTGAACCTCTACGGCTGGTCCAAGCACGCCTTCGACCTGCGCGTCATGGCCATGCTCGCCAGCGGCGACCCCGCCCCGCCGCAATGGGCCGGCCTGAAGTTCTTCAACGTCTACGGCCCCAACGAATACCACAAGGGCCGCATGATCTCGGTGGTGAAGGTCAAGCACGACGAGGTCGCCGCAGGCGGCCCCGCCCGCCTGTTCCGCTCCGAGCAGCCCGGCCTGCCCGACGGCGCGCAGCGCCGCGACTTCATCTGGGTCGGCGACGTGGTCGACGTCATGCTCTGGCTGCTCGACACCCCCGCCGTATCCGGCCTGTTCAACTGCGGCACCGGCGCCGCCCGCACCTACCTCGACCTCGCCCACGCCGTGTGCGACGCCATGGACCGCCCCCGCGCCGTCGAGTTCGTGGACATGCCCGAGGCCCTGCGCGGCCAGTACCAGTCCTTCACCGAGGCCTCCCCCGACCGCCTGCGCGCCGCCGGCTACGCGGGCCAGTTCACCCCGCTCGAGGACGGCATCCGCCGCTACGTGCAGGACCACCTGCACGCCCCCTCCCCCTATCTCTGAGGCGCCACACTCCCCCATGCTCCCCGTGCTGATGTTCCCCCAGTTCGACCCGGTGCTGATCCACCTCGGCCCGCTGCAGATCCGCTGGTACGCGCTGGCCTACATCGTCAGCCTACTGATCGGCTGGCGCGTCATGCGCCGTCTCGCGCTGCGCACCCCCGCCGTCGCCACCGAGCTGCAGACCGACGACTTCCTCACCTGGGCCACCCTCGGCGTGGTACTCGGCGGCCGCGTCGGCTACGTGCTGTTCTACCAGCCAGAGCTGTACCTCGCCCACCCGTTCGACGCCCTCGCCGTGTGGCAGGGCGGCATGAGCTTCCACGGCGGCATGCTCGGCGTGGTCTGCGCCCTGCTCCTCTACACCTGGCGCGAGCGCATCCCCCTGCTCGGCTTCGCCGACCGCCTCGCCGTGGTCACGCCCATCGGCCTCGGCCTCGGCCGGGTCGCCAACTTCATCAACGGCGAGCTGTGGGGCCGCCCCGCCCCCGACTGGCTGCCCTGGGCCATGGTGTTCCCCAACGCCGGCCCGGTCCCGCGCCACCCCAGCCAGCTCTACCAGGCCCTGATGGAAGGCCTGCTGCTGTTCCTGCTGCTCTGGTTCTGCGCCGCCCGCCCCGCCATCCGCGCCCGCTTCGGCCTGCTCACCGGCATCTTCCTCATGGGCTACGGCGTCGCCCGCATCATCGGCGAGCTGTTCCGCCAGCCCGATCCGTTCCTCGGCTACCTCTGGGAAGGCGCCACCATGGGCCAGCTCCTGTCGCTGCCGATGATCCTCGCCGGCGCGGCGCTCGCCGCCTGGGCCTGCACCCGCCCGCCTGCCACGGCGGCCCCCCCCGCCCTGCGCACGCCCGACGCGATCGCCACACCCTAGAGGCTGTCATGGACCTCGCAGCAGCTCGTTGCTTCAGGCAGGAAAATAAAAGTCTTCTTTTTCTGAAGAAAAAGAAGCAAAAAGACTTCATTCATGAGGATCCAGTCATGCAGATGGGTCCGTTTCCCAACGAGCAAAAGTTCTTTGGTTCTTTCTTTCAAGAAAGAACATGCTTTCTTCCTGCTACGCTGCAAGAGACCGGGGCCGGCAGGTCAACACCCCCCAGGCTCAGGCCCATGATCGCAGCCTCCACCGCGCCCGCCGTCCACGCGACCCGGTAGCGAGCCACCCCCATGCCCCCCGCCCCCGTGACGATCGCCGCCGAGCCGCCGCACGCCCCCGGCGTCGACGCGCTGCTGGACCATTCGGACGCCCTGTCCGCATCCCTCTACCCGCCGGAGTTCCGCTTCCCCGTCGACGCCGCCGCCCTGTCCCACCCGGCGGCGAGGCTGCTGGTCGCCCGGCGCGACGGCGAGGCGCTGGGCTGCGTGGCGCTGCTGCTCCAGGACGGCTACGGCGAGGTCAAGCGCCTGATCGTCGCCCCCCAAGCGCGCGGCCTCGGCATCGGCCGCGCCCTGCTGCAGGCCGTCGAGGCCGCCGCCGCCCGCGAAGGCCTGCCGGTGCTGCGTCTGGAAACCGGCCCCGGCAACGCCCGCGCCCTCGACCTGTATCGCGAAGCCGGCTGGACCGCCCGCGCCGTGTTCGGCGCCTACACCACGAACCCGCACAGCCTGTTCCTGGAAAAACGCCTTTCGCCCGGGCCAGCCAAGCCGCCCGCGCCGCCGCCCGGCGCCACGGGCGACGCGGCGCGTCCGGACCCCCTCGCGACCGGCGAGCGCCTCGACGCCTTCATGGCCCGCGCAAACGCCGCCTACTACGCCGGCAGCGACCCGTTCTCCGACTTCACCACCGCTCCCGAGATCGCCCAGGCGTTCGGCGAGCTGCTCGGCGCCTGGGCCGCCGCCACCTGGACCGCGATCGGCCGCCCCGACCCGGTGCTGCTGGTCGAGCTCGGCCCAGGACGCGGCACCCTGATGGCCGATGCCCTGCGCGTGCTCGCCCGCGTCGCCCCCGCCTGCCGCGCAGCCCTGCGCCTGCACCTCGTGGAAACCTCCCCCCGCCTGCGCGCGGAGCAGGCCGCCCGCCTGCCCGACGCCACCGCCACCTGGCACGACTCGGTGGCCGACCTCCCCCCCGGCCCGATGCTGCTGCTCGCCAACGAGTTCCTCGACGCCCTGCCGATCCGCCAGCTCGTCCGTCGCGGCGACGCCTGGATGGAGCGCCACGTCGCCGACGGCCGCTTCGCCGAACGCCCCGCCGCCCCGCTCGGCATCGCCGCCCCCGACGGCGAGGTCGTGGAGCTCGGCGAGGCCGCCCAGCGCCTGGTCGCCACCCTCGCCGGCCGCATCGCCCGCGACGGCGGCGCCGCCCTGTTCCTCGACTACGGCGCCGCCGGCCCCGCCGCCGGCGACAGCCTCCAGGCGCTCCGCGACGGCCGCCCCGCCGACCCCCTGGCCGACCCCGGCCGAGCCGACCTCACCGCGCACGTGGATTTCGCCGCCCTGGCCGGCGCCGCCCGCGCCGCCGGGGCCTGGAGCTGGGGCCCGGTCGCGCAGGGCGACCTCCTCGCCCGCCTCGGCCTGCACGAGCGCACCGCCGCCCTGGCCCGCGCCGCTCCGGACCGGGCCGCCGCCCTGCACGCCGCCGCCCGCCGCCTTGCCGACCCCGACGCCATGGGCACGCTGTTCAAGGCGCTCGCGATCGGCCGTCGCTCCGGCGGCCCGCCGCCCGGCTTCGACCCGCCCCCCGACCCGGCAGCCGCCGCCGGAACCGCCCCCGTTCCCGACCCGGCCGCCCCCGCACCGGACCCCGCCCGATGACCCCCGAGTTCCTGTCCACCCCCCTGCCCGCCCGCCACGGCTTCTTCACCCGACGCGGCGGCGTCTCCCAGGGCCCCTACGCCAGCCTCAACGGCAGCCTGTCCGGCGGCGACAACCCCGCGGACGTCGCTGCCAACCGCGCGCTCGCCGCCCGCGCCCTCGGCACCGCCCCGGAGCGCATGCTCGGCGTCACCCAGGTCCACGGCACCGCCGTCGCCACCGTCGACACCCCCTGGGCGCCCGGCCAGGGCCCGCGCGCCGACGCCCTGGTCACCGCCCGCCCCGGCCTGGCGCTGGGCATCATCACCGCCGACTGCGCCCCGGTGCTGTTCGCCGACCAGGACGCGGGCATCGTCGCCGCCGCCCACGCCGGCTGGCGCGGCGCCGTCGCCGGCATCCTGGAGGCCACGATCGAGGCCATGCTCGCCCTCGGCGCCGAACGCGCCCGCATCCACGCCGCCGTCGGCCCCTGCATCGCCCAGCCCTCCTACGAGGTCGCCGCCGACCTGCGCGACGCCGTGCTCGCCGGCCCGCTGCCCGCCGCCCCGTTCTTCCGCGACGGCCGCCCCGGCCGCTGGCAGTTCGACCTTCCCGGCTACTGCACCGCCCGTCTCCGCGCCGCCCTGCCCGCCGGCACCGTCTCGGCCTGCGCCCGCGACACCGCCGCCGAGCCCGACCTGTTCTTCAGCCACCGCCGCCGCACCCTGGCCGGCGGCGGCGCCATCGGGCACCAGATGTCGGTGATCGCCTCGCACCCCGGAGACCGGCATGGCTGAGCAAGCAAGGCCAAAGGCTCCGCCCCCAACGCTTCAAGGCGGGGACCCCGCCAAAGGCTCGCCTTTGGAAACCCCTACAAGCACCGCACCAGACCGCCGCAGCGTGCCCCCTCATGTGCGCCGGTCCAGGGGCGCTGCCCCTGGCGGGTCCAGGGCAGAACCCTGGCCTTGCCTTGCCCTGGCCCTCACCACCCTGCTCACCGGCTGCGGCGACCTGCCGCAGCCCTTCCTCGGCCACCCCGGCGCCACAGCGCAGCGCCTGTCCCACCCCCCGCCGTCCCGCCTCGACGTGCCGACGCCCGCGACCTCCCTGCTGTCCGACCAGGCCGCCTCCGTGTGGTCGGTGATGGCCGCGCACGCCCTCGACGACCAGGCGATCCCCGCCGCCGCCTCCCCGGCCCGCCGCGACGACTGGCAGCTCCGCCTGTCCGCCACCCTGCACGGCGCCACCGTCACGCCCAGCTACGCGCTGCTCAACCCGAAGGGCGAGACGCAGGGCACCACCGACGGCACCCCGGTCCCCGCCGCGCGCTGGGCGTCCGGCGACCCCGCCATGCTGCGCGCGGAAACCACCGCCTCGGCGCCCAGGATCATCGCCCTGATGACCTCGGTGGACGCCGCCATCCGGCAGAGCGACCCCAACAGCCTGGTCAACCGCCCCGCCCGCATCTTCTTCTCCGGCGTCACCGGCGCGCCCGGCGACGGCAACGCCGCCCTGGCCCGCCAGCTCCGCCTGCAGCTCCCCGACACCGGCGACGTGGTGCAGGCAACCGCGCGCGACGCCGACTTCACCGTGCGCGGCGAGGTCCACGTAGTGCCCGACCCGCACGACACCGAGCGCGTCGAGGTCACCTGGATCGTCACCGACAACGAGAACCGCGAGGCCGGCCGCGTCGCCCAGCTCAACGACGTCCCCAAGGGCACCCTCGACGTCTACTGGGGCGACGTCGCCCTTGTCGTGGCGCAGCAGGCCGCCGCCGGCATCCACGACGTCATCACCAACTCCTCCGGCCGGCGCAGCCCCAAACCCGGCAAGCCGACCGCCACCAGACCAGTTCCCGCCGCGTCCGCACAACCGAAGGCCGCGCCCGCCGGAAGCTAGGGGCTGTCATGGACCTCGCAGCAACTCGCTGCCTCAGGCAGGGCAGCAAGATTCTTCTTTTTCTGAAGAAAAAGAAGCAAAAAGACTTTGCCCCTGGGGTTCCGGGCACGCGGGCGGCTCCGGAGCCCAACGGACAAAAGTTCTTTGGTTCTTTCTTTCAAGAAAGAACACGCTTCCTTCTCGCCTTCGCGCAGAATATCGGGGCCGACAGGTCAATGACAGTCTCCAGGACGGACGCCCGCCGGCCCGGCCAGCCCCGGCAGGCCGGGCGTCGCCGCCCGACGCGCCGGCAGTGACACACCCCTGCCTCATTGCTAGAACGCGCCACGCCCGACGCCTGCTGTTCCGTGGAAGATCGCCGCATGAAGATCGTCGCCTGCAACAGCAACCGGCCCCTCGCCGAGGCCGTGGCGGCCACGCTGGGCCTGCCGCTGACCCGCGCCTCCGTCCGCCGCTTCGCCGACATGGAGGTCTTCGTCGAGATCCAGGAGAACGTCCGCGGCGAGGACGTGTTCGTCATCCAGAGCACGTCCTACCCCGCCAACGACAACCTGATGGAGCTGCTCATCATGCTGGACGCGCTCAGGCGCGGCTCGGCACGCCGGGTGACGGCGGTGATCCCCTACTTCGGCTACGCCCGCCAGGACCGAAAATCGAGCCCGCGCTCGCCGATCAGCGCCAAGCTCGTGGCCAACCTCATCACCGAGGCCGGCGCCAACCGCGTGCTGACGATGGATCTGCACGCCGCCCAGATCCAGGGCTTCTTCGACATCCCCGTCGACAACCTGTTCGCCGCCCCCCTGTTCGTCCACGAGATCCAGGAACGCTACGTCGGCCGCGACCTGATGATCGTCTCGCCCGACGTCGGCGGCGTGGTCCGCGCCAGGGCACTGGCCAAGCGCCTCAACGTCGACCTCGCCATCATCGACAAGCGGCGCGAGCGCGCCGGCGTGTCCGAGGTGATGAACGTCATCGGCGACGTCGCCGGCCGCCACTGCATCCTGGTCGACGACATCTGCGACTCCGGCGGCACGCTGTGCAACGGCGCCGCCGCCCTGATCGCCAACGGCGCCAGCTCGGCCGGCGTCTACATCACCCACGGCGTGCTGTCCGGCGGCGCCGTCGCGCGCATCGCCGCCTCGCCGATCGAGATGATGACGATCACCGACAGCATCCTCGCCACCGAGGCTGTCCGCCTCGCGCAGAACGTCCGCCAGACCACCATCGCCCCCCTGCTCGCCGAGGCCATGCGCCGCATCTCCGACGAAAGCTCCGTCAGCTCCCTGTTCGACTGACCCCGACGCCGGCAGCCCTGCCCTCATCGAGGCCGGTCCAGGGCGGCTCGCCCTGGCGGGTCCAGGGCAGAGCCCTGGCCTTTGGAAACCCGGCTCCCGTCCCGGACGCCGTTCCGTCCGCGCTGTTCGTCCCGCCTCGCGCGATGGGTCCCGCCGCGCGAGCCTTCCCGCGTCCTGCCGGGCAGGACAACGCCCCCCGCCAACCCCTGATCCGTCACGCCTGCCGTGACTGAACCGTCACGTCGGGCGTGACAGGCGGGCAACCCTCCCGGAACCAGGGCCGGCAATGCCGGGCAGCCCGGGAAAGCAGCAGGCAAGATCAAGGTCCTGCCTCAAGCCCCGCCAAAGGCTCGCCTCTGGAATCCCCGAACCGGATCAGGGGCCCGGCGCCGCAGCCGTCGTCAGATGTGCAGCGCCCGCCCCTCGACCGCCAGCGCCGCCTCCTTCACCGCCTCGTTCAGGCTGGGGTGCGCGTGGCAGGTCCGCGCCACGTCCTCGCTGCTCGCCCCGAACTCCATCGCCGTCGCCAGCTCCGCGATGATCGTCCCCGCGTCCGGCCCGATGATGTGCGCGCCCAGGATGCGGTCGGTCCGCTTGTCCGCCAGGATCTTCACGAACCCGTCCGTGGCCCCCATCGCCCGCGCCCGCCCGTTCGCGGCGAACGGGAACCGCCCCACCGCATACTCCACCCCGTCCGCCCGGAGCTGCTCCTCGGTGCGCCCGATCGAGGCCACCTCCGGCCAGGTGTAGACCACCCCCGGGATCACCCCGTAGTTCACGTGCCCGGCGCGGCCTGCGACCAGCTCGGCGCACGCCACGCCCTCCTCCTCCGCCTTGTGCGCCAGCAGCAGCCCGCCCCGTACGTCGCCGATCGCCCGCACGCCCGCCACGTTCGTCAGGTAGTGCTCGTCCGTCCGCACGAAGCCGCGCCCGTCCAGCGCCACGCCCGCCTCCTCCAGCCCCAGCCCCGACGTCAGCGGCCGCCGCCCGATCGCCACCAGCACCACGTCGGCGCGGATCTCCTCCGCCTCCCCGCCCGCCGCCGGCTCCACGCCGAGCACCACCGCCTCGCCCTCGACCCGCGCCCCGGTGACCTTCGTCGACAGCCGGAACGCCAGCCCCTGCTTGCCGAGCACACGCTCGAACGTCTTGCCGACCTCGCCGTCCATCCCCGGCACCAGACGGTCGAGATACTCCACCACCGTCACCTCCGCCCCGAGCCGGTGCCACACGCTGCCCAGCTCCAGCCCGATGTAGCCGCCGCCGATCACCACCAGGTGCCCCGGCACCGCGTCCAGCTCCAGCGCCCCCGTCGACGTCACGATCCGCTTCTCGTCCACCTCGACGCCCGCGAGCTGGATGCTCTCGCTCCCCGTCGCCACGACCACGTCCTTCGCGAGATACTCCTCGCCGGCCACGCGCACCCTCACCCCCGCCTCGCCCGACGACACCAGCAGCGCCTCGCCCTTCAGCCAGGTCACCTTGTTCTTGCGGAACAGGAACTCGACGCCCTTGACGTTGGCCTCCACCACCGACGCCTTGCGCGCCTGCATCCGCGCGAGGTCGAGCCTCACCCCCTCGACGTCGATGCCGTGCTCCTTGAACCCGTGCAGCACCTCGTGGAAGTTCTCGCTCGACTGCAGCAGCGCCTTGGACGGGATGCAGCCGATGTTCAGGCAGGTCCCGCCCAGCGTCGCGCGCTTCTCCACGCACGCCACCCTCAGGCCGAGCTGCGCCGCGCGGATCGCGCACACGTAGCCGCCGGGGCCCGCGCCGATGACGATGAGGTCGAACGAATCAGCCATGGCGAGCACCCCTGAAGCAGAAAGGCCAGGGCTCTGCCCTGGACCCGCCAGGGGCAGCGCCCCTGGACCGGCATTCCTGAAGCAGGTGGCGACCCGGACGCCCCGCGCCAGACGCCGCACACCTGAAAACCCCGCATTGCGCCGGTCCAGGGCGGCTCGCCCTGGCGGGTCCAGGGCGGAGCCCTGGCCTTGCTTCCTACAGCCCCAGCAGCAGACGCCGCGGGTCCTCGACGCCTTCCTTGACCCGCACCAGGAAGCTCACCGCCTCCTTGCCGTCCACGATCCTGTGGTCGTACGACAGCGCCAGATACATCATCGGCCGGATCACCACCTGACCCTTCACGGCGATCGGCCGCTCCTGGATCTTGTGCATCCCCAGGATCGCCGACTGCGGCGGGTTCAGGATCGGCGTACTCATCAGCGAGCCATACACGCCGCCGTTGGTGATCGAGAACGTCCCCCCCGACAACTCCTCCAGCTTCAGGCTGCCGTCGCGCGCCCGCCTGCCGAACCCGCCCACCGCCGCCTCGACCTCTGCCAGGCTCATCGCGTCCGCGTCGCGGATCACCGGCACCACGAGCCCGTTCGCCCCGCCCACCGCGATGCCCATGTGGACGAACTTCTTGTAGACGATCTCGTCGCCGTCGATCTCCGCGTTCACCGCGGGAAACTCCTGCAGCGCCGCCACGCAGGCCCGCACGAAGAACCCCATGAAGCCCAGGCGCACGCCGCCGTGCCTCTTCTCGAACGCCTCGCGATACTCCGAGCGCAGCGCCATCGCCGCCGACATGTCCACTTCGTTGAAGGTGGTCAGCATCGCCGCGGTGTTCTGCGCCTCCTTCAGCCGGTTCGCGATCGTGCGCCGCAGCCGGGTCATCTTCACCCGCTCCTCGCGCGCATCCGGCTCTCGCCCCGCTTTCGTCGCGTTCGCCTTCGCCACGGGCGCCGCCGGCGCCGGTCGCGCCAGGAACTCGATTACGTCGCCCTTGGTGATCCGCCCGTCCCGCCCGCTCCCGTCCACCTGGCCCGGCTCGACCTCGCGCTCGCTCATCATCCGCACCGCGGACGGCATCGGGGCATGCACCCCGCCCGACCCGCCACCCTGCGCCCGCACGTCCGTCGCGCTGTCCGCCGCCACGTCGGACGGCGGCGTCGCCGGCCGCGACACCGGACCGCCCGCACGCGGCGGCGGATGCACGCCGCCGCCGGGATTGGCGGCCTCGCGCCCGCCGCCCGCCGCCGCCGCGTCGCGCTGCGCCGGCTGCGGCGCCTGCCCCGCCGGCGCCTCCTGCCGGGTGGCCGGCGCGCCCGCCTCCGCCTTCGGCTTGGCCGGCGCCCCGCCAGAAGCCGGCACGTCCGGCGCGGCCGCAGGCTTCGCCGCCCCGCCGCCCTCCTCGATCAGCCCCAGGATCGCGCCGACCTCGACCTCGTCGCCTTCCGCGACCGCCTGCTCGCCCATCGTCCCCGCCACCGGCGAGGGAACCTCCACCGTGACCTTGTCGGTCTCCAGCTCCACCAGCGGCTCGTCCGCCGCCACCGCCTCGCCGACCTTCTTCAGCCATCGCGCAATGGTCGCGCTCGTCACGCTCTCGCCCAGCGTGGGCACCTTGATCTCGGAAGACATTCTTCGCCCTCGGTTCCCGCCCTGCCAGCGCAGCGGCATCGATGTCCAGGCCGCAGCCGGCTCGCGGCGACCCTAGCCGCCGTGCCAGACCCTAGGAAGCCCGCACGGCCCGAAAGAAAAGCCGGGCCCTACCCGGACCCGCCAAAGGCCCGAGGCCTTTGGAAACCATTCCGGAAAGGAAGACACCGGGAGCCGAGGCAGCAGGCGGACCAGCCGCACGGCCTGGTCGCCTCCATCCGCCGACAGGCGACCTCCGCAGGCCCTGCCTCCGGACCTCGCCGGAGGCAGGGCCTTCGCGCCCCGCCGCCGCGCGCTACTCCGCCCCGAGCGCCTCGCGCACCAGCTTCGCCTGCTGCGCCGCGTGCACCGTCGCCGACCCGGTCGCCGGGCTGGCCGCCGCCTCGCGCCCCACGTAGCCCGGCCGAGCCGCCCTGCCGCCCAGCGCCCCCAGCACCGCCTCGATCCTGCGGTCCACGAAGCTCCACGCCCCCATGTTCTCCGGCTCCTCCTGGCACCACACCACGTCGGCGTTGCGATACGGCGCCAGCAGGCGCGGCAGCGTCGCCACCGGGAACGGGTAGAGCTGCTCGAGCCGGATCACCGCCACGTCGTCGATGCCCCGCTCCCGCCGCGCCGCCATCAGGTCGTAGTACACCTTGCCAGAGCACATCACCACGCGACGCACCTCTTCCGGCACGCGGATCTGCTCCACCTCGCCGATCGCGGTGAGGAACCGGCTGGAATCGGTGAACTCGGACAGCGCAGAGACCGCCGCCTTGTGCCGCAGCAGGCTCTTCGGCGTCATGACCACCAGCGGCTTGCGGAAGTTGCGCTTCATCTGCCGCCGCAGCGCGTGGAAGTAGTTCGCCGGCGTCGTGATGTTGCACACGCTCATGTTGCGCTCCGCGCACAGCTGCAGGAACCGCTCCAGCCGGGCCGAGGAATGCTCCGGCCCCTGCCCCTCGTGCCCGTGCGGCAGCAGCAGCGTCAGCGCCGACATCCGCAGCCACTTGGTCTCGCCCGAGGCCAGGAACTGGTCGATGATCACCTGCGCCCCGTTGGCGAAGTCGCCAAACTGCGCCTCCCACAGCACCAGGGTCTGCGGGTCCGCCAGCGTATAGCCGTACTCGAACCCCAGCACGCCCGCCTCGCTGAGCAGCGAGTTGTAGATCTCGATCCTCGCCTGGGGCCGCCCGTCCGACAGCGTGCCGGTCACGCCCTCGGCGGCCCCTGCATCCGGCCCCGGCGCCTGCACCGCCGCGACGTTGTTCAGCGGCACGTACTCGTTCTGGTTGCCCTGGTCGATCAGCACCGCGTGGCGCTGCGAGAACGTGCCGCGCTGGCAGTCCTCGCCCGACAGCCGGACCCGGTGCCCCTCCACCAGCAGCGTGCCGAACGCCAGCGCCTCGCCGGTCGCCCAGTCGATGCCCTCGCCGCCCTCCACCATCGCCCGCTTCGCCTCAAGCTGGCGCGCGATCTTCGGGTTCACCTCGAACCCCGCCGGCACCGCCGAGATCGCCGCCCCCACCCGGCGCAGCACGTCGAGCGGCACCGAGGTGTCCTCCTCGGCTCGCTCCTCCGCCTCGGACGCCTGCTTCAGCCCCGACCAAGCGCCTTCCAGCCAGTCCGCCTTGTTTGGCCGATACGACTTCGACGCCGCGAACGCCTCCTCCAGCGTCGCCGCGAAGCCGTCCCACACCCCCTGCGCCTCGGCCTCGCCGATCACGCCGCGCTCCACCAGCGATCGCGCATACAGCGTGCGCGTCGTCGGCCGCTGCCGGATCGCGCGATACATCAGCGGCTGGGTGAACGCCGGCTCGTCGGTCTCGTTGTGCCCGTGGCGCCGGTAGCACACGATGTCGAGCACCACGTCGGCGCCGAACTCCATCCGGTACTCCGCCGCCAGCCGCGACGCATACAGCACCGCCTCCGGCTGGTCGCCGTTCACGTGCAGGATCGGGCACTGGATCGATTTCGCGATGTCTGTGCAGTACAGCCCCGAATACGCGTGCGCCGGCGTGGTCGTGAACCCGATCTGGTTGTTCACGATCACATGGATCGTGCCGCCCGTCCGGTAGCCGATGAGCTGGCTCATCGCCAGCGTCTCGTACACCAGCCCCTGCCCCGCGAACGCCGCGTCGCCGTGCATCATCACGCCCATCACCGAGCGCCGCCGCCGCGTATCGCCCAGCGCGTCCTGCCTGGCGCGCACCTTGCCCACCACCACCGGGTCGACCGCCTCCAGATGCGACGGGTTCGGCTGCAGCGACACGTGCACCATCCGCCCCCCCGATTCGATGTCGGTCGACGTCCCCAGATGGTACTTCACGTCGCCAGAGCCCTGCACGTCGTCCGGCTTGGAGCTGGCGCCGGCGAACTCGCTGAACACCGCCGCGAACGGCTTGCGCACCACGTTGACCAGCGTGTTCAGCCGCCCGCGGTGCGGCATGCCGATCACCACCTCGGCCACCCCCCGCGCCGCCGCCGTCTCGATCAGCGCGTGCAGCGCCGGGATCGTCACCTCGCCGCCCTCCAGCCCGAAGCGCTTGGTGCCCACGTACTTCTTCTGGCAGAACGCCTCGAAGCCCTCCGCCTCCGTGAGCTGGCGCAGCAGCGCCGCCTGGTCCGCCGGCCCGATGCTGTCTGCCCAGGGCACGCCCTCGATCCGGCGCTGGATCCACGCCTTCTGGTCGGGGTCCTGGATATGCATGAACTCCACGCCGATCGGCCCGCAGTAGCAGGCGCGCACCACCGCGATGATCCCGCGCACGCTCGCCGTCTCTCGCCCGAGCACGTTGTCTATGAACACCGGCCGGTCGCGGTCCGCCTCGCCGAATCCGTACGACGCCGGGTCCAGCTCCGGGTGCGACTTCGGCACCTGCAGCCCCAGCGGATCGAGCCGCGCCTCCAGGTGCCCGCGCACCCGGTACGCCCGGATCAGCATCAGCGCCCGCAGGCTGTCCAGCGCCGCCGCCCGCACCACCGCTGCCGACACCCCTGGCGCCGCATCCCCGCCCTGCGCCGCGGACGGCTGCGCCACGCCCCGCGCCGCCGCCACCGCGTCGTCGGAGAACCCCGGCGCCCGCGGCGCCCACGAGGCCCCGGCCGCGTCCATCATCACCGCGCGCGTCTCGTCGTCCATGGCCGCGAACAGCTCGGCGAAGCTCGCGTCCACCGCCCCAGGATCGCCCACCCAGCGCGCATGCATCTCCGCGATGAACGCGGCGTTCGCGCCGGTGACGGCAGTGGCCAGAACATCGACGCCGGGCATCCAGGAATCCTTTCAGGCAGAATCGGGGCATCACCCGCCCCATGGCCGCAACCTACGCCGGTCCCGGACGACATTTCCCCCGGCAGCGCCGCTGCCAGGGTTGAGCGCAGCGCATGACCGGACCCGCCGCCGCCCACCATGGCAGGCGGCCTCGCCTGCAAGCCCCATACCAGCAGCGCCGGACGCCGCGGACGAGGGCCCCAGCCCGCCATGCTACGAACACGACCCCGCCTGCGACCGCGGTTGCCCCGGTGCCCCATCCCCGGGATGCTGCACGCCCCGGGGGTGCAGCATCCCGGGGGAAACCAGGCGGCGCCCCATGGACTATCTCGCGGCGATGCGGTCCTTCGTGCGCGCCGTCGACCTGGGCAGCCTGTCACGCGCCGCCCAGGAGACCGGCGCCAAGGTCTCCACCGTCTCGCGCCACATCTCGGCGCTGGAGGCCGACGTGGGCGCGGCGCTGCTCAACCGCTCGACGCACCGCCTGCACCTGACCGAGATCGGCGCCGTCTTCCACGCCCACGCGCTGCGCATCGTCGCCGACGTCGACGCCCTGCGCGGCCTCGCCTCGGCGCTGAACGACACGCCGCAGGGACTGCTCCGCGTCAGCCTGCCCGCCGCCTTCGGCCGCCGTCACGTGATGCCGCACCTGTCCGCCTTCCTCGACGCCCACCCCGCGATCCGCATCGACGCCACCCTGACCGACACCCACGTCGACCTGATCGAGGCCGGCGCGGACGTCGCCATCCGCATCGGCACGCTGCCCGACTCCCGGCTGGTCGCGCGCAGGCTCGCGCCGCACCGCCGCATCGCCTGCGCCAGCCCGGCCTGCATCGCCCGCGACGGCCCGGTCGCACAGCCTGCCGACCTGGCCCGCCACAACGCCCTGGTGTTCTCGCTCCAGCCCGCCGCAACCTGGCACTTCCGCCACGCCACCGGCGCAAGCCAGACCGTGGAGGTGTCCGGCCGGCTGCGCGCGAACGACTCCGAGGCGCTGCTGACCTGCGCCCTGGCCGGACAGGGCGTGGCGCTGCTCCCGACCTGGCTGGCGCACGCCGACCTGGCGCACGGCGCGCTGCTGTCCCTCCTGCCCGGCTGGGACGGCAGCATCGCGCAGGACTTCGAGATGGCGATCTGGGCCGTCTACCCGCCCAAGAAGATCGTCTCCCCCAAGGTCCGCGCCTTCATCGACTTCTTCGAGGCCCGCTTCCGCAAGCCGGCCTACTGGGATGCAGCCGCCGCTGCCTAGAGACCGCCAGCCCGGACTTCCTGCGCCACGATGGGAAGAAAGCATGTTCTTTCTTGAAAGAAAGAACCAAAGAACTTTTACCCACAAGAATCCGGAGCCGCCCGCGTGCCCGGAACCCCATAGGCAAAGTCTTTTTGCTTCTTTTTCTTCAGAAAAAGAAGATTCTTGCTGTCCTTCCTGGATCAGCAACCCGGCACCCAGCCCGACGGCACACGGCCGTGGCCCTGCGCGCAAAAGCGCTTTGCCACCGCGGGGCTCACCGGCCCGGCCCGAACCGGACCACCTTGGCTGGGCCGGGCGTCGCGCACAGACGCCGCAGAACAGGGAGACGGCTCCATGGACACCAACGTTGCCAGCCACGCCGAGGCCCGCGCCCACACGCAGGACGCGCAGTTCTTCGAGTACAGCACCGCGGCCAACCCGATCCGCGCCAGCCTGACGCCGCGCCTGCCGTTCCACCTGTTCCCGGCCTCGCTCTACGCCGACGGGCCGTCGCGCATCATCCCGCTCGACCTCAGCCCCGCCCTGAAGTGCGAGGGCCCCGCCACCAGCCCCGGACTGTGCGCCAACTTCGTGCGCGTCCTCACCGGCGAGGCCGTCACCCTCGACCCCAATGCCACGTCGCTCGTGTTCTACGTGATCGACGGCAACGGCTCCGCCACCACCGGCGCCACCGTGCTCGACTGGCGCAAGGGCGACTTCTTCACCGTCCCGGGCTCCGCCGCGACGACGCTGGCCGCCTCCGACGACGCGGCGCTCTACTACGTCAACGACGCGCCGCTGCTGACCTACCTCGGCGCCACCGCCGACCGCGCCCGCTTCGCGCCGACGCTCTACACCGCCGAGCGCGCCCAGGCCGAGCTGGCGCTCGTCGCCAGCGACCCCGCCGCCGCCGACCGCAGCCGCATCAGCGTGCTGCTCGCCAACACCAACTTCCCGCTGACCCGCACCGTGTCCCACACCCTGTGGGCCATGTACGGCCTGATCACCCCGGGCAGCGTCCAGAAGCCCCACCGCCACCAGTCCGTGGCGCTCGACTTCATCGCCGAGTGCGACGAGGGCTGCTTCAGCCTGGTCGGCCCGGAGCTGGACGCCGACGGCAGCATCCGCAACCCGACCCGCGTCGACTGGGAGCCGGGCTCTGTGTTCGTGACCCCGCCCGGCTACTGGCACGCCCACTCCAACACGTCCGCGCGCGAGGCCCGGCTGATCCCGATCCAGGACGCCGGCCTGCAGACCTACCTGCGCACGCTCGACATCCGCTTCAGCTGACTCCGGACCGCCGAGGCACCTGACCAGAGTGCCTCGGCGGCCCGCAGCGCCGGAAAGGAAGCAAGGCGAGGGCTCTGCCCTTCGATCCCGCCAGGGGCAGCGCCCCTGGACCTGCGCCAGTCAGGCTTGGCAACCCGCTCCGACGGTGAACAACGAGCGACTTCGGCGGCCTCACCCGAGATCAGCCCGACGCACTGACCTGAGCGACGCCGGTTCAGGGGCGGCTCCCTCCGGTGGCCTTTCCAACGATCCAGGCGGATCGTTGGAACCTTTGGCCACCTACGCCTGGTGGGTCCAGAACAGAGCCCTGGCCTTCCTACCTCGCCAGCGCCCCCACCAGCGTGCTCCCCAGCGCCGACGGACTCTCCGCCACGAAGATGCCCGCCCCCCGCATCGCCTCCACCTTCGCCGCCGCCGTATCCCGCCCGCCGCTGATCACCGCCCCCGCATGCCCCATCCTGCGCCCGGGCGGCGCCGTCGCCCCCGCGATGAACCCCACCACCGTCTTCGCCGGCCGCCCGCCCCCCGAGCGCGCCAAAAACTCCGCCGCCTCGATCTCGCTCTGCCCGCCGATCTCGCCGATCATGATGATCGAGTCCGTGTCCGGATCGGCCAGGAACATCTCCAGCACCTCGATGAAGTCCAGCCCCTTCACCGGGTCGCCGCCGATCCCCACGCAGGTCGACTGCCCCAGCCCCGCCGCCGTGGTCTGCGCCACCGCCTCGTAGGTCAGCGTCCCCGACCGGCTCACCACGCCGACCCGCCCCGGCCGGTGGATGTGCCCCGGCATGATGCCGATCTTGCACTGCCCTGGCGTGATCACCCCCGGGCAGTTCGGCCCCACCAGGCGCGACGCCGAGCCCGACAGCGCCCGCTTCACCCGCACCATGTCCAGCACCGGGATGCCCTCGGTGATGCACACGATCAGCGGGATGCACGCGTCGATCGCCTCCAGGATCGCGTCCGCGGCATACGGCGGCGGCACGTAGATCGCCGTCGCGTTCGCCCCCGTCACCGCCGCCGCCTCCGCCACCGTGTCGAACACCGGCAGGCCGAGGTGCTCGCCCCCGCCCTTGCCCGGCGTGACCCCGCCCACCACCACGGTGCCGTAGGCGATCGCCTGCTCGCTGTGGAAGCTGCCCTGCGCCCCGGTGAACCCCTGCACCATCACCCGCGTGTCGCGCCCGACGAGGACCGCCATCAGACCGCTCCCTGCCCGGACACGCCGCTGGCCCCGGCTCCGCCCCCGGCCGCCGCCACCGCGGCCACCACCTTGCGCGCCGCGTCGTCGAGGTCGCTGGCCGCGATGATCGGCAGCCCCGACTGCTCCATGATCGCGCGCCCCTGCTCCACGTTCGTCCCCTCCAGCCTGACCACCAGCGGCACGGACAGGCTCACGTCGCGCGCCGCCGCCACCACGCCGTCCGCGATCACGTCGCAGCGCATGATGCCGCCGAAGATGTTGACCAGGATGCCCTCGACCTTGGGGTCGGACAGGATGATGCGGAACGCCGCCGCCACCCTCTCCTTCGTCGCCCCCCCGCCGACATCGAGGAAGTTCGCCGGGCTCGCCCCGTACAGCTTGATGATGTCCATGGTCGCCATCGCCAGCCCGGCGCCGTTGACCATGCACCCGATCGTCCCGTCCAGCGCCACATAGTTCAGCGAGTGCCTGGCCGCCTCGATCTCCTTGGCATCCTCCTCGCCCTCGTCGCGCAGCGCCTCGATCTCGGGATGGCGGAACAGCGCGTTGTCGTCGAAGCTCACCTTGGCATCCAGCGCCACGATCTCGCCCGCCCCCGTCACCACCAGCGGGTTGATCTCGACGACCGAGCAGTCCAGCGACACGAACGCGTCGTACATCTTCGTCACGAACGCCGTAAGGTTGCGCGCCTCCCGCCCGTGGAACCCCAGCGCGAACGCCAGCCGCCGCCCGTGGTAGTCCGACACCCCCGCCGCCGGGTCCACGCTCACCCGCAGGATCTTCTCCGGCGTGCGCTCGGCCACCTCCTCGACCTCCACGCCCCCCTCCAGGCACGCCATGATCACCACCCGCCCGCTCTCGCGGTCCACCAGCAGCGACAGGTACAGCTCGCGCGCGATGTCGCACCCGGCCTCCACGTATACCCGGCTCACCAGGCGCCCCGCCGGCCCGGTCTGCTTCGTCACCAGCGTGCGCCCCAGCATCGCCTCGGCCGCCGCCCGCACCTCGGCCGCCGAACGCGCCAGACGCACGCCGCCCGGCCGCCGGCCCGCCTCGTGCGGCCCCTCCAGCTCCTCGGCGATGAACCCCGCGCCCCGCCCGCCGGCATGGATCTGCGACTTCACCACGTACACCGGCCCGGGCAGCCGCCCCGCGGCCGCCTCGGCCTCGTCCGGCGTCCACGCCAGCTCGCCCTGCAGCACCGCCACCCCGAACCCGCGCAACAGCGCCTTGGCCTGGTACTCGTGGATGTTCATTCGCCCGCACCAACTGTTGAAAACCAAGGAAAGCCAGGCCAGAGGCTCTGCCTCCGGACTCCGCCAAGGACAGGTCCTTGGAACCTTCGACAAAGCCCCAGACCCCTGCGCGGCACCCGGAACGATCCCGCCGGACATCTTTCCTGAATCAAACGGATTCTCAAAGCCTGCCGTGAGCGGAGTCCAGAGGCAGAGCCTCTGGCCTTCCCTCGTCCCTACACGCCCAGCTTGCGGAAATCCTCCACGAGCTTCTTCACCGCGTCGCACGACCTGTCGAACGCCGCGCGCTCCGCATCGGTGAACTTCACCTCGACGATCCGCTCCACGCCGCCCGCGCCGATCACCACCGGCACGCCCACGTAGAAGTCGTGCATCCCGTACTCGCCGCGCAGCATCACCGCGCACGGCATCACCCGCTTCTTGTCGCGCAGGAACGACTCCGCCATCGCCACCGCCGCCGCCGCCGGCGCGTAGAACGCAGAGCCCCGCTCCAGCAGCTTGACGATCTCGCCGCCGCCGTTCGCCGTGCGTGCGCAGATCGCGTCGATCCGCTCCTGCGTCGTCCAGCCCATCTCGATCAGGTCCGGGATCGGGATCCCCGCCACCGTCGAGTAGCGCGTCAGCGGCACCATCGTGTCGCCGTGCCCGCCGAGCACGAACGCGGTGACGTCCTCCACGCTGACCCCGAACTCCTGCGCCAGGAACAGCCGGAACCGCGCGCTGTCCAGCACGCCCGCCATGCCCACCACCCGCTCCGGCGGCAGCCCCGACTTCTGCTGCATCACCCACACCATGACGTCGAGCGGGTTGGTGATGACGATCACGAACGCGCCCGGGCAGTGCTGCCTGATCCCCTCGGCCACTTCGCCGATCACCGAGGCGTTTTTCGCCAGCAGGTCGTCGCGGCTCATCCCCGGCTGGCGCGGGAACCCGGCCGTGACGATCACCACGTCCGAGCCCGCGATCGCCGCGTAGTCCGACCCGCCCGACATCGCCGAGTCGAACCCGTCCACCGGGCTCGACTGCATCAGGTCGAGCGCCTTGCCCGCCGCAACACCGCCGAACACGTCGAACAGCACCACGTCGCCCAGTTCCTTGAGCCCGACCAGGTGCGCGAGCGTGCCGCCGATGTTGCCGGCGCCGACGAGGGCGATCTTGCTGCGAGCCATGGCTGGCCTCCTGCTGGATGAAACCGACACGCGCCGACCCACCGGCTGCGGCGCCGCGCTGGCCGCGGTGCTAGTGCATCCCCCCCGCCCGGGCAAGGAACCGCGATCGTGGGGCAGGGCCGCGGCCGGGAAGGCCAGGGCTCTGCCCTGGACCAGCCAGGCGAAGGTGGCCAAAGGTTCCGACGATCCTCTTGGATCGTCGGAAAGGCCACCGAAGGGAGCCGCCCCTGGACCCGGCCTAACTTAAGAAATGGGTTCCAAGGGCCCTGCCTTTGGCGGGGTCCAGGGGCAGAGCCCCTGGCCTTCCTGTCCGGGCCACCCGCCCACGCCCGGCCCTACGAGCGCATCCCGCCCTGCTCCTGGTGCTGCCCGGGCGTCGGGGCCGCCTCGCCCGGCGCGTCCGGCTCCGGCAGCACCGACGCCTCCCCCTCGCTCGGCGCCTCCGAGTCGCCCGGCAGGCTTTCCTCGCTGCCGGACGCCTCCAGGTCGGGCAGCGCCTCGTACGCCTCGGTTTCAATGTCGGCGCCGAACTGCCCGTGGTTGCCGGGCAGCGCGTCGCGCCCCGCCTTCGTCGTGTCGCCCATGCTGCGCATCCCTGGTTCGAGTTCAGCCTCGCCACCCCCAACGCAGCCCGCGCCCCCAGGATCACCAAACGCATCACCAGCCGAACCGCCCCGGCCCCGCTTGTCCGCCGCCCCGCCGCCAGGCCGCCCCTTCCCAACCCCGCCCGCGCCCACACCTGCGCAACGAAGCCGCCACGCCCCGCGCGGCCCGGAGCGCACCCTGCCAGACCCCACCCGCCTGCTCGTCGTGTTCTATTCCCGCACCGGCGCCACCGAGACCCTCGCCCTCGCCGCCGCCGAATCCGCCCGCGAGGCCGGCGCCGAGGTCCGCCTCCGCCGCGCCCGCGAGGTCGCAGGCCGCGAGGCCATGACCCACTCCAAGGGCTGGGCCGAGAGCGCCGACCGCCAGAACGCCCTCCACCCCGCCCCCGGCCACGAGGACGCGGAATGGGCCGACGCCATCCTGTTCGGCACCCCCTGCTACTTCGGCGCCATGGCCACCGAGATGAAGGCGTTCCTCGACCGCCTCGGCCCGCAGTGGAAGAAGGGCGCGCTCGCCGGCAAGGTCGGCGGCGCCTTCGCCACCGCCTCCTGGCCCCACGGCGGCACCGAGGTCGTTACCCTCTCCCTCTACGCCCCCATGGCCCACCTCGGCATGGTCATCACCCCCACCGGATACACCGACGAGGCCATGCTGGAAGCCGGCTCCCCCTACGGCGCCTCCGCCATCGTCGGCGAGGAGAACCGCCCGCCCCGCGACGAGGACCTCGACGCCATCCGCCACCAGGCCCGCCGCATGGTCGCCATCGCCGGCGCCCTCGTGGCGGCGGGCGAGATGCCGAGCCGGCGCCAGGAGAAGGAAGAGAAGTGAGGCAAGGCTAGGGCTCTGCCCTGGACCCGCAAAGGGCCCGAGGCCCTTTGATCCCGATACTTAGGTAAAGCCGGTCCAGGGGGGCTCCCCCTGGCGGAGTTCGAGGCAGAGCCTCAACCTTCCTTGCCTCCGCCCCTTCCTCCGGCACACTCTGCCCGGCACCCGCCACGCTCTGGAGAGCCCGCCATCCCGGACCCGGTCGACGCCTTCATCGCCCGCTGGTCCGAGGCGGAGCAGGCCGAGCGCACCAACGCCCCGCCCTTCCTGATCGAGCTGTGCGACCTGCTCGGCGTCGACCGACCGCCCCCAGCGCGCGGCGGCACCGGCGCCTACCGCTTCGAGCGCAGCGTCACCCACCGCGAGACCGACGCCCGCGAGACCACCCGGCGCATCGACCTCTACCGACGCGACTGCTTCATCCTCGAAGCCAAGCAGGGCGCCAACATCGCCCCGCAGCCCGAGCTGTTCGCCCCCCAGGCCGAGGCCGCCCGCCGCCAGACCGTGCGCACCTCGCCCGGCTGGGCCAATCACATGCTGAAGGCCCGCGGCCAGGCCGAGGGCTACGTCCGCGACCTGCCCGCCGAGGAGGCCGCGCCTCCCTTCCTGGTCGTCTGCGACATCGGCTTCTGCTTCGACCTCTACGCCGACTTCTCCGGCACCGGCCGCCACTACACCCAGTTCCCCGACCGCGAAGGCTTCCGCCTCTACCTCCCCGACCTGCGCCGCCCCGAAATCCGCGCCCGCCTCGCCGCCCTCTGGAACGACCCGCGCTCCCTTGACCCCGCCCGCCGCCGCACCGAGGTCACGCGCGAGATCGCCGAGCTCCTCGCCCGCCTCGCCCAGGCCCTGGAACGCCGCCACGCCCCGGACGCCGTCGCCTTCTTCCTGATGCGCTGCCTGTTCTCCATGTTCGCCCAGTCCGTCGGCCTGCTCCCCGAGCCCGCCACCTTCAGCGACATCCTCGCCCGCTGCCACGGCTCGCCCGCCAGCTTCGTGGGCCTGGTCGGCGAGCTGTGGCGCACCATGAACACC
Organism: uncultured Acetobacteraceae bacterium; assembly: GCA_964236695.1. GTDB lineage: Bacteria > Pseudomonadota > Alphaproteobacteria > Acetobacterales > Acetobacteraceae > CAXSEF01. The sequence continues at coordinate 17,423 of CAXSFU010000023.1, read as the reverse complement.
GGCGGCTTCTCCGCCGCCGCCAACGGCACCGTCCGGCGCTTCAACGGCGGCCTCTACGCCGCCGGCGCCGCCCCCGCCGAGCCGCTGGCCATCACCGCCGACGAGATCGGCCTGCTGCAGAGGGCCGCCCGGCGCGACTGGGCCAACGTCGAGCCCGCCATCTTCGGCACCCTGCTGGAGAACGCGCTGACCCCGCGCCAGCGCGGCCAGCTCGGCGCCCACTTCACCCCGCGCGCCTTCGTCGAGCGCCTCGTCCTGCCCGCCGTCATGGAGCCGCTGCGCGAGGAATGGGACGGCTTCAAGGCCGCCGCCTACGCCCGCGCCGAGGCCGGCGACCGCGACGCCGCCGCCGAACTGCTGCGCGGCTTCCACGCCCGCCTCTGCGCCGTGCGCGTGCTCGACCCTGCCTGCGGCACCGGCAACTTCCTCTACGTCACCATGGAGATGATGAAGCGCCTGGAAGGCGAGGTCCTCGACGCCGTGGCCAACCTCCTCCCCGGCGAGGGCGACCGCCTGGCGCTCGCCGGCGCCAGCGTCGACCCCCACCAGTTCCTCGGCCTGGAAAAGAACCCCCGCGCCGTCCCCGTCGCCGAGCTGGTCCTGTGGATCGGCTACCTCCAGTGGCACTTCCGCACGCTCGGCGCCGCCCCGCCCGCCGAGCCGATCCTGCGCGACTTCCACAACATCCGCCACGCCGACGCCCTGCTGACCTTCGACCGCGAGGAGCTGGCGCGCGACGCGGACGGCGTGCCCGTTACCCGCTGGGACGGCCACACGACGAGGCCGCACCCCGTCACCGGCGAGCCAGTGCCCGACGAGACGGCCCGCGTCGAGGTCACGCGCCTGGTGCGGCCCAGGATGGCGACGTGGCCGGAAGCGGACTTCATCGTCGGCAACCCGCCGTTCATCGCCGGCAAGGACATGCGCGCCGAGCTCGGCGAAGGCTACGCGACCGCGCTGTGGGCCACCTACGCGAAGGTGCCGAACTCCGCCGACACCGCCCTGTTCTTCTGGTGGAAGGCCGCCCAGGCGCTCGTCGTCAACAAGCCGCACACCCGTCGCTTCGGCTTCATCACCTCCAACAGCATCCGCCAGACCTTCTGCCGCCGCGTGATTGCGGAAGCGATGTCGGCGCGCCGCCCCGTGCGGCTGGCGTTCGCCATCCCGGACCACCCCTGGTCGGTTGGCGCCGGCTCGGCCGCCGTGCGGATCGCGATGACGGTGGCCGAGCGCGTCGTGCGAGACCAGAAGCCGGCGCTGCTTCAGCACGTCGCAACAGAGCGCGCCACCGCCCAGAACGTGCCCGAGGTGGTGCTGTCCGGTGCCGAAGGTCGGATCAACGCCGACCTCTCGATCGGCGCCGACCCGGATCAAGCTTTGCCGCTGCGGGCCAACGAGCGGGTCAGCAGCCCGGGAATGAAGCTTCACGGCGCAGGCTTCATCGTGACGCCCGCGCAGGCCGCCACGTTGGGCCTCGGCCGCGTCCCAGGACTGGAACGCCACATCCGCCTCTACCTCAACGGCCGCGACCTGACGCAGCGAAGCCGCGGCATGATGGTCATTGATCTGGATGGCCTATCGGAGGAACAGGTTCGCTCTAAATTCCCTTCAACTTACCAGCATGTTCTTTTACACGTTAAGCCGGAAAGAGACCAAAATAACGAGGCATACAGAAAGAATAATTGGTGGCTATTTGGAAGAAATAATTCTCTGCTGCGAGGAGCAATGCTTGATCTACCCCGCTACATTGCGACGGTCGAAACTGCCAAGCACCGCCCGTTCTGCTTCCTGCCCGCGTCGGTGATCCCCGACAACAAACTCATCTGCATCGCCACCGACGACGCCTTTCACCTCGGCGTCCTGTCATCGCGCATCCACGTCGCCTGGGCACTCGCGGCTGGCGGTCGGCTTGGTGTCGGCAACGATCCGGTCTACGTCAAAACCCGCTGCTTCGACCCGTTCCCCTTCCCCGACGCCACCGCCGCCCAGCGCGCCGCCATCGCAGCCCTCGCCGAGGACCTCGACGCCCTGCGCCGCACCCGCCTCGACGCCCACCCGCAGCTCACCATGACCGGCCTCTACAATGTCCTGGAGAAGCTGCGCGCCGCGGCCCCGCTCACCCCCGCCGAGCGCGACATCCACGACGCCGGCCACGTCACCGTCCTGCTCCGCCTCCACGACGCGATCGACGCCGCCGTCGCCGACGCCTACGGCTGGCCCGCCGGCCTCCCCGCCCCCGAGATCGTCGCCCGCGTCGTCGCCCTCAACCTCGCCCGCCAGGCCGAGGAGGCCGCCGGCCTCGTGCGCTGGCTCCGCCCGGCGTTCCAGGCCCCCGCCGAGCAGCGCCGCGCCGCCCAGGGCGCCCTCTCCGTCGACCAGGGCGAGGACGCTGCCCTGCCCCCCTGGCCCGCCCGCGACCCGGACCGTTTCGTCGCCCTGCGCGCCGTGCTCGCCACCTCGCCCGGCCGCCCCGCCGAGCTGTCCCGCCGCTTCAGCCGCGCCGGCACCGCCAAGGTCCGCGACATGCTGGAAACCCTCGCCGCCCTCGGCCAGGCCCGCCTCGACGCCGACGGCCGCTACCACGACTGAGCCCCCCGCTCAGCCGACACCCCGGACGCCGGGCGGCCGCCCCGCTGCTCTCTCCCGCCCGAGCCCTGCAGAGGATGACCCGATGAGCAAGGCCACCGACCCCCTCAAGCTCCCCGCCTCGGTCAAGTCTGCCGCCGCCCGCCTCGCGGGCGAGGACGGCATGTCCCTCGATCAGTGGATCGCCGCCGCCGTCGCCCGGAAGGTCGGCGCCGTTCAGACCGCCGAGGAGTTCTTCCGCCTGCGCGCCGGCAACGCCCGCCCGGAGGACCTGCACGCCCTGCTCGCCCTCGCCCCGGACCGTCCCCCCGACCCGGGCGACGAGCTTCCTCCCGCGCCCTGGCCGGAAGGAAAGCAAGGTTGAGGCTCTGCCTCAAACTCCGCCAGGGCGAGGCCGCCCTGGACCGGCCTCCGACAGAAAATTATTTCACGCCCCGCCCCAATCGCCCCATCTCGCTCCGCCCCCGCAAGAATGTTTCACGTGAAACATCGTTCCACCTAGGTACCGACCCCGCCCACGCCCCCCGTTGCGCCGGGTTCAGGGGGAGGCTTCTCTCCATGGCGGGTCCGGGCAGAGCCCGGCCTTGCTTCCTCGCGCCCTACCCCAGATGCGCCAGCCCCCGGTACTCCACGCTCTGCATCTCCTCCAGCCGCGACGCCGTGCGCGTGAACGCCGCCGCCCCCTCGCCCCGCTCGTACAGCGCGTCCGGCAGCGCCGCCGCCGACGCGACCAGCTGCACCCGCCGCTCGTACAGCGCATCCACCAGCGTCACGAACCGCCTGGCCCGGTCGAAGTTCTCCGGCCCCAGCCGCGGCACCCCGTCCAGCACCATCACCGCGAACCGCCTGGCGATCGCGAGGTAGTCCCCCGCCCCCAGCGGGGCGCCGCACAGCGCCTCGAACTCGCAGCGCACCACGCCGCCCGCCGCCACCGGCAGCCGCACCACCCGCCCCGCCACCGTGACCCGCGCCTCGTGCGCCGGCTCCCCCAGGCTGAGGCTCGCGAACGCCTCGTCCAGCGCCCGCTCCGCCCGCCCGTCCGCCGGCACGTGCCAGGTCGCCACCGCGCGCAGCCGCTGCCGCCGCCAGTCCCGCGCCCCGCCCAGCGCCACCACGTCGACGTGGCGCTTCAGCACCGCGATGAACGGCAGGAAGGCGTCGCGCCCCGGCCTGCCGCGGAACAGGTCGTCCGGCGCCACGTTCGACGTCGCCACCACCACCACGCCGCGCGCGAACAGCGCCTCGAACAGCCGGCCCAGGATCATCGCGTCCGCGATGTCGGTGACCTGGAACTCGTCCAGGCACAGCAGCGCCGCCTCCTGCGCGAGCTGATTTGCCAGATACGGCACCGGGTCGGCCACCGGCGGCACCGCCTGCTTGCCCTGGTGGATGCGCGCGTGCGCCTCCTGCATGAACTCGTGGAAATGCATCCGCCGCCGTCGCGCAACCGTGGCCGTCGAGAAGAACAGGTCCATCAGCATGGACTTGCCCCGCCCCACGTCGCCGACGAGATACAGCCCCCTGGCCGCCTCCGCCCGCCGCGGCCTCAGCCGGACCAGCCACCCCCCGGCCGCAGGCACGTCGGCAAGCCTCGCCCAGAGGGCCTGGAGCCGCCCCACCGCCTCGGCCTGCGCGGGGTCCTCGGAAAGCCCGCCGGCCGCCACCCTGGCGCGGTAGGCGGACAGCGGACCGTCCGCAGGCGTCGCGGCGCCGACCCCGCCGTCCTGCGGGACGGGAAGGCTGTCAGCCATGCGCCCTGCCGTCGTGCGCGAGCGTGTCCGGCCGTGCCGGCCCTGGTCGTGATCCTCGTCGTCCCATGTCCGCGCCTTGGGGGCTGTTATGGACCTCGTAGCAGCTCGCTGCTTCGGACAGGAAGACAAGAATCTTCTTTTTCTGAAGAAAAAGAAGCAAAAAGACTTTGCCCATGGGGTTCTGGGCGCGTGGGTGGCTGCGGAGTCCTATTTGCAAAAGTTCTTTGGTTCTTTCTTTCAAGAAAGAACGTGCTTTCTTCCTGCCGTGCTGTGAGAAGTCGGGGGTGGCAGGTCAACAACACCCTCTGGCCGACCCGCCTGGCCCCGCAATCGGCCGAAGCGTCCGGCCTGTTGCATGCCGAAACGACTCTCAACGAATCGAGAGCACTGTAACCCTTCCCGCCATGCCATCTTCTCTCAGGTGAGTGTCCAGGGAATGCAGCCGATGAAGACCGCCCTCGCCGCAGCCGCCGTGTCGCTCTGCCTCGGCTTTGCCGGCCACGCCGCCGAGCTGCACCCGGTGGCGTGGCCGTCCGCGCAGGCCCCCGGGTGCATCCCGCACGACGTCATGCGCGTCAGCGACACCCAGGCCGACCAGACCGCCGCCCTCGGCTGCGCCCATTTCCTCGCCACGAGCCGTGTCGTCCAGTCTCGCCACCTCCAGCGCACCTGAATCCGCGATCCGCCCGCCCTCGTCCTGCACCCGGCCTGCCCCGACACGATCCGAGCGGACTGCGCCGGAGCGGGCGTCATCGGGACGATCTCATCGTAACGTCCCCTCCGATCGGGTGCTGTCGGAACGCCGGTTCCAGGCTCGGACGCCGTCGTGTCGCCGAGTAACGGGCAGAATCACCTGTGGCAGTGTCTCAGTTTGAGAAGGCCAGGGCTCTGCCCTGGACCCGCCAGGGACGGGCCGCCCCTGGACCCGGCACAACTTAAAAGGATTGGGTTCCAAGGGCCCTGCCTCTGGCGGGGTCCAGGGGCAGAGCCCCTGGCCTTCCTTACTGAATTTCAGATCGAAACCCTGCTTCGCTTGCAGCGCGCTTGCTGGCCGTCGTGTCGCGGCGCTACCCATGGTCCATCAGCAGCCATGGACGCCATCGTGACATACGCGAACCAAGCCCAGGTACTCCCGCATCAGACCGCGTTCGCCCCCGGCAGCCTGCTGGACTACGCGCGGCTGCAAGCCACCGCCGTCGCGACCGAGCCGTTCCCGCACGTCGTCGTCGAGAACTTCGTGCCCCAGCCAGGCCTGTCGCAGGTGGTCGCCGACCTGCCCGACATGCAGCGCGGCGGCTCCTTCCCCACCGGCGGGCTGCGCCTCGGCCCCACCGGCCGCACCCTGATGGCCGAGCTGGAGGGCACGCGCTTCCGCGACGCCGTCGCCGCCAAGTTCGGCCTCGACCTGGCCGACGCCCCCACCATGGTCACCCTGCGCGGCCAGTCCCGCGAGAAGGACGGGCGCATCCACTGCGACTCCACCGCCAAGCAGGTCACCGTGCTTCTCTACCTCAATCCCCAGCGCGAATCCTGGGAGCGCCGCGAGGGCTGCCTGCGCCTGCTGCGCGACGGCGCCGACCTGGAGAACTTCGCCGTCGAGGTCCCGCCGGTGAACGGCACGCTCCTGGTGTTCCCGAACGGCCCCGCCACCTGGCACGGCCACCGCCAGTTCGTCGGCCAGCGCTACGTCGTGCAGCTGAACTACATGACCAACGACGGCAAGGCCCGCTCCGAGCTGCGCCGCCACCGCATCTCCGCGTTCATGAAGCGGCTGACGCCCGCCGCCTGAGGAAGCAACGCACCGGCCTGCGCCCCGGCGCCAGGGCACGCCGCCGCGCCGGCGTGCCCGGGCCGAACCGACGCCCTTCTCCACGGCCCTGCCCGTCCGCTGCATCCGCGGCGGCCTCGCCGCGTTGGGGTCACCACGGCAAGGCCGGAGAGATCCGGCCACACCGAGATCGGCCGCATCCGGCGGTCCAGTACAGGAGACGAGCATGGAAGAGAATCAGGCCGAGGGGATGCTGGACAACGTCACCGGCAAGGTGAAGGACGCCTACGGCGGCCTGACCGGCGACACCGCGACCCAGGTCAAGGGCAAGGCGCAGCAGGCCAGCGGCCAGGCGCAGCAGTACTACGGGGAGGCGATCGAGGCCACGCGCGACTTCGTCGCCGACCAGCCGGTGACCGGCCTTCTCGCCGCGGCGGGCCTGGGCCTCGTCCTCGGCTACATCCTCGGCCGCCGCTGACCTCGGAGGTCCCGCACGATCCGCGTCCAGGGCCGTGCGGGACCTGCCTGCGCCCGCACGCGCCCAACCCCGACGCGCGTGCCATGAGGCGCACGAGGGCCGGCCGTGCCGTTCGCTCCTGGCGCGGCCACGGGCCATGAGCGCGGCGGGCGGACCGGCCGGCCCGCGCGACGGCCGCGCCAGCTACCACCACGGCGACCTGCGCGAGGCCCTGATCCGCAGCGCCCTCGACCTCATCGCCGCCCGCGGCCCTGCGGCGCTCGCCTTCGCCGAGATCGCCAGGGCCGTCGGCGTCAGCCCGGCCGCGCCCTACCGTCACTTTCGCGACCGCAACGCCCTGATCGCGGAGATCGCCCGCCGCGGCTTCGAACGCTTCGCCGTCGAGCTGGAGGCCGGCTGGAACTCCGGCCGTCCCGACCCGATCCGGGCCATGGAGTCATGTGGCCGCGCCTACCTCGGCTTCGCGCGGCGCGAGCCTGCCTGGTACGCGGCCATGTTCTCGCCCGGCTTTCCCCTCGACGAGGACCCCGGTCTGCTGCTGGCGTCCGAGCGGGCCTTCGCCGTGGTGCGCCGCGCCGCGGAGCTGGCCTGTGGCGGCCACCCCGGCCGCCCGCCACCGCTGATGGTGGCCCTGCATGTCTGGTCCCTGGCCCACGGCATCGCCTCGCTGTTCGTCGGCGGCCCCGACGGCACCAGGCGCAAGCTGCCGATGTCGCCGGAGCAGCTGCTGGAGGCCGGACTGCTGATCTACCTGCAGTCCCTTTCCGTCCCGGGCACGACCTCGCCGCGAAGCTGACACAGGCCGCGGCCGGATGCCCCTTGAAAGACCCGGCGGCACCTTCCTTCTATGTAAATGTGCTTAACATTCACGGAGGCGAGCGTGATCGCGGCAAAGATCGACGAGTATGGCAGGGGAGCCTGGATCGCGGCCACCGTCCTCGCCTTCTGGACGTTCTGGCCAGCCGGGCTGGCGCTGCTGATGTTCCTGGCCTTCAGCGGCCGGATGCGGACATGGCGGTCCGGCGCGCGCGGCACCTGGAGCAACCCGCGCACCCGCACCTGGCGCGCGCGCGTCCGCACCGCCACGCCCAGCGGCAACCGCGCCTTCGACGAGTATCGTGACGAGACCATCAACCGTCTCGAGGAGGAGCAGCGCGAGTTCATGGAATACCTCGAGCGGCTGCGCCAGGCCCGCGACCGTGCCGAGTTCGACCAGTTCATGGCCGATCGACGCGGCCAGCCGCAGGGCGGACCGGTCTCGCCCGTCCCGGGCCAGGACTGATCCGGACGGCGGTCGGCCAGTGGGCCGCACCGCCGCTCCGTCCGGCCGCATGCACGCCGGCGCGCCATGACACCGGCCCGGGGTGCTCAAATCGCGCCGGACATCCCGCGATGCCGGCGGGTCCGCTCCTCCGGGAGTGGTCCCTCGCCAGATTCCCCGCGACCGTTCTCGGACCTCTTTCAGACTTCCTTAGGGTTCTGTCGCCATGATGCAGCCATCCAGGGCGTGCTTCGGCCGTCCTGGTCCGGCACTGAAAGCAGGCATCATGCGAGGTCCTCTGTCGCCTGTTCCTCGCCTGCTGGGCGACAGGCGTGGCGTGACTGCGCTGGAGTACGGGATGATGGCCGCCCTGATCGCCATGGTGGTGTTCGGCGCGGTGACCCAGCTCGGCACCAAGGCGCTCTCGCTTTGGACCATCGTCACCACGATGCGCTACTAGTCGGTCGCCGCGCGGGCACGACTCTCCGGCCACCCCGCCGGCCTCGCCTCACGGCAGCGCGTCGTCATGGCAGGCAGTGTCTCGGTTTGAAATCCAGAAAGAAAGGCCAGGGGCTCTGCCCCTGGACCCCGCCAAAGGCAAGCCTTTGGAATCCGATTCTTAAGGGAGGCCGGGTCCAGGGGCGGCTCGCCCCTGGGGGGTCCAGGGCAGAGCCCTGGCCTTCTTGAACCAGGACACTGCCTCACGGCATGCCTCTTGCCGGGCAGGCGGCGCCCGGGCAGGGATGGCCCGTGAAGATCCTCGAGGTCGCCAACGTCGATTTCTCCCTGCGCCACTTCGTGCTGCCGCTCATGCTCGGGCTGCACGCCCGTGGGCACGAGGTCATCGGCGCCTGCGCGGACGGCAGCCTGCTCCACGACGTCCGCGAGGCAGGGTTCCGCGTGGTGCCGGTGCCGATGGCCCGCTCCCTCTCGCCCGTGGCGCAGCTCCGCGCCTTCCGCGCCCTGCTCGCCCTGATCCGCGCCGAGCGCCCCGACCTCGTGCACGCCCACATGCCGATCAGCGGCTTCCTGGCGCGTGCCGCCGCGCGCGGCGCCGGCGTGCCGCACGTCGCCTACACGTGCCACGGCTTCCTGTTCAACCAGCCCGGCCCGTTGCCGCGCCGTGCCGCGTCCCTGGCCATGGAGTGGGTCGGCGGCCGCTTCACCGACCTGACCATGACCGTGTCCAACGAGGAGGCCGCCGACGCCCGTCGCCTCGGCATCGCCCGCGACCCGCGCGCCATCGGCAACGGCCGCGACCCCGCCCGCTTCCGCCCGGACCCGGACGCGCGAAGCCGGGTGCGCGCGGCGCTCGGCACCGCGCCCGACCGCGTCGTGGTCGTCGTCGTCTCCCGCCTGGTGCGTCACAAGGGGCACCCGGAGCTCCTGGCCGCCATGCAGGACGTGGACGCCGAGCTCTGGGTCGTGGGCGAGCGCCTTGCCTCCGACCACGGCGTGGACCCCCAGGACGCCTTCGCCGCCGCGCAGGCCCGGCTCGGCCCGCGGCTGCGTCGGCTCGGCGCGCGCACGGATGTCGCCGACCTGCTCGCGAGCGCCGACATCTTCGCCCTGCCCAGCCACTTCGAGGGCCTGCCGATGTCGGTGATCGAGGCCATGCTGTGCGGCCTGCCCGTGGTGTCCACCGCGATCCGTGGCCCGCGCGAGCAGGTCCTCCACGGCGTCACCGGCCTGCTGGTGCCGCCGCGCGAGGTGGCTCCGCTCGCAGACGCCCTGCAGCGCCTGGCGGCGGATCCGGCCATGCGCCGGCGCATGGGCGAGGCCGGCCGCGCCCGCGCCGTCACGCTCTACGACGAGGCGACGGTGGTGGCACGCACGGTCGTCCTGCTCGAAGGCTGCGGACGCGGTCCTCCGGCCTGATGGACATCCGGGTTCATGCGTCGGCCTGCCAGGAAGCAAGGCTGGGCTCTGCCTCAACCTTGCCTTCTTCGTCTGCACTGACCGGGAGGGCGCGATGCGACAGCGGACGGGATACTGGCTGGCCGGCCTGCTGCTGGGAGCCTGTCTCTCGGGTCCCGCGGCCCGTGCGGCGCAGCTACCGGTCACCGAGGGCGACGTCGCGGTCGCCGACTTCGCCTTCCGCAGCGGCGAGCACCTGCCGCTCCGACTGCACTACGTCGCCGTCGGCACGCCGCACCGCGACGCTGGCGGGCGCATCGACAACGCGGTGCTGCTGCTGCACGGCACCACCGGCAACGCCCGCAACTTCCTGCAGCCCAGCCTCGCCGACAACCTGTTCGGCCGCGGGCAGCCGCTGGACGCCGCCCGGATCTACTCGGTGCTGGCGGACGGCATCGGCGCCGGCGGCTCCACCAAGCCGTCCGACGGCCTGCGCGGCCGCTTCCCGCACTACGGCTACATCGACCAGGTCGAGGCGCAGCACGCCATGCTGGACGGGATGAGCATCACCCACCTCAAGCTGGTGAGCGGCATCTCGCAGGGCGGCATGCAGACCTGGCTGTGGGGCGAGCGCTACCCCGACACGATGGACGCCCTGGCGCCGGTCGCCTCGATGCCGATGCAGATCAGCGGCCGCAACCTGCTGTGGCGCCTGATCGCCATCCACGCCATCGAGGACGACCCCGGCTTCCACGGCGGCGAGTACGACCCGGCCCACCCGCCGACCCAGTGGACGAAGGTCGCGGCCCCCCTGTTCGCGATCATGGTGGGCAACGCCGACCGGCTGCAGGCCGCCGGCTCGGACCGGGAGAGGACACTCGCCCAATACGATTCGCTGATCGCCAGGTACCAGGGACGCGACGCCAACGACACGCTGTACGACTACCGCAGCTCCGCCGACTACGATCCCGCGCCGGAGGTCGGCCGCATCCGCGCGCCGCTGCTGGCGATCAACTTCGCCGACGACCTGGTCAACCCGGACACCCTGCCGCAGCCGCGCGAGACCGTGGAGCACCTGCCGGGCGGCCGGTTCGTGCTGCTCGACAGCGGCGGCAAGGGCTACGGCCACGCCACGATCTTCCAGGCAGAGGCCTGGACCAACACCCTGGGCGACTTCCTCGACGGCCTGCCGGGCTGGCGGCAGGCCGCGCCCTGAGCCGCAGGCCGGGAAGGCAGGCAAGGTTGAGGCTCCGCCTCAAGCTCCGCCAAAGGCCGAGTCTTTGGAGTCCATTTATTAACGAGTGGGTTTCCAAACGGCTCGGCCCTTTGGCGGGTCCGGGCAGAGCCCGGCCTTGCCTGCTCCCGGACCGTTGCGCTTGCGCGCGGCCCTGCCGCAGGGCTATGCGCCCGCCATGACAGACACCGTTGCGATCCGGCGTGCCCTGCTTTCCGTGTCCGACAGGACCGGCCTCGTGGCCCTGGCGCAGGTCCTCGCCGCCGCAGGGGTCGAGCTGCTGTCCACCGGCGGCACGGCGCGCACGCTACGCGAGGCCGGCCTCGCCGTGACCGAAGTGTCGGACCACACCGGCGTGCCGGAGATGCTCGACGGGCGGGTAAAGACCCTGGTGCCGCAGATCCACGGCGGCATCCTGGCGCGGCGCGACGACGCCTCGCACATGGCGCAGCTCGCGCAGCACGGCATCGCGCCGATCGACCTTGTGGTGGTCAACCTCTACCCGTTCGAGACGACCGTGGCGTCCGGCGCCGGCTTCGACGACTGCGTGGAGCAGATCGACATCGGCGGCCCGGCCCTGATCCGCGCCGCGGCGAAGAACCACGCCCACGTCCTGGTGCTCACCGATCCGACCCAGTACGCGGCGCTGACCGGGGCGCACGGCAACGGCGTCGCCCCGGCCGCTGGCGACGGTCCTGCAGCGGCCGGCGAGGGGCCTCGGCCGGTGTCGGTGGGGGCCACCCTGGCGCTGCGGTGCGAGATGGCGGCGCAGGCCTATGCCCGAACGGCCGCCTACGACGCGGCGATCGCGGCCTGGTTCGCCGAGCAGTCCGGCACGTTGTTCCCCGCGCGCCTCGTGGTCGCGGCCACGCTCGGGCAGCCGATGCGCTACGGCGAGAATCCCCACCAGCGGGCCGCGTTCTACAGCCTGGACGGCGTCGGCCCGGCGCGGCCCGGGGTGGCCACGGCCCGCCAGCTGCAGGGCAAGGCGCTCAGCTACAACAACGTGGCCGACACCGACGCCGCCTTCGAGTGCGTGGCCGAGTTCGACGGCCCTGCGGTCGTGATCGTCAAGCACGCCAACCCCTGCGGCGTCGCGGTGGCGGACAGCCTGCCGCAGGCCTGGGACCTCGCCCTGCGCTGCGACCCATCCTCTGCCTTCGGCGGCATCGTGGCGCTCAACCGCACGCTCGACGAGGACACGGCCGCGCGCATCGCCACGATCTTCACCGAGGTGATCGTCGCCCCCGACGCCAGCGAGGCCGCGCTCGCGGTGCTGTCGCGCAAGACGGCGCTGCGCCTGCTGCTGACCGGCGCCGTGCCCGATCCCGCCGCACGGCAGCCAGGACCCGCGGGCCTGATGCTGCGCAGCCTGGCCGGCGGCCTGCTGGTGCAGACCCGTGACGCGGGCCGGGTGGGCGAGGCGGACCTGCGCGTCGTGACCCGGCGCGCGCCGGACCCGGCCGAGCTGGCCGACCTGCTGTTCGCGTTCCGGGTCTGCAAGCACGTCAAGTCCAACGCCATCGTCTACGCGCGCGGCGGCGCCACCGTCGGCATCGGCGCCGGGCAGATGAGCCGCGTCGACTCCGCGCGCGTCGCCGTCCTGAAAGGCGAGGCGGCGGCGCAGGCGGCCGGGCTGCCCGAACGGCTGACCCAGGGCTCCGTGGTGGCGTCGGACGCCTTCTTCCCGTTCGCCGACGGGCTGCAGGCGGCGATCGACGCCGGCGCCACCGCGGTGATCCAGCCCGGCGGCTCGGTGCGCGACGCCGAGGTGGTTGCCGCGGCCGACGCGGCGGGGCTGGCGATGGTGTTCACGGGGATGCGGCATTTCCGGCACTGAGGGCAGGCTGCGGCGGCGGTCGGGCTCAAGGAAGCAAGCGAGTTCTTTCTTGAAAGAAAGAACCAAAGAACTTTTGCCCATGGGGCCTGTGCCCGCGCGGCGACGCAGGCGACGAACGGAGAAAGTCTTTTTGCTTCTTTTTCTTCAGAAAAAGAAGGCCCTGCTGCCTTCCTTCTCTTCCAACGGCCCGCGGGCCTGCCTTTCGTAACAGGTACCCGTCGTTACTTCAACAGCACGCGAACGCATCTGAGAAGCATTCTCAGACGCTTGCCGCTGCTTGCAAAGCCCGCCCGACTTGGCACATTGCGGGCATGCGCAACTTCACCGAGCTGACCGAACGCGAGATCCTCGCCCTTGCCATCTGCTCCGAGGAGGAGGACGGCCGCATCTACGCCGACTTCGCCGAGAACCTGCGGGGCGACTACCCCGACAGCGCCGGGATGTTCGACGACATGGCGGCCGAGGAGGGCCAGCACCGCCGCCAGCTCCTCGACCTGTACGTCACCCGCTTCGGCGAGCACATCCCGCTGGTGCGCCGCCAGGACGTGCGCGGCTTCGTGCAGCGCCGGCCGGTGACGCATTTCCGCCCGCTCGGCATCGACGCCGTGCGCAGGCAGGCCCGCGAGATGGAGTTCTCCGCCGCCCGCTTCTACCGCCAGGCGGCCGGGCTGAGCACCGACGCCTCCATCCGCCGCCTGCTGGGCGACCTCGCCGAGGCAGAGGCCTCGCACGAGCACATGGCCGGGATCATCGAGCAGACGCGCCTCGACGCGGGCAGGCGCGAGGCGGAGGACGACCAGGGCCGCCGCCGCTTCGTGCTGCAGATCGTGCAGCCGGCGCTGGTCGGGCTGATGGACGGCTCGGTGTCCACCCTGGCGCCGGTGTTTGCCGCCGCCTTCGCCACCCACCTGCCGTGGAACGCCTTCCTGGTGGGCCTCGCGGCCTCGCTCGGCGCGGGCATCTCCATGGGCTTCGCCGAGGCGCTGTCCGACGACGGCAGGCTGTCCGGCCGCGGCGCGCCGCTGCTGCGCGGCCTGATCTGCGGGCTGATGACCACGCTCGGCGGCATCGGCCACACCCTGCCGTTCCTCATCCCCGACTTCCGCACCGCGCTGGCGGTGGCGATCGTCGTGGTGGTGGTCGAGCTGGCGGTGATCTCGTGGATACGCTGGCGCTACATGGACACGCCCTGGGTGTCGGCGACATTCCAGGTGATGTTCGGCGGCGCCCTGGTGTTCGCGACCGGCGTGCTGATCGGCGTCAGTTAGGACGGTCGTAAGCCTGGCACCAACTCCTTGAGGCAGGCAGGACAGCAAGAATCTTCTTTTTCTGAAGAAAAAGAAGCAAAAAGACTTTGCAAATTGGATTCCGGGCGCGTGGGCGGCTCCGGAGCCCTGTGGGCAAAAGTTCTTTGGGTCTTTCTTTCAAGAAAGAACATGCTTTCTTCCTGCCTTGGTGCAGGATATCGAGGCTGGCAGGCTCCCGCGTCGCCGCGTGGCAACCCGGCCGCTGCGCGGCGGTTCATCCCGCGCAGAGCAGGAGCGCCCCGTGACCCCCTTCCGCGTGGACTGGACCGCCGACGCCGTGGCCCCGGTGCTGGAGCGCGTGCGTGGCCACCGCTTCCCGCCGTCCCCGCCGGGCGAGGGCTGGCGCTACGGCTGCGACGCCGGCTTTCTCAGGAACCTCTGCGCCTTCTGGGCCGACGGCTACGACGTGGCCGACGCGGTGGAGCGGCTGAACCGCTTCCCGCAGTTCGTCGCCGACGTGGACGGGGTGGACGTGCACTTCGTCCATCTCGTCGGCGAGGCGGAAGGCCGCCGCCCGCTGCTGCTCACCCATGGCTGGCCGGGGTCGCACCGCGAGTTCTGGAAGGTCGCCGAACCCCTGGCCTTCCCGTCGCGCCATGGCGGGCGGGCCGAGGACGCGTTCGACCTGGTGATCCCGTCGCTGCCCAACTTCGGCTTCTCCGCCCATCCGGAGCACACCGTCGGCCAGCGCCGCTGCGCCGACCTGCTCGACCGGCTGATGACCGGGGTGCTGGGCTACGGCCGCTATCTCGCCCACGGCGGCGACTGGGGGGCGCTGATCACCTCGCTGCTCGGCCTGCACCATGCCGAGCATGTGCGGGCGATCCACCTGACCATGCTGTTCCCCAAGCCCGCGGCGGCGCCGGCGACGCCGGACGAGCTGATGTGGTCGGCGGCCATGCAGGGGATCGAGCAGTCGATGGGCGGCTACCGCCACCTCCAGGGCAGCCGGCCGCAGAGCCTGTCCTGGGCGGTGGGCGACAGTCCGGTCGCGCAGGCCGCCTGGATCGTCGAGCGCTTCCACGACTGGGCCGACCTTGCGGAGCGCCCGTTCGACGCGGTGTTCACCCGCGAGGAACTGCTCGACACGGTGATGATCTACGTGATGACCGGCGCCTTCCACTCCTCGATCCGCTTCTACTCGGCGGCGATGGAGGCGGGCCTGCGCTCGCTGCCGGAGGGCCGGCGGGTGGAGGTGCCCACCGCGTTCGCGCGGTTCCCGGACCCGCTGCACCCCTGGCCGCCGCGCGGCTACGCGGAGAAGGGCTTCAACGTGTCGCGCTGGACCGGGATGGCGCACGGCGGGCATTTCGCCGCGCTGGAGGCACCGGACCTGCTGGTCGCCGACCTGCGCGACTGGGGCCGGGAGACCTGAGCGCACGGATGAAAGCAAGGCTGGGCTCTGCCCAGACCCGCCAAAGGGCCGAGCCCTTTGGAAACCCTTCCGTTGGCGGAGTCCTTGTGCCGCGGCCCGTGCCGCAGGCTCCTTTCGGAGGCCGGTCTAGGGGCGCTGCCCCTGGCGGGTCCAGGGCAGAGCCCTGGCCTTGCCTTTCTTTCCGAAGATGCCCCGCTCAGGCCTCGGACTGCTCCGGCAGCATCCGGTTCAGCGAGCCATCGCGGCGCACCACGAGGTTCCAGGCCGTGCCGCTCAGGTGCAGCACCACCGCCGCGTAGATGAACCACTGGCCCACGATGTGCACGGCGATGGCCTGGTGGGCGAGTTCCCTGGACTGCGGCAGGTTGGGCAGGTCGAACAGCCAGAAGTAGTGGATGGTGTGGCCGGCCGCCGCCGAGGACAGGTAGCCGCTGATCGGCATCACCAGCAGGATCGCGTAGAGCACCCAGTGGTTGAGGCGGGCGAGCACCTTCTCCCACAGCGGCATGCGCGGCGGCAGCGGCGGCGCCGGGTGCGACGCCCGCCAGGCCAACCTGATCGCCACCAGCGCCAGGATCGTCATGCCGATCGACTTGTGCATCGTGATCCAGAAGCCGAAGCCCGGGTCGTTGTCGGGCCGCACCACGAGCGTCCAGGCGATCACCACCTGGGCCACGAACAGGGCTGCGACGATCCAGTGCAGCGCCTGCGCGACCGCCGTGTAGCGGCCGCCGGGCGGGGGGAACCGGTCGGTCAGCGTGGTCGGGCGCAGCCCGATCCGGTGTGCCATGTCTGCCATCGTGTGCCGCGTCCTGATCGTTCCTGCCGTCGCGCATCCTCGCGGTCCTGCCTGCCTCCGTCCACCCGAAATCCCGCGCCGGCCGGCCTTCGGCATCGCGGGCCGGCAGCGCGAACGCGGCCCTTCCTTTCCGGCCCCGCCTCGTGCTAGGCAGCACTCATAAACATATCCTTATGTTTGCCGCAGCGCAGGAGCCGACATGCCCGACACCCACGTCACCTCGGACCACGACTACAAGGTCGCCGACATCTCGCTTGCCGCCTGGGGCCGCAAGGAGATCCTGATGGCCGAGGACGAGATGCCCGGCCTGATGGCGCTGCGCGAGGAGTATGGCGAGTCCAAGCCGCTGGCGGGCGCGCGCATTGCCGGCTGCCTGCACATGACGATCCAGACCGCGGTGCTGATCGAGACCCTGACCGCGCTCGGCGCCACCGTGCGCTGGTCGTCGTGCAACATCTTCTCGACCCAGGACCATGCCGCGGCGGGCGTTGCCGCCGCGGGCACCCCGGTGTTCGCCTGGAAGGGCCTGTCCGAGGAGGAGTTCTGGTGGTGCATCGAGCAGACCGTGCGCGGCCCTGACGGCTGGACGCCGAACATGATCCTCGACGACGGCGGCGACCTGACCGTGCTGATGCACGACAAGTATCCCGAGATGCTGGCCGACGTGCGCGGCATCTCCGAGGAGACCACGACCGGCGTGCACCGGCTGTGGGAGATGGCCAAGGCCGGCACGCTCAAGGTCCCGGCGATCAACGTCAACGACAGCGTCACCAAGTCGAAGTTCGACAACCTGTACGGCTGCCGCGAGAGCCTGGTCGACGCGATCCGCCGCGGCACCGACGTGATGATGGCCGGCAAGGTCGCGGTGGTCGCGGGCTTCGGCGACGTGGGCAAGGGCTCGGCCGCGTCGCTGAAGAACGGCGGCTGCCGCGTGCTGGTGACCGAGGCCGACCCGATCTGCGCGCTGCAGGCGGCGATGGAAGGCTACGAGGTCGTGACCATGGAGGACGCGGCCCCGCGCGGCGACATCTTCGTCACCGCCACCGGCAACGTCGACGTCATCACCATCGACCACATGCGCGCGATGAAGAACCGCGCCATCGTGTGCAACATCGGCCACTTCGACAGCGAGATCCAGATCGAGGCGCTGCGCAACTACACCTGGGA
>CAXSFU010000022.1:0-45662 GCA_964236695.1 uncultured Acetobacteraceae bacterium | reverse complement strand
CTTACCATCCCCGGCTTCTTGCAGCAGAGCAGGAAGAAAGCGTGTTCTTTCTTGAAAGAAAGAACCAAAGAACTTTTGCACGTTGGGCTCCGCAGCCGCTCGCCTGCCCGGAACCCCATGAGCAAAGTCTTTTTGCTTCTTTTTCTTCAGAAAAAGAAGAGCCTTGCCTTTCTGCCTGAAGCAGCAAGCTGCTTCGAGATTCATGACAGCCTCTGGGGCAGAGTCATGGCCCTGCTTGCCGGCGAACCGGCGGAGGACGCGGGTCGTCAGACCCTGCGGCGACCGGCTATTCCGTCGGCATGTGCAGCGCGAAGCCCAGGCCGGGCTTCATGCGGCTTTCCTGAGCGGAGTTCGCCGAGGTGTTGCGCGAGTAGCCGCCGCTTTCCGCCACCTTGCTGCCGCGGCTGATCACGGAGGGCTGCACCGGGTCGCTGGGGGCGCCGGCATCGTACTGCGGCGCGAGGGCGTTCTCGTTGGGCATCGGCGCGCGCTCGTACAGCGGGGTGCCGTCGGCGGGGCGGGTCGCGGTGTCCTCGCGCGACGGCATTACCGGCAGGTCAAGGTGGGAGGTGGCGAACTGCAGCGACGGGCCGGCCGCGCGGGCCGGCGGGGCCGCAACCGCCGTCCCCGCGAGCGCGAGCACCGCGGTCCCGCGCAGCACGGCGACGATGATCACGCGGCGCCGGCGGGTGGGGAGACGGGGTGCCACGGAGGTGCGCGTCATGACAGGGCTCCTTCGAGGGGGAGGCGCTGCGTGCCGCGGCGATCCCCGGCGGGATTGCCGGCAGGGGCGCCGAGCGGACCGTCGCCGGACGCGCGCCACGCTTCCAGCGCCCAGCGCACGGTGGGGAAGGCGAGCGCGTCCCAGGGGATCTCGGACCAGGCGAACAGTTCGACCTCGAGGCTCTCCTCGCCGGCCTGGATCAGGCGCTCCGCGGCCTCGTCGGCGAAGCGGGCGCGGAACATCATCAGGACCTGGCCGATGCGGCTGATGCTGAACACCGCGAGCAGCCCGTCGGTGACGATGGCGGCCCCGGCCTCCTCGGCCGCCTCGCGCCGCGCGCCTTCCTCGGGGGTCTCGTCCAGCTCGAGGTAGCCGGCCGGGAGGGTCCAGAAGCCGCGGCGCGGCTCGATCGCGCGACGGCACAGCAGCACGCGGCCGGCGCGCGAGACCACGGAGCCGACGACGACCTTGGGATTGCGGTAGTCCACGTGGCCGCACGTCGAGCACACCAGGCGCTCGCGCGTGTCGCCGTCGGGGATGCGGAGGGAGAACTCGGGCATGCGGGCAGACTGCACGATGGCCCGCGAGTCATCAACGCGGTGCGACGAAAATTGATTTTTGTTACAGGCAACGAAATGCCCGGAGGCTGCGGGAAGGCCCGGCCGCCGCGAGGCGGCACGGCGCGCGCATCCGTGGACGGGGCGCGGCGCTGCCTGCCCCTACCCGATGGTCAGGACGCGGGCAGCGCGGCGGGGGGCGGCCGTCAGACCGAGAGGTTGAGCAGCGATCCCCGCGGCGCCGGCTTGCCGGGCGCCAGCGACGGGGCCGCGGGCGACAGGCCGGCCAGGGGCGCGGCGCGCTCGGCGATGTCGCGCGCGGCGACCAGCGCCGGGCGCGGGGAGGCCTGCCGCGCCGTGGCGACGGACTGGGAGAACGCGGACAGCGATGCGAGGGATACCATGCGTCGAGAGTAGCGCGGCTTCGTGACCAGACGGTTAACGCAGGGAAGGAAAGACCGGCTCTGCCTCCACCCGCCTCCTGAAGAGCCGGGATGCCCTTGCTCAAGGAGTGGATTCCAAAGGCTTGCCTTTGGCGGAGTTTGAGGCAGAGCCTCGACCTTAGCTTGCTTCGCCGCCCCACGCCGGGCGCCACCTCACCCCGGGAAGATCGTCCCTTCCAGGGCCGCGATGCCGGGCAGCACCTTGCCTTCCAGCCACTCCAGGAACGCGCCGCCCGCGGTGGACACGTAGCTCATCCGGTCCAGCACGCCGGCGTGGCGCAGCGCGGAGACGGTGTCGCCGCCGCCCGCGACGCTGCGCAGCCGCCCGGCCTGGGTGGCCTCGGCGACCGCGTGGGCGAGCGCCACGGTGGCGGCGTCGAACGGCGGGGTCTCGAACGCGCCGAGCGGGCCGTTCCACACCAGGGTGCGCAGCGAGGGCAGGCGCGCCACCAGCGCGGCCACGGTGCGCGGGCCCACGTCGAGGATCATCGCGTCGCTCGCCACGTCGTCGATCGCCACCACCCGGGTCGGCGGGTTCGCGCGGAACTCGGTCGCGGTGACGGCGTCGACGGGCAGCACGATCTCGCAGCCGCCCTGCTTGGCGCGGGCCAGGATGTCGAGCGCGGTGGCGTACATGTCGGCCTCCTGCAGCGACCTGCCGACGCGCACGCCCTGGGCGGCGAGGAAGGTGTTGGCCATGGCGCCGCCGATCACCAGCACGTCGACGCGGCCGAGCACGTTGCCGATCAGGTCGAGCTTGGTGGAGACCTTGGCGCCGCCCACGATCGCGGCCACCGGGCGCTCGGGGTCGGTGAGCGCGGCGGACAGGGCCTCCAGTTCGCGCTGCATCAGGCGGCCGGCGTGCGACGGCAGGTACTGCGCGACGCCGTGCGTGGAGGCATGGGCGCGGTGGGCGGCGGAGAAGGCGTCGTTGACGTAGACGTCGGCGAGCCGTGCCAGGTGCCGCGCCAGGTCGGGGTCGTTGCGCTCCTCGCCGGCGTGGAAGCGGGTGTTCTCCAGAAGCAGAATATCGCCGTCGCGCATCGCGGCCACGGCGTCCTCGGCGACCGGGCCGATGCAGTCGGCGGCGAACGCCACCGGGCGGCCGATCGCCTCCTCCAGCGCCGCGGCCATGGGGCGCAGGGACATCGCGGGCACCACCTGGCCCCTGGGGCGGTCGAAGTGGCTGGCCACGATCACGCGAGCGCCCTTGTCGGCCAGCTCGCTGATCGTGGGGGCCACGCGCTGGAGACGGGAGACGTCGGAGATCTTCCCGTCGCGCATCGGCAGGTTGAAGTCCACGCGCAGCAGGACGCGCTGGCCGTGGGGGTTGAACGAGTCGATCGTGGTGAAGGCCATGGGGGTGTTTCCTGAGGGAGGAAAGCAAGGCCAGGGCCCTGCCCTGGACCCGCCAAAGGGCGAGCCCTTTGGAAACCGCTACTTTGGGTCGGGGGCACGCGCGCGGCCGGCGTGCCCCCGACGGAGGCCGGGTCCAGGGGCGGCTCGCCCCTGGCGGGTCACCGCCTTCAAGCAGGGGGCAGAGCCCTGGCCCTGCCTTGCTACAGGCTGCCGAGCCGCGCCGCGGTGTCGACCATGCGGTTGGAGAACCCCCACTCGTTGTCGTACCAGCCGACGACGTGCGCCATGGCGCCGCCGTCGACGACCTGGGTCTGCGTGGCGTCGAAGGAGCAGGACGCGGGGGAGTGGTTGAAGTCGGAGCTGACCAGCTCGGCGGTGCTGTAGACGAGGATGCCGCGCATCCGGCCCTCGCTCGCGGCCTGCATCGCGGCGTTGATCTCGGCGACGGTGGCGCGGCGCGCGAGGTTCACGTCGAGCGAGACCAGGGAGACGTTGGGGGTGGGGACGCGGATCGAGGTGCCGTCGAGGCGGCCGCGCAGCTCTGGCATCACGAGGCCGACGGCCTTGGCCGCGCCGGTGGAGGTCGGGATCATGGACAGCGCGGCGGCCCGGGCGCGGCGCAGGTCCTTGTGCAGCGTGTCCACGGTGTTCTGGTCGCCGGTGTAGGAGTGGATCGTGGTCATGTAGCCGCGCTCGACGCCGAAGCTGTCCTGCAGCACCTTGACCATCGGCACCAGGCAGTTGGTGGTGCACGAGGCGTTCGAGACGACGGTCATCTGCGGGGTCATGACGTCCTCGTTGACGCCGAACACCACGGTGGCGTCCACGCCGTCTCCCGGTGCCGAGACCAGCACGCGGCGCGCGCCGGCGGTCAGGAGGGCGGAGGCCTTGTCCTTCGAGGTGAACAGGCCGGTGCACTCCATCGCCACGTCGACGCCCTGGTACGGCACCTTGGAGGGGTCGCGCTCGGCGGAGACGCGGATCGGGCCGACCGTGCGGCCGCCGTCGCGGATGGTGATGGTGTCGCCGTCCACGATCACCTCGCCGGGGAAGCGGCCGTGCACGCTGTCGTAGCGCAGCAGGTGGGCGTTGGCCTCGACGCTGCCGAGGTCGTTGATCGCCACCGGCACCACGTCGTCGCGGCGGCTTTCCACGATGGCGCGCAGCACCAGGCGCCCGATGCGCCCGAACCCGTTGATGGCAACCCTTGTGGCCATGGAAGCGTCCCTCATCGTTGCGGTGTCGCGCCCTGCTTACAGGGCTGGGTCGGCGGGTTCCAGAGCACCGGGGACATGCCGGCCCCGCCGCGGAGGCAAGGAAGGCCAGGGGCTCTGCCCCTGGACCCCGCCAAGGGCAGGGCCCTTGGAACCCCTACTTAAGGGGAAGGCCGGGTCCAGGGGCGGCTCGCCCCTGGCGGGTCCCCGCTTCCAGGCATGGGGCAGAGCCCTGGCCTTGCTTACTCCGCGACCATCGCCGCCGGGCGTGCCGCCAGTGCCGTGCACAGCGCCACCGCCTCGCCGAGCGAGGTGACGATGGTCTCGCCCGGCCCTTCGGCGCGCAGGGCAGACAGCATGGGGCTGCCGCCGGCCGCGTGCCACAGGCCGACGATCACCGTGGCGTCGGGCATGGTGCGGCGGATGCGGCGCAGGAAGTAGCGGATGGAGGACGGCGTGGAGCCTTCCTCCAGCACGCACAGGCAGCACAGCCGCACCGCGCCCGGGCCCCGCGCCTGGGCGGCGCCGGCGCCGAGGGTGGCGTTGGGCTGCACCGCGGCGCCGAAGCCGTGCAGCGCCAGCACCTGCGCCGCCATGGTCGCCGCGAGGTCGTCGAGCTGGCCGCGCCCGGGGATGCACAGCACGCTGCCGTCCTGCGCCCAGGCCGCGGGGAGCGCCGGCGCCGCGACCGCCGCCGGCGACCCGTCGCGCCCGGCTCCCGGCGCAGCACTTCCCTGTGCCGCGAGGCCCTGTGCCGCGAGTCCCGGCCGCGCGGGGGCGGCGCCCGCTGCGTCGGCCTGCAGGTGTTTCCTGCCCTGCCGCGCGTGCGCGAGGCGGGCGAACGGGCCGCCCGATGCGGCGGGCGCCGCCAGGCCGGAGGCGGCGCGGGTGGCGAGCTGGTCGAGCAGGGCCTCGATCTGGTGGTGGATGGAGTCCAGGCGCTCGAACTCCAGCTTGTCCGACGACAGGTCGGCCTGGGCGAGCGCCAGGCCGGGCAGCGCCACCTGGTCGTAGTACTCGGCGAGCGAGTGGCCGCGCATCCGGCCGAGCGCGTCCGCGGCCAGGCCGCGGCGGTTGCCTTCCAGGGCGCGTTGGTAGAACGTTTCGGGCGGGTCGAGCGGGGCGCGGTCGCCGAGCATGACGTCGAGGAAGGCCAGCGCCTCGACGTGGCGGCCCAGCACCACGAGGCACACGGTCAGCGGGGTTGCCAGCAGCAGGCCGATCGGGCCCCACAGGAAGGTCCAGAACGCGGCGGCGACGATGATCGCCACCGGCGACAGGCCGGTGCTGTGGCCGTAGAGCAGCGGCTCGACCACCTGTCCCATCACCGCCTCGCCGAGCACGAACAGCAGCAGCACCCACACCGCCATCGACCAGCCCGGCACCACGGCCAGCGCCAGCAGCAGCGGCGGCACCACGGCGACGAAGGTGCCGATGAACGGCACGAAGCGCATCAGCCCGGCGAGGATGCCCCACAGCACCGGGTTGGGCAGGCCGAGCAGCCACAGGCCGGCGCCGATGAGGCAGCCGAACACGGTGTTGATCGCCACCTGCGTCAGGAAGAAGCGCGACAGGCGGGCGGCGGCGTCGTTCATCGCCAGGATGGTGCGGTGCAGGTCGTGGCGGCCGACGAGGCGGATCAGCCGGTCGCGCAGGTCGCCGCGGTAGAGCAGCACGAAGATCACGAACACCACGACGATGCCGGCGGTGGCGAGCGGCGACAGCAGGGGCTGGAGCACGGAGCGCACCACCACGAGCGCGCTGCCGCCGTCCAGGCCGCCGGCGGCGGACGACGCGGCGGCCACGGGCGAGGCGGCCGGGACCGCGCCGCTTGGGGCCGTGCCGCCTGCCGCCGCATCGCCCGCCGCTGCGTCGCCCCCTGCCCCGCCGCCTGCAGGCCCGCGTCCCAGCGGCACCACCGCCACGCTCGTGCCCCCGGCCAGCCCGCCCGGGGCCAGCGCCGCCGCCGGCCCCTCGGCCGCCGCCGTGCCGACCAGGCGCTGCACGCCGCCGCTCAGACGCTCGATCACCTCGCCGCCCACGCGCAGCGAGCGCATCTTGTCCTGGATCGTCGCCTGGTAGCCCGGCAGGGAGCGCGCCAGCTGCGTCATCTGCCGCCCCACCACCAGCCCCACGCCGCCGATCACCGCGAACGCCAGCAGCACCGCGAGGACCACGGAGAGCACCTGTCCCAGGCGGGCGCGCTGCAGCAGGCTCACCGCCGGCGCCAGCACGAAGGCCAGCAGCACCGCGAGCACCAGCGGCACGAGCAGGTCGCGCCCGAGGTAGAGTGCCGCGACCACCACCGCGCCCGCGTTCAGAGCGCCCAGGCCGGAGACCGGCAGCGGCAGCGCGGGGGCTGCGGGCGGGGGCGCGGCGGAGGCGGGGTCGTCGAGGGGCATGGCGGGTCCTGCTGGCGCAGCGATGGCGCATTCTGGGGCGCATCATGGCAGGTGCGCGCCCCTGTCACACCCCAGGCTCGCGCGGCCGCGCGGTCGGCCCTGCCCGCCCCGGCCCGCCGCGGGGGAGGGCTGGGCGCGGCGGGTCCCGCAGCCGGCGGTTTGGCGCTACGCTTGGGCGCAGAAGCCGCCGCCCCCGCGCCCTCCATCTCCGGGAAACCGCCATGACCAAGATCCTGCTTGTCGAGGACCACGAGGAGCTGTGGGACTTCCTGTCGCGCCGCCTGCGCCGGCGCGGCTTCGCCGTGGCGCTCGCCCACGACGGGCGGCAGGCGCTCGACCAGGTGGCGGCGGAGCAGCCGGACATCGTGCTGCTCGACATGAACCTGCCGGTGATGGACGGCTGGACCGTGGCGCGCACCCTGCGCGCCGACCCGGCGACGCGCACCCTGCCGCTGATCGCGCTCACCGCCCACGCCATGGCCGGCGACGACAACCGCGCCTTCGCCGCCGGCTGCAACGCCTACCACCCCAAGCCGGTCGACTTCGCGAAGCTGCTGACGCAGATCGACGACGAGCTGCTCAGGCGCGAGGAGGCGGAGGACGCCTGAGGCCGGGGGCCTGGCCTGTCGAAGGCGAGCAAGGCCAGGGCTCTGCCCCATGCCTGGAGGCGGGGACCCGCCCGGCGCAGGTGACCAAGGATTCCGACGATCCGCCCGGATCGCTGGAAAGGCCTCCGGAGGAAGCCGCCCCTGGACCCGGCCTCCCTTGAGTCGAGGGTTCCAAGGGCTTGCCCTTGGCGGGGTCCAGGGGCAGAGCCCCTGGCCTTCCTTCCTGGATTTCAGGCCGAGACACTGCCGCGGCCGAGGCGTGGCTGGCCATGGGCGGCGCGGTGCGCGAGACTGGCGCATGGCCGGCCCAGACTCCCTGCGCCCCGCTCGCGCCTTCGAGCCCGACGCGCCGGCGCTCGCGGGCGGGCTGCGCGTTGCCGTGCTGATCCCGTGCCGCAACGAGGCGGCGGCGGTGGCGTCGGTGGTGCGCGACTTCGCGCGCGCCCTGCCGGGGGCGGCGCTGCACGTCTACGACAACAACTCGACCGACGGCACGGCGCAGGCGGCGGCGGCGGCCGGCGCGGTCGTGCGGCGCGAGCCGCGGCCGGGCAAGGGCAGCGTGGTCAGGCGCATGTTCGCCGACGTGGAGGCCGACATCTACGTGCTGGTCGACGGCGACGGCACCTACGACGCGGCCGCCGCGCCGGCGATGCTGCGGCTGCTGGTCGAGGACGGGCTCGACATGGTCAACGCGACGCGGGTGGACGAGGCGGCGGGTGCGTACCGCCCGGGGCACCGGTTCGGCAACGCCGTGCTGAGCGGCCTGGTGGCGCGGCTGTTCGGGCGCGAGATCACCGACATGCTGTCCGGCTACCGGGTGTTCTCGCGCCGCTTCGTCAAGTCGTTCCCGGCGCTGGCGACCGGGTTCGAGACGGAAACCGAGTTCAGCGTGCACGCGCTGGCGCTGCGCATGCCGGTGGGCGAGCACCCGTCGGCGTATCGCGAGCGGGCGGCCGGCTCGGAGTCCAAGCTGCACACGGTTCGCGACGGGCTGCGCATCCTGCGCACCATCGTGGTGCTGGTGAAGGAGGAGCGGCCGCTGGGGTTCTTCGCGGCCGTGGCGGCGGGGCTGCTGGCGCTGGGGGTGGCGCTGGCGCTGCCGGTGGTGGCGACGTTCCTGCGCACCGGGCTGGTGCCGCGTCTGCCGACGGCGGTGCTGTCCACCGGGCTGGTGCTGCTGTCGTTCCTGGCGCTGGCGTGCGGGCTGATCCTGGACAGCGTCGCGCGCGGGCGGCGCGAGGCCAAGCGGCTGGCCTACCTGCGGCTGCCTTCGGTCGCCGCCGGGCGGGGCTGAGGGTGCGGCGGCGGGGCGGGGCTGCGGCCTGCTTCCTGCCGTTCGCGGGGCGCTGGTAGGGTCCGGCCGCAGCAACCCGGAGCTCCGACGATGCCCAGCCAGTATGCCACCTACCCGAGCCTTGCCGGCCGGCGAGTCCTGGTCACCGGAGGCGCCTCTGGGATCGGCGCCAGCCTGGTGGAGCACTTCGCCGCCCAGGGCAGCCACGTGGGTTTCCTCGACCTCGACGATGCCGCCGCCGCCGCGCTGCTTGCGGGGCTGCCGGAGGGGGCGATGGTGCGCTTCGCCCATGCCGACCTGCGCGACATTCCTGCCGTGCGCGCGGCGATCGCGGGGCTGCGCGAGGCGCTCGGCGGCGGCTTCACCGTGCTGGTCAACAACGCGGCGCGCGACGACCGCCACGCCATCGACGACGTGACGCCCGAGTACTGGGACGAGCGGATGGCCACCAACCTGCGCCACCAGTTCTTCTGCGCGCAGGCGGTCAAGGACGACATGATCGCGGCCGGCGGCGGCTCGATCGTCAACATGAGCTCGAACAGCTTCCTGCTCGCCAGCGGCGGGATGGCGGCCTACACGGCCGCGAAATCGGGGGTCATCGGCCTGACCCGCGGGCTGGCGCGCGACCTCGGGCCGCACCACGTGCGCGCCAACGTGGTCTATCCCGGCTGGATCATGACGCAGCGCCAGATGGCGCTGTGGGTGACGCCGGAGGGCGAGGCGCGGCGCGCGGCCGGGCAGTGCATCCCGGACCCGCTGCACGCGGACGACGTGGCGCGCATGGTGCTGTGGCTGGCGGCGGACGACAGCCGGCTGGTCACGGCGCGCGACTTCGTGGTGGACGGGGGCTGGATGTAGCCGGGTCGAGGGCCCGCCGAGGGCCGGGCCTTTGGGTCGCCCTTCCCGAGTCACGGGTTTCCGAAGGCCTCATACCGGCGGCCGGTTGCCCTGACCGGTCGGGAAAGGAAGGCCAGGGGCTCTGCCCCTGGACCCCGCCAAAGGCGAGCCTTTGGAATCCATTCCTTAAGGGAGGCCGGGTCCAGGGGCGGCTCGCCCCTGGCGGGTCTGGGCAGAGCCCAGTCCTTTCTTCCTACTCCTTGCGCTGCCGCCTCGCCGCCAGCGACCGCCTGACGTCGTCGACCGCGGAGTCGAGCAGCGCGGTCATCGCGGCGTGCGCCTGCTCCGGGCTGCGGGCGCGGATCGCGTCGAGCACGGCCCGGTGCTGGGCGAGCGAGCGTTCCGTGGCGCGGGCCGCCGGGTCCCAGCTCAGCCGGAACGAGGCAGAAAGCGCCGACTCGATCGCGGCGCCGAACGACGCCAGGAACGGGTTGCCGGCGGAGGCCAGCACCGCCTCGTGGAAGCGCAGGTCGGCGGCCACCGGGTCGGCGGCGACGGCGGTGCTGCGGGCCATGTCGTCGAGCGCGGCCGCGATTGCGGCGAGGTCGGCGGGGGTGGCGCGGGCGGCGGCCAGGGCGGCGACCGGGGGCTCGACGATGTGGCGCAGCTCGAACAGGCCGGCGACGAAGGTGTCGGGCGGCGCCGCCGCGAGGTGCCAGGACAGCACGCGGGCGTCGAGCATGTTCCAGTCCGCCTGCGGCCGGACCCTGGTGCCGAGCTTGCGCCGGGTGGCGATCAGTCCCTTGGCGGCGAGCAGGCGCAGGCCCTCGCGCAGCGCCGGGCGCGAGACGCCCAGGGTGGCGCACAGCTCGAACTCGGAGGCGATGGCGGCGCCCGGGGCGGGCTGGCCGGCCACGATCCGGCGGCCGAGGTGCTCGGCCACGCGCTCGCTGAGGCCGTGCGGCGCCGGGCCGGGGTCGTCGAGGGACGGCGCGTCGCCGAGGGGCGCTGCGGCATCGTCGGGCGGCGCCGCGGCGGCACCGGCCGCAACAAAGCTGTTGTCAGACATGAAGACGCTTCTCTACTCTCGCCACCAATCGGCCATCACTGCCACAGGCATGCAAGATGGTGGAACGGGGAGGCAAGCTCATGGTGCGCTCGGTCGGTCGTCTCGGCCTGATGCCCGCCGTCGCCACGCTGGCGGCGATCGCCACGGCGCCGCCGCTGCGCGCGGCGGAGCCCGCCGCCGGCGGCGCGTCGCAGGTCGTGGCCTCGCGGTCGGGCGAGACCTGCGTCAACCCGGCACCGGGCAAGGCCGGCCTGTCCGGCATGGTCGTGGGCTTCTCGCAGTCCGAGAACGAGCAGAACCCGTTCCGGGCCGCCGAGACGCAGTCGGTGAAGGACGCGGCGGCGGCGGCCGGGGTGGGCCGCCTGCTCTACACAAACGCCGCCGACAGCCAGGCCAAGCAGGTCGCGGACATGGAGAGCATGATCGCCCAGGGCGCGCAGGCGATCATCGTCGCCCCGCTCAACGCCACCGGCCTGCAGCCGGCGCTGGAGCAGGCGGCGGCGAAGGGCATCCCCGTCGTCACCATCGACCGCGAGACCGCCGGCACGCCGTGCCAGCCGGTGATCACCTTCCTCGGCTCGGACTTCCGGGAGCAGGGGATGCGCGCCGCGGCGGCGATGGCGGCGGCGACCGGCGGCAAGGCCAGGATCGTCGAGATCCAGGGTGCCTACGGCAACAGCGTCGAGACCCAGCGCACCGAGGGCTTCGCCGACGGTCTGAAGGCGCACCCGGACATGCACCTGCTGGCGGCGCAGACCGGGAACTGGTCGGCCACCGACGCGCAGCGCGTCACCGACCAGGTGCTGCTCGCCCATCCCGACGCCGACGCGCTGTACGCGCAGGCGGACGTGATGGCGCTGGGGGCGATGACCGCGATCACGCAGTCCGGGCGCGAGCCGGGGAAGGACGTCAAGATCGTCTCGATCGACGGCACCAAGGCGTTCGTGCAGGCCATCGCCGACGGCCACGCGCAGGCCGACATCGAGACCAACCCGCGCTTCGGCACGCTGTCGTTCAAGGCGCTCGCGGACTGGTTCGCGGGCAGGCCGGTGGCGCGCACCATCACCATGAAGGACGCGCTCTACGACGCGGACAACGCGGCGGCCGCGCTGAAGAGCGGGGCGCCGTACTGAACGCGCGGAAGAAGCAAGGCCAGGGGCTCTGCCCCCCATGCCTTGAAGCGGCGACCCCGCCAAGGGCAAGCCCTTGGAACCCTCTCCTTAAGTCAGGGGATCAAAGGGCCTCACGGCCCTTTGCGGGTCTGGGCAGAGCCCAGCCTTGCTTTCTTTCATGACCACGCCCGTCCTGGAGGTCCGCGGCGTCGGCAAGTCGTTCGGCGCGGTGCGCGCGCTGCGCGGCGTCGATTTCGCGGTGCGTGCCGGCGAGGTGCACGGGCTGATGGGCGAGAATGGCGCGGGCAAGTCCACGCTGATCAAGGTGCTCACCGGGCTGCATCGGCCGGACGACGGCGTGCTGCTGCTGGACGGGCGCGAGGTGCGGCCGGGCAGCCCGCGCGAGGCGCAGGCGCTGGGGATCGCGGCGGTGTACCAGGAGATCAACCTGATCCCCGAGCGCAGCGTCGCGGAGAACGTGTTCCTCGGGCGCGAGCCGCGGCGCGGGCTGCTGATCGACCGGCGGCGGATGGCAGAGGCGACGGCGCGCATCCTGGCGCGCTGCGGGCTGGCGATCGAGCCTAGGGCGCGGCTGCGCTCGCTGGGGCTGGGGCTGCAGCAGATGGTGTCGATCGCGCGCACGGTGTCGCTCGGCGCGCGGGTGGTGGTGCTGGACGAGCCGTCCTCGGCGCTGAACGGCGCGGAGGTGGAGGTGCTGTTCTCCGTGGTGGGCGCGCTGCGGGCGGAGGGGGTGGGCGTGGTGTTCGTCAGCCACCGTCTGTCGGAATGCTACCGGCTGTGCGACCGGCTCACCGTGCTGCGCGACGGGCGCTCGGTGCGCAGCGCCACGCCGGCGGAGCTGCCGCGCGAGGCGCTGGTCGCGGCGATGCTGGGGCGGGAGGTCGCGCCGGCGGGGGCTGCGGCTCCGGCGATGGCGGCGCGCGAGGCGCCGGGGGGCGCGCCCAGGCTCGCAGTGCGCCACCTGCGCTGGCGCAACCGGGTGCGCGACGTCTCGCTCGCGGTGGGCGCGGGGGAGATCGTCGGGCTCGCGGGGCTGCTCGGCTCAGGGCGCACGGAGACGATGAAGGCGATCTTCGGGGCGGAGCGTCGCGACGGCGGCGAGGTCGAGCTGGCGGGCGAGGCGCTGCCCGCGTCGGGGCCTGCGGGGTCGCTGGCGCGCGGGCTCGGCTTCCTGTCGGAGGACCGGCGCTCGGAGGGGATCTTTCCCGGACTGTCGGTGCGCGAGAACCTGACGGCGGGCGTGCTGCCGCAGCTTTCGCGGTTCGGCGTGATCTCGCGCCGGCGGCAGGACGCGCTGGTGGCGCGCCACGTGGCGGGCCTGGGCATCCGCACCGCGGGGCCGGGGCAGGCGATCGCCACGCTGTCCGGCGGCAACCAGCAGAAGGTGCTGCTGGCGCGCTGCCTGTGCGGCGAACCCAGGGTGGTGATGCTGGACGACCCGACGCGCGGCATCGACGTCGGCGCCAAGGCGGAGGTGCACCGCGCGGTCCGGGCGATGGCGGAGGGCGGGCTCGGGGTGCTGGTCACGTCGTCGGAGGTCGAGGAGCTGCTGGAGCTGGCGGACCGGCTGGTGGTGCTGGCGGAGGGCGAGGTGTCCGGCGAAATGGCGACGCGGGGGGCGGGCCCGGAGCAGGTGCTGGCGCTGTTCGCGGCGCCCGATCCGGGTCCGGTGCCGCCGGCCGTGGCGACGTGAGCGGCGCGAGCCCTCCCCTGCCCTCCGGCGGCGTCGCGGCGTCGGGATGGTCGCGCGCGGCGCCGGCGCTGGCCTGGCTGAAGGCGCACAGCGTGTATGTCGCGTTCGCGCTGCTGGTGGGCTTCGACCTGCTGGCGACGCCCGGGTTCCGCAGCCCGTTCGTGGTGCGCAGCCTGCTGTTCCAGGCGGCGCCGCTGATCCTGGTGGCGGTCGGGCAGAGCCTGGCGATCGGCACGCGCGGCATCGACCTGTCGGTGGGCTCTGTGATGGCGCTGGCGTCCGCGGCGATCGGGCTGTGCCTGGGCGCCGGCCAGGGGGTGGCGCTGGCGGCGGGGCTGGCGGCGGGCGTGGCCGGGGGCGCGGCCAACGGGGTGCTGGTGGCGGCGCTGGGCATCGACCCGCTGATCTCCGGGCTGGCGCTGCTGGTCGCGGCGCGCGGGCTGGCGCAGGCGGTGCTCGGCGGCGCGCGCGTCGCCCTGCCGCCCGGCGCCGCGTATGCGTGGCTGGGGCGGGCGACGCTGGGCGGGCTGCCCTGGGTGGCGCTGGGGGCGCTGGGGGTCGCTGGGCTGCTCGCCTGGGCGGTGGCGCGCACCGTGTTCGGGCGCCGCGTGGTGTTCGTGGGCGCGAGCCGCACCGCCTCGTTCCTCGCGGGGATGCCGGTGCGCTCCACCCTGGCGCTGGTCTATGTCGCGAGCGGGGCGCTGGCGGGTCTGGCCGGCATTCTCGCCACCGCGCGGCTGGGGGCGGCCGACCCGAACTACATCGGCGCCGGCGCGGAGCTGGACGCCATCGCCGCCGCGGTGATCGGCGGCACGCCGCTGTCGGGCGGGCGCGTCTCGATCCTGGGCAGCGTGTTCGGCGTGCTGCTGCTCACGGTGCTCGACGCGAGCTTCATCATGAACGACGTCAACGCCACCTACGCGCAGATGCTCAAGGCCGCGTTCATCATCGCCGCCCTGTTCCTGCAGCGCGGCGGCGGCTGAGATGCGCGTCCCTGCCCGACGCCTTGCGGCCGAGGACGCCACGGACCGCGTGGCGGGCCCCGACCGCGGGCCCGCGCACCCTCCCGGGCGCCCGGCCGCCGGGCGGGCGGAGCGGCGCGCGCGCCTCGTGTCCCTGCTGCAGGCGCGCGGCGCTGTGCTGCTGCTCGGCCTCGCGGTGGCGGCGGCGAGCCTCGCGTTCCCCGACTTCCTGCGGGCGCGCAACCTCGAGGACATCGTCACCGCGGCGAGCTTCGTCGGCCTGGTCACGGTCGGGCAGGCGCTGGTGATCATCCTCGGCGGCTTCGACCTGTCGGTCGGCTCGATGGTCGGACTCGGCACGGTGCTGGCGGCGTATGCGGCGCCCTGGGGCTGGCCGCTCGCGTTCCTGGCGCCGGTGGCGGCCGGGGTGCTGGCGGGGTCGGTCAACGGGGCGCTGATCGCCTACGGGCGGATGGCGCCGTTCGTGGTCACGCTGGCGGCGCTGCTGGCGCTGCGCGCGCTCGCTGTGCTGCTCGCGGGGGAAAGCATGGTGATCGCCGACCCGGGGGTGTTCGGGCGCATCGTCAACGGTCGGGTGCTGGGGGTCGACAACCTGATCTGGGCGCTGCTCGGCCTGTATGCGGCGGCGGGCGTGCTGCTCAACCGGACACGCTTCGGCGCGGCGGTGTTCGCGGTCGGCGGCAACGAGGACGCGGCGCGCATGATGGGGGTGCGGGTGGAGCGCACCCGGCTGCTGACCTACGCGCTGAGCGGCGGCATGGCGGGGCTGGCCGGGGCGCTGCTGGCGGGCCATCTCAGCTCCGGGCTGTCGGGGGCGGGCACCGGCGCCGAGCTGCAGTCGATCGCCTCCGCGGTGGTGGGCGGCGTGCTGCTGACCGGCGGCGTGGGCACGCTGTCCGGGGCGCTGTGCGGGGCGCTGCTGCTCGGGCTGATCGACAACGTCATCAACCAGGTCGGCACGCTCAACGCGTCGTACCAGGGGCTCGCGAGCGGGGGGTTCCTGCTGTTCGCGGTGATCGTGCAGTCGGGGCTGACGCGGCGGCGGGAGGCGCGCTCGCCGTGAGGCGGTGGTTGCGGGGGGGCGAGGAAGACAGCAAGGCCAGGGGCTCTGCCTTTGGACCCCGCCAGGGCGAGCCGCCCTGGACCGGCTTTCTTGAGGGGAGGGTGTCCCCCTGGCCTTTGGCGGGTCTGGGCAGAGCCCAGCCTTGCTTGCCTGCGCTGCCCTCAGCCCGCGAACTCGTGGCACGCCGGGCCGTCGACGCCCGCGTCCACGGCGAGCACCGCGCCGTCCGCGTCGCCGGGGCTGGCGAGCCCGGTGCGCGCGGTGGTGACGAACAGGGTGCGCGAGCCCGGGCCGGCGAAGGCGCAGCTCGTCGGCTGGGCGGCGGGCAGCGCCACGGTGCGGTCGACCCGGCCGTCCGGGGCGTAGCGCAGCAGGCAGGACGCGCCCCAGCGCGCGGTCCACAGGAAGCCCCCGTCGTCGATCGCAGAGCCGTCCGGGCTGCCCGGCCCGCCGAGCGCGAACGGCGCGGGCGGGCCGAGCGTGCCGGCGAGCGGGTCGAAGGGGTAGGCGTCGATCCGTTTGCGCATCGTGTCGGCGAAGTACAGCGTGCGGCCGTCCGGCGCCCAGCACAGCGTGTTGGCGATGCCGATGCCGGCGCCGTGGCGCGAGGTGGCGCCGTCCGCATCGATGCGGAACAGCCCGCCGGTGCTGGCGGTGACCGCGACGTGCTCGCCGTCGGGGCGGATGTTGTTCTGCATGGTGCCGAGCCAGAGCCGCCCGGCGGCGTCGCAGCGCGCCTCGTTGGCGCGGTTGCCCGGGTCGGGGTCGGGGCGGGCCAGGGTCGCGAGGCGCGGCGCACCCGCCTCGGGCCCGGCGTCGTCGTCCTCGTCGAGCAGGGCGACCCGGGAGGCGAGGGTGACGACCAGGCCGCCGCCGCGCCGCGGGATGGCGGCGGAGACCGGCTCCGGCATGGTCCACACGCGCGCCGCCTGGCCGGGGCGCCAGCGCAGCACCTGGCGCGCGGGGATATCGACCAGGTAGAGCGCTTGGCGCCGCTCCGACCAGGCCGGTCCCTCGCCCAGCACGTGCCGGGCGGCCAGCGCCACGCTCACCGTCATCCGCCCCATCCTCCTGCCACCTTCCGCCCCGGCACCTTGCACCCCGGCACTTTCCACCCCGGCACCTTCCACGACGACGTCCGCGGCGACGCCGCGCGCGCGATCAGGGACCCTGCGCCATGAAGATCACCCGCCTCGTCACCTACATCGTGCCGCCGCGCTGGCTGTTCCTCAAGGTCGAGACCGACGAGGGCGTGTCCGGCTGGGGCGAGCCGGTGGTCGAGGGGCGCGCGGCGACCGTGGCGGCGGCGGTGCACGAGCTGGCGGACTACCTGGTCGGGCGCGACCCGTCGGCGATCGAGGACCACTGGACGGTGCTGTACCGCGGCGGGTTCTATCGCGGCGGGGCGATCCACATGAGCGCGATCGCGGGGATCGACCAGGCGCTGTGGGACATCAAGGGCCGCACGCTGGGCGTGCCGGTGCACCAGCTGCTCGGCGGGCCGGTGCGCGAGCGCATCCGGGTGTACTCGTGGATCGGCGGCGACCGGCCGGACGACACCGCGCGCCAGGCGGCGGACGCCCAGGCGCGCGGCTTCACCGCGGTCAAGATGAACGCGACGGAGGAGATGCAGTACGTCGACAGCCACGCCAAGATCGACGCCGTGCTGGCCCGCGTGGCCGCGATCCGCGACGCGGTGGGCCCGGACTTCGGCATCGGCGTCGACTTCCACGGGCGCGTGCACCGGCCGATGGCCAAGCAGCTCGCGAAGGCGCTCGATCCGTTCCGGCTGATGTTCATCGAGGAGCCGGTGCTCAGCGAGCACGCGGAAGACCTGCGCGAGATCGCCAACCACTGCTCCACGCCGATCGCGCTCGGCGAGCGGCTGTTCTCGCGCTGGGACTTCAAGGCGATCCTGTCGGGCGGCTACGTCGACATCATCCAGCCCGACCCGTCCCACGCCGGCGGCATCACCGAGACGCGCAAGATCGCCGCGATGGCCGAGGCGTACGACGTGGCGGTCGCGCTTCACTGCCCGCTGGGGCCGATCGCGCTGGCGGCGAACCTGCAGCTCGACGCCGTGTGCCACAACGCCTTCATCCAGGAGCAAAGCCTGGGCATCCACTACAACACCGGGAGCGACCTGCTCGACTACCTCGTGGACCCGTCGGTGTTCCACTACGCGGACGGGCACGTGGCGATCCCGCAGGGGCCGGGGCTGGGGATCGAGGTGGACGAGGCGCACGTCATAGAGAGGGCCAAGGTCGGGCACCGCTGGCGCAACCCGATCTGGCGGCACGCGGACGGGAGCTTCGCGGAGTGGTGAGGGGCGAAGCAGGCAAGGTTGGGGCTCTGCCCCAAGCCCCGCCAAAGGCAAGCCTTTGGAATCCATTCCTTAAGTATAGGGTTTCCAAAGGGCTCGGCCCTTTGGCGGGTTCGGGCAGAGCCCGACCTTGATTGCTTTCGTCGCCGGCGACTGGGGCACGAGCAGCCTGCGGCTGTGGGCGCTCGACGCGGACGGCACGGTGCTGGCGGAGCGGCGCTCGGCCGAGGGCATGGCGACGCTGGCGCCGGGCGGGTTCGAGGCGGTGCTGCGCGGGCATCTCGCCGGGTTCGGGGACGTGCGGCGGGTGCTGCTGTGCGGGATGGTCGGTGCGCGGCAGGGGTGGCGCGAGGCGGCGTATGTCGCGGTGCCGGCCGACGTGGGCGCGATCTGCGGGCGGGTGCTGCGCGTGGCGGCGGACGGGCTGGACGTGCGCATCGTGCCGGGGCTGTCGGTGGACGACGGGGCGCGGTGCGACGTGATGCGCGGGGAGGAGACGCAGCTGCTGGGCGTGCTGGGGCGCGCGCCGGGGCTGACGGGGACGGTGGTGATGCCGGGCACGCACTCGAAGTGGGTGCGGCTGGAGGACGGGCGCGTGGCCGGGTTCGGGACGGCGATGACCGGGGAGCTGTACGCGCTGCTGTGCCGGCACTCGGTGCTGCGGCACAGCGTGGATGCGGAGGCGGCGGGGTCGGAACTGGCAGACGGGGCGTTCGG
This sequence comes from uncultured Acetobacteraceae bacterium, assembly GCA_964236695.1. GTDB lineage: Bacteria > Pseudomonadota > Alphaproteobacteria > Acetobacterales > Acetobacteraceae > CAXSEF01. The sequence continues at coordinate 27,243 of CAXSFU010000022.1, read as the reverse complement.
GCGCGGGCTGGCGCTCGGGCTGGCGGCGCCGCAGCGGCTGGTGCTGTCGCTGTTCGGGGTGCGGGCGGCGGGGCTGCTGCGCGGCGCGGGGGGCGCGGAAGGGGCGGCGCTGCTGTCGGGGCTGCTGATCGGCGCGGAGGTCGGGGGGGCGCTGTCGGGCGGCGGGGCGGGGGGCGCCGCGGCGTCCGGCGAGGTGGTGCTGGTGGCGGGCGGCGTGCTGGCGGAGCGCTACGCGGCGGCGTTGCGGGGCGCGGGCCGTGCGCCCAGGGTCGTGGACGCGGAGGCGGCGTCGCGCGACGGGCTGCTGCAGGTGGCGCGTCGGCTGTGGCCCGAAAGGATGGGGCCGGACGCGATGGGGGGCGGGGCATGACGGAGCCTGGTGGCGGGACCTGGCCGGCGCTGCGGCGCAACCTGGTGGCGATCCTGCGCGGGGTCGGGCCGGGCGAGGCGGTGGCGATCGGCGAGGCGCTGGTGGCGGCGGGGTTCGACGCGATCGAGGTGCCGCTGAACTCGCCCGAGCCGCTGGACTCGATCGCGCGGCTGGTGGGCGCGCTGCCGCCGGCGGTGCTGGTGGGGGCGGGGACGGTGCTGTCGGCGGGCGCGGTGGACGAGGTGCACGCGGCGGGCGGGCGGCTGGTCGTGTCGCCGAACACGGACGCGGCGGTGATCGGGCGGGCGGCGTCGCTGGGCATGACAAGCCTGCCGGGGGTGTTCACGCCGAGCGAGGCATTCGCGGCGCTGGCGGCCGGGGCGTCGGGGCTGAAGTTCTTTCCGGCCTCCGTGCTCGGCGCGGAGGGGATCGCGGCGATGCGGGCGGTGCTGCCGCGCGGCACGGTGCTGGGGGTGGTGGGCGGCGTGGCGGACGCGCACTTCGCCGCCTACGCGGCGGTGGGGGTGCGCGTGTTCGGGCTGGGGTCGAGCCTCTACCGGCCGGGGCTGGGGGCTGCGGAGGTGGGGGCGCGGGCCAGGGCGGCGGTGGACGCTTACGACGCGGTGTTCGGGGGAGAGGCAGGCAGGCAAGGCTGAGGCTCTGCCTCGAACCCCGCCAAAGGCTGGGGCCTTGGCGGAGTCTCTGGGCAGTGTCTCGGTTTGAAATCCGGAAAGGAAGGCCAGGGGCTCTGCCCCTGGACCCCGCCAAAGGCCGAGCCTTTGGAATCCACTTCCTAAGCAAGGCCGGGTCCAGGGCAGAGCCCTGGCCCTCTCAAGTTGAGGCACTGCCAGCCTCTGGCCTTGCTTGCTGTTCCAGCAGCGCCGTCACCTCGTCCAGCCCTGGGGCCGCCTCGGCCGCCCCGGCCCGCGTGGTTGCCAGCGCGCCGCAGGCGGCGGCGAAGCGCACCGCCTCGCCCAGGGCGTCGCCCCGCGCCAGGGCCACCGCCAGCCCGGCGTTGAAGCAGTCGCCCGCCGCCACCGTGTCGATCGCGCGCACCCGGAACGGTGCCACGAAGCCCGCCTCCCCCGCCGTGCGGAACGCCACGCCGCGCGCGCCCAGCTTGACCACCGCGCAGCCCGCGCCCAGCGCCAGCAGCCGCCCGGCCGCCTCGTGCGCCTCCTCCGGCGTGCGCGGGCGCAGGCCGACCAGCGCCTCGGTCTCGGTCTCGTTGGGCGTCACCACGTCGACGCAGCGCCACAGCGCGTCGGGCAGGCCGCCGGCGGGCGCGGGCGCGGGGTCCAGCACGACCCGCGCGCCGGCGGCCCGCGCGCGCAGCGCCGCCGCGAGCGAGGCCGCGACGGGCACCTCGAGCTGCAGCAGCAGCACCGCCGCGCGGTCCAGCAGGGCGCCCGCGCGCGCGACGTCGGTGTCGTCGAGCGCGGCGTTGGCGCCGGCGGCGACGATGATCGCGTTCTCGCCGGACGCGTCCACGCCGATCAGGGCGATGCCGGTGGGGTGCGCCGGGTCGGTGGCGAGGCAGGCCGTGCCGACGCCGAGGCGGGCGAGCGCCGCGCGGGCCAGGGCGGCGAACGCGTCGTCGCCGGTGCGGCCGGCCAGCTCCGCGCGGTGGCCGAGGCGGGCGGCGGCGGCGGCCTGGTTGGCGCCCTTGCCGCCGAGGCCGAGGGCGTAGCGGGCGGCGTGCACCGTCTGCCCGGGCGCGGGCAGGCGGTCGGGGTAGGCGGTGACGTCGACGTTGACGCTGCCGACGCTGACGATGGGGCCGCAGGGGCGGGGCGCGTCGCTCATGGAGGCTCCGGGGACGCGGCGGGGGCACACTCCTCGCCCGAGGCACCGGGACGCGCAAGGCCCGGCCTTGCGCGGACCTGCCGGCGCCGGCGCCCTGGCCAGGCGCACGCCTCGACCGCCTTTGCGGCGCGGGTCCGGGGGCGCCTGCCGCCGGCGGGTCCAGGGCAGGGCCCTGGCCTTGCCTTCCCCCGCACGGCTAGGCCAGGGCCCGCGCCGAGAAGCGGGCGCGATAGGAGTCCAGGACCACAGCGAGGATGATCACCAGGCCGGTGACGATCTGGCGCACGAAGTCGGTGACGCCCATCAGGATCAGGCCGTTGGCCAGCACGCCGATGATGGCGGCGCCGAGCAGGGTGCCGACCAGGGAACCGCGGCCGCCGGACAGGCTGGTGCCGCCGATGATGACCGCGGCGATGGCGTTCAGCTCGAAGCCGATGCCCAGGATCGGATTGGCGATGGTCAGGCGCGTCATGTAGGCGAGGGCCGCGATGCCGACGCACAGGCCGGTGACGGTGAAGGCCAGCAGCTTGGTGACGAACGGCCGGTGCCCGGACAGGCGCACCGCCTCCTCGTTGTTGCCGATGGCGTAGATCATCCGGCCGAACACGGTGCGCGTCAGCACGACCCAGCCCGTGGCCAGCAGCCCCAGGGCGAGCACGAACATCGCCGGCACGCCGAGCACGGTCGCGGTGCCGAACGCGTCGAAGCTGTCGGGGAAGTCGTAGATCGTGCGCGCGTCGGTCACCTCGAGGGCGGCGCCGCGCGCGACGTTGAGCATGCCCAGGGTGACGATGAACGACGGGATGCCCCAGAAGGAGGCGACGAAGCCGTTCAGCGCGCCGCAGAGCATGCCGACGCCGAGGCTGGCCAGCACGGCGAGGCCGATCGCCGCGAACTCGGGCAGGGCGTCGAGCTTGAGCACGCTGCCCGCGACCACGGCGCACAGCGCCATCACCGCGCCCACGGACAGGTCGATGCCGCCGATCAGGATGGCGAAGGTCATCCCGGTGGCCAGGATCAGGTTGATGGTGATCTGGGTGAGGATGTTGGCGACGTTCTCGGCGCCGGTGAAGCCGGGGGCGAGGGCCGCGAAGAACGCCACCATGGCCAGCAGGGCGAGGCCGACGCTGGCCTCGCGCAGCGCGCGCCGGCCCCACGCGCCGGCCCGCGAGCGCGGCGCGTCCGGGGCGGGGGGCGGGGCGTCGTTCGGCGGGAGGGCATCGGGCATGGCGGACCTCGGGGTGTCGTCGGATCGGCGGGCGCTGGAGGCCCGCTGCTTCGGGCAGGAAGGCAAGACTCTCTTTTTCTGAAGAGAAAGAAGCAAAAAGACTTTTGCACATCGGGTTCCGGGCGCGCGGGCGGCCGCGGAGCCCACCGTGCAAAAGTTCTTTGGTTCTTTCTTTCAAGAAAGAACATGCTCTCTTCCTGCCTTGGCGCAGGACGTTGGGGACAAGGGGTTCATGATGGTCCCTAGAGGAAGCGGCTGTAGGCCAGCGACAGGATGCGTTCCTCGCTGAACTCCGCGCGTGCGACCTCGCCTGCGAGGCGGCCGCGCGACAGCACCAGGATGCGGTCGCACAGGTGCATCAGCTCCGGAAGCTCCGAGGACACCACGAGGATGGCGCGGCCCTGGGCGGCGAGGCGGCCCAGCAGCGCGTGGATCTCCGCCTTGGCGCCGACGTCGATGCCGCGCGTCGGCTCGTCGAGCATCAGCACCCGGGTCGCGTCGCCGAGCAGCCAGCGCGCCAGCACCACCTTCTGCTGGTTGCCGCCGGACAGCTGCACCACCGGCTGCTCCGGCAGGCCGGGGCGCATCGCCAGCTCGCCGGCCAGGCGGCGCGTGGCCTCGCGCTCTGCGCGCGGGCGCAGGAAGCCCAGCCGGGCGACGCGGCCCAGCCGGGCCAGGGTGACGTTCACCCGCACCGGCATCGGCAGCACCAGCCCCTCCTCCTTGCGGTTCTCCGTCAGCAGGCCGATGCCGTGGCGCGTCGCGTCGCGCGGGGAGCGGATCCGCACCGCCACGCCGTCGCGCAGGATGCGTCCGCCGCGCCGCCGGTCGGCGCCGAAGATCGCCCGCACCACCTCCGTGCGGCCGGCGCCGACCAGGCCCGCGAGGCCCACGACCTCGCCGTAGCGCACCGACAGGTCCAGCCCCGGGTTCGCAGGCCCGGCGCCTGCGGGTCCGGCCAGCGGGCGCAGGGCTTGCACGCGCAGCGCCTCGCGCCCGGGGGCGGCGCCGGCGCGCGGCGGCTGCGCGGCCAGGGTGCGGCCGATCATGCGGCGCACCAGCTCGGCCGGGCTGGTGTCGGCGGTGCGCGAGGTCGCGACCCTGGCGCCGTTGCGCAGCACCGTGACCCGGTCGCACAGGTCGAAGATCTCGCCGAGGTGGTGGGACACGTAGATCATCGTCAGTCCTTCCGCCTGCAGCGCGCGGAGCTGCGCGAACAGCCGGCCCGCCTCGCGCGGGGTCAGCGTCGCGGTCGGCTCGTCGAGCACCAGCACCCGGCCGCGGCTGGACAGGGCGCGGGCGATCTCGAGGAGCTGCATCTGCGCGATGCCGAGCCGCTCCACCGCAAGACGCGGCGACACCTCGTCCAAGCCGACGCGGGCCAGCAGCGCCTCCGCCCGCCGCTCCAGGGCGCGGCGGTCGACGAAGCCGAGGCGGCCGCGCGGCAGGCGCTCGAACAGGAGGTTCTCCGCGACGCTCAGCGCCGGCAGCAGGTTGAACTCCTGGTGCACCACGCGCACCCCGGCGGCGATCGCGTCGAGCGGGCGCGCGGGGGCGTACGGCGCGCCGGCCAGGGTCATGCGGCCGTCGTCGGGGCGGTGGATGCCGGCGAGCAGGCGGATCAGGCTTGACTTGCCCGCGCCGTTCTCGCCGGCGAGGGCGTGGGTCTCGCCACAGGCGACGTCGAGGTCGACGCGGTCGAGCGCGAGCACGCCTGGGAAGCGCTTGGTCAGCCCTTCCAGGCGCAGGATCGGCGGCACGGCGTCCGCGTCGGGCGGCATCGCCGCGCCGCTGCCCGCGCTCAGGCCGGCCCGGCCGTGACCAGCTTCAGCGGCGTCCTGATCCAGCCGGTCAGGGTTTCGCCCGCGATCTCCTTCATCGCGTTGTCGATGCCCAGCGCTGCGAGCTGGGCGCCGAACTGGTCGACGGTGGCCAGCACCTTGCCGTCGCGCAGCAGCGGCTGGATCGCGGGGATGTCGTCGAAGCTCACCACCTTGATCTGGCCGGCGCGGCCCGCGGCGTCGATCGCCTTGACGACGCCGAGCGCCATGGAGTCGTTGGCGGCCATCACGCCGGCGATGTCGTGGTGCGCGGTCAGCATGGCGGAGAACACGCTGTTGGCTTCCTCGGTTTCCCAGTGCGCGGTGCGGCTGTCGAGCAGGTCCAGCCCGCCGGCCTGCACCGCGTCCATGTAGCCGAGCCGGCGCTGCACGCCGTTCTCCGCGCCGGGGTTGCCCTCGATGATCACCACCTTGCCGCCCTGCCCCAGCGCGTGGGCCAGCACGTCGCCCGACATGCGCGCGCCCGCGCGGTTGTCCGGCCCCACGAAGACGATGTCGACGCCGCGCTTGCGCATCGAGTCCGCGTCGAACGCGACGTCGATGTTGACGACCTTGATCCCGGCCTTGACCGCGCGCGCCACCGACGGCAGCAGCGCCCGGCTGTCGGCGGGGGCGATGACGATGGCGTCCACCTTGCGGGCGAGCAGGGTCTCGACGTCTGCGATCTGCCCGTCGATGTCGGTCTCGGACTGCGTGCCGACGGGGACCAGCGTCAGGTCGCCGCGCTCCTGCGCGTGGCGGACCGCGCCCTCCTGCATGTCCTTGAAGAACTCGTTGGCCAGCGACTTCATCACCAGGCCGACCACCGGCTTCTTCGCCGGCTGCGCCGCGGCGAACGGCGACAGCAGCACCAGGCCGCCCGCGGCGGCCACGAAATCACGACGTCTCATCCTGCGTTCCTCCCTGGGATCGGGGGTCGTGCCCCCGCTTCGTTTCGATGTCCCATGCCGCCCTGAAGGCAGGCAAGGCCAGGGGCCCTGCCCCTGGACCCCGCCAAAGGCGAGCCTTTGGAATCCGTTTTCCAGGTCAAGGGATCAAGGGGCTCCATGGCCCTTTGCGGGTCCGGGCGTAGGTGCCCAAAGGTTCCGATGGCCCGCTTGGGCCGTTGGAATGGGCACTGGAGGGAGAGCCCGGCCTTGCTTGCCGGCCCTTCAACGCGGCGCGGACCAGCCGCGGTAGGCGCCCACCGTGGCGCCGGTGATCAGGGTCGGCTCGATCAGCTGCGTCCGGTCCGCCGGCGCATGCCCGCCGATGATCTCGTTGCCGAGCTGCACCGCGCGCTGCGCCATCAGGTAGGGGTCCTGCGACGCGGACGCGGCGACGAGGCTCTTAGGGTCCTTCAGCGCCGCCTCGATGTCGGGCGCGCCGTCCACGCTGGTGATGAACAGCTCGGTGCGGTGCAGCTGGCGCGCGGCGAGGCCGGCGCCGATCGCGCTCGGGTCGTTGATCGCGAACACCGCGTCGATGTGGGGAAAGCGGGTGAGCAGGCCCTGCATCACCGCGAAGCCGCCGTCGCGCGAGCCCTTGGCGTCCTGGTTGTCCGACAGCGGGGTGATGCCGGCCCTGGACAGCACCGCCTCGCAGCCCTTGACGCGGTCGATCACCGAGGAGACGTGCGGGCCGTTGACGATCACCACGTCGCCATGGCCGCCGAGGCGGTCGACGATCGCCTGGCAGGCGAGGCTGCCGGCCTTGACGTTGTCGGTCATCACGGTGGCGCTGGCGCCCTCTGCGGCGACGTCGACGGCGACCACGGTGATGCCAGCCGCCTCGGCCTTGCGCACCGCGGGCGCGATCGCCACCGGGTCGGCCGCGTTGATCAGGATCAGGTCGACGCCGGCCGAGATGAAGTTGTCGATCTGGGTGAACTGCTTGTTCAGGTCGTAGTCGGACGCGGTGGTGATCACGCGCACGTCGGGGTTGATCGCCTTGGCCGCCGCGGTGGCGCCGTTGGCGATCGCCACGAAGAACGGGTTGCCGAGCGAGCCGACGGTGATGCCGATCCCGGTCAGGCTTTTTGCCTGCGCGGCCGGGGAGGCGAGTGTCGCCGCGGCCAGGGCCGCCATCGCCAGATGCTTCGGGGTCATGTCGCGCTCCTTCGGGGAAAGGCTGCCCGAAGGCAGCAAGCCAGGGTCGGGCTCTGCCCGGACCCGCCAAAGGCCGGAGCCTTTGGAAACCGATTGACTTACAAAATGGATTCCAAAGGCGAGCCTTTGGCGGAGTTTGAGGCAGAGCCTCAACCCTGCTTGCCTTGCCGCGGTCACGTCCGCGCCCCGCCCTGCAGGCGCAGGCGGTCCAGCGTGACCGCGACCACGATGACCAGGCCCTTGACGATGAACTGCCAGATGTCGGACACGCCGACCAGGATCAGGCCGTTGGTCAGGATGGCGATGATCAGCGCGCCGATCAGCGTGCCCCAGATCGAGCCGATGCCGCCGGTGAAGCTGATGCCGCCCAGGATCGCGGCGGCGATGGCGTCCAGCTCGTAGCTCTGCCCGAGCTGCAGGCCGTTCGCCGCATACAGCCGCGCCGCCGACATGATGCCGCCCAGGCCGGCGAGCAGGCCGGAGATCATGTACACCGCCATCAGGATGCGCCCGACGCGGATGCCAGACAGGTGCGCAGCGTGCACGTTGCCGCCGACCGCGTAGACCCGCAGGCCGAACACGGTGCGGCGCAGCACGAACCACGACAGGAGGATCACCAGCCCGGCGATCACCACCAGCCAGGGCACGCCGAGCACCGTCTCGTTGCCGAGGAAGGCGAAGCCGAGGTCGGGGTTGAACACCGTGGCGTCGTTGCCGATCAGCCGGGCGATGCCGCGCACCGCGGTCAGCGAGCCCAAGGTGACGATGAACGGCGGCAGGCCGAGCCCCGCGATCAGCGCGCCGTTGGCCGCGCCGAACGCCACGCCGGCGAGCAGGCCCGCCGGGATCGCCAGCAGCCCGAACGCCGGCGCGGTGGAGACCAGCATCGTCACCATCGCCGAGGCCGCCAGCACCGAGCCGACCGAAAGGTCGATGCCGCCGGTGAGCAGCACGAAGGTCATGCCCGCCGCGAGCACGGTGTTGATCGAGGCCTGCTGCGCCACGATCGAGACGTTGCCGAGCGAGAGGAAACGGTTCGACATCAGCTCGAAGCCGACGCACAGCAGCAGGAGCACCGGCAACATGCCGAGCACCTGCAGGCGGGCGCGCAGGCTGGCGCGGGCGGCGGGCTCGGCGGCGGCGCTCACGGCACGTGCCCGCAGGAAGCAACGTTGGGCTCTGCCCGAACCCGCAAAGGGTCCGAGGACCCTTTGATCCCTTGACTCAAGGAATGCATTCTCAGGGCGCTGCCTTGAGCGGGGTCCAGGGGCAGAGCCCCTGGCCTTGCCTGCCTTGCCTTCACGCCGCCACCCCCGCGACCATGGCCATGATCGCCTCCTGCGTGATCCGCCGTCCGTCGCGGTTGGCGATCTCGCCGACCAGGTGGCCTTCGCGCATCACCAGCGTGCGGTCGCACACGCCGATGATCTCCGCCATCTCGCTCGAGATCACCACGACCCCCATGCCCGCCCGCGCCAGCTCGTCGATCAGGCGGTAGATCTCGCTCTTCGCGCCGATGTCGACGCCGCGCGTCGGCTCGTCGAGGAACAGCACCTTCGGCCCGGTCTCCAGCAGCCGCGCGAGCAGCACCTTCTGCTGGTTGCCGCCGGACAGGGCGCCCACGTTGATCGCGTCGCCGCCCGTGCGCACGGACAGCCGGCGGATCGCGGCCAGCGAGCGGCGGCGCGCGGCGGCGAGGTCCATCACCCCCGCCCGCGCGTCGCGTTCGGCCACGTCGATCGCGATGTTCTGCCGCACGCTCATGTCCAGGTACAGCCCGAGCGACTTGCGGTCCTCGGTGAGGTAGACCAGCCCGGCGTCCACCGCCTCGCGCGGGGAGCGGCACGCGAGCGCGCGGCCGTCGAGGCGCACGGTGCCGGCGCGGCGCGGGTCGATGCCGCACACCAGCCGCGCCAGCTCGGTGCGCCCTGCGCCGACCAGGCCCGCGATGCCCAGCACCTCGCCGCGCTCCAGCGCGAAGCTGCAGCCGTGCACCCGCACGCCGTCCGCCATGTCGTCGACCGCGAGCAGCGGCGCATCCGGGGCCTTGCCTGCCGCTCCGGGGGCGGCCTCGGCGGGCGCGTCGTGCGACTTGGTGTAGAAGCTCGACAGGTCGCGGCCGACCATCATGCGGATCAGGCGCTCTGCGGTCAGCTCGTCGCGGGTCAGGGTGCCGACCGAGGCGCCGTCGCGCAGCACGCTCACCCGGTCCGAGAGCGCATCGATCTCGGCCATGCGGTGGCTGATGTAGATGATCGCCATGCCCTCTGCGCGGAGCTGTCGCACCAGGGCGAACAGGCGGTCGGTTTCGCGTGCGGACAGCGAGGTGGTCGGCTCGTCCATCACCAGCACGCGCGCCGCGCCAGCCAGGGCGCGGGCGATCTCGACGAGCTGGCGCTCCGCGATCGACAGCGAGGCGACCGGCGTGGCCGCCCCGAACCCCACGCCGAGGCGCTCCAGCACCGGGCGCGAGCGGGCGCGCATGGCGGCGCGGTCGACGAGACCCAGGCGGCGCGGCTCGCGGCCCAGCCAGATGTTCTCGGCCACCGACAGGTTCGGCGACAGCGCCAGCTCCTGGTGGATGGTGACGATGCCGAGCGCGCGGGCGGCGGCGGGATCGGGGATGGTGACGGCGCGGCCTGCCAGGCGGATCTCGCCGCCGGCGTCGGCCTGGTGCACGCCGGACAGGATCTTCATCAGGGTGGACTTGCCGGCGCCGTTCTCGCCCATCAGGGCGTGGACCTCGCCGGGCCAGGCGGAGAAGGTCACGCCGGAGAGCGCGCGCACCGGGCCGAAGGTCTTGGCGATGGCGCGCATCTCCAGCACCGGCGCGACCCCGCGCACGTCGCCAGGATCGCCGCCTGCCGCTGCCCGGCCGCTGCCGGAATCGCCGCTGCCCGTCATGTCCGTGTCCATGGCACCCCGGCCCGCCCGGTGGTCCCGGTCGCGCGCCTGTCTCCTCCATCGACGCCCTTGCCGCGGCATCGTTGACGGCACAGTCACGCAGGGTGGGCGTCCTGTCCAGAACAGTCTCTCGCCCGCGCCGCGCCGGCGGCCTGTTGACTGGATGCGGCCGTGTGCGCAGCCTCGCCACACGCAGCACGCCGCATTGGGAGGCCACGATGACCGCAACCCCGAAGCCGGGCGCCAAGGTGGCGTGGGACACGCCGCAGGGCGAGACGCAGGGCACGGTGGAGAAGGTCGTCACCGGCACGACCAAGGTGGCGGGCCACACCGCCAAGGCCACGAAGGAGAAGCCCGAGGTCGTGGTCAAGAGCGCGAAGGCCGGCAAGAAGGCGGTGCACAAGCCGGAAACGCTGAAGACGTGAAGGCCGAACTCCGCCCGGACCCGCAAAGGCCCGCGAGGCCCTTCGATCCCTTGACTTAAGTACCGGATTCCAAAGGCTCGCCTTTGGCGGGGTCCAGGGTCAGAGCCCCTGGCCTTGGCTTGCTACGCGTCCGGCCCCCACCCGATCGAGCGCCGCAGGAACGCCGCCCCCAGCGCCGAGAACGCCGCGACCTCCGCGTTGTCCTTGCCGTAGCCGTGCCCGCCCGCCGCGGTCTCGTAGAACGGCGCGTCGCAGCCGAGGGACTGCAGCTTGGCGGCCATCTTGCGCGCGTGGCCGGGGTGGACGCGGTCGTCGCGCCGGGCGGTGGCGAGCAGGATCGGCGGGTAGCGGCGGCCGGGCGCGGCCGTGTGGTAGGCGGAGATCGCGCCGAGGAACGCCCAGTCGTCCGGCCGCTCGGGGTCGCCGTATTCCGCGATCCAGCTGGCGCCGGCGAGCAGGCGGCTGTAGCGGCGCATGTCGATCAGCGGGATGGTGCAGAACAGGGCGCCGAAGCGCTCGGGGTAGCGGGTCAGCATGTTGGCGATCAGCAGGCCGCCGTTGGAACCGCCCTCGGCGGCGATGCGGCCGGGGACTGTGACGCCGCGCGCCACCAGGTCGGAGGCGACGGCCGCGAAATCGTCGTGGCTCAGCGCCTTGCCTTCGCGGCGGCCGGCGTCGTGCCAGCGGGTGCCGAACTCGGCGCCGCCGCGGATGTTGGCGAGCACGGTGGTGCCGCCGCGCTCCAGCCACAGGCGGCCCTGCACGCCGCTGTAGTGCGGCAGGGTGGACAGGCCGAAGCCGCCGTAGCCGGACAGGTGCACGGGGGCGTTTCCGGTCTCGCCGGGGGGGCCGACCTGGACGTAGGGGATGCGCTCGCCGTCGACGGAGCGGGCCTCGTGGCGGGTGGCGACCAGGCCGGCCGTGTCGAACAGGGCCGGGGCCTGCTTCAGGACCGCGGGGGCGGCGAGCCCGGCCGGGCCGCTGTCGATCAGCAGCAGGGTCGCGGGGGTGAGCGGGGCCTCGGTGCGGGCCAGCAGGGCGCCGTCGGACTCCTCCGCCTGGGCGTCGAGCGGCCACACGCCGACCACGCCGACGGAGGGCAGGCCGGCGAGGCGGCCGTTCGTCCAGCCGGCGGCCGAGGGCGTCGCGGTGAGGAACACCGGGTCCAGCTCGTCGAGCAGGGAGATCACCAGGCGGCCGGCGCACCAGAAGAAGCCCTGCAGGGCCTGGCGCTCGCCGGGGTTGAACAGCGGCTCGACGTCGCGCGCGCCGGCCAGGAAGGCGGACAGGGGGAGGCCGAGCACGGAGTCCGGGGCGTGGGTGGTGCCGTTCGCGGTCCAGGGGGTGCGGGGGGACAGGGCGAGCCAGTCGCCGTGCCAGTCGGCGCGCATGTCGGTCGGCAGGTCGAGCGCCGGGCCGGTGCCGCCGCGGTCGCCGAGGTGGAGCGCGGTGTCGAAGAAGCCGAGCTGCGCGCCGAAGGCGATGCGTTCCGTGCCGCCGGTGCGGTCCACCTGCGCCCAGGCGGCCATGCTGTCCGCCGTGGTCTCGAACAGCACCGGGGCGGCCAGCGGGTCGGCGCCGCGACGCCACAGGCGCACGGTGCGCGCGTAGCCGGAGCGGGTCGACATGCCCTCGCCCAGGGCGGCGGCGAGCAGCACGGTGTCGCGGTCCAGCCAGGCGGCGTCGGCCTTGCACTCGGGCAGCGCGAAGCCGCCGGACACGAAGCGGCGGGCGGGCAGGTCGAACTCGCGCAGCACCACGGCGTCGCCGCCGCCGGGCGAGAGGCGCAGCAGCGCGCGGTCGTGGGCGCCGGGCAGCGTGCCGGCGCCCTGCCACACCCAGTCGCGGTCCTCCTCGCGGGCCAGGACGTCGAGGTCGAGCAGCACCTCCCAGTCCGGCTCGGGGTCGCGGTAGCTCGCGGGGGTGGTGCGGCGCCACAGGCCGCGCGGGTGGTCCGCGTCCTTCCAGAAGTTGTAGAGCAGCCCGGCGCGCCGGGTGACGGCGGCGATGCGGTCGGTGCGGTCGAGCAGGGCCTTCACGGCGTCGCGGTCCGCGTCGAAGGCGGCGCCGGCGAAGCGCGCGAGGGTGGCGGCGCTCTGCGCGTCGGCCCAGGCGGTGGCGGCGGCGCCGTCGACCTCCTCCAGCCACAGGCGGGGGTCGTCGTCGGGGGCGTCGAGGGTGGGGCGCGGGTCGGCGTCGGCCATGGGGGTCGCCTTGTCTGTCGGTGCGCGATGGTGCGGCAGGCGGGGGCTGCGGCCAAGCCGGGTGGGGCGGCTTGCGGGGCGGCGGGTGCTCTGCGAGAAGCGCCGGCGTCGGGCACGGGGGATTTGGCATGGCCAGGGAGTTGACCGAGGGGCAGCGCGCCTACGAGGCGAAGCGGGCGGCCAAGGCCGGGATGAGCCTGGAGAAATGGCTGCAGGCCAAGGAGAAGCAGCAGGCGGTCGAGCAGAAGCCCGCGAAGCCGCCGAAGCCGCCGGGGCTGATCAGCCGGTGGCTGGACAAGGCGCACAAGCCGCTGGGCGCGAAGAAGTAAGGCTGGGCTCCGCCCAGACCCGCAAAGGGCCGGAGGCCCTTTGATCCCATTCCTTAAGTAGTGGATTCCAAAGGCTCGCCTTTGGCGGGGTCCAGGGGCAGAGCCCCTGGCCTTCCTTGCTTCAGCAGCAGCGCCGCCACGCTCGCCGCGACCTCGCGCGGCTGCGTCGACACCTGCGGCAGCCCCATCAGCTCGCCGTGCTGCCCGCGCGCCAGCGGCCCCGCCACGAACACGCGCGGGTTCGCGCGCCCGTCCGCGCCGAGCACGCGGCTGTGCCGGTCGACCGCGATGCCGAGCGCCAGCGGGTCCGCGTCCAGCACGCCCGCCGCGTGCAGGGCGCGCAGCACCGGGTTCGACGACACCACGGAGCGGTGGCCCGGGCCGACGCAGCTCACCACCGCGCCGAAGCGGTGCTTCGCGGCCGCCGTCGTGCCGCGCGGGCGCAGGGAGACGGCGAGGGCGTCGCCGTCGATGCGGCTGGCGGTGGGGGTGGCGGCGAGGACGGCGACGCGGCCGGCGGCGCGCTCGCGGTGCAGCAGGGCGTCGATCTGGGGGGCGCACTGGAAGCGGTGCACGTCCCAGAACGGGCGCAGGTGGCGCAGCAGGCGGCGGCGCTGCGCCACCGGGAGAGCGCCCCACACCGTGCGGGCCTGCTCGCGCAGGGCGGCGACCACGTCCTCCCACGGGCGGCCCTGCGCGCCGGCCTCGGCGACCGCGCGGCGCACCCGGCGCAGCAGGCCGAGGGCGGTGGCCTCCGGGGCGGCGTCGAAGGTGCCGAACGTCGTCACGGGGAGGGGGGTGCGGCCGCGCGGCAGCAGGCCGCGGCGCGAGACCAGGGTGATGCGCCCGGAGTGGCCGCGGGCGCGCAGGGAGGCCACCACGTCGCAGGCGGTCAGGCCGGTGCCGACGACCAGCACCTCGGCCGCGCGGTCGATCGCGTCGAGCCGCGCGGTGTCCCACGGGTCCGCGACCAGGCCGGGGGCGCCGCGCAGGGCGGCCAGGGCGGGCGGCAGGTCGGGCGCAGTGTGCCCCACCGCCAGCACCAGCGCGTCGCCGCGCACCGTGCCGCCGCCGGCCAGCGTCACCTCGACGCCGGTCGCGTCCGCACGGGCAGCGTCGGCGTGGCCGCGCAGGTGGCGCAGCACCGGCCCCGCCGCGTCCCCTGCCCCGTCGCCGGCGTCCGTCCCGCTGCCCGCGGCCCTGGCGAACCCGCGCAGGGTCTCGTCGACGTAGCGGCCGAAGGTGGCGCGGCGGGGGAACAGCCGGCCGTCCGGCAGCACGCTGGCCGGGTCGGCGGCGGGGTCGTCCTGCGCGCGCAGCCAGGCGTCGAAGTGGTCCGGCTGCTCGGGGAACGGCGACATGCGCGACGCGGCCACGTTGACCCGGTGCTCCGGGTCGGCGGTGCCGTAGGCCAGGCCGGCGCCCAGGCGCTCGCGGGGCTCGACGACCACGATGTCGGCGGGCAGGCCAGGGTGGTCGCGCAGCAGGTGCAGGGCGACGGCGGCGCCGCAGAAGCCGCCGCCGACGACGAGCACGGTGGGGCGGTGGGGCATGGGGCTGTTCCTCCTGTGGGGGAGGTGGTTGCGGGGGGGAAGGAAGGCCAGGGCTCTGCCCTGGACCCGCCAGGGGCGAGCCGCCCCTGGACCCGGCACAACTTAGAAGTGGATTCCAAAGGCGAGCCTTTGGCGGGGTCCAGGGGCAGAGCCCCTGGCCTTGCTTGACAGCGCCCCGCCGCGTGGCCTACGTCCGCGGCTCATCAAACGCCGCATCGCGAGGGTTCGCGCAGCGGCGTGTTCCTGTTTGGGGTGGCGCGATGTTCGACGCATTGTCGGGCAGGTTCACGGACGTGTTCGATCGCCTGCGCGGCCGCGGGGCGCTGAGCGAGGCCGACATCGGCGACGCGCTGCGCGAGGTGCGCCTCGCGATGCTGGAAGCCGACGTCGCGCTGCCGGTGGTCAAGGACTTCGTGGCCGCCGTGCGCGAGCGGGCGGTGGGCGCGGAGGTGCTGAACTCGGTCAGCCCCGGGGCGCAGGTCGCCAAGATCGTCAACGACGCGCTGGTGGACGCGCTGGGCGGGGCGGGGGCGGTGCCGCTGAACCTGGCGGCGGTGGCGCCGGTGCCGATCCTGATGGTCGGGCTGCAGGGCTCTGGCAAGACCACGACGTCGGGCAAGATCGCGCTGCGGCTGGCCACGCGCGAGAGGAAGCGCGTGCTGCTGGCCAGCCTGGACGTGTCGCGGCCGGCGGCGCAGCTGCAGCTGGCGCAGCTTGCGGAGCGGGCGGGGGTGTCCTCGCTGCCGATCGTGGCGATGCAGACGCCGGTGCAGATCGCGCGGCGGGCGATGGACGTGGGGCGCCGCGAGGGCTTCGACGTGGTGATCCTCGACACCGCGGGGCGGCTGTCGATCGACGCGGCGCTGATGGACGAGGTGCGCCAGATCCGCGAGGCGACGAGCCCGGCGGAGACGCTGCTGGTGGTCGACGCGATGACCGGGCAGGACGCGGTCAACACGGCGAAGGCGTTCAACGACGCGGTGGGCGTCACCGGCATCGTGCTGACGCGCATGGACGGCGACTCCCGGGGCGGCGCGGCGCTGTCGATGCGCCAGGTCACCGGGGCGCCGATCAAGCTGACCGGGTCGGGCGAGAAGATCGACGCGCTGGAGGAGTTCCACCCCGAGCGCGTCGCGGGGCGCATCCTCGGGATGGGCGACATCGTGGGGCTGGTCGAGAAGGCCTCCGACACGATCGACCAGGCCGACGCCGAGAAGCTCGCGCGCAGGATGGCGAAGGGGCAGTTCGACCTCGACGACTACGCGAACCAGCTCCGGCAGATCACCAAGATGGGCTCGCTGTCGGGCATCCTCGGCATGCTGCCGGGGGCGGCGAAGATCAAGGACCAGCTGGAGGGGGCGGACCTCGACACCACGATCCTGAAGCGTCAGGCGGCGATCATCTCGTCGATGACGATGAAGGAGCGGCGCGCGCCGGACATCATCAAGGCGAGCCGCAAGAAGCGGATCGCGGCGGGCTCGGGCTCGTCGGTGCAGGAGGTCAACAAGCTGCTCAAGCAGTTCGACGACATGAGCACGATGATGAAGCGGATGAACAAGCTCGGGCAGAAGGGCCTGATGCGGCACGGGATGCAGGCGCTGATGCCGAAGAGCATGCAGCAGAGGCGGCCTTACTGAAGGAAGGCCAGGGGCGCTGCCCCTGGACCCCGCCAGGGCGAGCCGCCCTGGACCGGCTTCCCTTAGTGAGGCCGGTCCAGGGGCGGCTCGCCCCTGGCGGGTCTGGGCAGAGCCCAGCCTTGCTTGCCTGCCTCCATACGGGGGGCAAAATGGATCCGGCGTCGGGCCGGGTTCGACACAGGAGTTGAGTGAATGGGCCTGAAGATCCGCCTTGCACGCGCCGGCGCCAAGAAGCGCCCGTACTACCACATCGTGGTCGCCGACAGCCGCTCGCCGCGCGACGGGCGCTTCATCGAGCAGCTCGGCAGCTACAACCCGATGCTGCCGGCCGAGCACGCCGACCGCATCCGGCTCAAGGACGAGCGCATCAGGCATTGGCTGAGCGAGGGCGCGCTGGCCACCGACCGGGTGGCGAAGTTCCTCGGCAAGGCCGGGCTGGCGCCGATGCCGACGTATCCGGAGCAGCCGATCCAGTCGGCGCCGAAGAAGAAGGCGCAGGAGCGCGCCGCCGCCAACGCCGCCTGAGCACGGGGCGGACGGGGCACAGGTGGCGCAGGAGCGCATCCTGCTGGGCGTGGTGGGGCGGCCGCACGGCGTGCGCGGGCTGGTGCACGTGCACAGCTACACGGCCGAGCCGGAGGCGCTCGCGGAATACGGGCCGCTCGTCGACGGCGACGGGCGGGCCTGGACGCTGGCGTGGCGGCAGGCCGGGATTGCGGAGCTGCGCGACGCGGCCGGGCGGGCGGTGGCGGACCGCGGCGAGGCGGAGCGGCTGACCAACCTGCAGCTGTTCGTGGCGCGCGACCGGCTGCCGGCGGCCGGGGAGGACGAGTTCTACCTCGCCGACCTGGTGGGCATGGCGGCGGTGTCGCCGGACGGCGCGGCCGTCGGGCGGGTGCTGCTGGTGCACGACTACGGCGCCGGCACCAGCCTGGAGATCGTGCGCGAGGGCGAGGCGCCGCTGCTGGTTCCGTTCACGCGGGCGGCGGTGCCGGTGGTCGACGTGGCGGCGCGTCGGCTGACGGTGGTGCCGCCGGACGAGGTCGAGGCGCGCGAGCTGCCGTCGGCCGCGGCCGCTCCGGCGCAGGGCGCGCGGGCGTGAGCGGCGCCCCGCGCCCGGCGTGGCGGGCCGGCGTGCTGACGCTGTTCCCGGCGATGTTCCCGGGGCCGCTCGGGCAGGCGCTGGCCGGGCGGGCGCTGGCGGCGGGGCTGTGGGGCCTGTCGGCGCGCGACATGCGCGAACACGGGCTCGGGCCGCACCGCAGCGTCGACGACACGCCGTTCGGCGGCGGCGCGGGGATGGTGCTGCGCCCGGACGTGGTGGACGCGGCGGTTGCGGCGGAGATGGGCGACGGCGACGACCGGCCGCTGGTGTGCCTGACGCCGCGCGGGCGGACGCTGACGCAGGCGGACGCGCGTCGCTGGGCCGAGGGCCCTGGCGTGGTGCTGCTGTGCGGCCGCTACGAGGGCATCGACCAGAGGGTGGTCGAGGCGCGCGGGGCGGAGGAGGTCAGCGTCGGCGACTACGTGCTGGCGGGCGGCGAGGTGGCGGCGATGGTGCTGCTGGAAGCGTGCGTGCGGCTGCTGCCGGGCGTGATGGGGGCCGCGGAGAGCGCGGTCGAGGAGAGCTTCGCCGACGGGCTGCTGGAGTACCCGCACTACACGCGGCCGGCGGAGTGGGCGGGCCGGCGGGTGCCGGAGGTGCTGCTGTCGGGGAACCACGCGGCGATCGCGGCCTGGCGCAGCGGCGAGGCGGAGCGGATCACGCGCGAGCGCAGGCCCGACCTGTGGGCGCGGCGTCGCGGGAATGTTGCAACAGCGGCCGCCGGGCCGTAACTGAGCGGATCGAGAGGGACCACACGCCATGAACATCATCCAGACCTTCGAGGCCGAGGAGATGGCCCGCCTGAGCGCGGCCCGCGCCGTGCCGGACTTCGCGCCCGGCGACACGCTGAAGGTGTCGGTGAAGGTGGTCGAGGGCGAGCGCACCCGCGTGCAGGCCTACGAGGGCGTGTGCATCGCCCGCTCCAACCGCGGGCTGAACAGCAACTTCACCGTGCGCAAGATCAGCTACGGCGAGGGCGTGGAGCGCGTGTTCCCGCTGTATGCGCCGACCATCGCCGAGATCGCGGTGCTGCGCCGCGGCGACGTGCGGCGCGCCAAGCTGTACTACCTGCGCGGCCGCCGCGGCAAGTCGGCGCGCATCGCCGAGAAGGCGCGCGACACGCGGGTCGCGGCGAACGCCGGGGCAGAGGCGCCGGCCGCCGCCGAGTAGCAAGGCAAGGGGCGCTGCCCCTTGACCCCGCCGTGGGCAGGCGCCCCCGGACCCGCGCACTGAAGCGGGGCTCTTCCTGAGTTGTGTGGGTCCGGGGCCTCAGGCCCCGGCGGGTCCAGGGCAGAGCCCTGGCCTTCCTTCCTGGAGCACCCTTCATGCCCCGCACCCTGTTCGACAAGATCTGGGACGCCCACGTCGTCGAGCGTTCGCCCGGCGGCACCTGCCTGCTCTATGTCGACCGCCACCTGGTGCACGAGGTCACGAGCCCGCAGGCGTTCGAGGGCCTGCGCCTGTCCGGCCGCAGGGTGCGCAGGCCCGACGCCACGGTGGCGGTGACGGACCACAACGTGCCGACCAGCGACCGGCGGGCGGGGATCGCGGAGGCGGACTCGCGGCTGCAGGTGGAGACGCTGGAGCGCAACGTCGCGGAGTTCGGGGTGCCGTACTTCCCGCTGCTCAGCCGCGAGCAGGGCATCGTGCACATCGTGGGGCCGGAGCAGGGCATCAGCCTGCCTGGCATGACCATCGTGTGCGGCGACAGCCACACGTCCACGCACGGCGCGTTGGGCGCGCTGGCGTTCGGCATCGGCACCTCCGAGGTGGAGCACGTGCTGGCGACGCAGACGCTGCTGCAGAAGCCGGCGCGCAACATGCTGGTGCGGGTGGATGGCCAGCTTCCGGCCGGGGTGAGTGCGAAGGACGTGATGCTGGCGATCATCAGGGTGATCGGCACGGCGGGCGGCACGGGGCACGTGATCGAGTATGCCGGCGAGGCGATCCGCGGGCTCGACATGGCCGGGCGGATGACGATCTGCAACATGAGCATCGAGGCGGGCGCGCGCGCCGGCCTGGTGGCGCCGGACGAGACGACGTTCCGCTACGTCGAGGGGCGGCCGTTCGCGCCGAAGGGCGAGGCGCTGGATCGGGCGGTGGAGTACTGGCGCACGCTGCCGTCCGACGAGGGGGCCGTGTACGACCGCACCGTGGTGCTGCAGGCGGCCGAGATCAGCCCGATGGTGAGCTGGGGGACCAGCCCGGAGGACGTGGTGGCGATCGACGGCGTGGTGCCCGACCCCGCCATGGCCGGCGACGAGGCGCGCCGGGCCGAGCTGCAGCGGATGCTGGACTACATGGCGCTGGCGCCGGGCACGCCGATGACGCAGATCCCGGTCGACGTGGTGTTCATCGGCTCGTGCACCAACGGGCGGATCGAGGACATGCGGGCCGCCGCCGCCGTGGCGCGCGGGCGGCGGGTGGCAGAGGGCGTGCGGGCGATGGTGGTGCCGGGCTCTGGGATGGTGAAGTTCCAGGCGGAGCAGGAGGGGCTGGACGCGGTGTTCACCGACGCCGGCTTCGAGTGGCGCGAGGCGGGGTGCTCGATGTGCCTCGGCATGAACCCGGACAAGCTGACGCCGGGGCAGCGCTGCGCGTCGACGTCGAACCGCAACTTCGAGGGGCGGCAGGGGCCGGGCGGGCGCACGCACCTGATGTCGCCGGCGATGGCGGCGGCTGCCGCGGTGACCGGGCGGCTGACGGATGCGCGGGCGCTCGGGGTTGTGGGCTGATGCAGCCGTTCACCACGCTCACGGGGATCGCGGCGCCGCTGCCGATGGCCAACGTGGACACCGACAAGATCATCCCGTCGCGGTTCCTCAAGACGATCGCGCGCACCGGGCTGGGCAGGAACCTGTTCGACGGGCTGCGCTTCGAGGCGGACGGCACGGAGAAGGCAGGGTTCGTGCTCAACCAGGAGCCGTATCGGCACGCGGAGATCCTGGTCACCCACGAGAACTTCGGCTGCGGGTCGTCGCGCGAGCATGCGCCGTGGGCGTTGCTGGACTTCGGCATCCGTTGCGTGATCGCACCTGATTTCGCGGACATCTTCCACGGCAACTGCTTCAAGAACGGCATCCTGCCGATCCGGCTGCCGCGCGCGGTGTGCGACGCGCTGATGGCCGACGCGGGAATGGGCGGCAACGCGCGCATCAGCGTCGACCTGGAGCGACAGGTGGTGGTCCGGCCGAACGGCGAGGAGATCGCCTTCGAGGTGGACGCGTTCCGCAGGCAGCGCCTACTGCTGGGGCTCGACGACATCGGCGAGACCATGCAGCGCGGGGCGGAGATCGAGCGGTTTGAGGCGGAGCGCGCGGCGGCGCAGCCGTGGATGCCGGGGATCGGGGGCGTCTGAAGCAAGGCCGGGCTCTGCCCTGGACCCGCCAGGCGGAGGTGGCCAAAGGTTCCGACGATCCGCCTGGAGCGTTGGAAAAGCCACCGGAGGAGCCGCCCCTGGCCCCGGCCTCACTTAAGAAATGGATTCCAAAGGCTCGCCTTTGGCGGAGTTTGAGGCAGAGCCTCAACCTTGCTTTCTGCACGCGCCCGGAAGGACTTTGCCATGGCTGCCAACAAGACGCTTCTGGTGCTCCCGGGCGACGGCATCGGCCCCGAGGTGATGCGCGAGGTCAAGCGCGTGGTCGACTGGATGGCGCGGGCGCGCGGCGTGCGCTTCGACATCACCGAGGAGCTGGTCGGCGGCGCCTGCATCGACGTGCACGGGGTGGCGATCACCGAGGACACACTGGCGGCGGCAAAGGCGGCGGATGCGATCCTGTTCGGCGCGGTGGGCGGGCCGAAGTGGGACCATCTCGGCTTCGACGTCAGGCCGGAGATCGCGATCCTGCGGCTGCGCTCGGAGCTCGGGCTGTTCGCGAACCTGCGGCCGGCGATCGTGCTCGACCCGCTGGTCAACGCCAGCACGCTCAGGCCGGAGGTGGTGCGCGGGCTCGACCTGATGATCGTGCGCGAAAGCACGGGCGGCATCTACTTCGGCGAGCCGCGCGGCGTCGAGACGCTGCCGGACGGGCGCCGCCGCGGGTTCAACACGGAAAGCTACGACACGGGCGAGATCGAGCGGGTGGCGCGGGTGGCGTTCGAGCTGGCGCGCAAGCGGAAGCACCGTGTCACGAGCGTGGAGAAGGCCAACGTGATGGAAAGCGGCCTGCTGTGGCGCCAGACGGTGCAGGCGCTGGGCGAGGCCGAGTACCCTGACGTGGCGCTGTCGCACATGTACGCGGACAACTGCGCGATGCAGATGGTGCGCAACCCGCTGCAGTTCGACGTGATCGTCACCGGCAACCTGTTCGGCGACATCCTGTCCGACCTGGCGTCGATGTGCACGGGCTCGCTGGGGATGCTGCCGTCGGCGACGCTGGGCGCGGTGGGGGCGGACGGGACGCGCCACGCGCTGTACGAGCCGATCCACGGCAGCGCGCCCGACATCGCGGGCAAGGGCATCGCCAACCCGCTGGCGCAGATCCTGAGCTTCGCGATGCTGCTGCGCTTCTCGTTCGCGATGGACGAGGAGGCGGCGATGATCGAGGGCGCGGTCGGCCGCGTGCTGGCCAACGGCCTGCGCACCGCCGACATCCTCTCGCCCGGCACCGCGCGGGTCGGCACCGGGGTGATGGGCGAGTCCGTGCTGCGCGAGCTGGAGAAGACCGCGGCCTGAGCCTGCGGCGCGCCGGGGTGGCGTCGCGTCCCGGGTGCCGGCGATTTCGCCGGGGCGCGCACTTGCGGCAGCGGCGGGGCTCGGCTACATCCCCGCCTGCCGCGCCCGTAGCTCAATTGGATAGAGCACCAGACTACGAATCTGGGGGTTGGAAGTTCGAGTCTTTCCGGGCGCGCCACTCCATCCTCCGCGGCCTCGCGTTTCCAGGTTTTCCGGGGCCGGCGCGCGGCTCTCTTCTCCCCGCCTCAGACCGTCGCCGGCTCGCAGGGGGCGTCGCCTGCCTGGGCTTCGCCGTGGTCGGGGTCGAGCGCCGGCAGGTTGGCGACCAGGCGCTGCAGCAGACGGCACAGCGTGCCCGCGTCCTGCTCGGAGAAGCCGGCCAGCAGCTTCTGCTCGCGCCGCACGGCCAGCGCCAGGAGACCGGCATGCATGCGCTCGCCCGACGCGCTCAGCGCCGCCCTGCGGTCGCGGCCGGAGGTTTCCAGCCGCACCAGCCCGCGCTCCGCCAGCGCCGCGCAGCTGCGGCTCACCGCCGCCTTGTCGAGCCCGGTGCGCAGGCAGAGCCGGGCGGCCGAGCTGTGCGGGCTGATCGCGATCTGGGCGATGACCCGCCAGTCGGTGTAGCCCAGCCCGAACGCTGCGCGGCACTCGCGGGAGGCGGCGGCAGAGAGCTTGTTGGACAGGAGCGACAGGAAGGCGGGCACGTATCGCTCGAGGTCGAGCGTGTCCCGCGTCGCCGGGTCTGGCTGCATCAGCGTCACGCTCCCGATGGCGGCCGGCTCGTCGCGCCCGTGGCACGATCGTCCGCCGCTCCCGCCACGCTTGAAGGCCTGCGCGGTCGTCCCCGGGCCAGTCTGGCATTCCCTGCGCGCTTGTCGATCCGTGATCGCGCCTGCGGCCGACACGAGCACGTAATCGCGACCATGCCGGCGTATGCGCGCCGGTCCTGCGCGTGACCGCGCCGCAGGCCTGGGCGTCGTTCACCGACCTGGCGGACCAGGCCGTGGTGCTGCCGCTGGCGCTGCTGGTGTTCGTGGCGCTGCTCTCGGGCGGCGAGGACGGGGCGAGGGACGGCGCGTCGGGGCGGCGCGTGGCGCGGGCCTGGGCTCTGGGGGTGGGCGGGGTGCTGCTGGCGGTGCTGGCGCTCAAGCTGTGGGCCGGGGCGTGCGCGGGGGGCGGGACGGCCGGCGTCCTGCGCGGCCTGGGGCTGCGCAGTCCCAGCGGGCACACGGCGGCGGGCGGGATCGTGTATGGCGGCCTGCTGGCGCTGGCGCTGCGGCGCGGTGCCGCGGCCTCCGCCGCGTGCTGCCTGGCGTGCGCGGCCGGGTTCGGGGCGAGCCGGCTGGCGCTCGGGGTGCACACGCCCGCCGAGGTGGCGCTCGGCTGCGTCGTGGCGTCGATCGGCGGTGCCGTGCTGGCGCGCGCCGGCGGCTGGCCGGGCCGAGTCGCCCGGCACCCGGAGCCTGCGTCCGCGGCCCGGCCGCGCGGCGGCGTGGCGTGGGGCCGCACGGACACCTGGGCCTGGGCCGCGGCCGCGCTGGCGCTGGTCTGGACGCTGCACGGCCGCCACCTGCCGGCCGAGCCGGCGATCGCCGGGCTGGGGTCGGCCTGGCTGGCACCGCTGTGCGGCGGGTGAGCCGGGCGGGGACGAAGCCCTGCCCCGGACCCGCCCAGGGCGCGGCACCGGGAGCCGCGGGGCCGGAACTCCGGACCAGGAGCGAGGCGTCCGGAGGCAGGTCCCTGGCAAAGCCCGGGGCGGCGCCTCGACCCCGCCTGTTCTGGCGTACGCGGTCGTGCCCGTTCTAGCCTGCCCGCGGCCGGGGCGTGTCGGCGGCAAGCGGGGGCGGACATGGCGCAGACCATCCTGGTGGAAACCCACGGCAGGGTCGGGCTGATCCGGCTGAACCGCCCGGAGGCGCTCAACGCGCTGTGCGACGCGCTGATGGACGCGCTGGGGGCGCAGCTCGCGGCGTTCGACGCCGAGCCCTCGATCGGCGCGATCGTGCTCACCGGCTCGGACAAGGCGTTCGCGGCCGGCGCCGACGTCCGCGAGATGGCCGACCGCCGCTTTCCCGCGACCGCGCTCGACGACTTCATCGCCCGGCGCTGGGACGGCGTCACCCGCGTCGCCAAGCCGGTGATCGCGGCGGTGTCCGGCTTCGCGCTCGGCGGCGGCTGCGAGCTGGCGATGATGTGCGACATCGTGGTGGCCAGCGAGACGGCGCGCTTCGGGCAGCCGGAGATCACCCTGGGCATCCTGCCCGGCGCCGGCGGCTCGCAGCGCCTGGCGCGCGCGGTGGGCAAGGCCAAGGCGATGGACATGGTGCTGACCGGGCGGACCATCGACGCGGCGGAAGCGGAGCGCTGCGGCCTGGTGTCGCGCGTGGTGGCGCCGGAGGCCCTGCTCCCCGAGGCGCTGGGGATCGGCGAGCGCATCGCCTCGATGTCGCCGGTCGCCACCGTGCTGGCCAAGCGCGCGGTCAACGTGGCGTTCGAGACCACGCTCGCGGAGGGCGTGCGCCACGAGCGCGCGCTGTTCCTGTCGCTGTTCGGGACCCATGACCAGCGCGAGGGGATGGCGGCGTTCCTGGAGAAGCGACGGCCGGTGTTTTCCGGAAGCGACGGCAGGGAAGGTTGAGGCTCTGCCTCGAACTCCGCCAAAGGCTCGCCTTTGGAATCCTCGACCTGGGTCGGGGTTTCCGGGAGGACGGCCTTTCGGCGGGTCTGGTGATCGGCCGGGATCACTGGAAGGGGAGCCCGGCCTTGCCGGCCGATCGGCTGGCAGGCGCCCCGGCCGTGCTTGACTCGCGTGGGGGCGGTGCCTAGAAACGCGGCTTCCTCGCCGGCCGGGAGCTTCTCCTCGGGCTGCCCCGACACCGTATTTCGAGAGACTGGTTCATGGCCAACACCGCCTCCGCCAAGAAGCGCAACCGTCAGACCGTCAAGCGGACCGAGCGCAACGCGGCGCGCAAGTCGCGCATGCGCACCTTCGTCAAGAAGGTGGAGACCGCGATCGCCGGCGGGGACAAGGGCGCCGCCGCGGCGGCGCTGCAGGCTGCGCAGCCGGAGATGCAGCGCGCCGCCGGCAAGGGCGTGATCCACCGCAACACCGTGGGCCGCAAGCTTTCCCGCCTGTCTGCGCGCATCAAGGCGCTGTCTCCCGCCTGAGCGGGTCAGGCTTTCTGGAGCTCCCCGCTCCTGTCAAGATCAGAATGATGTGCCTGTCGCGGATATGCTTCGCGGCAGGCATTTTGTTATTTGGTCGATTCGACTTCCCGTAGATTTTCATTGCCTCCGGGCGACGTCTGACCTAGTTGTTGTGTCGCATCTTCACGGATCATGTTGACGGGACGCTCGCCCATGCGCGGCCCGGGCGAGGTCCGCGCGTGGAGGTGTACGGGGCACGCGACCCCGGTTGGCATTTGCCCGGCGATGCGCCTGCGGATGACGGTCGCCGTCGTTCCGGACCGTCAGGGGCCAGCTCGGGGATGAGGGCCGCATGGACCAGGACGCCACCCAACCGGTTCCGCAGGGCGAGGTCGCCGTCGGGCTGGCGGAGATCGGCGACTGCTGGACCCGGGTGCGCTCGCGCCTGCAGACCGAGGTGGGCGACGTCGAGTACCGCACCTGGCTGCGCCAGATGACGCTGGCCGGGGTGGACGGCGACGAGGTCACGGTCCACCTGCCGACCCGCTTCCTGCGCGACTGGGTGCGCTCCCACTATGCCGACAAGCTGTCCGCGCTGTGGCAGCAGGAGAACCGCCGCATCCGCCGCGTCGACGTCCGCGTCGGCGCCGCGGCCGGCGGGGACGCCTCGCCCCCCGCGACGGCGCCGGCCGCCTGGGCTGCGGCGCCCGCCGGGGTTCCTGCCCCTCCTGCCCCGCGCGTCGACGTTGCCGGCAGCGCCGCGGCCCCGCAGCCAGCCGGCCCGTCGTCGGGGCCGGAGCGCGCGGACGGCGTCTCGCTCGACCAGCGCTTCTCGTTCAACAGCTTCGTGGTCGGCAAGCCCAACGAGTTCGCCCATGCCTGCGCGCGCCGCGTCGCCGAGCGCCCGGCCAGCCCCGGGTTCAACCCGCTGTTCCTGTACGGCGGCGTCGGCCTGGGCAAGACCCACCTGATGCACGCGATCGGCCTGGAGCTGGGCCGCGGCGACGTCGAGCGCGGCGGGCGCCCTGCCCCGTCGGTCGCCTACATGTCGGCCGAGAAGTTCATGTACCGCTTCATCGCGGCGATCCGCTCGCAGTCCACCATGGAGTTCAAGGAGGAGCTGCGCTCGGTCGACGTGCTGATGATCGACGACCTGCAGTTCCTGATCGGCAAGGACAACACGCAGGAGGAGTTCTTCCACACCTTCAACGCGCTCGTCGACGCCGGCAAGCAGATCGTCGTGTCGGCCGACAAGAGCCCGTCCGACCTGTCCGGGCTCGAGGACCGCCTGCGCACCCGTCTCGGTTGCGGAATGGTCGCGGACATCCATGCGACCACCTTCGAGCTGCGCATCTCCATCCTGGAGAGCAAGGCGGAGACCTCCGGCGTCGCGGTGCCGCCCAAGGTGCTGGAGTATCTCGCGCACAAGATCACCTCGAACGTGCGCGAGCTGGAAGGCTCGCTCAACCGGCTGATCGCCCACGCCAACCTGTTCGGGCGGCCGGTGACGCTGGAAAGCACCCAGGAGGTGCTGCACGACATCCTCAAGGCGCACGACCGACGTGTCACCATCGAGGAGATCCAGCGGCGGGTGGCCGAGCACTTCAACATCCGGCTCACCGACATGAGCTCGGCGCGGCGCGCGCGGGCGGTGGCCAGGCCGCGGCAGGTCGCGATGTATCTCGCCAAGCAGCTCACCAGCCGCTCGCTGCCCGAGATCGGGCGCAAGTTCGGCAACCGCGACCACACCACGGTGATGCACGCGGTCAGCCGGGTCGCGGAGCTGATGGAGCTGGACGCGGGGTTCGCGGAGGACGTGGAGCTGATGCGCAGGATGCTGGAGAGCTGAGGCAAGGCCAGGGCTCTGCCCTGGACCCGCCAGGGGCAGCGCCCCTGGACCGGCTTTCCTTAAGGAAGGGGGATCAAAGGGCT
>CAXSFU010000021.1:0-46212 GCA_964236695.1 uncultured Acetobacteraceae bacterium | reverse complement strand
GACACGGCGCGGCTGCTGGAGGTCTGGCACCGGACGCACCCGCGGGGGTAAGCAAGGCCAGGGCTCTGCCCTGGACCCGCCAGGGCGAGCCGCCCTGGACCGGCATCACAGGGGCATGGAGACCTGGCTGCGGTTCCGGGGGTGCCGGGAGGCGGCGTGTGCCCCGGTCTTGCCTTCCGCGGGGGCGCAGCTAGGGTTCGCGCCAAACAGGAACCGCAACGGGGTGTTCGCCGGGATGGACGCGTGTGGACGGGTGATGGCGTTTCTGGCGACCCTGCTGCTGGGCGTGGCCGCCGCGGGGGCGGCCAGGGCCGACGACGCGACCGCAGGCGCCTCGCCCGCCGAGTACTGCGCCAGGGTCGGCACCGACGACAGCAGCCACGCCCTGCCGCACGACATGGTGGACTCCGCCGAGCAGGCGTTCGGCCTCAGGCTGCCGCCGGAGATGGGCGAGCGCGCGGTGATCTGGCGCTGCGACGGCGGCCGCGTGCTCGGCTGCTTCTTCGGCGCCAACGTGCCGTGCGGCCAGATGGACCAGCGCACCGACCTGCCCGAGGTCACCGAGTGGTGCGAGGCGCACCCGGGCGCCGGGGTGCCGCAGTCGGTGACGGGGCACGACACGCTGTGGCGCTGGAGCTGCGACGGCGCCAAGGGGGTGCGGGGCAGCGCCGCTTGGACGCTGGACCACCGCGGCTTCGTCCAGGGCCTGTGGCGCCCGCTCGGGCCGGCAACCGCCACGCCGTAGCGAGGACCCTGCCCGGACAGCGCGCCGGGCTTCGTGGCCAGGTGCCGTTGCGGGCCTGGTGCGTCAGGCAGGGAAGCAAGGCCTTCTTTTTCTGAAGAAAAAGAAGCAAAAAGACTTTGCCCGTTGGGGTCAGGACGCGCGGGCGGCTCCGGAATCCAATGAGCAAAAGTTCTTTGGTTCTTTCTTTCAAGGAAGAACACGCTTTCTTCTCGCCGCGGCGCATTGAGGCCAGGGCTGCGCGATCCGTGGCAGCCGCTAGGTGTGCAGCCAGTCGATCGCAGCCGGCGCTGGCGCGGTGGGGTCGCAGCGCACCCACTCGCCGTTCTGCAGCTGCTCGCCGGTCATGGCGAGGATGAACCCCCAGTGGCTGACCACCAGGGTCTCGCGCCAGGTGGGGTCGGCGGCCATCGCGGCGCGGAACCGGGCCGCGCGGGCCAGGATCTCGGCCTCGGTCTCGATGCCCTGGGGCCACCACACCTCGTCGAGGGCGGCGAAGTCGTGGTGCGGCCAGGCCTCGGCGAGCCGGGCGCGGGGCGTGCCGACGTCGCAGGCGAAGGCGCAGCGCTCGCGCACCACGACGTCGATCAGCACCGGCACGCCGAGGCGCTCGCTGGCGATCGCCGCGGTCTGCAGCGCGCGGGTGTAGGGCGAGGCGACGATGCGCCGCACCCCCTGGCCCACGAGCTGCTCCGCCGCGGCGGCGATCTGCGCGCGGCCGAGGTCGGTGAGGCGGGGGTCGGTGATGCCGGGGTCGCGCTTGGTCGCGCTGAACACGACGTTGAACTCGCTCTGGCCGTGTCGGAGAAGGATCATGGCGCCGATCTAGGGCGCGCGGGCAGGGTCGGCAAGCAAGGCCGAGGCCCCGCCAAAGGCCGAGCCCTGGAATCCCCACCCAAATGCAGGGTTTCCAAAGGGCTCGGCCCTTTGGCGGGTCTGGGCAGAGCCCGGCCATGCTTGCTACCCTTGCCGCCCCCGACCCCGAGGCAGTCCCCGATGCGCGAGGTCGCGATCTTCCGCAACAACCTGTTCCGAATCTCCGAGCCGTTCGTCACCCAGCAGGCAGAGCGGTGCCGCGGCTACCGTCCGGTCTACCTCGGCCGCCTGCGCTTCGGTGCGCCGCCGCCCGGGTCGGAGTCGTTCGCGCTCGCCGACGCCGGCCGGTGGCGCTCGCTGCCGGGTGTTGCGTGGCAGACCCTGTCGCGCTCGCCCGCGGCGTTCGAGCGGCGGCTGGCGGGGCATAGCCCGGCGCTGGTGCACGCGCATTTCGGCATCGACGGCGTGTACGCGCTGCCTCTGGCGCGTCGCCTGGGCGTGCCGCTGGTGACCACGTTCCACGGCTTCGACGCGACGCTGTCGGACGCGGCGCTGCTGTGCTCGCCGGCCTGGGCGAACTACCCGCTGCACCGCGGCGCGCTGGCCCGCGAGGGGGCGCTGTTCCTGTGCGTGTCCTCGTTCATCCGCGACCGGGTGCTGGCGCAGGGGTTCCCGGCGGCGCGCACCCTGGTGCACCACACCGGCGTGGACTGCGCCGCGACACGGCCGCGCGAGGCGGGCGAGGAGACGGCCACGATCCTGCACGTGGCGCGGCTGGTGGAGATGAAGGGCACGGCGACGCTGCTGCACGCCTTCGCGGGGCTGGCGCCGCGCCATACCGGGGTGTCGCTGGTGGTGGTCGGCGACGGCCCGCTGCGGGGTTCGCTGCAGCGGCTGGCCGGCGCGCTGGGGGTGGCGGAGCGGGTGCGCTTCCTCGGTGCCCGGCCGCACGCGGATGTGATGCGCCGGATGCGGCGCAGCGCGATGCTGGTGCTGCCCAGCGTGCGTACCGCCACCGGACGGGTCGAGGGGCTGGGCATGGTGCTGCTGGAGGCGGCGGCGACCGGGGTGCCGGTGGTCGGCTCGCGCGTCGGCGGCATCCCCGAGGGGCTGGTCGAGAACGAGACCGGGCTGCTGGCGCCGCCGCGCGATGCCGTGGCGCTGGGGGCGTGCCTGGGCGCGCTGCTCGACGACCCGGAGCGGCGGCGGCGCATGGGGGCGGCGGCGCGGCGCTTCGTGGAGCGGCGCTTCAACCTGGACCGGCAGACGGCGGCGCTGGAGGGGCTCTACGACTCGCTGCTGCCGCCTGTGGCCGGTGCGGACGCCGGCCGCGCCGCCCGCGTCTGACGGAGTTTTGTGTCGCCCGCGGCGGCATCCTCTGCGCCAAACGTTGCCCGCCGCCGCATCGGCCGGCCGGGACGGAGACTCCGATGGCGGCGAGACGATCCAGGTGGCTGGCGTCGGGCATGCTGGTGGCGGCGGCGGGAGCGGCGGCGACCGCGCTGGGCACGACGCGGCTCGGCGCCAAGGCGCGCTCCAGGCTCGCCAAGGCGGAGGGCCGCGCGCAGCGGCAGGTGGAGGACACGATCCTCCAGGCCGAAACCAGGGTGCAGCAGACGCTGAAATCCGTCTTGGGCAAGGCGGAGCAGGCCAGCCAGCATCTGGTCGAGCACACCCCGCCCGCCCGGCGCGCGCGGCAGCGGCACCGCCTGCGTGCCGCGCTGGTCGTCGCCGGCGTGCTTGCGGCGGTCGTGCTGCTGCCGCCGCTGGCCTGGACCGCGATGGCGCTGCTCGACTTCCGCGACCTCGCGCGCCAGGCGGGCGACGCCACCCGCGCCGCCACCGGGCGCGTCCTGACGCTCGACGGCCCGCTGCGCTGGCAGCTCCTGCCGCCCGAGCTGGAGGCGCGCGGCGTGGCGCTCGCCAACCTGCCCGGCGGCTCGCGCCCGCAGATGGCCACGGCGCAGAGGATCGTGGCGCGTGTCGCCTGGCTGCCGCTGCTGGCCGGCCGGGTCGAGATCACCGCGCTGCGCGTCGACAACCCCGACGTGCTGCTGGAACGCACCCCGCAGGGCCCGAACTGGGTGTTCGCCGCCGGTCCCTCGCCGGCCGGAACCGCTGCCGACGTCGCCTCCCCGGCCGACACGAGCGGCACGCCGCAGCCGGAGTCGCGCCTCCGCCTGCGCGGCTGGCACGCGACGATTGGGGACGGCGTGCTGCGCCTCGGCCGCGGCATCGCGGACCGCGCGGGTGCGGACGGCCTGGTGCTGGGCGTGCCGGCACTGGAGCTGCGCCAGGACCGCGACTTCTCCGACATGTGGATCGTCGGCCAGGTGTCGCACGCGGCCGGGGTGCTCGACCTTTCTGCCACGCTCGGCTCCGCGGAGGCGCTGCGCCAGGCGCCGGAGATGCCCTGGCCGCTGGCGGTGGCACTGACCTCGGCCGACGGCGGACGCGCCGATCTGCGCGGCACCGTGGTCCCCGGCTCCGCCCGCTTCGAGCTGGCGCTGCAGGCGGAGGCGCCCGATCTCTCGGCGCTGCGGCCGCTGCTGCCGGCGGCCGGGCTGCCGTCGCTGCGCGGCGTGCACCTGTCCGGCCGCGCCACCGGCGACGGGTCGCGGCCGGCGGTGCTGTCCGACGTCGAGGCGCGGGCCGGGGCGTCCGACCTTGGCGACGTGCTGCCCGACCCTGGCTTCCCCGGCTTGGCGCTGCCCGGCCTCACGCTCGCCGACGCCACGCTGTCCATGCCGACTCAGGACGGGCCTGCGCAGGTGTCCGCGGACGGCGCGCTCGGGGCGCTGCGCCTGCACCTCGCCGGCACCGTCGGGCCGATTGGGGTGGCCGGGGCGGGCGGCGCGGCGGTGCGCCTTTCCGTTCTGGCCGGCGACGCGGCGCTGTCGGTGACGGGGACCGCGGCGGCGGGGGCCGGCACCGACCTGGCGATGTCGCTGCGCGTGCCGGACCGGCTGGCGGCCGCGATTCCGTCCGCAGGCCCTGCGTTCCTGCCGGCGGTCCTGCTGCTGCGCGGCCTGACGCTCGACGCACGGGCGACGACCCCGGCCCCGGGCGTGGTGGCGCTGTCCGCGATCCGTGCCGCCTCCGCCGCCGGCGACCTGTCCGGCACGCTGGTGCTGGACCGCACCGCGCGTCCGTCGCTGCGCGGCAGCCTCGTCTCGACGCGCCTCGACCTGGACGCGATGCTGGCCGCGTTGCCCGGCGCATCCGGCCAAGACCCCGCGCGTCCGGCGCCCGACGCGCCGGTGCCGCCGCCGGACCGCACCCTGCCGTTCGCGCGGCTGCGCGACGCCGACCTCGACCTCGCGGCGCGCGCCGACCGCGTCACCCTGGCTGGCCAGGACTGGCGGCGGACGGACGTGCATCTGGCGCTGCGGGCGGGAATGCTGATTCTGGACCCGGCCACGGTGCAGGCCCCGGGCGGCCAGGGCCTCGCCGGGCGCCTGGTCGTGGACGCCGCGCGCAGCCCGCCCGAGGCGAGCCTGTCGCTGCACGCGCCCGCCCTGCCGCTCGCCCCGCTGCTGGCGCTGTCGGGCCGGGGCGGCGCGGCCTCTGGCGTGCTGGCGGCGGACGCGGCGCTGACGGCCGCAGGGTCAAGCCTGCACGATTTCGCTGCCTCGCTCGACGGCCGACTGCACGCGATCCTGGCCGACGCCTCGGTGCGCACGGAGCTGCTGCAGGCCTGGGCCGACGGCGCGCCGCAAAGCGTCGGCCTTGGCGGCGCAGCACCGGGCCGCACCGCGCTGCGCCACGCGGCGCTCGACGTGTCCTTCGCCCGGGGGCTCGGCACCGTGAGGGCCGTGTCGGCGACCCTGCCGAGGATGGTGCTGTCGGGTGCCGGCAGCGTCGACCTGCGCGACGCCACGCTGCGCCTGAGGCTGCGGGTCGCCGGCGACGGCACCGTGCTGGACGTGTCCGGCCCGCTGCTGGCGCCAGAGGTGGAAACGCCGGGCGCGGACCCCGGGCTGGCCCCGCCGCTGGGCCGGCTCGACCCGCGGCGCGACCCCGGCGCGGTGTTCGGCACCGCTGCGACGCCGCGGCCATGAACGGCAGGAAAGGCCAGGCTCTCCCGCCGCTGCCGTTCCAGCGACCCAGGCGGATCGTCGGAACCTTCGGCAGCCACGCCCGGACCCGTCAAAAGTCTAGGGACCTTCGGAAACCAATGACCTGAGTGCGGGATTCCAGAGGCGAGCCTTTGGCGGAGCGTGAGGCAGAGCCTCGACCTTTCCTGCTTCCCCGGCCCCAGCGCACCGCCACGTGGCCTGTCCCGAAAAGGAGCTGCCCCGATGCCCGAGAACACCGCGCTTCTGCCCGGCCGCCTGCTGCGCCGCGCCGGACCGCCGGAGCCTGTCGCGGGCTTCACCGGCGTGCAGATCGACGACCCGCGCCTGG
The DNA here is from genome assembly GCA_964236695.1 of uncultured Acetobacteraceae bacterium. Lineage (GTDB taxonomy): Bacteria > Pseudomonadota > Alphaproteobacteria > Acetobacterales > Acetobacteraceae > CAXSEF01. The sequence continues at coordinate 40,247 of CAXSFU010000021.1, read as the reverse complement.
CCGCGGTGCTGTCCCCCGACGCCCCGCTGCTCTGCCTCTACGAGGGCACCCTGCACGGCGAGGGTCCGGTCTGGGACCCGGCCGCCGACCGCCTCGCCTGGTCCGACGTGCCGAACCGACGCCTGCTCGGCTGGCACCCGGACGGGCATGTCGAGGTGCTGATCGACGGCACCTACTTCATGAACGGCAACGCGCTCGACGCCGAGGGCCGGCTGGTGCACTGCGAGCACGGCAGGCGCTGCATCAGCCGCTCGCCCGCCGGCCCGCTCACCGACGCGCACGGCGGCGCCGAGCCGATCGTCACCCACTACGAGGGCCGGCGCCTCAACTCGCCCAACGACGTCACCGTGGCGGCGGACGGCGCCATCTGGTTCACCGACCCGACCTTCGGCCTGCTGATGCCGAGCCAGGGCAGCCTCGTCGAGCCGGAGCTGGACCACCGCAGCCTCTACCGCTTCGACCCGCGCGACGGCGCGCTGCGGCGCATGGCCGACTTCGAGGAGCCGAACGGCCTGGCGTTCTCGCCCGACGGCCGCACCCTCTACGTGTCCGACACCGCGCTCTCGCTCGGCGAGATCCCCGGGCCGCAGACCGGTTCCACCCACGAGATCATCGCCTTCGACGTGGCCGCGGACGGCACGCTGTCCGGCCGGCGCTTCTTCTGCCACACCGACCATGGCTACCCCGACGGCTTCGCGGTGGACCCGCGCGGCTGGGTGTGGACCACGGCGGAGGACGGCATCCACGTCCTTGCCCCCGACCGCACCCGGCTCGGCTACATCCCGACCCCGCAGACCAGCTCGAACTGCTGCTTCGGGGGGCCGGGAGGCCGGCGCCTGTTCGTCGCGGCCACCAAGCACCTGCTCGCGGTCGACCTGCACGGCTGACCGGCGCGCCCGGACCCGCAAAGGGCCGTGGGGAGTGCTTCGGTAGGAAGGCCAGGGCTCTGCCCTGGACCCGCCAGGCGGAGATGGCCAAAGGTTCCGACGATCCTTTTGGATCGTTGGAAAGGTCACCGGAGGGAGCCGTCCCTGGACCCGGCCTCCCTTCAGCAAGGGGTTCCAAGAGCCCTGCCTTTGGCGGGGTCCAGGGGCAGAGCCCCTGGCCTTGCTGCCCGCCCGCGGTGGCGCCGCGGGAAGCGCGGGACTAGGAGGGGTCCATGGCCGACACCTCCCCGCCCGTCCTCATCCCCGCCGCCGCCGTCGACGGCCTCTACGGCGCGGCACGGTGGCGGGCGATGTTTGTCGTCTCGCTTTCGGTGCTGCTTTCGGTGCTCGACTACGCAGTGGCCAACGTCGCCCTGCCGACCATCGCGGCGGACATCCACACGTCGGCATCCTCCTCGATCTGGGTGATCAACGCCTACCAGCTCGCGTCCGTGATCTCGCTGCTGCCGCTCGCGGCGCTGGGCGAGCGCTGGGGGTATGCGCGCATGAGCCAGATCGGCCTGGTGCTGTTCGTGGTCGCCTCCGTGCTGTGCGCGCTCAGCACCACGCTGCCCGAGCTGGCGCTGGCGCGCGCGCTGCAGGGCTTCGGCGGCGCCTGCATCATGAGCGTCAACGCGGCCCTGGTGCGGTTCATCTATCCCGCGCGCGAGCTGGGCCGCGGCATCGCGTTCAACGGCCTGGTGGTGGCGATGGGGGTGGCGCTGGGACCGACGGTCGCGTCCGCCGTGCTCTCGGTGGCCGGCTGGCAGTGGCTGTTCTGGGTCAACCTGCCGCTGGGCGGCGTCGCCTTCGCGTTCGCGGCCACCTCGCTGCCGCGCACCCCGCGCTCGGGCGGCACGCTGGACTGGGCCAGCGTCGCGCTGAACGCGGCCGCGTTCGGCGCCCTGATCATCGGCGGCGACAGCCTCGCGCACCGCGACGACGTGGTGTTCGGCGCGTCGCTGCTGCTGGCCGGCGCCGCCTGCCTCGTGGTGCTGGTGCGGCGCCAGCTCGGGCGCTTGAACCCGCTGCTGCCGGTGGACCTGCTGCGCCTGGGCGGCTTCCGGGTGGCGTTCGGCGTGGGCTTCCTGGGGTTCGTGGCGTCGAACTTCTTCATCATCTCGATGCCGTTCAACCTGGAAGCCGTGCTCGGGCGCACCGCTGTGCAGACCGGGCTGCTGATCACGCCCTGGCCGCTGGCGATCGTGGCCGTGGCGCCGTTCGTCGGCCGGCTCGCCGACCGCATCCCCGCCGCGGTGCTGTCCTCGCTGGGGCTGTGCATCACCGGGCTCGGCTTCCTGGCGCTGCGGCTGATGCCGGCGGCGCCCTCCAACCTCGACATCGTCTGGCGCATCGCGCTGGCCGGGGCGGGCTTCGGGCTGTTCCAGCCGCCGAACAACCGCGCGATGCTGGTCACGGCGCCGGCCTCGCGGGTGGGCAGCGCGTCGGGGATGATCTCGGTGGCGCGCCTGCTCGGGCAGACGGTGGGGGCGATGCTCGTGGCGCTGACCTTCGGCTTCGTGGCGCAGGGCGCGACCCTGGTGTGCCTCGTGCTCGCCTCGGCCACCGCGTTCGCGGCGGCCGGGCTCAGCGCCACGCGGCTGCGGCGGGGCTGACGCGGGGCGGGAAGGGGCGAGGCTCTGCCTCGTACCAACGGCCGAACGCCTTGGACGTGTCGAGGCAAGCAAGGCTGGGCTCTGCCCAGACCCGCCAGGCGAAGGTGGCCAAAGGTTCCGACGATCCGCTTGGATCGTTGGAAAGGCCACCGGAGGGAGCCGCCCCTGGACCCGGCATCCCTTAGAAAGTGAATTTCGAAGGCTCGGCCTTTGGCAGGGTCCCCGCTTTCAAGCATGGAGGCAGAGCCCCTGGCCTTCCTGTCCCGACCGGTCATGGCAACCGACCGCTGGTATCAGACTGCGCCGAAGGCCCGCCTCCGGAATCCCGGCCACGGCATGGTTCTAAGGGCCCCGAAGGTGCGGGCGGCCGCCGAAGGCGCCGATGGCACGACCTGGAGCTCGCGGGAGGTCAGCCCGGGCCCTGCCCGCGCGCGGGTGGGCGGCCCCGGTTCGGCGTGGCAGGAAACCTCCGGAAGCGCCGGGCGCTCTGGGATGATGCAGTTCTTCGGACAACGTGTCGCGAGGCACGGATTGCGGTTCGCGATGGCGCTGTGCGCCTTCGTGGCCGTTGGTTCCCCGTCCCGGGCGCAGCCGCCGACGGCGCCCATGGTCGAAGGCGTGCGCTACGGCGGCCCTGGCGGCGGCCACAGCTTCGGCGGCGGCTTCGGCGGCCATGGCTTCCATGGCGGGGGCTTTGGCGGTCGCGGCTTCCGGGGCGGCGGGTTCCGCGGTGGCTACGGCGGGCGCCGCTTCTTCCACCGCGGCTACGGCTACGGGCCGGGCTTTGGCATCTACGGCTTCCGACGCCGCCAGGCCTGGTGCTTCTACCACCCTGGCGCCTGCTACTAGTCCTGCCCTGGCGGTGTGGTCGGCTCCGGCTCGCGCGGGCCGAGGCCGACGACGGAGCACGTGATGGCGGCGCCGCCCCTTCCCGTCATACCGGCGACCAGATGCCTTGGGCGGTCAGGACAGGAAGGCCAGGGGCGCTGCCCCTGGACTCCGCCAAAGGCGAGCCTTTGGAATCCACTTCTCAAGTTGTGCCGGGTCCAGGGGCGGCTCGCCCCTGGCGAGTCTGGGCGTAGCTGCCAAAGGTTCCGACGACCCTCTTGGGTCGTTGGAATGGCAGCGGAGGGAGAGCCCAGCCTTGCTTGCCCTCGACGGCTCAAGGCCCATCAGACGCGCCGCCGGCCCGCCAGCGCCAGTGCGGCCAGTCCCAGCGCCACCCCCGCGCCCACGGTGCCGCGGTTCTTCGTCGCCCAGAACTGCAGGCTGGTGGACAGCGACTCCGTGTCGAACGGCCCGTGCGTCGGCGCGGGCAGGCTGCTCGGCGCGAACAGGTTCTCGTCGCGCGCCGCGGCGAGGCCGGAATTGTGCGAGGTCTGCAGCCGTGGCGCCAGCCTGCCGAGCAGGAAGTCCGCGAGCGAGGGCGCCCAGGCGTTGAGCAGCGCCGTCTGCACCGTCTGGCTGCCCACCAGCACGTCGCGGCGGCGGTGCGTGGCGGCGAAGTGGATGGCGTCGGCGACGATCTCCGGCTGGTAGATCGGCGGCGGCGGGCGCGGCAGGCCGTCGATGCGCGCGGTGGCGTGGCTGTAGAACGGCGTGTTCACGCTCGGCGGGAACACCATGCTGAGGTGGACGCGACTGCGCTCGTGGATCAGCTCGGCGCGCACCGCCTCGGAGAAGCCGCGCATCGCGTACTTGGCGCCGGAGTATGCCGACTGCAGCGGCACGCCGCGCAGGCCGATCGCCGAGCACACCTGGACGATCGTGCCGTGGTCGCGCGGGCGCATGTGCTCCAGCGCCACGCGGGTGCCGTTCACCGCGCCGAGGTAGGTGACGTCGGTGACGCGGCGGAACTCCGCGTCGCTGACGTCGGGGAACGGCGCGAACACGCTGACGCCGGCGTTGTTCACCCAGGCGGTGATCGGCCCGTGCGCGGCGGCGATCGCGGCGGCCGCGGCGCGCAGGGCGTCGCAGTCCGCGACGTCGGCCTCGTGGGTGCTGACGCGGGTGCGGCGGCCGGCCAGCTCGGCGCGTGCCGCCTCCAGCGCCGGGGCGCCGCGCGCGATCAGGCCGACGCGCCAGCCGCGCCGGGCGAACAGCTGCGCCGCGGCACGGCCGATGCCCGACGAGCCGCCGGTGATCGCGACGACGCCCGGGGAAGGGGACTGGGACATGGGGGAGCCTTCTGCTGCGGGCGACTGCGCAGCAGGTGTGGCAGGGCGGGGCGATGTCCAGACAAGGCCAGGGCTCTGCCCTGGACCCGCCGGGGGCAGGCGCCTCCCGGACCCGCGCACACAAGGAAAGGCGGGAGGTGCCTCCGGCCCCGTCGAGGTTTCCAAAGGCTCGGTCTTTGGCGGGGTCCCCCGCTTCCAGGCATGGGGGCAGCGCCCCTAGCCTTGCCTGCTTTCTACGCCGGCATCCCGGTCACCCCCTTGTCGGTGGGGGCCGCGTCGCCCTGCTCGGCCTGCGACTCCATCTCTGCATCCAGCTCGGCGCCGATCAGCACCACCATGATCGAGATCCAGATCCAGGTCATGAAGCCGATCGCGGCGCCCAGGGAGCCGTAGGTCTTGTTGTAGCTGCCGAAGTGGGCGACGTAGTACGAGAAGCCCACCGAGGCCGCCGCCCAGGTGATCGCCGCGAACGCGCTGCCCGGCGTGACCCACCGCCAGCCCACGCGCGGCCGGCACGGCCCGTAGCGGTACACCATCGCCAGGAACGCGCCGATCACCACCAGCAGCAGCGGCCAGCGCGCCAGCCTGAGCAGCAGGTCGGACCAGGCGCCGAAGCCCACGAAGGCCAGCACGATCGGCAGCGCGACCACGCAGGCCACGGCGAGCAGGACGAACACCAGCGCGCCGAAGGTGAAGCACAGGGTGACCAGGGTGAAGCGCACGAAGCCGCGCCGCTCCTGCGCGCCGTAGACGATGTTGAGCGCGGAGAACAGCGACTTGATGCTCTGGTTCGAGCTCCACAGCGAGGTCAGGAGGCTGAACGCGAGCCCCAGGCTCAGCGCCTTGCCCGACGACGAGGCCAGGCTGTGCAGCTGCGTGTCGAGGATGTCCATCGCCCCGCCCGGCAGCACGTCGGGGATGTTGTGCAGGTTCGACGACAGCGCCGCCGGGTCGGCGAACAGCCCGTAGAGCGAGACCATCGCCGCCAGCGCCGGGAAGATGGCGAGCAGGGTGTAGAACGTCACGCTCGCCGCCTCCTCCATCACCCTGTGCGAGGAGAACTGCACGGCGACGCGCTTGGCGACGGCGAACCAGCCGCGTGGCGGGATCTGCTCGGGCGCCGCGGCGCCGCGGCCGTCGCGTCGCACGCGGCACCTGTGCGTCGGCGGACCGGCCTCGGCGAGCTCCTGCTTCAGGGTCTTGAGCGTGTCCTGGTCCGAGGGGGGCATTGGCGCATCCTTGTGCGGCGGGTGCGGGCCGGGCCTGGCCGGTGGCGCAAGTCTAGTCGCGATCCGTGGCCGGGGCGAGACCGCGCACGGGGGCGCCGCGCGCCTGGCGCGGGGCCGGGGGTCGAGGCTCCGCCCCGAATGCCGCCAGGAACCCGCTTCCGGACGCCCGGACAGGAGGCCGGGCTCTCCGGGACCCTGGCGGAGGGTGGTCGGAAGGAGGGGAACCGGCGCCGCCTGGGCCATACCGACGCGGACCACGTGGCGATTGCCTTCGCGCGGCGTCGCTGCGAGGCTCGGTCCAGGGCGCGGGCGACGGAACCGGCGGCACGACACGCCCGCCACCCCCCGCGGGACCATCCAGGCAGGAGCACCCGACGTGTCCGCATACGACGCCACCCCGCCGGGCGGGCCCGCCGCCGTGCCCGCCGCCCCGGGCGCGGCGCGCCTGCCCGCGGCGCCCGCCCGGCCCGCGTCCGGCCACCTCGGCACCGTGCTGCGCGTCACCAGCGGCAACTTCCTGGAGATGTTCGACTTCTTCCTGTTCGGCCTGTATGCCGCCGACATCGCCCGCACCTTCTTCCCCACCGGCAGCGACTTCTCCTCGCTGATGCTGACCTTCACCGTGTTCGGCTCTGGCTTCCTGATGCGCCCTCTCGGCGCGGTCGTGCTCGGCGCCTATGTCGACCGCGTGGGGCGCCGGCGGGGGCTGATGACCACGCTGGCGATCATGGCGTGCGGCACCGTGCTGATCGCCTTCGTGCCGGGCTACGCCACGATCGGCCTGCTCGCGCCGCTGCTGGTGTTCGCTGGCCGGCTGCTGCAGGGCTTCTCGGCCGGGGTCGAGCTGGGCGGCGTGTCGGTCTACCTCGCAGAGATGGCCACGCCCGGCCACAAGGGCTTCTACGTCGCCTGGCAGTCGGCGAGCCAGCAGGTCGCGGTCATCGTCGCCGCCCTGATCGGCTACGCCATCGCCAACACCATGGCCCGCGAGACGATCGGCGCCTGGGGCTGGCGCATCCCGTTCGTGGTGGGCTGCCTGATCGTGCCGTTCATCTTCGTGATCCGTCGCTCGCTGCAGGAGACCGACGAGTTCCTCGCCCGCGCCCACCACCGCCCGTCGATGCGCGAGATCTTGCGCTCCATGGGCGCCAACTGGCCCGTGGTGCTGGCCGGCATGATGCTCGTGGTGATGACCACGGTGTCGTTCTACCTGATCACCGTCTACACCCCGACCTTCGGCCGCTCCGTGCTCAGGCTGTCCACCTCGGCCAGCCTGCTGGTCACGCTGCTGATCGCGGCCTCCAACCTCGCCTGGCTGCCGGTGATGGGCGCGCTCTCGGACCGCATCGGCCGCCGCCCGATCCTGCTCGCCGCCACCGTGCTCGCGGCGCTGACCGCCTATCCCGCGCTGCGCTGGCTGGTGGCCGACCCCGGGTTCGGGCGCATGCTCGCCGTGGAGCTGTGGCTGTCGTTCCTGTACGCGAGCTACAACGGCGCCATGGTCGTGGCACTGACCGAGGTGATGCCGGTCGCCGTGCGCACCGCCGGCTTCTCGCTGGCCTACAGCCTGGCCACCGCGCTGTTCGGCGGCAACACCCCGGCGGTGTCGACCTGGCTGATCCACCGGCTGGGCGACGACGCGGCGCCGGGCCTGTGGATGAGCTTCGCCGCCCTGTGCGGCCTCGGCGCGACGCTGACGCTGTACCGGCCCGGCGGCGCGGCCAGGACGGAGGCGGCGCGGGCCTGAGGCGGGCGGCGCCCGTCATGGACCTGTCGGCCCTGTTGTCGTGCGCGAAGGCAGGAAGCAAGCGTGTTCTTTCTTGAAAGAAAGAACCAAAGAACTTTTGCCCATAAGGCTCCGGAGCCGCCCGCCTGCCCGGAACCCCATGGGCAAAGTCTTTTTGCTTCTTTTTCTCCAGAAAAAGAAGATTCTTGCTTGCTTGCCTTAAACGACGAGCCTGGTTCCAGGTCCATGACACCCCCTAGGCCGCGAGGTCCTGCATGACGCGGCGCAGGTCGGCCTTGCCCTCGAAGCCGATGCCGGGGAGGTCGGGCAGGGTGACGTGGCCGTCCTCGACGCGGACGGTGTCGGGGAAGCCGCCGTAGGGCTGGAACAGGTCGGGGTAGCTCTCGTTGCCGCCCAGGCCAAGGCCGGCGGCGATGGCGAGCGACATCTGGTGGCCGCCGTGGGGGATGCAGCGGCGCCACGACCAGCCGGCGTCGGAGAGCGCCGCGAGCGTGCGCTGGTACTCGCACAGGCCGTAGGAGAGCGCGCAGTCGAACTGCAGCCAGTCGCGGTCGGGGCGCAGGCCTGCGTGGCGCAGCAGGTTGCGGGCGTCCTGGTGGCTGAACAGGTTCTCCCCGGTGGCCATGGGGCCGGGGTAGAACTCGGCGAGCGCGGCCTGCAGGCGGTAGTCGAGGGGGTCGCCGGCTTCCTCGTACCAGAACAGCGGGTAGTCGCGCAGCGCCTTGGCGTAGGCGATGGCGGTGTCGAGGTCGAAGCGGCCGTTGGCGTCGACGGCGAGCTGCGCGTGGGGTCCGATCTCGGCGAGCACGGACTCGATGCGGCGGCGGTCCTCGGCGAGCGGGGCGCCGCCGATCTTCATCTTCACCACGGTGTAGCCGCGGTCGAGGTAGAAGCGCATCTCCGAGCGCAGCGCGGTGTCGTCCTTGCCGGGGTGGTAGTAGCCGCCGGCGGCGTAGACGAACACGCGGGGGTTGGCCGTGCGGCCGTGGCGGGCGGCGAGCAGGTGGTGCAGGGGCTGGCCGGCGATCTTGGCGGTGGCGTCCCAGACGGCCATGTCGAGGGTGCCGACGGCGACGGAGCGCTCGCCGTGGCCGCCGGGCTTCTCGTTGCGCATCATCGCGGCCCAGACGCGGTCTGGGTCGAGGTTCTCCCCGGTGTCGTCCAGCAGGGTGGCGGGGTCGGCCTCGCGCAGGCGGGGGGCGAAGCGCTCGCGGATCAGGCCGCCCTGGCCGTAGCGGCCGTTGGAGTTGAAGCCGTAGCCGACCACGGGGCGGCCGTCGCGGACCACGTCGGTGACCACGGCGACCAGGCTCGTCGTCATCTTCGAGAAGTCGATGTAGGCGTTGCGGATCGGCGAGGCGATCGGCTGGGTGACCTCGCGGACGTCGGTGATGCGCATGGGGGGCTCCGGAAGAGGAGAAAGGAAGGCCAGGGGCTCTGCCCCTGGACCCCGCCAAAGGCGAGCCTTTGGAATCCCCTACTTGAGTCAAGGGATCAAAGGGCCTCACGGCCCTTTGCGGGTCTGGGCGGAGGTGCCCGCAGGTTCCGATGGCCCGCTTGGGCCATTGGAACGGGCGCCGGAGGGAGAGCCCGGCCTTGCCTGCCTGCCTGCTACGTCGCCCCCCCGATCTCGCGGAACAGCCGCGCCGGCAGGCTGCCGCCGGTGACGCCGCGCATCGGGCGGTCGTCGTCGTTGCCGAGCCAGACGCCGACCACGGTGCCGCCGACCGCGCCGATGAACCAGGCATCGCGGCTGTCCTGGGTGGTGCCGGTCTTGCCGGCGACGACGCGGCCGGGGAGGGCCGCGGCGCGTCCGGTGCCGCGGCTGACCACGGCGCGCATCATCCGCACCATCTCGGCGGCGTGGTCGGGGTCGACCACCTGGCGCTGGGCCGTGCGGGGGAAGGCGAGGGGGCGGTTGTCGGCGCGGCCGGACTCGACGGCCTCGGGGGTGACGGACAGGCCGCCGTTGAGCAGGGTGGCGTAGGCGGCCGACATCTCCAGCAGCGAGACCTCGCCGGTGCCCAGCGCCAGCGAGGGGGTGTCGGGCAGGCGGTCGGCGATGCCGAGGCGGCGGGCGACCTCTGCCACGGCGGGCGGGCCGCCGTTGCGCAGCTCCAGGCGCACGGCGGCGGTGTTGAGCGAGCCGGCCAGCGCGTCCTCCAGGGTGACGTCGCCGCGGTACGGCAGCTCGAAGTCGGCGGGGGACCAGGCGCCGACGCGCAGGGGGGCGTCGAGCACGGTGTCGTCGGGGGTCTCGCCGTGCTCCAGGGCGGCGAGCCAGACGAAGGGCTTGAAGGCGGAGCCGGGCTGGCGGCGGGCGAGCACGGCGCGGTTGAAGGAGCCGGCGCGGAAGTCCCGGCCGCCGACCAGGGCGCGCACGGCGCCGGTGCCTGCGTCCATCACCACGACGGCGCCCTCGGTGGCGCCCGCCTTCGCGCCGGGGCCGTCGAGCAGGACGGCGAGGCGGGCCTCGGCGAGGGACTGCAGGCGGGGGTCGAGCGTGGTGCGCACCGTGGCGTCGGTGCCGGGGGGGACGACGCGCTGCGCCTCCTCGGCGGCCCAGTCGGCGAACCAGCCGGCGGAGCCGGCGCGGGCGGTGCGGCCGAGCTGGGCGGCGGCGTCGGCCGCGGCGGCGTCGGACTGGGCCTGGGTGATGGCGTCGGTGGCGACCATGGCGGCGAGCACCTCCCGGGTGCGGGCCAGCGCGGCCTCGGGGTCGGTGCGGGGGTTGAAGCGGGAGGGCGCGCGGGGCAGGCCGGCGAGCATGGCGCACTGCCACAGCGACAGGTGGCGGGCGGAGGTGCCGAAGTACAGCTGGGCGGCGGCGTCGACGCCCCAGGCCCCGGAGCCCAGGTAGACGCGGTTGAGCCAGATCTCGAGGATCTCCGCCTTCGTGAAGTGGCGTTCGAGCCAGAAGGTGAGCAGCAGCTCCTGCACCTTGCGCCGCACGGTGCGGGCGTTGGACAGGAACAGGGTCTTCGCGACCTGCTGGGTGAGGGTGGAGCCGCCCTGCACCACGCGGCGGTGGGCGATGTTGACGGCAAGCGCGCGGGCCAGGCCGACCAGGTCGATGCCGGCGTGGTGCCAGAAGCGGCGGTCCTCCACGCTGACGGCGGCGGCGGGTAGGGCGGGCGGCAGCTGGGCGAGGCGCAGGGGCTCGCCGACCAGGTCGCCGAAGCGGGCGATCGTGCGGCCGGCGCGGTCCTGCAGCACCAGGGCGGGGCGGCGCACGGCGTCGAGCGCGGCCTCGGGACGGGGCAGGTCGCGGGCGAACCAGAGCAGGGTCACGGCGAGGGCGAGGGTGCCCCAGATGGCGGCGACCAGGGCGAGGCGGCCGGCACGCCAGGCGAGGCGGCGGCGGGCGGCGGCCGTCGCCTTTGCACGGGGGGACAGAGCGTCGCGGGCCGGGGTGCCGGGCGGCGCGGCGGGCGGGAACGGTCCCGCGGGGCGGCGTGCCGGGCCGGGCGTTGCGGGCGGCGGGGATATCCGGGCGGCCATCAGGGTCCGGGCGGCGCGGCGTGGGCGGTGGCGGACGGGGCGATGGCGGACCGGGTGCTGCTGGACGTGTCGGCGCGGGCGGCGTGGCGCAGGACGCCCTCGGCAGCGGCGAAGCCGGTGGAGAACGCAGCCTGCAGCAGGTAGCCGCCGGTAGGGGCCTCCCAGTCCAGCATCTCGCCGGCGGCGAAAACTCCTGGCAGGCGGCGCAGCATGCAGTTCGCGTCGATCTCGCCGAGCGCGATGCCGCCGGCCGAGGAGATGGCGCGCTCGATCCCGGCGGTGGCCACGACGGGCAGGGGCAGCGACCTGATGCGCGCGGCCAGGCCGGCGGGGTCGAGGCCGGAAAGATCGGGGGCGGGCCGCGCCGCCTCGTGCAGCAGGGCGATGGCGGCGGGGGCCAGGCCGGCCTGCTTGCGCAGGAAGGTGGACAGGGACTGGGCGCGGCGCGGGGCGGCGAGGCGCGCGGCCAGCGCGGGAGCGTCGAGGTCGGGGCGCAGGTCGACGTGCAGCGTGGCCGCGCCGTCGCGGGCCAGCGTGTCGCGCAGGCCGGCCGACAGCGCGTACACCGCGCCGCCTTCCAGGCCGACGGCGGTGACCACGGCCTCGCCGCGCACGGTGGCGTCGCCGTGGCGGAGCGCGAGGCGCTTGAGGGGGGTGCCCTCGAAGCGGCTGCGGAAGCGGTCGGACCAGGCGATCGCGACGCCGCAGTTGCTCGGGCGCAGGGGTGCCACCGCAATGCCGGCGGCGGACAGGATCGCGGTCCAGGCGCCGTCGGCGCCGAGCCGGGGCCATGAAGCGCCGCCCAGGGCGAGCACGGTCGCATCGAAGCGGGGGAGGTCGGAGGGCGTGGCGCCGTCAAGGGTGTCGAAGGCGAGGCGGCCGGAAGCGTCCCAGCCGGTCCAGCGGTGGCGGGAATGCAGGGTGACGCCGGTCTCGGCGAGCTGGCGCAGCCAGGCGCGCAGCAGGGGCGCGGCCTTGAACGCTTCCGGGAACACGCGGCCGCTGGAGCCGGTGAAGGTGGGCTGGCCAAGGGCGTGGCACCAGGCGCGCAGGGCGTCGGGCGGGAAGGCGCGGATCGCGGGGGCGAGGCTGTCGCGCGCGGCGCCGTAGCGGTCGAGCAGGCGTTCGAGCGGCTCGGAATGCGTGAGGTTGAGGCCGCCGCGGCCGGCGATCAGCAGCCTGCGGGCCGGGGACGGCATGCGATCAAACACGGACACGGTCCAGCCTGCGGCGGCGAGGCGGGTCGCGGCCATCAGCCCCGCGGGGCCGGCGCCGATCACCGCGGCGCCGCGGGCCGGGGGGCGGGACTCGGGGGAGGTCATGGGCGCAGGCGTAGCACGTTCCGGGTTTGTTGCCTGCGGGAACCAGGGCGGGAGTTCGCGGGCAGGGTTGCAGGGACGCAGGGTGGAGCTCTCTCCCCGGCGTCCGCCAGGGGCGAGACGCCCTTACACCGGGAGTGTGGGGGCAGTCTGTGTTGCAGGGAAGGCCGTCGATGTGAAGACCATTAACATTTTTCGGCAGGGGCGGAACTCGGCCTTTCGGCGTCCGTTTCACGATTGCATCCGTCGCGTGGGCGTCGCCCACGGCGAGGGCCATGTCGCCAGAATGTCTGCCGACTGGACCAAGGGCACACCCTGGACCGACTGCCCCATGCCGCCTCGCTGATCGTCCAGCCAGAGGCATCCTGCCTTCGGCCCTTGATCCTGAAAACACAATGTCCCGCCACGTCCTGTCGAGACCCGCTGCTTGCGGACACGGCCATCGGCACGGCCAGATCGGCCGCCTCAGGGCTTGATGGGCCGCCGCCTGGCCTGACGCCGTGCCCACCCAGCTTCACACCGACACGCAGGAGATCAGCATGGACGAGAACCGCATCGAGGGCACCGCCAAGGACGTTGGCGGCAAGGTCCAGGACGCCGTGGGCGGCCTGACCGGGGACAGCTCCACCCAGGCGAGAGGCAAGGCGAACCAGGCGGCCGGGCAGGCGCAGGACGCCTACGGGCAGATGCTCGACGAGGTGACGGGCTTCGCCAAGGACCAGCCGGTGGCGGCGCTGCTGTCGGCGGCAGGGGTCGGGCTCGTGCTCGGCTACCTCATCAGCAAGGTCTAGCCGAACCGGATTGCGCGGGCGCGGTCCGACAGGACTGCGCCCGTGCCACGAGCGGCGCACCAACGCGGCGGAGTGGTCCGCAACAACAGGCGCATGGGAGGAAACATGATCATGCCGAAACAGAGCGCGTCGCACGCCAGGGCCAAGCCGGACAGCAATTCCAAGGCCGGCTAGCCCGCAGGCGGTCCGGTCGCGGCTGCCACACTCGTGCGCCGGCGTTTCCCGTGCGTCATCGAAACACTGCCTGCCGGCACGATTCGGCAGCGCAGGGCCGGAGCATCCGATGCGCGTCATCCCCGCCGCCGTCCTGCTGTCGTGCGCGCTCGGCGGCTGCGCCGCGGTCCGGCCTCCTCAGGTCGACGTGCTGCAGGCTAGGCTGTCGAGCGTGGGGCTGCTCGACCAGCAGCTCCAGGTGCAGCTCTGCATCAGCAATCCCAACGCGCGCGAGCTGGCGTTCTCGCGGGTGACGTTCGACGTCGACGTCGGCGGCGAGCGCCTCGCCAGCGGCGTGAACGACAGTCCGGTCACGCTGCCGCCGATGCAGTCGGTGTCGCTGCCGTTCTCCGTGGCCACCACGACCCGCAATCTCGGCACGCAGCTCGGGAGCATCTTCGCCACCGGCACCATCCCCTACACCGTGTCGGGTCACGTCGTGCTGCGCGACTTCTCGCTGATCGGCATTCCCTATTCGGTGGCGGGGCGCGTGACGCCGGCCGACCTCGTCGGGGGGCTGGCGAGCGTGGCCGGCAACGCCGACGTGCCGGGGCCGTGCAGCGCCGGCGCGCCGGTCCGCCCGCCTGTCTGATGCCGGCGGCCGGCTCTGGCCAAGGAAGGCCAGGGGCTCTGCCCCTGGACCCCGCCAAAGGCCGAGCCTTTGGAATCCACTTCTTAAGTCAAGCCGGTCCAGGGGCGGCTCGCCCCTGGCGGGTCTGGGCAGAGCCCAGCCTTGCCTTCTCTACCCGAGGCCATGCCGCGCAAACGCCGCGTGCAGCCGCGCTCCCTGCGCCCCGCCCGCGTGGCGGCGGATGGCGGCGATGTCGTGCGCGTCCAGGGCGAGGGTGCGGGTGGTCCTGTTCACCCGGTCGGCGAGGTTGAGCAGCAGGGTCCCTGCGCCGCCGCGCGCCCCGGGCTGGCCCAGGGCGGCCAGCTCCGCGTCGTCGAGCTGGAGGCGCTGCGTGGTGGCGGCGGCCTCGGCGACGCGGGCGGCGGCGGCGGCGCGGTAGGCGGGGTCGATCTCGATGCCGATGCCCCGGCCTCCCGCCCGCTCGGCCGCGACCAGGGTGGTGCCGGTGCCGGCGAACGGGTCGAGCACCACGGGGTCGGCGGCGCCGTGCAGGAAGATGCACCACAGCGGCAGCTCCACCGGGAAGGTCGCGGGGTGGGAGAAGCGCCGCGTCCGGCTCTGCACGGTGGCGTAGGGGATGAACCAGGTGTCGCCGCGGCAGCGCAGGTCGCGCGCGTGGTTGCGGCGGGCGATGTTGGTCTTGTCCTTGAACGGCACGCCGATCGCGAGGCGGTCGAGCCGGACGTCGCCGGCATGGGTGAAGTGGAACACCGGCTCGTGCGCCTGGTGGAGGAAGCGGTGGCCGGGGATCGGCTTGAAGTGGCCGACGCCGTCGCCGCCCAGCGCCACGGACTTGATCCAGGCGATGTGGTTCTGCAGCACGAAGGTTTCGCGCAGGGCGAGGGCGACCTCGAACGGCAGCCAGGGCGCGCGGCCGGAGCCCGCGAGGTTGAGGAACACCGAGCCGTCCGGGCGCAGCACGCGGGCGAGCGCCGTGGCGACGGCGGCGATCCAGGCGACGTACTCGCCGGCCTCGCGGCTGTCGCGGTAGGTCGCGTAGGCGACGTCGAGGTTATACGGCGGCGAGGTCACCACGACGTCGACCGACGCCTCCGGCAGCGTCGCCAGCACGGCGAGGCAGTCGCCGCCGTGCAGCGCGTGGCGGCCGATCTCGTCCATGCGGGGCTCCTCCGGGACGGGAGAGTACCGCGGAACGGGGGAGAGTACAAGCGGGGGGGTCCTGCCTCCAGGCTGTCCTGGACCTGCCGGTCCCGATCTGCTGCGCGAAGGCAGGAAGGAAGCGTGTTCTTTCTTGAAAGAAAGAACCAAAGAACTTTTGCCCATTGGGTCCGGAGCCGCCCGCGCGCCCGGAACCCAATTTGCAAAGTCTTTTTGCTTCTTTTTCTTCAGAAAAAGAAGACGCTTGCTGCTCTGCCGGAACCAGCGACTAGGTCAATGCCGGCCTCTATGCCACGCCCAGCGCCCGGATCAGCCCCAGGCTGATGGCGCCCAGCACCACCAGCGACAGCGTCACCGCCGCCGTCACCCGCACGCCCGCCTTTGCGACGACGCGCACGTCCACCCCCAGCCCCAGCGCCGCCATCGACACCGTCGTCAGCAGGTTCGCCACCACCGCCAGCGGCACCAGCCATCCCGCCGGGATCGCGCCCGCCGAGCGCAGCGCCAGCACCGCGAGGAACCCCACGATGAACCACGGCACCAGCTCGTGCAGCGCCGGCCGCCCGCGCGCAGGCCGGTCGCCCGCGGTGACCGCCGGCGCCGCCTCGTCCGGTTCGTCGCGCAGGCGGCGGGTCAGCAGCGACAGCCCCAGCACCACCGGCCCGAGCATCAGCACCCGCACCAGCTTGACCACGGTGCCGACCTGGTTGCTCAGCGCCCCGATCGGCAGCGTCGCCGCCAGCACCTGCGGCACCGCGTACACGGTCAGCCCGGCCAGCACGCCGTACTGCGTCAGCGACATCGCCAGGAGCGGCACCAGCAGCGGCAGCCCCAGCACCACGACCACGCCGAGCACGGCGGTGAACGCGATCGAGGACGCGATGTCGTCGCCGTCCGCGCCGATCACCGGCGCCACCGCCGCGATCGCCGAGTTGCCGCAGATCGAGTTGCCGCACGCCACCAGGATCGCCATGCGCTGCCGCAGGCCCAGCGCGCGGCAGATCGCGTAGCTCGTGGCGATCGCCGCGGCCACCACCGCCACGATGCCGCCCAGCAGCGCCGGGCCCAGCGCCAGCACGGTGCGCGCGCTCACCGACGCGCCGAGCAGCACCACCGCCACCTCGAGCAGCGTCTTGGCGCTGAACGAGATCCCAGCCTGGAACCGCGCCGCCGGCGTCCACGCCGTGCGGAGCGCCACGCCCAGCAGGATCGCCAGCACCAGCGCCTCCAGGTAGGGCTCGCCGGCGAACCTCACCTCGACGCGCTGCAGCAGCGCCGCCGCCGCGGTGACCAGGATGCAGAGCGCGAGGCCCGGCAGGAGGCGGGGAAGTCTGGAGATCGCTGACACGGCGGGACGCCCTTGCTGCTGCCAGGCAACGATAGCGGCGGGCGGGCCATCTCGATAACGCTGTGTTCTGTTCGAATCGATCTTGGAAGAAGATCGTTCTAGGTGGGGTTCGCCAGGCTGCAGGAAGCAAGGCTGGGCTCTGCCCAGAGCCGCAAAGGGCCGTGAGGCCCTTTGATCCCTTGATTCAGGAAGGAAGGGTCTCCGGGCGCGGTCGGCTTCAGCCGGCCAGCACCGCGACCCGGTGCCAGGCGGCGCCCAGGTATCCCTTGAAGTTCCACACCTCGTCGGCACGCGCCGGCTGCGTCTGGCCCGACGAGTCCCACGCCCGCACCACCAGCTCGTGCTCGCCCGCCCCAAGCTCCAGCGTGTGCTCCCACAGGGTCCAGCTCCACGGCGCGTCGGCGTCGTGCTCCAGCGCCGCCTGCGCCCAGTTCCTCCCGCCGTCCCCGGACACGTCCACCCGCGCCACCGCCCGCCCGCTCGCGACCGCGTAGCCCCGCACCACGACGCGTCCGGCCGCCAGCCTGGCGTGGCGGGCCGGCTCGCAGATCGCCGAGGTCAGCGGCATCGCGTCGATGGTCACGCCCCGCGCCCAGTCCACCGTGTCCGGCGTGGCCGACGGCGGCACCAGCCGGTAGTCGCGCCGCTGCACCGCGGTCGTGGACGGCTCGTCCTGCACGCTGATGCGGCGCAGCCACTTCGGGCTGCGCACCCCGGCGAACCCGGGCACCACGACGCGCAGCGGGAAGCCGTGCTCTGGCGTCAGCGCCGCGCCGTTCATCGCGTGCGCCAGCAGCACCTCCCCCGACATCGCCTTGGCCATCGGGATCGACACGCCGTAATCGAACCGGCCCTCGCCCTCCAGCTCGATCGCGTCGCAGGCCTCGAACGCGACGTGCAGCCTCGCCCCCGCCTTGGCACCCGTCTCGGCGCCCGCCGCGCGCAGCACGTCGGCCAGCGCCACGCCGGTCCAGACGGCGGTGCCGATCGCGCCGGGGCCCCAGGGATCGCCGGTCACCGGGCGCACGGCGTGCAGGTCGGCACGCCGGTTGCCGGCGCACTGCAGGGTCGCCGTCACGGTGCGGGCGGCGAAGCGCTCGCGCAGTTCGGCCATCGACAGCTCGAGCGGCCCCGCCACAAGCCCGTCCACGCGCAGCCGGTGCGTGCCCGCGTCCAGCACCGGGATCTCGCCGTGGCTGCGCACGTAGAAATCGCCCGACGCCGTGATCGCCGCGGCGCACAGCCGGTCCGGCGGCGGCTCGGCGTTGCAGGGATGCTCCGAGTGCACGATCAGGCCGGGCTTCGGCATGGCGAACTCCTGCTGCTGCGCGGCGGCGCCGCGGCACGACGAGGCCGGCATATGATCCGGAACGCGGACGCACGGATCGCGGCCGGCGTCGCCCTGCGCGATCCGGTTCGACGGGTCGGCTCCGGGGCGAACCGCAGGACGCTGTTCCTGCCGTTGGTCAGGCCTGGCCCGGAGAGGGGGCGGACAGGAGCGACAGCGTGTCGCGCACCTGCATCCCCAGGCCGATGTCGCGTCCGGCAAGACCCACGGTGCCGCCGCCGCCCACGACGGCGGCAAGCTCCTGGTACAGCGCCTGCATGACGTCGAAGGGCATGTCCAGGACGTCCGGCATGACCCAGACGCGGTCGCCGTGCTGCAGGTCGGCTTCCCTGCCCCGCTCCGGCCGGGTGCCGTGCACGAGCGTCTTGAACGGCAGCGCCTCGCTCATCGCCTCGGTGAACACGTCGGGACCGCCCCCGGCCAGGCGCACCCCGTCGCCGGTGTAGAGCGTGCCCGGGAAGTCCTCCGCGGAAGGATAGACGATCATGGGCCGGCTCCCTGATGCTCCGGCCCCCACTGATAGCGCTCGGCCGTGGCGTACGGAACGGGCATTCCTGATCCCGCAGGGCCAGGCTGCGCTGCCGGCCGACCCTGCGCACAGGCGGTGCACGACACCCTGTCTGGACCGACCGCCTGCCACCAATTGCCGCCGATGTGGCGCAGCAGACGCAGTTGAGGACCACTTGGCCTGTGGTCGGCGCGCTGTGCAACGTCACCTGCGGTCCCCTCGACTGCTCCCTGACTCTGGTGCTTCTTGCGGGTGTACCTATCCCACGCTGACCTGGGTGGCCGTCAGGTTGACGCCGAAGACGGTGATCTTCGTGCCGTCGGTGAGGTTCAGCATGGTGCCGAACGAGCCCCTGGTCGCGGTGCTGAACGCCGTGGAGGCGTCCTGCGCGGTGAAGCCGCCGGTCAGGGTGATATGATCATGCGATGTGAAGCCAGTGATGCCTACGGTCCCGCCCTCGCCTTTGCCGGCGTTGTAGTTCACTGCCCCGCTGCCCTCGAAGGAAGTCAGGGTGCCGCTCCCCAGATTGACCTGAGCCCCGCCGCCGCCGGTGATGACCATGGCTGTGCCATTGCCGGCGTTGAAGGTGTCCGCCTTGATCGGACCACCGAAGGCGACATCGCCGCCGGTCAGGCTGAAGCTGTTGCCGCCAGCGCCACCCACCATGATGTCGCTACCGCCGCTGCTGCCGGTGAAGCTGTCGACACCGGGGCCGCCGAACATCATCACCGCCTTGCCCAGGCCGCCGACCAGGGAGGTGTTGCCTACCCCGGCCAGGAGCACGTTGTTGGCCCCGCTGCCGGCGACGAGGATGCTGGGGCCGGTGCCGCCGAAGAAGGTGTCGCTGCCCGAGCCGCCGTAGATCGCGTTGCTGCCCGAGCCGCCGACGACGATGTCGGTGCCGGTGGCGCCCTCGAAGGTCAGGCTGCCGGTGCCTCCGACCACGGTGGCCGCCGCGCCAGTGGCGTAGACCACGTCCGTGCCGCCCCCGGCCTGGATGGTGTCCGTACCCTGGCTGATCACCGTGTCGTTGCCGGTGGCCGTAGCGGTGACGCTGCTCGAACCTGCCTTGGAGGTGATGAACACGGTGCCGCCTGCTCCGCCGATCACCGTCACGCCGCCGGTGACCGTGGTGGGCGGCGTCGGCGTGACCGGAGGAGCAACCGCCGTACTGACGGAGAGGCCCGTGTCACTCCCGGCAAGCGTCGCAACAGTGGAGCCGTCCACTGTCGTTCCGATGGCGTCGACAAGCGTGCCACCGGCGAGGGCAAGGCCCGTGACCTTGAGATCGGTCGCGTTCTGGCCCGCTGCTATCGTGGTGTGGAACACGAGGTTGGTCGAGGTCGAGGCCACCTGGTCGTAGGTGGCGGTGCCACCGTCATTCAGGCTGAGCGTGGGCAAGCCGCCAGTCGTGTTGGCCGTGAGGGCAACCTGAGGTGTGAGATCGAAGGTGACGACGCTGCCGACCCCTAGAACTCCAGCCATGTCCGGATGGGCGACGAGGGCCGTGATGGCGGGCTCCAGCGCGATCTCAAGCCCGTTCGAGGTGTTGCTGAAGGCGAAATTACCCTTCTGCGCGTTGCCAACCTGGATGTTCAGGTTCGGCCCGCGAAAGATGCTGTAGTCAACGTCATCCCCGGTGGCATGGGGAGGGTCGGACGAGTCGAAGGCGACGCCCGCAAGGAAGAGGCCGTCATTGGGAAGGAAGCCGGTGATGTTTGCAGACGGTCCGGCTCCGTAGGGCAGGTCAATGATGGCGGTCGCGATGCCATCGAAGTTGATTGTTCCAGGCAGGCTGATGTTGCTGAGGTTATCGCCGGTAACAGTCAGCGTGCTGCCTGCCTGAAGATTGATGGTCTCGTCCGCTGCAAGCGTTGTGGTGCCGGCAAGCGTCCAGTTGGCGCCAGCGTCCACCTGCACGGTGCTGAAACCGGCGTAGGTACTGCCAAAGCCGCTCAGGGTGCCATTGGAGCCGGCAAGCTCCAGGGTGCTCGCGGAGGCGGCCTGCACGCGGCCCTGGATGATCTGGCCGGGCTCCAGGGTCAGGTGGGTCACGCCCGTGATCGCCGACCCGGTGCTGCCGCCGGTGATGGTGCCTGCGTTGGTGATGGTGCCGCCGGCACCCAGAGTGATGCCGACGCCGGCAGCGTTGGTCGCCCGGATGATGCCGCTGTTGGTGATCGTCACCGCCGCCCCGGCGTCGCTTGTTATGCCGAGGCCGGTGCCCGAGATCGTGCCGCTGTTGGTGATGGTGCCGCCGCTGGTGATCGCGACCGCAAGCCCCAGCCCCCCGCTTGCCTGGAAAGCTGCACCAGAGTTGTTCAGGGTGCCGCCACCGTTGAGCGTCAGGCCGGTCAGGGTTCCCGCGTTCGCCTCTGTGCCTCCCCCGTTCACCGTGGCGCCGTTGGAGGCTCCTCCTCCGGAAACGCTCTCGATGCCGCCCTGGTTGATGGTCGTGGCATTGGCAATGCCGCCTGCATCCACCAGAAGTTTGCTTCCAGTGCCGACAAGTGTCGTAGCGTTGGAGACCCCGCCGGAGAGCACGGTTTCGCTCCCACCACCGATGACAGCCGTGCTGGTGGAAGTTCCGCCTTGGAGAGTAATCCCCAAGCCTCCGGTAATGCTTGTATTGGCCGTGTTGCCACCAGAAAAGACGATCTCTTCTCCGCTTAGAGTATTATTGTTATCGCTGCCGCCAGAGTAGACTAACTCTGTTCCTGCAACGGCTACCCCGCTCGCTTTACCTTCTACAGTTAGCATCCCTCCGTTAAGAACTGTCCCGCCAATCTCGATTCCGCTGGAGCCGATGAACACTCCGTCTTCATTGACAGTTGTATTGATCGCTGTCCCATTAATCGTGATGCCATCAGCATCAGGAGCATGTTCCTGATACGCGCCTTGATTTTGCACTTCATTTATTAAGACGCCACCAGGATTTACGGTGATAGTACCACCATTGCCCGTGATGGATGTTGCGGTTCCTCCAGAAAGAACGACTAGGCTCTCTGGGATTGAATAACCATAATTAGGCGGAGGCGGCGGTTCGACTCCAAGCGAGACACCGGAAAGGGTCTGGCCGGCACTGACGGTGTAATCGGTCACGAGTGTTCCTCATCGCGGCCTTGCCGCGTCAGGAATTGCACAATGGAAGCTTTGCATTTGCGGCAGCGATGCAGAACACCAGGAACACGGGTCGAACCCTCACAGAAAGGCCAATGATTTGGCCTTCGGCAGCGCATTCCTAAATAGCTATCGACAAACTACTCTGCGGGCTGATTACCCGAGTAGTCAACTGGCTAAGTTAAAGATTGCGTTACGAAGCAAATTACCAGAACCAGATACCGCTATTACTGCAAATATACAACCATTGCGGGATTAGACTATGCCTGTAGCATCTTTGGATGGTAGCCGCGCGGGTTGGAGATCATTCTGGTGCGCCCATGCTGAACGGCTCGACCGCCTCGTGAATGTGCCCTCAGACCCAGGCGTCCGGCTGGTGGCGCTCGATCCGCCAGTCCAGGTCAGAGACACCGGCGCAGGTGATGCGGGTCATCAGCGGCGCCGGAGGCACGCACCGGAGCGGCGGGGCTTGGTGGGTGATGGCCATGGTGAGACCGTCGAACGGGATCGCCAGCGTCTCGTCCAGCCGCGTCACAATAACCAAGCGTGCCAAGGGTCATGCTGCTGATCGCGCCTTCGCGATCCTGGCGCCTCCGGCGCTCCGCGCGGACCTTCTCCTGGGCAGCAACCACTCCGGCCTTGGTGCGAACACCGGGCAGAGTCTGGTTGATGCGCTCTCCCCCGAGCCGGATGTCGACCACCCAGCGAGGCCTAATCTTTGATTCCCGACGGGAGACGGTCATGGCGGCGCTTCCGACTGCGAGATGCCCATGTCGGGCAACCCGAAACCAAAACTCACCGAAAACCGTGCCTCATCAGAAATTCAACCACTGGAGCGGGCGAAGGGATTCGAACCCTCGACCCCAACCTTGGCAAGGTTGTGCTCTACCCCTGAGCTACGCCCGCGTTCCGTGGTGCGGCCTTCTAGCCACGCGGCACCGCGATTGCAAGCGGCCCTCGCGCCGCGCCCGGCCGGCCCCGTCTCGCCCCGCGCCTCCCGCAAGGCGCCCGCCCGGTCGTTCCGGCCTCGTCCGCCGGGTCCGCCGCCCGACCCTGGGCAAGCCTTCGCCCCACCCTACCTGCCCGTTCGCAGGGTCCCGTGAGGGGCACTGCCGGGCCGCAGCGGATGCCTGCTTGTTCCTACGCTGGTGTGATCATGGGCTTCGGAACATGATTTGACGCTCCCCGTGCCACGATGTAGCCACCAAATGCTCCAGCCAGCGAAAGGCGGTTCGACTTGCCCCTGACTGCCACGAACCGAATGGCCGCATTCGCGGCACCCCGGCGTGTTCCATCCACCGCCGCGTCACGGCGCCGCGGCTGATGCGCCAGCTCTTCGCCCCTGGCGCGGACGCGATCTTCCGCTTCTGGATCGCAATCACCGTGGGCGGCCTCGCGCTCGGCCTGCTGGTGTTCGCCGGCGTCTGGACCTCCTCGTACAGCAGCACGGTGGGCGTGGCCCCCGCGCAGCCGGTACCGTTCAGCCACAAGCACCACTCCGGCGAGCTCGGCATCGACTGCCGCTATTGCCACCAGCAGGTCGAGGTGAACGCGTCCGCGGGCATTCCGCCGACCTGGACCTGCATGACCTGCCACAGCCAGATCTGGACCAACTCAGAGATGCTCGCCCCCGTCCGCGACAGCCTGGCCAACAACGACCCGCTGCACTGGACCCGGGTGAACCGGCTGCCCGACTACGTCTACTTCAACCACTCCATCCACATCTCCAAGGGCATCGGCTGCTCGTCGTGCCACGGCGACGTCACCGCGATGCAGCTGACCTATCGCGCCCACGCCTTCGAGATGGCGTTCTGCATCAACTGCCACCGCGCGCCGGAGAAGTGGGTCCGTCCCGCCGCCGAGGTCTGGAACATGGAATGGCAGCCCGCCGACAACCAGGCGAAGCTGGGCGCCGAGCTCGTCGCCCACAACGGCATCCGCAACGGCGGGGTGCTGTCCGACTGCTCGATCTGCCACCGATGAGCGACCCCGTGCACGCCGCGCCCGCCGCAGCGTCTGCCGATGCGCCCGCCGGCGCGGCCGTGCCGGCGATGCGGCCGGGCCTGGGCGGCGGCCCGGCGATGTGGCGCTCGCTCGACCAGCTCGCCGACACCCCCGGCTTCCGCCGCTTCCTGCAGGCGGAGTTCCCCGCCGCCGCCCGCCTCGCCCCGACCCTGGACGGACCGGGCCGTCGCCGCTTCCTCAAGGTGATGGGCGCCTCCTTCGCGCTGGCGGGGCTCGCCGGCTGCGGCGACAACAGCACCGAGGACGGCCGCGCCCAGGAGGTGCCGTACGTGCGCAACTCCGAGCGCATCATCGTCGGCGACCTGCTGCAGTACGCCTCAACCACGATGCTGGCCGGCTACGGCACCGGCGTGCTGGTATCCACCCGCAACGGCCGGCCGATCCGCATCGACGGCAACGCGGAGCACCCCTGGACCCGCGGCGGCACCGACGCCTTCTCGCAGGCCTCCGTGCTCGGCCTCTACGACCCGGACCGCTCGCAGGCGGTGCTCTATCTCGGCCGCGCCTCGTCGTGGCAGGCGTTCCGCGCCGCGACCGTCGGCCCGCTCGCGGTGCTGCGCGCCAACCGCGGCGCCGGCCTGCGCCTGCTCACCGGCACGGTGACCTCGCCCACCCTGCTCGCCCGCATCGCAGCGTTGCAGGCCGCCTATCCCGGGATGGTCTGGCACACCCAGGACCCGACCCGCGACGGCGCCGACGCCGCCGGCCAGGCCGCGTTCGGCCGTGCCGTGCAGCCGCGCTTCCGCTTCGATCAGGCCTCCGCCGTGGTCTCGCTCGACGGCGACTTCCTTGACCATGGCCCGCAGCAGATCGGCCAGGCGCTCGACTGGACCAGCGCGCGCGCCACCGCGGCGAAGGGCGGCAGGCTGCTCGCCCTGCACGCCGTCTCGCCCACGCCCAGCCTGACCGCGGCCAAGGCCGACCACGCGCTCACCGCCACCCCGGACGCAATCGCCGCCCTGGCCGCCGGCCTGCTCGCGGACCTGTCCTCGCCCGGCGCCGCGCCGGACGCAGCGTCGCCGGGCAGCGACCCCGTCGCCGCCTGGCGCGCCCGTGCCGGGGCCGCGCTGGCCGGTGCGCGCGGCCGCTCCATCGTGCTGGCCGGCAGCGCCCAGCCCGCCGCCGTGCAGGAGGCCGCGCACCGCCTCAACGCGGCGCTCGGCAACGCCGGCCACGGCGTCGCCTACACCGCGCCGGTCGCGGCCCGCGCCGAGGGCATGGCCTCCCTGGTGGACGCGATGCACGCCGGCCAGGTGCACACGCTGGTCATGCTCGACACCAACGCCGTGTACGACGCTCCGGGCGACCTCGCCTTCGCCGACGCGCTGCGGCGGGTCGAGCTGAAGATCCATGCCGGCGCCTACGCCGACGAGTCCGCGGCCGCCTCGGACTGGCACCTGCCGCTGCTGCATCCGCTGGAGGCCTGGGGCGACGCGCGCTCCTGGGACGGCACCGTCGGCCTGATCCAGCCGACGGTCGCGCCGCTGTATGGCGGCCGCTCCTCGCTCGAGGTGCTGTCGCTGCTCACCGACCCGACGCCGCGCGCCGGGCGCGACATCCTCGAGCAGCACTGGCGCGACACCTGGCGCGGCTCTGGCGACGACGCGGCCGTCGGCGCGCGCTGGCGCCAGGCCCTGGTCGACGGCTTCGTGCCCGACACCGCCGAGCCGGAGATTGCTCCCCGCCTCCTCCCCGCCGCCTCCGCCCCCGCGGCTTCGACCGGCCCTGACGCGCCGGACGCGCGCGCCGTCACCGTGCTGTTCCGCCCCGATCCCGCGACCTGGGACGGCGCCTGGGCCAACAACGCCTGGCTGCAGGAGCTGCCCCGCCCGCTGAACAAGGTGGTGTGGGACAACGTCGTCGCGATCCCGCCCGGCCTCGCCGCGCGCGAGCACCTCGCCAACGGCGATCTGGTGGCGCTGGAGGCCGGCGGCCGCCGCGTCGAGGGCCCGGTGTGGATCACCCCCGGCCAGGCGCCCGGCACCGTCACCCTCACCCTGGGCTACGGCCATGTGCCGCCCGACCTGCTGTCCACCGGCCTCGGCTTCGACCCGGGCCCGCTGCGCGCTGCCGTCTCGCCGATGCAGCTGGCCGGCGTCGCCCTGACGAAGCTCGGGCGCAGCACCAGGGTCGCCACCACCCAGGATCACGGCTCCATGGAGGGCCACGACTTCATCCGGGTGCAGCCGGTGGGCGGCGCGCCCGTGGGCGACCCGGTGTACGGCGATCCGCACCTCGGCGATCCCGGCGCCACCGCGCCCTCGATCTACCCGGACAAGGTGTACGCCGACAACGACGTCGACCGCCGCGCCTGGGGCATGGTGATCGACCTCGACGCCTGCATCGGCTGCAACGCCTGCGTGGTCGCCTGCCAGAGCGAGAACAACATCCCCGTGGTCGGTCGCGAGGAGGTGGCGCTGGGCCGCGACATGCACTGGCTGCGCATCGACCGTTACTGGGAAGGCGAGGCCGAGCAGCCCGCCACCCACTTCCAGCCGGTGCTGTGCATGCACTGCG
Organism: uncultured Acetobacteraceae bacterium; assembly: GCA_964236695.1. Classification (GTDB taxonomy): domain Bacteria; phylum Pseudomonadota; class Alphaproteobacteria; order Acetobacterales; family Acetobacteraceae; genus CAXSEF01. The sequence continues at coordinate 14,112 of CAXSFU010000021.1, read as the reverse complement.
AGGACGCGCCCTGCGAGGTCGGCTGCCCGGTGGAAGCCACGCTGCACGACCACGAGGGCCTGAACCTCATGGTGTACAACCGCTGCGTCGGCACCCGCGCCTGCTCCGGCTACTGCCCCTACAAGGTCCGCAAGTTCAACTACCTCGACTACACAGGCGGCGAGCCGCCCTCGATCCAGGCGCGCAACAACCCCGACGTCTCGGTGCGCTCGCGCGGCGTGATGGAGAAGTGCACCTACTGCGTGCAGCGCATCGCCGAGGCGCGCATCGAGTCCGACAAGTCGCTGCAGCCAATCCCCGACGGACGCGTGAAGACCGCGTGCCAGACCGCGTGTCCGACGCGCGCGATCCACTTCGGCGACCTGCGCGATCATGGCTCCGAGGTACGCGCCGCGCGCGCCGACGGCCGCAACTACGCGCTGCTCGGCGAGCTGAACCTTCGCCCACGCACCACCTACCTGGCCGAGTTCGGCCCGGCCGCAGGAGAGGGCTGACATGCCGAGCGACATCACGGCGGACGGCCCGCGCTTCCACGGCCCGCTGTCCGGCGGGGACCAGCGTGGCGCCACGCCGGACACGCATGCGGCGACCTATGGCGGCCGCGACCTCGCCGGCATCGTGTTCGACCACCCGCTGCGTCTGCGCTGGTGGCTGGCGCTGGCGGGCGCCATGGGCCTGCTGGGCGTGCTCGCGATCGCGCTGTTCTTCGTGCTCTGGTACGGCCCGGGGATGTGGGGCAACAACATCCCGGTCACCTGGGCGCTCGACATCGTCGGCTACGATTTCTGGATCGGCACCGCCTGCGGAAGCCTCGCACTGTCGGCGGTGCTGCTGCTCGCCGGCCTGCCCGCCCGTTCCGCGCTCGGGCGTCTGGCCGACACGGTGGCGGTGCTGGCCGCCGCCGCCGCCGGCACCTATCCGATCATCCATCTCGGCCGGCCCTGGTTTTTCTACTGGAACCTGCCGTACCCCAACACCTTCCTGCTGTGGCCGCAGTTCCGCTCGCCGCTGTACTGGGACGCGATCGACATCCTGAGCTTCCTGGGCGTTGCCGGCGGCGTGTGGTTCCTCAACGTCATGCCCGACCTCGCCACACTGCGCGACCGCGCCAGCGACCGGCTGCGCGTCATGGCCGCCCGTGCCGCCGCCCGCGGCCAGGAGCCGGACTCCGACCGGGGCTGGAAGATGGCGCTGCTGCGCGCCCAGCTCTACGGCATCGCCTCGCTCGGCTGGCGCGGCTCTGCGACCCATTGGCGCCGCTGGACCGAGGCCAGCCGCGTCCTCGCCGTGCTCTCCATCCTGGTGGTGCTGTCGCTGCAGACCGGCGCCGCCGTGATGTTCGCCGGCTCCGTGGAGCCGGGCTGGCACGACACCCTGGAGCCGGTCTCCTTCGTCGTGGTCGCCCTGCTGTCCGGCGTCGCCGCCCTCGCCCTGGTCGTGATGGTCGTGCGCGCCGCCTTCGGGCTGGAGGCGCTGATCACCGCGCGCCACCTGGAGCTGCTGGCCTTCGTGCTGCTCGGCCTCGGCCTCGTGCACATCTACTGCAGCGCGTTCGAGGCGCTCGGCAGCCTGGCCGGCGGCGACAGCTTCGATCGTCAGGTTCTGGCGCGTCGCCTCGGCGGCTCGCATGCATGGTCGTTCTGGAGCCTGGTCGTGCTCGGCCTCGCCTCCGTGCAGCTATTCTGGATTCCCACACTGCGCCGCTCCGCGCTGGCCGTGGGCATCGTCGGCGGGCTGGTCGCGGTGGCGATGTGGTCCGAGCATTTCATGATCATCGTCGGCACCCTACAGCACGACTTCCTGCCCTCGGCCGCGCAGGAGTACACGATGAACATCTGGGGCCTGGCCACCTTCGCCGGCTCGCTCGGCCTGCTGCTCACCCTGCTGCTGCTGTCGCTGCGCTACCTGCCGGTGCTGTCGATCCTCGACGTGCGCCGCGAGGAAGCCGTCTGGCAGGCCGCGGCGCCCTTCGCCCGACCCGACCCGGTGGCGCGCCGGCGCGACGGCGGGGCGCTGCCGGCCGGGGCCGCGCCCGCGGGGCCGAACCATGTCTAGCCCGCACGGCGGGGAGAAGGAGGCTCCGCTGTGGGGCGTGAGCGCTGAGTTCGCCAGCCCCGCGGCGCTGCTCGCTGCGGTGCGCGCGGTGAGGTCACTGCCCGAGACGCGGATCGACACCTACTCCCCGGTGCCCGTGCCCGGCATCACCGAGCTGCTCGGGGTCAAGGGCGGTTCCATGCGGCGCTATGCCGTGTCGGGCGGCGCCCTCGGCGGCGTGCTGATGATGGGCATGTGCCTGTACGCCACCGGCTACGACTACGTGTTCGACATCGGCGGCCGGCCGCGCTTCTCCTGGCCGGCCTTTGTGGTGCCCACCGCCTCGTTCGCCGTGCTGATGGCGGCGTCCGCGGTGGTGCTGCTGCTGCTGATCCTCAACCGGCTGCCGAGGCTGAACCACCCGTCGTTCAACATTCCCGGTTTCGACCGCGCCTCGCAGGACCGCTTCTTCGTCGCCGTCGAGGCGCGCGGCCAGGGCTTCGACCCGGACGAGGCGGAGCGGCGGCTCGCGGGCCTGGCAACGCGGCCGCTCGCCGTGCACCGGGTGCCGCGATGACGGGGACAAGGCAGGCAAGGCTGAGGCTCCGCCTCAAACTCCGCCAAGGGCAAGCCCTTGGAATCCGCCTCTTGAGTTGTGCCGGGTCCAGGGGCGGCTCGCCCCTGGCGGGTCTGGGCAGAGCCCAGCCTTGCCTGCTGCTCGCCCTGGCCGCGATGCTGGCTCTGGGCGGCTGCAAGCGCGCCAACATGTACAGCCAGGCCAAGTCCGACAACTGGGACCGCAGCAACTTCTTCCCCGACGGGCAGAGCATGCGCCTGCCGGTCGCGGGCACCGCGCCGCGACACGAGCCCAACCTGCCGGTGCCGCAGCCCGCCACCATCACCGCCGCCATGGTCGAGCGCGGCCACGAGCGGTTCCAGATCTTCTGCACCCCCTGCCACGGCCGCGCCGGTGACGGCCAGGGCATCATCGTGCAGCGCGGCTTCCCGCAGCCGCCGGACTTCGCCAGCGCCGAGATGCGCCGCATCAGCGCGCAGACCATCTACGACACCATCACCTACGGCCGCGGCGCCATGTACAGCCACGCCGACCGGGTGCCGCCCACCGACCGCTGGGCGATCGCCGCCTACATCCGTGCGCTGCAGCTTTCGCGCGGCGTCGCCGTCGCCTCGCTGTCGCCTGCGGACCGCGCCAAGCTCGACGACGCCCCGGTGGAGCCGCCGGAGCGCTCCAGCGTGCAGCCCGACTCGCCGATCGGCTCCACCACCTCGACCACGCCGGGCGCCGGGCGCGACACCATGCCGACCGCCACGATGTCGGGGGGTGGGCGATGAGCGTGTCCGCCGGGCGCGGGGGCGCCGGAACGGTGGGTCGCGGCGTGCCCGCCTTGCTCGGCATGGGCGTCGCGGGGCTGCTGTGCCTCGTGCTGCTGGCCGCCGTTTCCGCGGGGCCGGTGATGCCGTCCTACCTCGCCGCCTGGCTGTTCTGGCTCGCCTTGCCGGCCGGCGCCCTGCCGCTGGTGATGGCCTTCGATCTTGCCGCGTCCGTCGCAGTTCGGCTTCCGCCCGACGCCACCGGCACGGCCTCCGGCGAGCGCTCCGCCGAGCCGCGCCTGCCGTTGCTCCTGATGCCCGCGCTGCGCCTGCTGCTGGTGGCGTTGCCGCTGGTTTCGGTGCTGGCGATCCCGGTGCTGCTTGCCCAGTCCGGGCTGTTCGGCACGGCCGCGTCGCGCCACGGCTTCGCGGTCGGCTGGTATTCCCCCGGTGCCCGCGCGCTGCGCGCCGTGGCGATCCTGCTGGTGTGGAGCGCGCTGGCCCTGCTGTTCCTGCGCCCCGGCCGCTCGCGCGCCCTCGCCGCCCTCGGGCTGGTGGCGCACCTGTTCGCCGGCACGCTGCTGGCCATGGATCTCGCGATGTCGGTGGCGCCGGGGCTGAACTCCACCGCCTACGGCCTGCTGCTGATCGCCTCGCAGTGCGGCATCGCCTTTTCCGCCGCCGTGCTGTTCGCCGGCCTGGCGCGGCGTCCGGCGTCGGTCCTGTCCGGCACAGCGCCCGCCGCCCCACCGGTTCGCTCGGCCGGTTCTGTGCCCGGCTCGGTGATGGCGACCCTGGTCTGGCTGCTGGTCGCCTGGATGTTCCTGCAGTTCAACCAGTACTTGGTGGTCTGGTCGGCCAATCTGCCGCGCGAGATCGTCTGGTACCAGCAGCGTGACCTGGGCCTCGGCCGCGCCGCGGAGTGGTTCGGCCTGCTGGCGTTCCTGGTGCCGCTGCTCGCCGCCACCGTTCCGCGCCTGGCGCGCGACGCCCACGTGCTGGCCTGGCTCGCCGGGCTGGTGCTGCTGATGCATCTGGTCGAGACGCTGTGGCTGATCACGCCCTCGTTCCGCGGCGCCTTCACCCTGTCCCTGGCCGACCTGTTCGGCCTGGCCGGCATCGGTGGCGTGTCCTGTGCCCTGCTGCTCCTGGCGCGCGGCCGCATCGAGGGGAGTCCCGCATGACCAGGTCCTCGCGCTTCCTGGACCGTGCCATGCGCTTCGCCGCCGCCCGCGCGCCTGCCGCCATCCCGCCGTCTGCCGCAGCATCCGGCGATGTCCGCCCCGCGCCCGCCGTGACGCCCGGGCGCCGGTCCGGTCCGCTCGCCGGCATCGCGGTCGGCCGCGTCGCCACCTGGGGCGCGGCCGGCCTTGCCCTGCTCGGCGGCACCGCGCTGCTCGCCCGCGGCCGCGGCAAGGGCGGCGGCCTCGGCCGCGGCGGCCACGTCGATCCCACGGTCGGCCACGACGACCACCAGGAGTGGGACTACGGCGAGCACGGTCCCGAGACCGGCCGCGGCAGCCCGTCCACCCCGGCCAGCGCCGAGGCGCGCGAGGCTGGTCACGAGCTGGAGGACGTCAGCCCCCGCAACATCCACTTCGTCATGGCGCTGTTCGCCACGGTGGCGCTGGGCACGGTGTTCGGCATGATCGCCCTGATCAGCGTGTGGCGCTCCAACGACCAGGCCAGCCGCCCGAAGCTGACCGCAGAGCAGGTCGCCCCGATCCAGGTGCCCGGCCCCCACCTCCAGGTGGACGCCTATTCCGACCTCAACCACGAGCGCGGCCGCGAGATCGGCAAGCTCAGCGGCTGGGCCTACATCGACGACAGCCACACCCAGGCGCGCATGCCGATCGAGGACGCCATGACCCTCGTCGCCGGCCGCCCGCTCGACACCCCCGGCCTGACCCTGGCCGGCCCGCGCGGCCGCACCGGCCCGGGCCCCAACCCCGATGTCAACGCGGCCACCCCGCTCGGCACCGGCCAGGGCAGCCCGGCCCCCGCGCCCAACCCCAACCCTCCGGCCGCGCGGTGAGCCCCGCCACGCCCCGCGACCGGCTCCCGGACCGCCCGGACAGGACGCGCCCGGACCCGTCACGCCCCGCCTCGCGCCGGCCCCGTCCGCGCGCCCCAGGACATTGTGCATGAAGCCGAGCGACTATCCCCTGGCCCTGTGGCCGTTCGCCGCCTCGGCGAGCGCCGTGGAGACCGACCACCTCATCATCGCCTTCACGGTGCTGACGGTGCTGCTGACCGCGCCGATCTTCGTCGGCATCACCTGGTTCGCGGTTCGCTACCGCGCCGGCAAGGACGTCGATCGCACCAACTCCGACGAGCGCTCCAACCTCATCGAGCTGAGCTGGATGATCATCCCGTTCCTGCTCACCCTGTTCTTCTTCGTCTGGGCCGCGCGGCTGTTCGACACCCACAAGCATCCGCCGCCCGGCGCCATGGAGATCAGCGCCGTCGGCCGGCAGTGGATGTGGAAGTTCCAGCACCCCGGCGGCCAGGCCGAGATCAACGACCTGCACGTGCCGGTCAACCAGCCGGTGCTGATCCGCATGATCAGCCAGGACGTGATCCACGGCCTCTACATCCCGGCGCTGCGCGTGCAGATGGAGACCCTGCCCGGCCGCTACACGGAGCTGTGGTTTAATGCCAACCACGCCGGCACCTACCGCCTGTTCTGCTCGGAGTACTGCGGCACGGACCATTCCGCGATGGACGGCCTGCTCACCGTGATGGAGCCGGCCGCCTACGAGGCGTGGCTCAGCGCCAACGGCGGCTCGCAGTCCATGGCGGCCGCGGGCGCGCGCCTGTTCAGCGCCGACGGCTGCGCCGGCTGCCACGCCGGCACCGCCACCGTGCGCGCGCCGTCGCTGGCCGGCCTCGCCGGCTCGCCGGTGCCGCTCGAGGACGGCAGGACGATCGTCGCCGACGACACCTACCTGCGCGACAAGATCCTCAACCCCGACCACAACAAGATCGCCGGCTACAAGCAGGTGATGCCCAGCTTCAACGGCATCATCCCCGAGGACGATCTGCTGAAGATCGTCGCCTACGTGAAATCCTACGGCCAGCCAGGCAGCCCGGCTTCTGGCAGCCAGACGGCGTCCGCCAACCCTGCGGAGAGCACGCGATGAGCCCGTCCGACATTGCCCTGCGCGATGCCATCACCGCGCGCCCCACCCTGCACCGCCCGCGCGACTACCTGCACGACGAGCACACCATCCGCTCGTGGCTGTTCACCGTCGACCACAAGCGCATCGCCCTGCTCTATCTTGCCTCGATCACCGCGTTCTTCATCCTCGGCGCCCTCGCCGCCGGCGCGGTGCGGCTCTCGCTGGTGGTGCCCAACGGGCAGATCTTCACCAACGACACCTACAACAAGATGTTCACCCTGCACGGGGTCATCATGGTGTGGTTCTTCCTGATTCCCTCGATCCCCAACACCTTCGGCAACTTTCTGATCCCGCTGATGATCGGCGCCAAGGACCTGGCGTTCCCGAAGCTCAACCTGCTGTCGTGGTGGATCTTCATGGTGGGCGCGCTGTTCACGCTGATCACCCTGGTGATCGGCGGCGTCGACACCGGCTGGACCTTCTACGCCCCGTTCTCCACCACCTTCTCCAACACCTACGTCGTCCCCGCCCTGCTCGGCGTGATCGTGGTCGGCTTCGCGTCCATCCTGTCGGGACTGAACTTCGTGGTCACCGTGCACACCATGCGCGCACCGGGCATGACCTGGTTCCGCATGCCGATCTTCGTCTGGGCGATCTACGCCACCAGCCTGATCTTCCTGCTCGCCACCCCGGTCATCACCATTGCGCTGATCCTGCTGGTGATGGAGCGCGCCTTCCACATCGGCGTGTTCGACCCGGCCCTCGGCGGCGACCCGGTGCTGTTCGAGCACCTGTTCTGGTTCTACTCGCACCCCGCCGTCTACATCATGGTGCTGCCCGGCATGGGCGTGATGAGCGAGCTGGTCTGCGCCTTCGCCCAGAAGAAGCTGTTCGGCTACCGCTTCGTCGCCTACGCGACCATCGGGCTGGCCTCGATCACCTTTTTCGTCTGGGGCCACCACATGTTCGTCAACGGCGAGAGCGAGACCGCTGCCGTTGTGTTCTCGCTGCTCTCCTTTGCCGTCGCCGTGCCGTCCGCGGTCAAGGTCTACAACTGGACCGCGACCATCCACAAAGGCGACCTGCGGCTCGACACGCCGATGCTCTACGCCATGGGCTACATCGGCCTGTTCGTGATCGGCGGCCTCACCGGCCTGTTCCTCGCCAGCCTCGCCATCGACGAACACCTGCACGACACCTACTTCGTGGTCGCGCACTTCCACTACATCATGGTCGGCGGCACCGTGCTCGCCTTCATGGGCGGTCTGCACTTCTGGTGGCCGAAGTTCACCGGGCGCATGTACCCCGAGGCCTGGGGCCGCGTCGGCGCCTTCCTGATCTTCATCGGCTTCAACACGACTTTCTTCCCGCAGTTCCTGCTCGGCTACCTCGGCATGCCGCGCCGCTACCACCAGTATTCGCCCGAGTTCCAGCTGCTCAACATCATGAGCTCCGCCGGCTCCACCATCCTGGCCATCGGCTACATCTTCCCGATGGTCTATCTCACCTGGTCGCTGTGGTTCGGCAAGCGGGCGCCCGACAACCCCTGGGGTGCGAAGGGCCTGGAGTGGACCACCTCCTCCCCGCCGCCCAAGCACAACTTCCTGACCCCGCCCACAGTCGACTTCGAGGCCTACGACTACCCGAACAAGGTCAACGAGCGTGGCTGAGTCCGAGCGCTTCCCGCCCGGCTCTCTGTCCTACGCCGGCAATCCCGGCGTCGGCATCGAGCTGCACGAGCAGTTCACCACCGTCGCCCAGCAGCGCGTCACCGCCGAGCTCGGCATGTGGTGCTGGCTGATCACCGAGCTGCTGCTGTTCTCCGGCCTGCTGGTCACCGCGCTGGTGCTGCGCACGCTGCACCCGCACTCCGTGGAGGCCGCCGCACAGCACCTCAAGCTGTGGATCGGCGGCGTCAACACGGTGATCCTCATCACCTCGTCGCTGGTGATGACCGGCGCCATCGAGATGTCCAAGCTCGGCCGCGCCCGCGACGTCACCCGCTGCCTGTTCGTGACCGGCGCGCTCGGCCTCGGCTTCCTGCTGCTCAAGAGCTACGAGTACTACGTCGACTACGCCGAGCACATGACGCCGTTCCTCAAGCGGCCATACGAGTTGGGCTCGGACGGCGCGTCGCAGCTGTTCGTCAACCTGTACTGGGTGACGACGATCCTGCATTTCGGCCACCTGACCATCGGCATCGGCATTGTCTGGGCGATGGCCTGGCTGGTCAGCCGGCCGAACTACCTCGCCCGCCACCAGAACCGCGTCGAGATCACCGGGCTGTACTGGCACTTCATCGACCTAGTGTGGCTGATCGTCTACCCGAGCCTCTACCTCGTGAACCGCTGATGGCCGCGTTCTCTCCTGTGGCCGCCCTGCGCGACATTGATCCCAAGGTCCGCGAGGTCATGCGCGGCCCGGTGATCACCACCGGCGTCCTGCTCTGCCTGCTGGCGGTCGAGGTCCTGCTGGCGATGACCACGCCGTTCGCGGCCTGCGGCTACGTCGAGATCGGCATCGCCGCGGTCATGGTGATCATCGTGCTCACCTATTCGATGGAGCTGACCCACGCCCCGCCGCTGGTTCGGCTGTTCTCCATTCTCGGCTTCTTCTGGCTGTCGATCCTGTTCGGCATCACGATGATTGACTACCTCACGCGCTGAGCGCGCCGGGGCGGGAAGGCAGGGTCGAAGCGCTGGTTCGTGCGCTTCGGCGTCGAGGTGGAGGCGCTGGACGCGGCCGGCGCCGCGCAAGGCGTGCTGTCGCACCACTACGACGCCCGTGGCCGCGCCGTGCTGATCCAGTTCCCGGTCGGCACCCTCGGCGACCCAATCGCCTGGTTCCGCTACGCCGTGCGCTTCGCCGAGCGCCACGGCTGCCACCTGACCTGCGCGCTCTCGCCGCTGCTCATCCCGCTGTTCCGCGACGCCTGCCCGCAGGTCAGCGCGGGGTAGCATGCCGGCGTTGTCACGCAACCGACACGTCGGCCCCCTGGCCTTCCGGCTGCGCTGGCGGCATGACTGGCACGAGCGCCTCCCGCCGTGCCTCGTTCCAGTCCGCGCGTTCCCGGGCGCCGGCATGGTCTCCAACACCAGCCAACAGGATACGCGATGACGACCTATACGGTGAGCCAGGGCCAGACCAGCGCCAGCCTCATGCTCGGTGCCGGCGACCGCGAGATCGTCCTGGCGGGCGGGACCGCCAGCGGCACCGTCGCCTCCGGCGGTGGCCTCGTCGTCGTGTCCGGCGGCGCGTTTGCCACCACGCTGAACAACAGCGGCTTTGCCGTCGTCTATGCCGGTGGCACGACGTCAGGCACCGCGGTGACGTCGGGCGGCAGCCTGGTCGTCTACAGCGGCGGCAACGTCGGCGCCACCAGCGTCGGCAGCGGCGGAACGGACGCCGTGTCCGGCGGCACCGCGACGGCCACCCGGATCGCCAGCGGCGGCGCCGAGATCGTCTACGCCGGTGGCACGACGCTTGGCACCACCGTGAGCGCGGGCGGCATCCAGTCCCTCCAGTTCGGCGGCGCCACCAGCGCCACCACCGTGGCCGGCGGCACCGAGTACGTCGACTCCGGCGGCGTCTCGACGGCGACCACGGTGCTGAACGGCGGTGGCCTGGAGGTGGTCGAGGTCGGCGGCACGGCCAGCGCAGGCATCGCAAGCAGCGGCGGCCAGGTGATCGTCGACGGCACGGCGGCCGCCACCACGGTGAACGGCGGCAGCGCCGACTTTGTCTACGCCGGCGGCATAGCCGGCGCCACCGTGCTGAACGGCGGCGGCCAGGAGGTGCTCTCCGGCGGCACGGCGCGCGCGACGACGGTCGGCGGCGGCAACAGCACCCAGTTCGTCCTGGCCGGCGGCATGGCGAGCGCCACCGTGGTGAACAGCGGCGGCTTCCAGACCGTCAGCACCGGCGGCGCCGCCATCGGCACCGTGGTCGACGCCGGCGGCACCCAGTACGTTTCCGCCGGCGGCACCGCGAGCGGCACGATGATCGACGGCGGCGCGGCGGTGGTGGCGGCCGGCGGCACCATCTCCGGCGTGACGCTCAGCGGCGGACGCCTCGCGCTGTACGACACCGGCAACGACGTCATCGCCAGCCAGGGCGCCGACACCATCCAGGCCGGCGGCGGCAGCGACACAGTGTTCGCCTCCGGCGCCTCGGCCAGCGTCGCCGGCGGCTCCGGCGCGCTGACCTTCGTGGCCGGTGCCGGCAGCGACACCGCGGGCGGTGGCACCGGGGCCGACATCCTCTACGGCGGCACCGGGGCCGACTCGCTGACCGGCGGCGGCGCCAACAGCATCCTCGTCGCGGGCACCGGCAACGCCACCCTGGCCGGCGGCGCCGCCAGCAAGGCGCTGATCTTCGGCGGCAGCGGCGCGAACGTGTTCCTCGGCAGCGTCGGCGGCACCGACACCCTGGTCTGCGGTTCCGGTTCCAACGTCGTCAACCTGACCACCAACGACACCGCGTTCGGCGGCCCCGCCAGCGCCGACACCTTCGACACCGGCGCAGGCAGCGCGCTGATCGTCGAGGGCGCCGGCACCACCCAGGTCAGCCTCGGCGTCGGCCGCCTCACCGCCTTTGCCGGCACCGGTGCCGACACCTACTCGGTCGCCAGGGGCCTGGACGGCGGCGCAGACATCATCGGCTTCAAGGCCTCCGACCACCTCGTCCTGACCGGCGGCTTCACCGCAGCCAACGTGTCCAGCGCGCTCCGGACCGCGACCACCGGTGCGTTCGGCACCGCGCTGACCCTGGGCGACGGCACCAGGATCACCCTGTTCGGCGCGAGCCTCGCCGCAGGGCAGATCAGCGCGGCCTGACCCGCACGGCAGCCCGCCAGCCGGCCAACACGCATAAGTTGCAGACTGGGCCGCGATAAGCTCAACTCCAAGGTGCATCCCCGATCCGGCCTGCTGTCGCAGGCCGGAGCAGGCGCGGCAGCGAAGGCCGGGAACACGGCCCGCAAACGCCTCGTCGCCACAGGCAGGGACCCGAGAAATGCCCCAGGAGGACCGGACCATGACCCGCCGCACGCCATCTCGCCGCCCCGCGCTCGCCACCGCCGCCCGCGCGCTCGTCCTCGTCGTCGCAGGCAGCGCCGCGGCGCTTGCCGCCCCGCCCGCAGAGCTGAGCGAGCCGCTGCTCCCGGCGCCGGCGGCGTCCGGCATCACGCTGGACCTGCAGGACTTCGCCACCCTGCCGCGCCACGCCGACGGCTCGGCCGCCAGGCCGCAGTTCCTTGCCCCCGCCCCTGGCTGGCTGGGCGGCCTGTTCGCCACCGACATCGCCGGGATCATCTACCGGGTGAGCGCCGACGGCACCAGGGTCACGCCCTACCTCGACCTGCGTGCCCAGCCGATCTCCTTCATCGCACCCTCCAGCGAGGAGGGCCTCGTCGGCCTGGCCTTCCACCCCAACTTCGCGGGCTCGCCCTCGCTGCCCGGCTACGGCAGGTTCTACACCGCCTTCAGCGCCGACCGCAGCAGCGGCACCCCCGACTTCCTCGCCGACGACGACGCCGACCACCACCAGGTGATCCGCGAATGGACCGCCACCAACCCGATGGCCGCGACGTTCAGCGGCACCTCGCGCGAGGTGCTGCGCGTCGGCAAGTACGCGTCCAACCACAATGGCGGCGTGATCCGCTTCGATCCGAACGCGGCGCCGGGCTTCCGCGACTACGGCAACCTCTACATCGGCTTCGGCGACGGCGGCGGGGCCAACGACCCGCGCGGCAACGGCCAGAACCTCGCCAGCCCGCTCGGCAAGATCCTGCGCATCGACCCGCTCGCAGGCCCGGGCGGCGCGAAATACACGATTCCCGCCGACAACCCGTTCCGCAGCCTCGGCGGCGCGGCCCCGCTGGTCTGGGCCTACGGGTTCCGCAACCCGCAGCAGTTCAGCTTCCAGCTCGGGCGCCTGGACCGCATGTTCATCGACGACATCGGCCAGAACCAGGTCGAGGAGGTCGACCTCGGCGTCCGCGGCGCCAACTACGGCTGGCAGCAGCGCGAAGGCAGCTTCGCCACCGGCGCCGCGGTCGGCAGCGCCGGCGGCAAGAACGACTTCGGCGTCTACCCGTTGCCCGGCAGCGACGCCGCCGCCGGCTTCACCGACCCGATCGCCGAATACGACCACAGCGACCCGGCGCGCGACGGCGGCACCGTTGCCGCCGGCATCGGCAGCGGCTTCGTCTACCAGGGCTCGCGGATGGCGGCGCTGCGCGGCGCCTACCTGTTCGCCGACTTCGTGCAGGGGCGCCTGTTCGCAATCCCCACTGCCACCCTGCCGACCCCTGCGCGGCAGGTCTCCTCGATCGCGCTGCGCTACCAGGGCGTCAGCTACGACTCGCTGAGCACGTCGCCGATCGGCGAGGGCGACCGCTCCGACCTGCGCCTCGGCCAGGATGCCGCCGGCGAGCTGTACGCCCTGCTCAAGGGGCCGGGCGCGATCTACCGGATCGTCGCGCACCCCTGATACCGGCGGCGGGTTGCTCCGACCGGCCGAAAAAGCAAGGCCAGGGGCTCTGCCCCTGGACCCCGCCAAAGGCAGGGCCCTTGGAACCCCCTCCTTAAGGGAGGCCGGGTCCAGGGGCGGCTCGCCCCTGGCGGGTCCAGGGCAGAGCCCTGGCCTTGCTTCCTGAGGCACCACCCGGATCCCCGCCGCGTCACGGCCGACGCCGCTCGCCGATCGCGGCCCCGTCCGTCATCCCCGCCAGCACCTCGGCCACGTGGCGCACCCGCACGGCGCTGCCTTCTCGCGACAGCCGCCCCGCGATGTTGAGCAGGCACCCCATGTCGCCCGCCAGCAGCGTGTCCGCGCCGCTCGCCGCCACCTCCGCCGCCTTGTCCGCGACCATGCGGGTCGAGATCTCCGGATACTTGACGCAGAACGTGCCGCCGAAGCCGCAGCACACCTCCGCTCCCGGCAGCTCCACCACCCGCAGCCCCTCGACCCCCGCCAGCAGGGCGCGCGGCTGCGCCTTGACCCCCAGCTCGCGCAGGCCGGAGCAGCTGTCGTGATATGCCGCCACCCCCTCGAAGCGCGGCGCCGCCACGTCGCGCACCCCCATCACGTCCGTCAGGAACGACACCAGCTCCCAGGTCCTCGCCCCCAGCGCCTCGGCGCGCACCCGCAGGTTCGGGTCGTCGGCGAACAGGCCCGGCAGGTGACTGCGGATCATCCCGCCGCACGAGCCGGACGGCACCACCACGTAGTCGTAGCCGCCGAACGCGTCGAGGATGCCGCGTCCCAGGTCGCGCGCCGTCGCCCGGTCGCCGGTGTTGTATGCCGGCTGCCCGCAGCAGGTCTGCGCGCGCGGCACCTCCACCAGGCACCCCGCGCGTTCCAGCAGCGCGATCGACGCGAACCCCACCGTGGGGCGGTGCAGATCGACCAAGCAGGTGACGAACAGGGCGACGCGGGGGGGAGTGGGCATGCTGCCGATCTGGACCCGCCCGGCCCCGGCTGCCAGGGGCGGGGAGCGCCGAATCCTGCACCTCCCGTCCTGTTCGTGTCCCGGCTTGCCAACCCCTGGCGCCCTGCGTCGCCCGTCCTGCGTCGCCCGCGCGCCACATCGGCAGACACACTCCGGCGAGCCCGGCAACTC
>CAXSFU010000020.1:0-46713 GCA_964236695.1 uncultured Acetobacteraceae bacterium | reverse complement strand
CCAATTTATCGAACAGCCTCTTAAGAAGTGGATTCCAAAGGCTCGCCTTTGGCGGGGTCCAGGGGCAGAGCCCCTGGCCTTCCTTGCCTGGACTTCAAACCGGGCCTCGCCCCCCGCTCACTCCGCCCCGTCGCACCCCGCCGCGCGGATTGTGCCCCGCGCCGACCCCGCCGGCGCGTGCAGCTCGAGCGCCAGCCCCAGCAGCCGCTGGTCCGCGCCCACCCACGCCTCCGCCCGCGACGCCGGAGCCCGCGCCAGCGCCGGGTGGCGCAGCGCCATCTCCCACTGCCGCCGCGTCCCCGGCGGGGCGCCAGCGCCCGCGGCCCCGGCCACCGGGTCGAGCACCAGGACCGGGTCGTGCTTGAAGCCCGGCAGCACCACCGGCACCGCGCCCGGACGCTCCGGCAGCCAGCGGGTCCAGAAGAACGCCATCGCGAGCGGCGTGCGCGTCGCGGGGTCCGCGGCGGGGAGGTCCAGGTCGGGGCGCCGCTCCGGCCTGGCCGAGTCGTACTCCGCGAGCCAGGGCGCGCCGAACGCGGCGGGGTCCCAGTGCGACACGAAGCCGGGGTGGCGCTCGCGCATCTGCGCCAGCGTCCTGGCCTGCACCCGCCACGCGGCCAGCGTGTCGCCCTGCCGGCGGAACACGTCCCAGAGCTGGCGCACGACCCGCCCGCCGCTGAGCGAGCGCGTGTTCACCGCCACCGCGCGCAGCACGCCGCCCCGCCACACGCTGACCTCCTCCACCAGGTAGCGCACCTCGATCACCCACCAGACGGTGGCGCGCAGGTCGAGCCGCACGTCCACGGTGCGCTCGCCGCCGGGCGCGTCGGACACGTCGACGCGGGCGGACACGTGCCCGGCGTGGTCGGTGTCGCCCTCGAAGCGGCAGCGCTCGCCGGCGTGCGCGACGCCCGAAAGCAGCGCCAGGCACAGCGCCGCCCCGATGCCGCGACGGAGGCGGGCGGCGCAAGGATTGACGCCGCCGCCGCGGGCTGGAACAGCAGTTCGGCGCGATCCCCCCGCCGGCCGGGACGCCCCGCCGGAGCGGCAGGACCCGATGCTGCGCCTTTTCGCCATGCTGCCCATGCTCCTCGTCACCGTGCTCCTCGCCCTCGCGTTCCCGGCCGCGGCTGCCGACCCGCCCGCCCCGCCGCTGGCCGCGACGCCGGCGCCGCACCGCGGCGGCACCCTGCGCCTGGTCGCCCACGCCGCCGCCGGCTCCATCGACCCGCAGGTCAACGACACCGCCCAGTACTGGCAGCTCTACGCGGTGAGCTATGACGGCCTGCTCACCTACCGCAAGGCCGAGGACGCGGACGGCCTCGTCCTGGAGCCGGACCTCGCCGACGCCCTGCCCGCGACCAGCGCGGACGGACTGCGCTACGACTTCCACCTGCGCCCGGGCGTGCGCTTCAGCGACGGGCGGCCGGTGCGCGCCTCCGACGCCGCCGCCTCGCTGCGCCGCGCCTTCCGCGTCGCTGGGCCGGGCGCCGGCTTCCTGGCCGCGATCGAGGGCGCGGACGCCTGCACCGCCGTGCCCGACGCCTGCCGCCTGGAGGGGGTGGACAGCGACGACGCCACCGGCCGCCTCACGCTGCGCCTCGCCCGCCCGGACAGCCAGCTGCTCGCCAAGCTGGCGCTGCCGCCGACCTCCGTGCTGCCCGCCGACACCCCGCCGCACGACGTCGGCCTGCACCCGCCCCCCGGCACCGGGCCGTACCGGATCGAGGGCTACGACCCGAACCGCGGCCTGCGCATGGTGCGCAACCCCGCCTTCCGCGTCTGGAGCGAGGCCGCGCAGCCCGACGGCCGCCTCGATGCGATCGACTACGAGTTCGGCCTCGACGAGGAGGCCGCGATCACCGCGATCGAGAACGGCCAGGCCGACTGGACCTTCGACCAGCCGCCGTTCGACCGGCTGCCCGAGCTGGGCGCGCGATACGCGGGCCTGGTCCACCTGCACCGCACCGACGCGATCTGGCGCATGACGCTCAACACCCGCGAGCCGCCGTTCGACGACGAGCGGGTGCGCCGCGCGGTCGCCCTGGCCGTGGACCGCGACGCCGCCGTGCTCGTGTACGGCGGCCCGCGCATGGCGCTGCCGTGGTGCCGGATCCTGCCGCCGATCCTGCCCGGCAGCGATCCCGGCTGCCCCATAGGCCACGACCCGGAGGAGGCCCGCCGCCTGGTGCGCGAGGCGGGTGCCGTGGGCGCGAAGGTCACGCTGGTCGCCGACCAGAGCCCGGTGCAGCGCCAGCTCGGCACCTACCTGCAGAGCGTGATGGCCTCCATCGGCCTCGACGCCCGGCTCAGCACGCTGTCGGGCGACATCCAGTTCACCTACATCCAGAACAGCGCCAACCACGTGCAGGCCGCGGTCACGCCGTGGTACGCCGACTTCCCCGACGCCTCGGACTTCCTCGACGTGCTGGCGAGCTGCGCCGCCTTCCACCCGGGCTCGGACTCCTCGCTCAACATGAGCGGCTTCTGCGACCCCGCGATCGACGTGGCGATGGGCGCGGCCGAGGCCGCCACCGGCGCGGACGCGGCGGCACGCTGGGCGGCGATCGACCGCGCGGTGACGGCGCGCTCGCCGATGGTGGTGCTGCTGGTGCCGTCCTACGTCGACGTCGTGTCCGCGCGGGTGCACGGCTACCTGTACACGCCCTTGTACCACATGCTGCTCTCGGCGCTCTGGGTGGACTGAGAGGCTGCCATGGACCTGGTGCCTTGTCGCTGATCCAGGCAGGAAGGCAAGGCTCTTCTTTTTCTGAAGAAAAAGAAGCAAAAAGACTTTGCCCATGGGGCGCGGGCAGCGTCGGAGTCTTGCAGGCCAAAGTTCTTTGGTTCTTTCTTTCAAGAAAGAACATGCTTTCTTCTTGCCTTGGCGCACGATGTCGGGGCCGGCAGGTCCATGACACAGCCTGCGAGGCCTGGACGGACGGGCGGGCAGGAATCCCTCAACGGTTTGTTAGAACATCGCTGGTCTAGTGCGTGGCGAACCCGGAGCGGGAGGTCCCACGGCATGAGGCTGGCCTTTCCCTGGCGGCAACCCCGCGTCCCGCTGCATGCCGGCATCATCGTCGCCGTGATCGCGGTGTGCCTGCTGCTGCTCGGCCTCGACAGCTGGAGCACGTGGCAGGCCGGCGAGGCCGCGGTCGCCGCGGACAAGACGGAAACCGCGAACCTCGCCCGCTCCCTCGCCCAGCATGCCAGGGACACCTTCCACGTCACCGACGTGATCCTGTCCGGGCTGCGCGAGCGGGTCGAGACCGACGCGCCCTCCGAGGAGCGGACCGCCCGGCTGGACCGGCTGATCGCGATGCGCCTCGCCGGCGTGCCGGCGCTCAGCGGCCTGGCGGTGTTCGACGCCGCGGGCGTCATGCTCGCCGGCGAGCACAGCACCACGGGCGGCGTCTTCACCACCGCCGACCGCGCGTATTTCGAGTACCACCGCACCCATGCCGACCGCGGCATGCAGATCGGCGACGCCATCCTCTCGCGCGCCGACGGCCAGTGGAGCATCACGGTGTCGCGCCGGCTCGACGACGCGCAGGGCCGCTTCGCCGGGGTGGTGCGGGGCAGGATCTCGGTGGCGTTCCTGCGCGACTTCTACCGCAGCTTCGCGGTCGGCCCGCGTGGCCTGATCTCGCTCGGCTCCCTGAGCGGCGTCATCATCGCGCGCTCCGACCTGGACGCAGGCGGCGGCAACAACGTGTCCGCCGGGCCGGTGTTCCGCAAGGTGGCCGCCGGCCAGACCTCCGGCAGCTTCCGCTACGTCTCGCCGCTCGACGGGGTCACGCGGCTGGGCAGCTTCCGCAGGATCGAGGGCTCGCCACTCTACATCGTCGTGGGCCACGCGCTCGACGACGTGCTCGCCGGCTGGCGGGCCAACGCACGGCTCCACCTGGCGGTCAGCCTCCTCGTGTCCGGGCTCGTCGCGCTGGCGGGCCGCCGCTTCGCCGGCCAGGTCAGGACGCGACAGCAGGCGGAGCGCCGCTACCGGCTGCTGGCGGAGAACTCGAGCGATGCCATCGTGTGCATCGGCCTGGACGGGACACGGCGCTACGTCTCGCCGGCGTTCACCAGGCTGACTGGCTGGAGCGCCGAGGAGGGCGTCTGCGGGCGGACGGCCGACATCATCCACCCCGACGACCGCGAGGAACACGCGCTGCTGGTGCCGAGGCTGCTGTCCGGCGCGGCGCAGGTGACCTCGTGCTTCCGATTCGTCTGCAAGGACGGCTCGCTGCTCTGGGTGGAGTCGCGCGCCCGCCTGCTGCAGGGCGTCGACGGGCAGACGCAGGTCATCTGCAACCTGCGCGACATCAGCGAGCGGCGCGCGGCCGAGAACCAGGTCGCCCTGCTGAACCTCGAGCTCGCGGAGCAGGCCAACACCGACGGGCTGACCGGCCTCGCCAACCGCCGCTGCTTCGACGCGACCCTGGAGCAGGAGTGGCGGCGCGCGGCGCGCGACGAGACGCCGCTGGCGCTGCTGATGATCGATGTCGACCACTTCAAGCTGTACAACGACCGCTACGGCCACCAGCAGGGCGACGAGTGCCTGCGCACGGTGGCGACGACGATGGCGCAGGTCGCGCGCCGCCCCGCCGACCTCACCGCGCGCTACGGCGGCGAGGAGTTCGTCGTGCTGCTGCCCGGCGTCGACGAGACGGGTGCCGCGGCGATCGCCGCCCGCATGCTCGCCGCGATCCGCGCCACCGGGATCGAGCACGCGGCCAACCCGCCGCCCGGCATCGTCACCGCGAGCATCGGGGTGGCCAGCGTGCTGCCGCGCCCGGGCCGGGCGGAGTCGAGCGCGGCCACCCTGATCGAGCGCGCGGACGCCGCCCTCTACCAGGCCAAGCGGACCGGCCGCGACCGCGCGGCGACGCAGGGCGAGATGACCGCCGCCGCGCCGGGGGCGACGCGCGGCACGGCGATCCCGGCCTGAGGGCGGCGGCCGGTCAGGAGAAGGAAGGCCAGGGGCTCTGCCCCCATGCTTGAAGGCGGGGACCCCGCCAAAGGCCGAGCCTTTGGAATCCGATTCTTAAGTCAAGCCGGTCCAGGGGCGGCTCGCCCCTGGCGGGTCTGGGCAGAGCCCAGCCTTGCTTGCTTCAGGCGATCAGCACCGCGCGCAGGTCGTTGACGTTGGTCAGCGTCGGCCCGGTCACCACCAGATCGCCGATCGCTGCGAACAGCCCGTAGCTGTCGTGCGCCGCCAGCACCGCGCGCGGCGACAGCCCGGCCGCGCGCGCGCGGGCCAGCGTGTCCGGCGCCACCACCGCCCCGGCCGCGTCCTCTGTGCCGTCGATGCCGTCGGTGTCGCCGGCGACCGCCCAGATCCCCGCGTCGCCGTCCAGCGCCACCGCGAGGCCGAGCAGGAACTCCGTGTTGCGCCCGCCACGCCCCGGCCTGGTGTCGCCGATCGACACCGTGGTCTCCCCGCCCGACAGCAGCACCGCGGGCGGGCGGGCCGGCTCGGCATGGCGGCGCACGCTGCGCGCGATCCCGGCCATCACCGTGCCGAGCTGGCGGCTCTCGCCCTCCAGCGCGTCGCCGAGCACCAGCGTCGCCAGGCCCGAAGCCCGCGCCGCCTCGGCCGCCGCCCGCAGCGCCATCGCGGGCGTGGCGATCATGCGCACATCGGCCTCGGCCATCCCCGCGCCCACCGCAGCCCGGGCGCGCTCGCCCCCGGCCAGCAGCGCCGCCACCGCGCCGGGCAGCGCCAGGCCGTAGCGCGCGACGATCTCCTCCATGGCGCCGGGCGGGTCGCGGTTCGGGATCGTGGGGCCGGAGGCGATGGTGCCGGGATCGTCGCCGGGCACGTCGCTGATCGCCAGCGTCACCACGCGCGCGGGCGCCGCCGCCTGCGCCAGCCGCCCGCCCTTGATCCCCGACAGGCGGCGGCGCACCACGTTCATCTCGCCGATCGTGGCGCCCGAGGCGAGCAGGGCGCGGCCCACCGCCTGCTTGTCGGCCAGGGTCAGCCCCGGCCCCGGCAGTGCCAGCAGCGCCGACCCGCCGCCCGACATCAGCGCCAGCACCAGGTCGTCCGGTCCGAGTCCGCGCACCGCCTCCAGCAGCCGGCGCGCGCCCAGCTCGCTGTTGGCGTCCGGCACCGGATGCGAGGCCTGCAGCACTTCGATGCAGCGCGTGGCCACCGCATGCTCGTAGCGGGTCACCACCAGGCCGGACATCCGCCCGGACTCCACGAGGTCGGGCCACGCCGCCTCCAGCGCCGCCGCCATCACCGCCGCGGACTTGCCCCCGCCCACTACGACGCAGCGCCCGCGCGGCTTCTCCGGCAGGTGCGCGGCCAGCACCCGGTGCGGGTCGGCGGCCGCCACGCCCGCGTCGAAGATGCGCCGCAGCACGGCGCGGGCACGCGCGTCGTCCCACGGCCGGACGGCCGGGAGCTGAACGGTCGAAGGCTGGGTGGTCGAAGGCTGGGCGGCCGGGGGCTCGGGGATCATCGCGGGAGGCTCCTCATGGCCTGCGCCGATGCCGACGCGGTGCGACCTGTTAGCAGTCGGGCGGAACAGGCGCGAAGAGGCAATGCGCCTTGCCGCAGGCCGCGCGGTTCCGCCGCAGGCCGCGCGACCGCCGCCCAAGCGCGGGTCCGCCCGCCGCCCGCCCCACTCGCGGCCGCAGCACCGCCGCTGCTACACTCCGCCCGCCACTCCGCCGCTCCTGGGAGCCCCCGATCCATGCTGACCGTCCACCCCGGCGGTGCCCCCGCCCACGTGCTCCCCGTCCCGCAATCCGGCCCACAGTCCGGCCCGCAGCCAGGCCCCGCGCCGGGCGTGTGGCTCGACCTGCTCGACGGCACCGACGCGGAGCGGGCGCTGGCCGCGCGCCTGACCGGCCTGCGCGTCCCCGCCCGCGACGAGATCGCCGAGATCGAGACCTCCAGCCGGCTGCAGCGCGAGGGCGACACGTTCTATCTCAGCACCTCGATCGTCGCCCGCCCCGACAACGGCGCGCCGCTGCTGGTCACGCCGCTCGGCCTGGTGCTTTCGCCGCGCCACCTGCTCACTGTGCGCTACAGCCGGCTGTCCGCGTTCGACAGCTTCGCCCGCACGCTGGCCGCCGGCCCGCCCGAACCCGCCAGCCTTCCCTCCGCCAGCCCGGCCGCCGTCAGCCTTCCCTCCGCCGGCCCGGCCCCCGCCGCCCCTGCCCCCGCCGCCGCCCCGTCCGACGGCCCCGCCGCGCCGGGCGCCGCGCCGTCCAGCACCGACGCCTTCCTCGGCCTGCTGGAAGCGATGGTGGACCGCGCCGCCGACATCCTGGAGCAGGCCGGCGCGGAGCTGGACGCCTTGTCCGGCACGATCTTCCACGCCGACAGCCGGCCCGGCCGCGGCGGGCGCAGCGACGCCACCCTGCGCGCCGTGCTGCGCCGCATCGGCCAGGCCGGCGACCTGGTCTCCCACCTGCGCGACAGCCTGCTCGGCCTGGGCCGCCTCGCCGCCTACGTCGCCGAGGCGCGCCTGCCCTGGATGCCGCCCGACCTGCACGCGCGCTGCGCCTCGGTGCGCGCCGACATCGCCTCCCTGTCCGACCACGACGCCCAGCTCACCAGCAAGGTGCAGTTCCTGCTCGACGCCACCCTCGGCTTCCTCAACATCGAGCAGAACAACGGCATCAAGGTGCTCACCGTGGTCAGCCTGATCGGCATTCCGCCCACCCTGATCGCCAGCATCTACGGCATGAACTTCAAGAACATGCCGGAGCTGGACTGGACCTACGGCTACCCCTACGCGCTGTGCCTGATCCTGTTCAGCGTCGCGGGCCCGCTGGCGCTGTTCCGGTGGCGGGGCTGGCTGTGACCGGGCGGCAGCGGAACGGGACGCAGCAGGACACATCGCCATGACGCACGATTCGCCCACCCCCGCCGCCCTGCCGCCACGCCGCGCGTCGGCGCGGACCCGCCCCGGCGTCGCGCGTCCGGCGGCGCTGCTCTGGCTGGCCCTGGCCGCCTCGCCCCCGGCCGCCGCGCCCGCCCGCGCGCGAGAGGCCCCGCCTGCGCCGCCCGCCGCGACCGCCTGGCTCGACGCGCTCGCCGCAGTGGGTCGCCAGCCGCGCGCCTTCCACGGCAGCGTCGGCAGCCGCAGCCTGCACGTCGGCCTCGGCCTGCCCGGTCCCGACGGCCGCTTCGGCGGCACCGCGGTGCTGCTCGACGCCGCCAACCACGTGGTCGCCACAGGCCCGGTGCACGGCCGCGTCGACGGCCGGTCGTGCCGCCTCCGCCTCGACCTCGGCGACGTCACCGCGCACCTCGACGGCGCCTGCCGCGCGGACACCCTGTCCGGCCGGCTCGACGAGGTGCGCCACCAGCCGTTCAACCCGATTCGCTTCCTCTATGCCAAGGGCGACGAGCACGTCACCGGCGAGGTCTGGCTCACCGCCGGCCCGTAGAAAGCAGCAGGCAAGGTCGAGGCTCTGCCTCGAGCTCCGCCAAAGGCAAGCCTTTGGAAACCTCGACTCAGCTTCTTTTCAAATGCTGGTCCAGGGGCGGCTCGCCCCTGGCGGGTCTGGGCAGAGCCCAGCCTTGCTTCCTTCCAGGCCCCGCCGCCGACGCAGCCCTATCGCCGCTCCGCGAAGAACGCCCGCAGCAGCGCCCCCGCCTCCTGCTCGCGCACCCCGCCCACCACCTCCGGCCGGTGCAGGCACCCGGCCCGCGCGAACACCCGCGCCCCGTGCTCCACCCCGCCGCCCTTCGGGTCGTACGCCCCGAACACCACGCGCGCCACCCGGAAGTGCACGCACGCGGCGGCGCACATCGCGCACGGCTCCAGGCTCGCGACCAGCGTGCACCCCGCGAGCCGCGGCGAGCCCAGCAGCGCCGCCGCCGCCCGCATCGCCCGCATCTCCGCGTGCGCCGAGGCGTCGCGCTCCGCTTCCACCGTGTTGCCCGCGCGCGACAGCACCGCGCCGTCCGGCCCGAGCACCACCGCGCCCACCGGCACCTCGCCGCGCGCGCCGGCCGCCCGCGCCTCGTCCAGCGCCGCCTGCATCGGGGACTCCGCCATGGCCATGTTCTTGCCCGCGGCCGGGGCGGCGGTCCAGCGGGCCGGTCCGGCAAGGCGGGGGAAATCCCGCGCCGGCCGGCTTGCCGGAACGCCGCGCGGTGCCCAGGTCGGGCGGCCCTGAACGCGCCGAGGCCCATGCCCGAAGGTCACACCATCCACCGCCTCGCCCGGGTGTTCGAGACCCGCTTCGTCGGCCGCCCGGTCGCGGCCTGCAGCCCGCAGGGACGCTTCGCCGCCGGCGCCGCGGTGCTGGACGGCCTGCGCATGGCCTCGGCCGAGGCGCGCGGCAAGCACCTGTTCCTCGGCTTCGACGGCGACGGCCCCGGGGCCGCCGGGCCGCCGGTGTGGCTCAGGGTGCACCTGGGGCTCTACGGCGCCTGGCGCTTTGCCGGCCCGGGCCTCGCCGGCGAGGGCGGCCGCAGGCCGGGCACGGCCACGTCCCGCCGGGCCGGCGCCCCGGCCGCGGCGGACGCCGACCCCGACGATGCGGCGGACGACCTGGACGCGGCCGAGCCGGACGACGGCCCGGACGGGCCGGGTCGCGCAGCCGGGCAGTCGGCCCCGCCCGCCGCCCCGCCCGCCCGCTTCCTCGCCGCCGCCGGCACGGGCGAGGGCGAGCGAGCCGGCACGGACGGCCCGTGGCCCCCGGAGCCGCGCGGCCTGGTGCGGCTCCGCCTGCTCGCCGGCGACCGCGTGGCCGACCTGAGCGGCCCCACCGCCTGCGTGCTGGAAACCCTGGACGGTAGGGCGGCGGCGATGGCGCGGCTCGGCGAGGACCCGCTGCGCCCCGACGCGGACGCCGACACCGCCGGCCGCGCGGTGCGGGCGTCGCGCTCGGCGATCGGCCTGCTGCTGATGCGCCAGGACCTGGTGGCCGGCATCGGCAACATCTATCGCGCCGAGGTGCTGTTCCGCGCCGGCATCGACCCGCACCGCCCGGGCCGCGAGGTCACGGAGATGGAATGGCGCGCGCTGTGGGCCGACCTGCGCGTTCTGATGCAGGACGGGGTCGCGCGCGGGCGCATCGTCACCACCCGCCCGGAGCACCGCGCGTCCGGCCGGCGTGGCGGGGCCGTGCGGCGCGGCGACGCCAGCTACGTCGCGCACCGGGCCGGGCAACCGTGCCGGGTGTGCGGGACGCCGGTGCGCGCGGAGGCGATGGCGGGGCGCACGCTCTACTGGTGCGAGGCGTGCCAGTCGGGGTGAGCGGGAAGCAAGGCCAGGGCTCTGCCCTGGACCCGCCAGGGCGAGCCGCCCTGGACCGGCCTCCCTTGAATCGCGGGATCGAACAGCCTCCGGCCCGCGGGTCCGGGCGCAGCCTGGCCGAAGGGTCCGGCGACTCTCCCGGGTCGTTGGAAGGGCAGGCGGAGGGAGCGCCAGGCTTGCTCGCCGTGCGCTTGTCCGTTCCCCCGGCGTTGCCCATTGTCGGGGCGGGACGGAAACAACCACAGGCAGGAATCATGGACGACATCGTCATCATCTCGGCCGCGCGCACCCCGGTCGGCAGCTTCAACGGCGCGCTCGGCTCGGTGCCGGCGCACACGCTCGGCGAGGTCGCGATCCGCGCCGCCCTGGAGCGCGCCGGCGTGGCGGCCGAGGAGGTCGACGAGGTGATCCTCGGCCAGGTGCTCACCGCCGGCCAGGGGCAGAACCCCGCCCGCCAGGCCGCCATCGCCGCCGGCATCCCGCAGGAGCGCACCGCCTTCGGCATCAACCAGGTGTGCGGCTCCGGCCTGCGCGCCGTCTCGCTGGCCGCCCAGCAGGTCATGAGCGGCCAGAGCAGCGTGGTGCTCGCCGGCGGCCAGGAAAGCATGAGCCAGTCCACCCACTGCGCCTACCTGCGCCAGGGCACCAAGATGGGCGACCTGCAGCTCGTCGACACCATGATCCGTGACGGCCTGTGGGACGCCTTCAACGGCTACCACATGGGCACCACCGCAGAGAACGTGGCGACGCAGTTCCAGATCACCCGCCAGCAGCAGGACGAGTTCGCCGTCGCCTCGCAGAACAAGGCCTCCGCCGCCTCCAGGGCCGGCCGCTTCCGAGACGAGATCGCCCCGGTGACGATCAAGGGCCGCAAGGGCGACACCGTGGTCAGCGAGGACGAGTACATCCGCCACGACTCCACGATCGAGGCGATGGCCAGGCTGCGCCCCGCGTTCAGCAAGGACGGCACCGTGACCGCCGCCAACGCCAGCGGCCTCAACGACGGCGCCGCGGTGCTCGTCGTGATGTCGGCCGCCGAGGCGCAGCGCCGCGGCCTGACCCCTCTGGCCCGCATCGCCTCCTTCGCCACCGCCGGCGTCGACCCCAAGGTGATGGGCACCGGCCCGATCCCGTCGAGCCGCCGCGCCCTGGAGCGGGCCGGCTGGCAGGCCCACGACCTCGACCTGATCGAGGCCAACGAGGCGTTCGCCGCCCAGGCCTGCGCCGTCAACCGCGACATGGGCTGGGACACGGAGCGCGTGAACGTCAACGGCGGCGCCATCGCCATCGGCCACCCGATCGGCGCCTCGGGCGCGCGCGTGCTGACCACGCTGCTGCACGAGATGGTCCGGCGCGACGCGCACAAGGGCCTCGCCACCCTGTGCATCGGCGGCGGCATGGGCGTGGCCATGTGCGTCGAGCGCTAGAGGGTGCCGTGGGTCTCGTAGCGGTTCGCGGCTTCAGGCAAGCAAGAATCTTCTTTTTCTGAAGAAAAAGAAGCAAAAAGACTTTGCTCATGGGGTTCCGGACAGGTGGGCGGCTCCGGAACTCAATGGGCCAAAGTTCTTTGGTTCTTTCTTTCAAGAAAGAACACGCTTTCTTCCTGCGGTAGCAAGGGACATCGCTTCTGCTTCCAGGGCTGCAAGTCCGGCGCGAAGTGGTCGACGCTGTACACCGAGATCCCCAAGGGCGAGGCCACCGGCAACCTAGAGGTCCGGCCCGGCTCGATGGTGATCAAGGTCGAGCACAACGCCTCCGGCAAGGTCACCGGCGTGCTCTACAAGTCCGACGACAGCGACGCCGTGCTGCGGCAGAAGGCACGCGTGGTCGCCGTCGCCGGCAACTCGATCGAGAGCTCGCGCCTGCTGCTCAACAGCGCCTCGTCGATGTTCCCCGACGGGCTGGCGAACAGCTCCGGCCAGGTCGGGCGCAACGACATGCGCCACACCACCGCCAGCGTGTACGGCGTGTTCGACAAGCCGGTGCACATGTATCGCGGCACCACGATGGCCGGGATCATCCGCGACGAGTCCAAGCACGACACCTCGCGCGGCTTCGCCGGCGGCTACGAGATGGAGACGATCTCGCTGGGCATCCCGTTCATGGCCGCCTTCGTCGACCCCGGCGCCTGGGGCCGCGACTTCGCTTCCAAGATGGACGACTACTCGCGCATGGCGGGGATGTGGATCATCGGCGAGGACCTGCCGCAGGAGACCAACCGGATCACGCTCGACCCCACGGTCAAGGACAGCAACGGCATGCCGGTCGCCAGCGTGCACTTCGACGACCACCCGAACGACGCCGCCATGCGCGAGCACGGCTTCCGCCAAGGCTCGGCGGTGTACGAGGCGGTCGGCGCCACCCGGGTGATCCGCACGCCGCCCTACCCGAGCACCCACAACATGGGCACCAACCGGATGAGCGCCTCGGCGCGCGACGGCGTGCTCAACGGCTATGGCCAGACCCACGACGTGAAGAACCTGTTCGTCTCCGACGACAGCCAGTTCACCTCGGGCACCGGCTGCAACCCGACGCTCACGATCGTGGCGCTGGCGGTCCGCCAGGCCGACCACATCGCGGAGCGGATGGGGCGCAACGACATCTGAGACCCGGCGGCTGGTCAGGAAGGCAAGGCCAGGGGCTCTGCCCCTGGACCCCGCCAAAGGCCGAGCCTTTGGACTCCGATTCTTAAGGGAGGCCGGGTCCAGGGGCGGCTCGCCTCTGGCGGGTCCAGGGCAGAGCCCTGGCCTTCCTCGCCTCACTGACCTCTCAGAACGGCCGTGCGCGCGCCCACAACCGCAGGCGCCGGCGCGGCGCGGCCGCGGCGAGGGCGGCCTCGACGCCGGCGAACAGCGCCGGCGGCTGCGAGCCCAGCCGCATCATGACGCCGGCCGCCTCGCGCCACAGCGACACCCGCCACAGCCCGCGCCCGGGCGGCGCGAGGTAGAGCACCTCCTCCAGCCCCTCGCCGCGCTCGACGTGGTCGAGGCGGATGCGCAGCACCAGCCCCTCGCGTTCCGCCCAGGTCCGGGCGCGCACCAGGTCGTCGATCTCGAACGCCATGCCGCGGACGGGGGATCGTGTGCTGACCGACATCGCCGTGTCCCTTTCTGGGAGGGTGAGGATCGGACCAGCATGGGCGCCGCTGGTTAACGCGGGGTTTAGGCGACGGCCCCGCCCGCGACGCCCCGCCTGCCACGCCATACCCGCCACGCCGCGAACGCCCGCCGCCCGCGCGCTTGCCGGCGCGGGCGGGGCGCTCCTACGATCGCGCAACAACAAGACGGGGGGAGACGACGCATGGCACGCATTGCTCTGGTGACCGGCGGCACGCGCGGGATCGGCGCCGAGATCAGCCGCGCGCTGAAGGCCGCGGGGCGCACTGTGGTCGCGACCTACGCCGGCAACGACGAGGCGGCGCAGGGCTTCTCCGCCGAGACCGGGATCGCGGCCATGAGGTTCGACGCCGGCGACTATGCGGCCTGCGAGGCGGCGGTCGCAGAGGTGGCGGACAGGCACGGCCCGATCGAGATCCTGGTCAACAACGCCGGCATCACCCGCGACGGCACCATGGCGAAGATGAGCCGCGACATGTGGGACTCGGTGATCGACACCAATCTCGGGTCCTGCTTCAACCTGTGCAAGCTGACCTTCGACGGCATGCGCGCCGCCAGGTTCGGCCGCGTCGTCAACATCGGCAGCATCAACGGCCAGGCCGGCCAGTACGGCCAGGTCAACTACGCCGCCGCCAAGTCGGGCATCCACGGCTTCACCAAGGCGCTGGCCCAGGAAGGCGCGCGCTTCGGCATCACGGTGAACGCGATCGCCCCTGGCTACGTCGACACTGAAATGGTGCGCGCCGTGCCCGCGGACGTGCTCGCCAAGATCGTGGCGCGCATCCCGATGGGCCGCCTCGGCCACGCGGAGGACATCGCGCGCGGCGTGGTGTTCCTCACCGCCGACGACGCGGACTTCGTCACCGGCTCGACGCTGTCGATCAACGGCGGGCAGCACATGTACTGAGGACGGCGGCCTGGCGAGGCAAGCCAAGGCCAAGGCTCTGCCCTGAACTCGCCAGGCGGAGGTGGCCAAAGGTTCCGACGATCCTCTTGGATCGTCGGAAAGGCCACCGGAGGGAGCCGCTCCTGGACCCGGCCTTACTTAAGTAGGGGGTTCCAAGGGCCCTGCCCTTGGCGGGGTCCAGGGGCAGGGCCCCTGGCCTTCCTGTCCGGGCCAGCACAGGCTTGCCACGGCGCGGTCGCCGGTGCTGTGTCGCGCCATGCCCGACCGCACGCCCCCTGCCCCGGCCGCCCGGGCAATCGCGCTCGCCTGCGCAGTGCTGCTGGCGGTGCCGGTCCCAGCGGCGTCGCGGGGCGACGGGGTCGGCTGGATCGAGGCGCGCCAGCTCGTCGAGCTGTTCGGCGAGTCCTGCCTGCGCTTCGCCACCCCGGACGGCCTGCGCTTCTGGCTGGAGGGCCAGGGCTACCGGCGGATGCCGGGGCCGCAGGAGCAGGCCCTGCTGCGCCGCCCCGGCCGCGCCTACGACGCCAGCACCCGTACCGGCCACCTCGCCCTGCTGTCGCGCGACGACGGCTGGTGCGTCGCGGTGGCCGACAGCGTGGACGTCCCGCGGCTGGCCTCGCTGCTGGAGCAGCGGCTGCGCATGGCCGGGCTGTCGTTCCAGACGGTCGGCGACGACACGCCCCCCGACCACCGCTACAGCGTCGAGCACGGCCGTCACCAATCGTTGCTTGTGGTCGAGGTCGACAGGGTTGACGACCGGCTGCAGGCCTCCCTCCTTCTGGCTCCGATGGAGTGAGGCCGCGGCCGGTGCGACCGGGACTGCAGGCGCCGGCAAGCGCCGCGCGGCCGGCGGGACGGCCCGCCCGCCGGCTGCGGCGTGACCCTGGCTGCCTTGCCGCCCGCCGCCCGGCCGGCGGGCGCCCTGCGGCTCCGATGGGAACGAGGATGCGACCATGACCCGAAACCGAACCGCCGGCGCGACGCTGGCCGCCCTGCTGGCGCTGCCGGCCCTGGCACTCGCCCAGGCACCGGGTGCGGCCGCTCCGCGGGGCGGCGCCGACAGCGCCTTCGAGGCCCCGCCCGACGAGACGCCCGGCGCCCAGGGCGGCCCGCAGACGGGCGGCCAGGGTGACGTCCCCGGCGCCCCAACCGACGCCGCGAGCCGCCAGCAGGCGATGCGGACCGGCGCGGACCAGGTGGTGGGCTTGTTCGTGGCCACCTGCCTGCGCTACCCGGGCGACGTCGCCGGCCTGCGCGGCTGGGTGAGCGGACAGGGCGCGCCGGCGATGCCGCGTCAGGCGTCCGACGCCTTCCTGGCCGGCCGCCCCGGCCAAGTGTTCGACGTCAGCTACCAGACCACCCGCCTCGCCCTGATCTCGCTCGACGACGGCGGCTGCGAGGCGGTCGCAGAGTTCGCCGACCCGCAGCTCGTGGTGTCCTACGTCGCCGAGGCGCTGCGCCAGGCCGCGACCCCCGCCACCCTCAAGGGTGACTTCAGCGACCGCCAGCACCCCGGCGTGAGCCAGCGCGTCTGGGAGGCCACGCTGGCCGGGCGGCAGTGGGTGCTGAACGCGGTCACCGCCGCGCAGCCGCCGCAGGCCTCGATCGGGCTGCACCCGTTCGTGGCGGCGCAGGCTCCGCGTGCGCGCTGAGGACAGGAAGCAAGGCCGGGCCCTGCCCGACCCTGCCAAGGCCCAGAGGCCCTTGGATCTTCCCTCAAAAAGGCCGGTCCAGGGCGGCTCGCCCTGGCGGGGTCCAGGGGCAGAGCCCCTGGCCTTGCTTCCTCCTCCCTGATGCCCCGCGCGACCCAACGCTTCGTGTGCCAGGGCTGCGGCGCCGTGACCCCGAAGTGGGCCGGCCGCTGCGAGTCCTGCGGCGAGTGGAACACCATCGTCGAGGAGCCGGTGGAGCCCCGCGCCCCCGGCCCCGGCCTCGGCACGCCCGCCGCGGCCGCCTCGGGCCGGCGCCGCCGCATCGAGTTCGTGGGCCTCGCCGGCGAGGCCGAGCCGCCCGCGCGCCTGTGCACCGGCATCGCCGAGCTGGACCGCGTGCTCGGCGGCGGCCTGGTGGCGGCCTCCGCGATCCTGGTCGGCGGCGACCCCGGCATCGGCAAGTCCACCCTGCTGCTGCAGGCCGCGGCCGCCCTGTCGCGCGGCGGCCCGCGCGTGCTCTACATCACCGGCGAGGAGTCCGTGGACCAGGTGCGGATGCGCGCCGCCCGCCTCGGCCTCGCCGACGCGCCGATGCAGCTCGCCGCCGCCACCTCGGTGCGCGAGATCGCCGCCAGCCTGGAGGCCGAGCGCGACCTGGCTTTGGTGGTGATCGACTCGATCCAGACCATGTGGGTCGACAGCATCGAGAGCGCGCCGGGCACGGTGACCCAGGTGCGCGCCGCCGGCTTCGAGCTGATCCGCCTGGCCAAGACGCGCGGCTTCAGCCTTGTGCTCGTGGGCCACGTCACCAAGGAGGGCTCGCTCGCCGGCCCGCGGGTGCTGGAGCACATGGTCGACGCGGTGCTGCATTTCGAGGGCGACCGCGGCCACCAGTTCCGCATCCTGCGCGGCGCCAAGAACCGCTTCGGCGCCACCGACGAGATCGGCGTGTTCGCGATGACCGAGCACGGCCTGAGCGAGGTCGCCAACCCGTCCGCCCTGTTCCTCGCAGAGCGGCGCGGCAACATCGCGGGCTCGGCGGTGTTCGCCGGGCTGGAAGGCACCCGCCCGATCCTGGTGGAGATCCAGGCGCTGCTGTCGCCCGCCAACGGCGGCGCCCCGCGCCGCTCCGTCGTCGGCTGGGACAGCAACCGGCTGGCGATGCTGATCGCGGTGCTCGACACGCGCTGCGGCCTCAAGGTCGGCGCCGGCGACGTCTACCTCAACATCGCCGGCGGCCTGCGCGTGGCCGAGCCGGGCGCCGACCTCGCCGTGGCCGCCGCCCTGGCCTCGGCCGCCACCGACACGCCGACCCGCGCCGACGCGGTCTACTTCGGCGAGGTCGGGCTGTCCGGCGAGGTGCGCCAGGTCGCGCAGGCGGAGGCGCGGCTCAAGGAGGCGGCCAAGCTCGGCTTTGCCGCCGCCGTGCTGCCGCGCCGGCCGTCGCGCGGGCGCGGGCTGGCGGCGCCGGAGGGGCTCAGGCTGGACGAGGTCGGGCACCTGTCGGACCTGGTCGCCGCCTTCACCGGCAAGGGCGGCTGACTGGCCCCTGCGGCGCGGGCCACGCGGTGGCGCTCAGCCGCCACAAACGCACGGGCCCGCGTCCGCCCGCGCACGGCCGGTCGGCGCACGACACGCCTCGCCGGCGAACGGAGCCGGCAGGCCCCGCCCCGGCAGAGGCCGCGCCGCCTCGCCGCCCGCCGGGCCGGCCGGCGCCGAAGCCGGGGCGAAGGCCACCCGCCACAGGCCCAGCACCAGGGCGGCCCGGCACTGCGCCGCTTCGGCGTCATCCGGCGCGCCCACGAGCGGCGCAGGGTGCGGGCACCCCGCGATCTGCCGCGCGATCAGCCGTGCGAGGTCACCGCCGGCCAGGGAATGCGCCGGGCGGTCCGCGGGAGGATGCGACATCGTGTTCGTCCATCGAGCGCCGCAGCGCGCGGCAGTGGAAATACGCAGGCACGCCACGCCCGGTCCTGGCGCCGTCAGGCCGTCAGAACGGCACCGCGCCCGGCGCCTCGATCCATCCGAGCAGCAGCAGGCCGGCGCCCACGCAGGCGGCCAGCAGCAGCAGCACGACGAACGGCTCGGGCGCCTCGCCCGCGCGGCCCGGCCTCGCGCCCGCCCGCCTCCCCTGCCAAAGCCGATCGATCGCCTCCATCCCCGCCTCCCTGCTGCCCGCGGGCACTTCGTCCCGCTGATCCGCAGGCTTGCACGCACCGCGGCGGCGCCGCGTCCGTCAAACGATGGAGGGTCCGTCCGCCCGCCGAAAAATTCGTGCTGGAACCGACACGATTTTCCTGCTAGGGACCATCATTGATCCGGTGCCGGCCCGTTGCTTCAGGCAGGCAAGCAAGGCTCTTCTTTTTCTGAAGAAAAAGAAGCAAAAAGACTTTATCCATGGGGTTCCGGGCGACCGGGCGGCGGCACAGCCCAATAGGCCAAAGTTCTTTGGTTCTTTCTTTCAAGAAAGAACACGCTTCCTTCTCGCCTTCGCGCAAGACATCGAGGCCGGCAGGTCCGTGACAGCTTCCGGGCGTCCGGCGGCGGGAGGTCACCATGATCACCGAGACAGCGCTGCTGGACGCCGTGGGCCTGATCTACGACGCGGCGCTCGACCCGGCGGCGTGGCCCGCCGCGCTGGAGCACCTGGCCGGGATGCTCGACGCCGGCGGCGCCGGCCTGGCGCTGCTCGACCCGCACGGCCGCGTCGCCCACTCCACCCACGTGCGGATCGACGACCGGGTGGTCGCGGCCTATGCCGACTGCTACGGCGCGCTCGACCCCGTGCTGCAGGCGCTGTCCGTCCGCCCGGCGGGGCTGGTGATGACCGACCCCATGGTGTGCACCCGGCAGGAGTTCCGGCACAGCCGCTTCCACGACGAGTGGTGCCGGCCGAGCGACATCGACCACACCATCCAGGCGATCGCCTTCCGCGACGGCGGGCGCAGCGGCTTCCTGGGCCTCAACCGGCCGCGCCGCGGCGAGGCGTTCTGCGAGGCCGATCTCGCGGTGGTGCAGGCGCTGCTCCCCCACCTCGCCCGCGCCCTGCGCACCCAGGCGCGGCTGCAGGAGGCCAGCGTCGGCCGGCAGGACACGGCGGACGCCCTCGACCAGGTGGCGCAGGCGGTGCTGCTGGTCGACGCCGGGACCAGGGTGCTGCACGCCAACCGCAGCGCGGCCCGCCTGCTGCGCACGCCCGGCGGGCTCAGCGCCGACGCCGAGGGCCTGCGCGCGGCCCGGCCCGAGCAGACCCGGGCGCTGCGCGCGCTGGTGGCCCGCGCTGCGGCGGGGCGCGGCGCCGGCGGCGGCAGCGTGCTGCTGGAGCAGCCGGGGGTGCGCCTGCTAGCCCATGTCGTGCCGGTCAACCCCGGCGTGGAGGCCGCCTGGGTCGGCACGCCGCGCCCCGCCGCCGTGGTGATCGTCGCCGGGCCGGCCGGCGGCCACCCCGGCCCCGCCCAGGCCGCGCTGCGCTCGCTGTTCGGGCTCACCGCCGCGGAAGCGCGCGCCGCCTGCCTCGTG
Organism: uncultured Acetobacteraceae bacterium; assembly: GCA_964236695.1. Taxonomy (GTDB): domain Bacteria; phylum Pseudomonadota; class Alphaproteobacteria; order Acetobacterales; family Acetobacteraceae; genus CAXSEF01. Next base: position 27,284 of record CAXSFU010000020.1, on the reverse strand, counting down.
GCCGCGGGCTCCGGCGTGGCGGCGGCGGCGGCCGGGCTCGGCGTCGGGCCGCCGACCGTGCGCACCCACCTCGCCCGCGCCTACAACAAGACCGGAACCCGGCGGCAGGCCGAGCTGGCCGAGCTGGTGGGGCAGATCGCCAGCGCCGTCGGGCCGGGCTGAGGTCGGCACCGACGGGCGGGGCGCCCGGCCTCCCGGAAGGCCAGGGCTCTGCCCTGGACCCGCCAGGGGCGAGCCGCCCCTGGACCCGGCCTCACTTAAGAGTTGGGTTCCAAGGGCTCGGCCCTTGACGGGGTCCAGGGGCAGAGCCCCTGGCCTTTTTTCGTGGACCACCGCGCCCCAAGGAGCGGGCTGCACGCCCGGTCGATCTCCTGCTAGACAGGTCGCACACGCCACACAGCACGCCGCCGAGGGTGAATGGACCAGGATTTCGCGACCGACGACACGCTGCCCCGCGCCGCAGAGCCGGAGCGCGACCTGCGCCGCGTGGCCTCGCACCCCGACCACTGGTACCCGGTCGCCTGGTCGCGCGAGCTGAAGGCCGGCGCGGTGCTGGCGACGCGCTTCGCGGGCGACCCGATCGTCCTCGCCCGCCCCAAGGACGGCGGCGCGGTGTTCGCGCTGGAGGACCGCTGCGCCCACCGCCAGGTGCCGCTCAGCCAGGGCCTGCTGGAAGGCGACACGATCCGCTGCGGCTACCACGGCTGGGCGTACGGCTGCCACGGCCGCTGCGTGGACGTGCCCTACCTCGGCAAGGACAAGCTGCCCAACGGCGTGCGCTCCTACCCGGTGCACGAGGCGGACGGCCTGATCCTGGTGTTCCCCGGCGACCCCGCGAAGGCGGCGCTCGTGCCGCCGCCGCAGCTCGGCCGCGCCGCGAACCCGAAGTACAAGACCCGCCGCTTCGGCCGCCCGGTCGCGTGCCACTACAGCTTCATGCACGAGAACCTGATGGACATGAACCACCAGTTCCTGCACCGCAAGCAGATGGGCCAGATGGTGCCGCGCTTCCGCGGCCGCCGCCAGGGCGAGGACTGGGTGGAAGCGAAGTACACCTTCTCCCGCGCCGGCGGCAAGCAGCCGCTCGGCGAGGCGGCGATCTTCGGCCAGCGCCGCGGCCTCAACCACGAGTCCGCCGACCGCGACATGATGACAATCCGCACCGAGTACCCGTACCAGACGCTGCGCATCGTCACCAGCGACGCCGACAACCCGGTGATGGACCTGTGGATCGCCTACACGCCGCAGGACGCGCTCCAGCGCACCAACCGCGTGTTCGGCCTGCTCTCGATCCAGCGGCCGAAGATCCCCGGCCTGCTCGACGCCGCCTGGCCGCTGCTGGTGATCTTCACCGAGCGGATCTTCCGCGAGGACCGCGAGATCGTCGAGCAGGAGCAGGCCGCCCACGACGCCCAGGGCGCCGACTGGAACCAGGAAGTGTTCCCCGTGATCCGCGACCTCCGCCGCCTGCTCGCTGAGCGCGGCGCGCACACCATCGCGGCCTAGGGGCTGCCATGGACCTGGAACCGGCTCGCTGTTTCAGGCAGGAAGGCAAAAGTCTTCTTTTTCTGAAGAAAAAGAAGCAAAAAGACTTTGCCCATTGGGTTCCGGGCAGGCGGGCGGCCCCGGAACCTTATCAGCAAAAGTTCTTTGGTTCTTTCTTTCAAGAAAGAACATGCTTCCTTCCTGCCTCCGCGCGAAGGATCGAGGCCGGCAGGCCCATGACAGCCTCCGGGACGGCAGCCAGGACCGGACCCGGAGCCCGCGAGCCTTCCCTTGGCGTGGCCCAGGGGCAGTGCCCCCGGCCTGCCTCCGCGCGACCCTGATCTGTCACACGGCCCCTTGGCTTCGCAGGGGCACTGGCCGATATAGCGGCCTTCCCGCACCGAGGCCTGCCGCCGATGAACCTGGTGGACGTCGTCGTCCTCGCCATCCTGGCGCTGTCCGCGCTCGCGGGCCTGTCGCGCGGCCTGGTGCGCGAGGTGCTGGGCCTGGCGGCCTGGGCCGGCGCCGGCTACCTGGCGTTCCGCTACGGGCCGGACCTGCTCCCCGCCGCCCACGGCTACATCGCCGACAGCTCGTTCGCGCAGGCGGCCACCTACATCGTCACCTTCGTGGCCGCGCTGACCGTGCTCTCGATCGCGGCCTCCGTGCTCGGTCGCCTGGCGCGCGCGCCTGGGCTGGGCGGGCTGGACCGCTCGCTCGGGCTGGTGTTCGGCCTGGCGCGCGGCGCGCTGATCGTGGTCGCGGCCTACATCGTCGGCGGCCTGCTGCTGCCCGGGGAGTCCTGGCCGCTCAAGGTGCGCGAGGCGCGCAGCCTGCCGTTCGCCTACGAGGCCGCGGCCTGGGTCGTCGACCGCCTGCCCGCCGCGGACCGCCCCACCCTCGCAGTCCCGCCGGAGCCGCGCCAGGCGACCGCGGCCGAGCTGATGCGCGCCCCCGCCTCCGGCCGCGCCACCGGCCCGGCGCCGGTGCGGGAGTGACCCCCGCGCCCGGCGCACGCCCCGCAGCGCGTTCCCATGTGCTGCACGCGGCCGGCCCGCGCACGCCGCACGCCCGCGTGCCGCCCGGCCCGCGTCACGCCCAGCCCGCATCGTGCCAGCCCGAGCCGTGCCCACCCGTGTCGTTCCTGTCCGCATCGTTCCTGCCGCCCGCGACTGAGCCTGCGCGCGCCCGCCCCGCGCCCGACCTCGGAGTTCCGCCATGACGCTCCCCGTCCCGCAGCACGAACCCGCGACCCCGCCGGACGCCCGGCCAGGCGTCGGCCGCGACGCCCGCCTGGCCGCCGCAGGGGCGCGCCTCGCCCGCGACGCGGCCGCGCCGGGCGGCGGCGACGACAGCCTCCACGAGGAATGCGGCGTGTTCGGCGTCTGGGGCGCCACCGACGCGGCCGCGCTGACCGCGCTCGGCCTGCACGCCCTGCAGCACCGCGGCCAGGAGGCGACCGGCATCGTCTCCTTCGACGGCAGCCGCTTCCACAACCACCGCGGCCTCGGCCTGGTCGGCGACAACTTCTCCGACGCCCGCGTCATCGCAGGGCTGCCCGGCCGCAGCGCCGTCGGCCACAACCGCTACGCCACCACCGGCGACACCATCCTGCGCAACGTGCAGCCGCTGTACGCCGACTTCGAGTTCGGCGGCTTCGCGGTCAGCCACAACGGCAACCTCACCAACGCCGGCATCCTGCGCAAGGCGCTGGTGCGGCGCGGCTGCCTGTTCCAGTCCACCACCGACAGCGAGGTGTTCGTCCACCTCATCGCCATCAGCCTGTACTCCACCGTCGTCGACCGCCTGATCGACGCGCTCAAGCAGGTGGTCGGCGCCTACTCCCTCGTCGCCCTGTCCAATGAGGCGCTGATCGGCGTGCGCGACCCGCTCGGCGTGCGCCCGCTGATCCTCGGCCGCCTGCCCGCGGACCCTGGCGGCGGCCGCGCCGGCTGGGTGCTGGCCAGCGAGACCTGCGCGCTCGACATCGTCGGCGCCGAGTTCGTGCGCGACGTCGAGCCGGGCGAGATCGTGGTGATCGACGACTCCGGCCTGCGCTCGCTCAAGCCGCTGACCGCCGCCGCCAGCCGCTTCTGCATCTTCGAATACGTCTACTTCGCCCGCCCCGACTCGGTGATGGAGGGCACGCCGGTGTACAACTCGCGCAAGCTGATCGGCGCGGAGCTGGCCCGCGAGAGCGGCGTGGACGCCGACGTCGTGGTGCCCGTGCCCGACTCCGGCGTCCCCGCCGCGATGGGCTACGCCACCGAGGGCGGCATCCCGTTCGAGCTGGGCATCATCCGCAACCACTACGTCGGCCGCACCTTCATCGAGCCCACCGACCAGATCCGCAACCTCGGCGTCAAGCTCAAGCACTCCGCCAACCGCGCCGTGATCGCCGGCAAGCGTGTGGTCCTGGTCGACGACAGCATCGTGCGCGGCACCACCAGCCGCAAGATCGTCGAGATGGTGCGCGCCGCCGGCGCGTCCGAGGTGCACATGCGCATCTCCTCGCCGCCCACCACGCACTCCTGCTTCTACGGCATCGACACGCCGGAGCGCAGCCACCTGCTCGCCGCCAACCACGACGTCGCCGAGATGGCGGAACTGATCGGCGCCGACAGCCTCGCCTTCATCTCGATCGACGGCCTCTACCGCGCCCTCGGCCGCAACGGCCGCAACGACGCGACCCCGCAGTACTGCGACGCCTGCTTCACCGGGCAGTACCCGGTGCCGCTGCCCGACATGGACCAGCACCCCGGGCACCAGTCCTCGTCCTACACGGACTGCCGCTGAGCGTGCGGAAAGCAAGGTCGAGGCTCTGCCTCAAACTCCGCCAAAGGCAAGCCTTTGGAATCCACTTCTTAAGTATAGGGTTTCCAAAGGGCTCGGCCCTTTGGCGGGTCTGGGCAGAGCCCAGCCTTGCTTGCTTCGATGCCCGCTGACCTCGCCGGCCGGATCGCCCTGGTCACCGGCGCCAGCCGCGGCATCGGCGCCGCCGTGGCGCTGGAGCTGGCCCGCCGCGGCGCGCACGTCGTCGCCACCGGCCGCACCCAGGGCGCGCTGGAGGCGCTCGACGACCGCATCCGCGCCGCATCCGGCGAGGGCGCAACGCTGCTGCCGCTCGACCTCGCCGAGCCCGCCTCCATCGACCCGCTGGGTCCCAGCCTGCTCGCCCGCTTCGGCCGCCTCGACATCCTGGTGCACGCGGCCGGCGTGCTCGGCCAGCTCACCCCGGTCGGCCACGTCCAGCCCTCCGACCTCGACCGCGCGCTTGCCGTGAACGTTCACGCCACCTGGCGGCTGATCCGCTCCTGCGGCCCGGTGCTCGCCGCCGGCGACGCGGGACGCTGCGTGGTGCTCACCAGCCACCGCGCCCGGGAGCCGCGCGCCTACTGGGCGGTCTACGGCGCCAGCAAGGCGGCGATGGAGCAGGTCGTGCTCGCCTGGGCCGACGAGCAGGCCGCCCTGTCGCCGCTGCGCGTCAACCTGTTCGACCCGGGCGCGGTCGCGAGCCGCACCCGCTCCGCCGCCTTTCCCGGCGAGGACCCGCGCACCCTGCGCCAGCCGGACGACGTGGCGCCGGCGATCGTGGCGCTGTGCGGGGCGGGGGAGACGCGGACGGGGGCGATCGTCGAAGGGTAGCAAGCAAGGCCGGGCTCTGCCCGGACCCGCCAAAGGGCCGAGCCCTTTGGAAACCCCATACTCAAGAAGTGGATTCCAAAGGCTCGCCTTTGGTGGAGCTTGGGGCAGAGCCTCAACCTTCCCTACTTCTCCAGCGCCGCCAGCAGCTCCGCCTTCTTCATCTTCGACCGCCCGGCGACGCCCGCCTTGCGCGCCTCGTCCATCAGCTCCGCCCGCGTCATCGCTTCCCGCTCAGAGGCGTGGCGCACCGCCGCGGTCTTGCCCGCCACGTCGGCGGGCTGCACAGAGTGCTGCCGGCCCTTCGCCGTATCCGCCCGCTTCTTGCGCGTGGTGCGGGCGTACTCGTCGTCAGAGAGCGCCTCGCGCGCCTTCTCCGGCAGGTAGCGCTCGCCGGTCTCGCCCGACGCCCCGCCCGACTTCGTGCCCCACTCCTCCTTGGTCCACTGCGAAAGGTGGTTGTCGGCCGACTTGGCGCCCTCGTAGCCGCCGCCCTCCGCCTTGTAGTCGTGCACCGCGAGCTGCGCCTTGCGCGCCGACCATTGGCCGGGCTTGCCGCCCTTGTCGCCCTCGGTGACCTCCTCCTTGACCTTCTCCCACAGCCTGGGATCGCTCTTCTTCGCGGTCTTCGCCATGCGCCTGCTCCCTTGCCCGCCGCCGAACCGCCCGGATCGGCCGCAACCCAAGCTGAGGCCGAAGCCGCCCTGCGCAAGCCGCCCGGCACGACGACGCCGGTTGCGGACCCGGCGACGCGACGCCGTTGGGAATTTCTTCAAACATTTCTGGCACGCTGCGTTTTGGCGTCCGACACGTCCTGTGTTCGCCAGAACGGCCAGAACGTCCGGTATGGTGACGGTCGCCCGGCCACCTGCAGGCCAGTGGCGCGAAGGCCGGCTTCTGTCGCGCCAGGACTGCGAAAGCCGGACTGCGGGAGCCGGACTGCGGGAGAGGGTGTGTCGATGGCGCTTGCCTTGCTCGGGGAACTGGACTTCCGCGTGGGCGGCTCCGGCCTGCCCGCGATGGGCGTGGGCTGGTCGCACCCGGAACCAGACTACGTCTGGGCGGTCGACAACGTCAGCACGCTGACGCTCGAGGTCGCCGCCGACCACCCGGCCTACGTCGTGGTGCTCAGGATCGATCCGATCGCCGTGCTGCAGCAGGTCGCGGTGTGGAGCGACGGGCACCTGCTCGCGAGCCACCGCGTGCACCGCCCGACGGAGATCTCGGTCAGCCTGCCGCGGCGCCTGGTCCGCGACGGCCGGCTCGTCCTGACCCTGGCGCACTACGACAAGGTGCGCGCCTCGGAGCTGAACGACAGCGACGACCACCGCCTGCTCTCGATCCTGCTGCGCAGCCTGCGGCTGTATGGCTCGGACCGGGTGCCCGCGCGCCATGCCGAGCCGGAGCGCTTCCCGATGGCGCGGGAGGCGCTGGCCACCCGGTTCCAGAGCCTGGGCGACAACTGCGAGTTCGGCATCGCCCAGCGCCGCCTCGGCGCGGAGCCGCTCAACCTGCTGCGCTTCTCGGCGACCCACCTGACCCACCTGCTGCGCGGCCTGGACACCGAGTTCGAGGGCCTCACCGCGCTGGAGAACCTCGTCTCGGCATACGGCGGCGAGCCGGAAGGCAGGCGCGAGTACATCATCCAGCAGACCACCTACGACCTGCGCTACCACAGCTTCGAGCACGAGGACGAGGTGGACGCCGACACCGTGCTGCCGCGCGCCCACCAGAGGCTGCGCTTCCAGCTCCGCCTGTTCCTGCAGGACCTGCGCGCCGCGGAAAAGATCTTCGTGCTCAAGCGTAACATTCCCCTCACCCTGGAGGAGGTCACGCCGGTCCTGGCCGCGCTGCGCTCCTACGCCGCGGACAACACGCTGCTCTACGTGGTGCCCGCCGACGCCAGGCACCTGCCGGGCACGGTGGAGTGGATGGCGCCCGGCCTGCTGTGCGGTCACATCGACCGCCTCGCCCCCTACGAGGACGCGCAGGGCGTGTCCGAGGACTGCTGGCTCGCGATCTGCCGCAGCGCCCACGCGATGTGGCTGGACGCGCGCCAGGGCCTGCAGGTCCTGGCCGGAGCCGCATAGCAGAGCCAGGCGCCCGGAACCCATGTGCGCCGGTCCAGGGCGGCTCGCCCTGGCGGGTCCAGGGCAGAGCCCTGGCCTTGCTTCCTCCCTCAGTCGTCCGCGTAAGGGTTCTTCGTCCCCCGCAGCTGCAGCCGCACCGGCGTCCCCGGCAGCGTGAACTGCTCCCGCAGCCCGTTCACGAGATAGCGTCGGTAGTCCTCCGGCAGCATCTCCGCGCGGGTGCCGAACACCACGAAGGTCGGCGGCCGCGCCTTGGCCTGCGTCATGTAGCGCAGCTTGATCCGCTTGCCCTCGACCAGCGGCGTCGGATGCCGCGACAGCGCGTGCTCGAACCAGCGGTTCAGCTCCCCGGTCGCGACCCGCCTGTTCCACACCGCGTGCGCCGCGCGCACCACCGGCAGCAGCTTGTCCACGCTGGCCCCCGTCAGCGCGGAGAACGACACCACCGGGATGCCCTTCATCTGCGCCAGCGACGTCTCGAGCCGGTCCGCGATCGCCTTGCGCGTGACCTGCCGGTCCTCCACCGCGTCCCATTTGTTGAGCGCCAGCACGCAGGCGCGGCCTTCGCGCTCGATCAGCCGGGCGATCTGCAGGTCCTGCTCGTGCAGCCCCAGCTCCGCGTCCACGCACAGCACGACCACCTCGGCCATCTTCAGCGCCTCGATGGTCGCGCTGACCGACATGCGCTCCAGCTCCGCCTCGATGCGCGCCTTCTTGCGCAGGCCGGCGGTGTCGACCAGCTCGATGTCGCCCGCCGGGTCGTGCAGCACCGACAGCACCGAGTCGCGAGTCAGCCCCGGCTCCGGCCCGGTGATCATCCGCTCCTCGCCGAGCAGCCGGTTCAACAGCGTCGACTTGCCCGCGTTCGGCCGCCCCACGATCGCGAGGCGCAGCGGCCGCGCCGGGCCGGCCTCGTCCTCCTCGTCCGCGTCCTCGCCGTCCCCGCGGCCCGCGCGCGCCACCTTCGGCAGCCGATCCGCGATCTCCGACATCAGCCCGGACAGCCCGTCGCCGTGCTCGGCCGAGATCGCCACCGGGTCGCCGAGCCCGAGCGAGAACGCTTCCATCGCGGACGCCGCGCCGCCGCGCCCCTCCGTCTTGTTGGCCACCAGCAGCACCGGCCGCCCCTGCCGGCGCAGCCACGCCGCGAAATGGCTGTCCGCCGGCGTGATCCCGGCGCGCGCGTCCACCACGAACACCACCAGGTCGGCCTGCGACACCGCCGCCTGCGACGACACCCGCATCCGGTCGTAGATCGAGTCCGGCGCCGCCTCCTCCAGCCCCGCGGTGTCGACCAGCCGCACCGCGCGCCCGCGCAGCACCGCCTCCGCCTCCTTGCGGTCGCGGGTGACGCCGGGCGTGTCGGCGACCAGCGCGGAGCGCCGCCCGGACAGCCGGTTGAACAGCGTGGACTTGCCGACGTTCGGCCGCCCGGCGATCACGACAACGGGCAGCGCGCCGGACTGCGGGCCGGGGCCGGCGTCGGTGTGGGTCTGGTGTGCGGGCACGGCGGCCTTTCAGACGGGCAGGCGGGCCGTCTCGGCGTGAGATGGGAACGCGAAGCAAGCTAGGCCAGGGGCTCTGCCCCTGGACCCCGCCAGGGCGAGCCGCCCTGGACCGGCCTTACTGAAGTAGGGGGTTCCAAGGGCCCTGCCTTTGGCGGGGTCCAGAGGCGGAGCCCCTGGCCTTGCCTTGCCTACCTGAATGCCGTGAGCTTCCCGTCATCGGTGAGGATCAGCAGCGTCCCCGCCGCCGCGACCGGCGGCACCGCGCCCGCCGCCGGCAGGTCCACGCCCCCGGTGACCACGCCGCTGACCGGGTTGGCGTACAGGATCTGCCCGCGGTCCCCGGTGAGCACGAGCCGGTAGTTCACCAGCGCCGGCCCGGACCAGAACAGCGGCCCGGTGTGCTTGGCCTCGTCGGCGTAGTGCGGCAGGTCCGCGACCCAGCGCACGCGCCCCTCCGCCTTGGTCATCGCCAGCAGCTGCTGGTCGTTGTCGATCAGGTAGATCCAGTCGCCGGCGATCCACGGCATCTGCCCGCCGCCGATCGGCCGCTCCCACACGCGGCGCCCGGAGCGCAGGTCGATCGCCACCATCAGCCCGCCCAAGCCCACGGCATAGACGGTGCCGCCGTCGATCACAGGGGCGCCGCGGATCGAGGACAGGTCGGTCGCCGTGACCCGCCCGCCCGCCGCGCCCAGGTTGTCGGTCCACAGCAGCGAGCCGGTGTCGGCGTGCACCGCGGCCAGGTCGCCGGAGCCGAATCCCGCGACCACGATGTCGTCGGAATACGCCGGCGCGGGCTGGCCGAGCACGATCATCCCCGCGTCGCCCGCCTGGTACGACCACAGCTGCTTGCCGCCGTGCAGGTCGAGCGCCACCAGCCGCCCGTCGATCAGCCCGACGTACAGCCGCCCGCCGCCCAGCGTCGGCAGCGAGCGCGCCGGCGCCGGCAGCGTGGCGCGCCACGCCACCGTGCCGTCCGCCACCGACAGCGCCAGGGCGTCGGAGCGCCCGGTGACGACGTAGACCAGCCCGCCGTCGGCCGCGATGCCGCCGGCCAGGTTGGTGCTGCGCGCGTCCTTGGCCTTCGTCTCGCGCCGCCACAGCCGCTCGCCGGTCTTGAGGTCGAACGCGCTGACCACCGCCTCGGTGTCCATGGTGAACACCCGCCCGCCGAGCACCACCGGCTGCGCGGTGAGCTTGGCGCGGTAGCCGCCGCCCGTGCCGATCCTGGCGCTCCAGCCCGGCTTGAAGCCGCCCGCGAGGTTGCCCATCACGTGCGTCGCCACCCCGCCCGGCTGAGGCCAGTCGGCGTTGCGCACCACGGGCGGCAGGATGATCGCCGGCAGGTGCCCCGAATCCGCCTGCGCCATCTCGGAGGCGGCGCTGCCCAGCACCGGCTCGCGCCGCCCGGGCAGGATCTTCTTGCTCGAGTCGTCGCTGAAGATCGCGTCGAGCACGCTGCACGCCCCCAGCCCGAGCAGCGGCAGCAGCGCCGCCCGCCGCGTCAGCGCTCCCAGCGCCGCGGCGCCGGGCGCACGGCCGGGCCGCCCGGCCGGACCCGGGTCACGCGGCGGCCCGGGGCAGGAAACGTCTGGAGCCGGCATGCTGGAGTGGCTCCTGGAAGAGGTCGGAACGCGGCCGGACAAGGCGGGGCCGGACAAGGCGGGGCTGGGCTGCGCGGCGCCAGGCAGGGCCGGGTCGGGGTGGCCGGACGGCGCGCTCACTCGCCGGCGTCCGGCATGCCGCCGTCCGGGCCGCTCGGCGCGCCCTGGCGCGGCGCCCCGGGCGGCGCCGGCTCGCTCAGCGACTGCAGCACCACGGTGGCGCGCTGCCGCACCCCGTTCGGCGCCGACACGTCGCCAGCCAGCCGACGCAGCGTCTCGCGCCCCTGGGCGTCCTGCCCCGACCGCAGCTGCACCAGCGCCTGCGCCTCCTCGGCCAGCGGCCGCCACGCGTTCTCCGGTGCCAGCAGCGGCGCCAGCCTGGCCTGCACCGCCGCCGGGTCGCCGTCGTCGACCTGGTTCTCCGCCCACAGCAGGCTGGCGTAGTCGCGCAGCAGGGCCGACGCCCCCTGGTCCGACGCCACCCGGTCCCACAGCGCGCGCGCCGCGGCGTTGTCGCCGCCCGCCACCCGCAGCCCCGCCTCGCGCAGCTCCGCCAGCACGCGGTAGCCCTCCGGCGCGGTCCTGGCGATCTCGGCGAACGAGGCCGCCGCCGCGGCCCGGTCCGCCTCGCGCGCCGCCGGGGTGGCGCCGTCCGCCTGCTGCATCGCCGCCAGGAACCGCCCCGACACCGCGCGCGACTCCTGCAGCGCCCGCCAGCGCCACAGCTGCCAGCCGCCCACCGCGAGCAGCAGCAGCACCGCCGCCACCGCCGCCGCGACCGCACCCAGACGGGCGACCCGGCGGCGCTGCTCGCCGCGGATCTCCTCGTCCACCTCGTCGAAGATGTCGACCACTCTGCCCTCGGCCCCGCCCGCGCGGGACCCTCCCGCAAAGGCGGCGGACCATAGCGAGCACGACGCGGCCGAGCAAACCGGCCCGCACCGCGGCAGTGTCTCGGCCTGAAAGGAAGGAAGGCCAGGGGCTCTGCCCCTGGACCCCGCCAAGGGCAGGGCCCTTGGAACCCGTCACTTGAGGGAGGTCGGGGTCAGGGCAGAGTTCTGGCCATCCCGAACTGGGGCATTGTCCCAGCAGGGCGCCTGACGCCGCAACCGCCGCGCGCGGAAAGGATTGGTTCATGCCTCGCGCGCATGGTGCGCCCATGCGCCCCCCGCCCCACGCCCCCGCCCTGCCCGCGCCGCGCCCCGCGCGCACGGGACGGCCGTGGCGCACGCCGGGCGTGGCACTGGCCCTGGCGGTGGCGCTGGGCGGCTGCACCCCGCCGGCCACGCCCGCGGTCCTGCTCGGCCTCGGCGACCTCGCCTCCGTCGCGACCTTCCACCGCGGCCTGTTCGACCTGGCGTTCTCCGGCACCACCGGCCGCGACTGCTCGATCGTGCGCCTCGACCGCGGCCAGACCTACTGCCGGGAAAAGGAGGCGCCCCCCGCGCCGCCGCCCTACTGCACGCGCAGCCTCGGCACCGTGGACTGCTGGGCCGACCCCGCCGCCGTGCCGAACCTGCCGCGCGAGGTCGCGGACGGGCCGCGCACCCTCACGCCGGCGCAGGAGCGGCAGCGCACGGCACGCTGGCCGGACCTGTAAGCAAGCAAGGCTGGGTTCTGCCCAGACCCGCCAGGGCGAACCGCCCTGGACCAGCATTTGGAAGGACCCGGGTCGAGGGTTCCGGGGGCGGAGCCTCGACCTTTATTCCTCCACCCGTCCTCTGAGGCGCTTCGTGCTGGATCGCTGCGCCTTGCCTTCCAGCCGCCGCCGCTTCTCCCCCAGCGAGGGTCGCGTCGCCCGCCGCGCGACCTGCGGCTCCGCCGCCTCGCGCAGGATCTCCACCAGCCGCCCGACCGCGTCCTCCCGGTTGCGCTCCTGCGAGCGGAACCGGCTGGCGGCGATCACCACCACTCCCTCCAGGGTCAGCCGCCGCCCGGCCAGCCGCTGCGCCCGCACCCGCACCCGGTCCGGCACCGACGGCGAGCCGCGCAGGTCGAAGCGCAGCTGCACCGCGCTGGCCACCTTGTTGACGTTCTGCCCGCCCGGCCCGGACGCGTGGATGAAGCGGAACACCAGCTCACCTTCGTCCAGCGACAGCCCCGGCGCATAGGAAATCGGCATCGACTTCACCGTGTCCCCGCACCCGACGCGAACTGCCCCGGCAGTGCCTCGGTTCGAAATCCAGAAAGGAAGGCCAGGGGCTCTGCCCCTGGACCCCGCCAAAGGCAAGCCTTTGGAGTCCGATTCTTAAGGGAGGCCGGGTCCAGGGGCGGCTCGCCCCTGGCGGAGTTTGAGGCAGAGCCTCAGCCTTGCCTGTCTCTCCACCCTCCCCGAACAGCCAGCGCCATCAGGCCGCGTCGTCGCGCCGCTCGCGCACCTTGACGTAGGCAAGCTGGGCATGGGTATCGCAATACGGCTTGCCCGCCATCGACTCCGCGTCGCAGAAGCGGAACGAGCGCGTGCCCGGCTCGCCGATCGGCCAGCAGCACGCCACCACCCGCATCCGCCGCGGCGCCACCGGGCGAAGCGCCGCCGCCGCTCGCGAAACAGGCCGCGGCGCCTGCGCTGCCACTTCCGGCTCGTCGCGATCCGCCACATCGGCCGTCGCAGCCACAGGCCGCGCCGCCGTGACCGGAGCGACAGGCCCCTGGGACGGCGCGGGCGCCGTACGCTCCGGCACCCGCACCACAGCCTCGCCCGTCACCTGCACCACGGCTGGCGCAGCCTCCTGGCCCACGGACCATTCCCCCGCCGGCAACGGCGCGTCGCCGGGCAGCTCCATGGACGGCAGCGTCGGCCCGGTGGAACGACGCGGCGCCGCCATGCCCGTGACGCCACGCCGGATCGGCGACGGCCGCGCCGGCAACACCAGCCGGTGCGCCTTGCCGACCACCGCGTTCTTGGTGATGCCGAGCCGCCGGCCGATCTCCGCGGTGGACAGCCCCTCGTCCCACAAGACGCGCAAGCTCAAGATAACGGCGTCGGTCCAGTCCATCTGGTGTACTCCAGGCTGCGGCGACCACTACATGCGGTGCAGCCTAGAGGACCATGGCCGTCTTCTCAACGCGCCGGACACAGAAACTTGGGGACAACCCTGGGGAGAACCACAACATTTGGTAGCTGCTTCCGGGGATAACCACGGCAGCCCCGTTGTCCCGCGGCGTTCAGCCGTGATGAACGGTCGTGGTCTCGCGCGTGGTCGTGGTGCCGGCGGCGACCGTCGCGCCCGGCGCGGCAATTGTGCCCGCGGGACGGTCGGCGGTGGCCTCCATCGAGGCGTCGCCGTCCTCGGCCATGTTCTTCTTGAACGACTTGATGCCCTTGGCGAAGTCGCCCATCAGCGAGCTGACCTTGTTGCCGCCACCGAACAGCACCAGCACAACCGCCAGCACGATCAGCCAATGCCAGATGCTCAGGCTTCCCATGTCCACTCTCCACAGCAGGGCCAACCGCGCGGCCACACCCCGGCAGATGGCGCACACCCGGGCCAAAGGCAAGTGCGGGCCGCAGGCAGGAAGCAAGGTCGAGGCCCTGCCTCGAGCTCCGTCAAAGGCTCGCCTTTGGAATTCCTGCTTGTACTGGCGGCCGGTTGCCCTGGCTGGTCAGGAAAGGAAGGCCGGGGGCTCTGCCCCTGGACCCCGCCAAAGGCCGAGCCTTTGGAATCCATTTCTTAAGCAAGGCCGGTCCAGGGGCGGCTCGCCCCTGGCGGGTCTGGGCAGAACCCAGCCTTGCCTGTCTTCGACCAGCCAGAGTTTTCGGCCCTCGGCATCAGACAAACAGCGTGGCCTGCCAAAGGCCCCCATGGCCCGCCAAGGCCACTGCTGGCAGGACGCCGGAAGGCGCCCTGCCCCCCTCGCGTGCCCCTCAGCGCGTCTGCTGGATCGCCGACAGCAGCCACCGCCCGCCGCGCGAGCGCAGAAACGTCCACAGCTCCGTCACCGTGACCCGCTCCGTGGCGCTGCCGTCCACCACGCGCCCCGCCTGGTCCACCGTGACGTCGAGCATCGAGAATCGCATCGCCACCGTGGCGTACTCGCGCGCACCCTCCGACCACGCTTCCGACAGGTCGCCCCGATCCAGGTTCACCGCGGTCACGCTGTTGCGCACCCCCCGGCTCGCCTGCTCCGCGAGTTGCTCGCCGAAGTAGCTCACCATCTCCGGCGTCGCGAGCCGCTGCAGCCCGGCGATGTCGCCGCCCGACCAGGCCGCCTGCACCCCGCGCAGCACCTGCTCGAACGCCTTGTAGTCCTCCGGCGCCACCGCGAGCGCGGCGCCGCGCCCGCCCGCCTGGCCGACGCCCGGCATCCCCGGCCGTGCCTGCGCCACGCCCGTGCGCATCATGCCCCCGAGCCCGCCCAGCGCCCCGCCGAGGCCGCCGCCGCCCAGACCTCGACTGCCCAGACCGCCCGGCCCGCGCCCGGCGAACGCCGGCTGCCCGCCCGCGAAGCGCCGGAACAGCCAGCGCCCGATCAGCACCACGATGCCGATCTGCAGCAGCAGCCCGAGGAAACTGGCACCGCCGTCCATGCCGCCGAACATCCCGTGGCCGAACAGCATCCCGCCGATGCCCGCCCCCACCAGCCCGCCAAGTAGCCCGGAGGTGAACATGCCGCGCCGCGACATCCCGCCGCCGAACGCCGGCTGCGGCGTGTAACCCGGGCCCGGCGCATAGCCGGGCACGGGCTCGGCGCGCGGCGCGAGGCTGCGCTGCATCGGCTGCGCCGCGAACGGGGCCACGGCCGTCGGCGGCGGGGCGGAGTACGTGCGCGCGCCGCGGCTGCCGAACGAGCCGCCGAGGCCCGGCCGCGCCAGCGCCAGGCCGGGCGCCAGGGCCACGATCAAGGCAAGGACGGAAAGTGTGCGGCGCATCGGGGGGAGTCCGTTCCTGTGACGGGGCGGATATGGGGCGCGGCCCGCGCCATTGCCACAGGCAAGGCCAGGGGCTCTGCCCCTGGACCCCGCCAGGGCGAGCCGCCCTGGACCGGCCTTTCTTAAGGAGTGGATTCCAAAGGCCCGCCTTTGGCGGGGTCCAGGGGCAGAGCCCCTGGCCTTGCTTCCTTCAGGCCCCCGCCAGAGTCATCGCGTCCACCCGCACCGTCGGCGAGTCCGTCCCCCGCCGGAACACCAGGTCGTCCGCCGGCCGCATCCGCGCGAACATCTCGACGAGATTGCCGGCGATGGTGATCTCCGACACCGGCTCGGCCAGCGCGCCGTCGCGGATCATGAACCCCGACGCCCCGCGGCTGTAGTCCCCGGTCAGCCCGTTGATCGCCGAGCCGATCAGCTCCGTGACGAACAGCCCCTCGCGGATGTCGGCCATCAGCTCCGCCGGCGAGACGTCCCCCGGCGCCAGGTACAGGTTCGTCGACGATGGCGACGGCGGCCCGCCGGTGCCGCGCGCCGCGTGCCCCGTGGTCGCCATGCCGAGCTGGCGCCCGGTGCGGCTGTCCAGCAGCCAGGTGTCGAGCACCCCGTCGTCGACGATCGCCCGCGTCGCCGTCGGCGTGCCCTCGCCGTCGAACGGCCGCGAGCGCGGGCCCCGCCTGCGCCGAGGGTCGTCGATCACCTGGATGCCGCGCGCGAACACCTGCCGGCCCAGGCTGTCCTTGAGGAACGACGTGCCGCGCGCGATCGACGCCCCGTTGATCCCCGCCACCAGGTGCCCGATCAGGCTCCCCGCGCAGCGCGGATGGTACACCACGCTCAGCGTCGTCGTGCGCGGCCGCGTCGGGTTCAGCCGCGCCAGCGCCCGGTCCGCGGCGGAGCGCCCGATCGTGGCCGCGTCCTCCAGGTCCTCCAGGTGCACGGCGGAATGGTAGTCGTAGTCGCGCTCCATCCCCGTGCCGGTCCCGGCCAGCGCGGTCGCCGACACCGAATGCCCGGTGCGCGTGTACGACCCCGCAAACCCCGCCGAGGTCGCGAGCCACACCCGCGTGCGCCCGTAGCCGGCCTCGCCGCCCTCGGAGTTGGTGATCCCCGGCACCGAGCGCGCCGCATCCTCCGCCGCGGCCGCCCGCTCGGTCAGCGCGGCCACGGTCGGCTCCGGCGTCGGGTCGCACAGCTCCAGCGCCTCCAGACCCGACGGCGCCACCACCTCGCCGGACAGCCCGCCGAACGGGTCCTCCGGCACCACCCGCGCCATCGCCACCGCGCGCTGCGCCAGCGCGTCGAACCGCGCCGGGTCCAGGCTCGACGCGGAGACGATCGCAGAGCGCCGCCCCACGAACACCCGCAGCCCGAGGTCGACGCCTTCCGAGCGCTCCAGGTGCTCGGTCTGCCCCAGCCGGCGCGACACCGACACCGACGTCCCCGCCACCAGCACAGTGTCCGCCGCGTCCGCCCCGGCCGCGCGCGCGCGCGCCATCAGCGCCGACAGATGCTCCTCCGCCCGCCCCAGCGTGTCGGCGGGCGCCTGCAGCGCCGCGCTCATGCCGCGAGCCGGTCGACCATGGCGGCCAGCCCCGGCACCTTCTTCGCCGGCCCCATCACCGCGAGCGTCGGCCTGCCGCGGAAGATGCGCGCCGCCGCCCGCTGCACGTCGCCCACGCCCACCGCGGCCAGCTTGGCCACCGTCTCCGCCGTCGGCACGGGACGCCCGAACACCTGGATCTGGCGCGCGAGCTGCTCGCAGCGGCTGCCTGTGCTCTCCAGCGACATCAGCAGCGACGCCTTCACCTGCGCCCGCGCCCGGTCGACCTCGGCCTGCCGCACCGTGGACTGCACCAGCCGCAGCTCCTCGATCGCCACCGGCATCAGCTCGCCCGCCTCCTTCTCCCCGGTGCCGGCGTAGATGCCGAACAGCCCGGAATCCATGAACGGCGCGTTGAACGAGTACACCGAGTACACGAGCCCGCGCTTCTCCCGGATCTCCTGGAACAGCCGCGACGACATCCCCCCGCCGAGCAGCGTCGAGAGCAGCAGCGTCGGGTAGTAGTCCGGATCGCCGTACGGCACCGACGGGAAGCCCAGCGTGATGTGCACCTGGTCGAGGTCGCGCTCCTCGCGGAACTCGCCGCCGGTGTACTGCCCGGCCGGCGCCACGTGCGGCATCACAGCCGGCAGGTCGGCGAAGTGCTCGCCCACCAGGCGCAGCACCTCGTCGTGCTCCAGGTTGCCGGCCGCCGCCACCACCGCGTTGCCCGCCGCGTAGTGGCGGCGCATGTAGCCGGCGATGCTGTCGCGCGACAGGTCGCGGATGATCGCCTCCGTGCCCAGCGTCGGCCGCCCCATCGGCTGGTCGCGATACGCAGTCTCCTGGAAATGGTCGAAGATGATGTCGTCCGGCGTGTCGTTGGCCTGGCCGATCTCCTGCAGGATCACGCCGCGCTCGCGCTCCAGCTCCTCCGGCGCGAACGCGGAATGCGTCAGGATGTCGCCGATGATGTCGGCGCCCAGCGCCAGGTCCTCCTTGAGCATCTTCACGTAATACGCCGTCTGCTCGCGCGCGGTGTAGGCGTTGATGTGCCCGCCCACGTTCTCCACCGCCTCGGCGATCTCGGCCGCGTTGCGACGCGCGGTGCCCTTGAACGCCATGTGCTCGAGGAAGTGCGACACCCCGTTCTCCGCCGCCTCCTCGTTGCGCGTCCCGGTGGCGACATACGCCCCGAAGCTCACCGTCTCGACGCGCTCCATGCGCTCGCTGACCACGGTGAGCCCGGACGGCAGGCGGGTGACGCGCACCGCGTCCGACGCGCCGGGCGCGGCGCCGGCGGCGGGCATCGAGGTCTCGGCGGCGGCGGAGCCAGGGACGGGGATCATGCGGCATTCCTTCGTACGGAGGCGCGCACCAGGGCCTCGATGGCAGCGAGGTCCGCGGGCGCGCGGGAAAAACGTTCCTCACGCTCATATAGGTCGGCCATGCGCGGCGGCAGCGGGGGCCTGCGCCCCACCGCGCGCTCCACCGCGTCGGGGAATTTTGCCCCGTGCGCCGTCGCCAGCGCGATCACCGGCAGGTGCGGCACCGGCAGGGCGCGCGCCGCCGCGATGCCGATCGCGCTGTGCGGGTCCGCCGCGTAGCCACATTCCGCGTCCAGCCGCGCCATCTCCGCGATCGTGCCCTCGTCGTCCAGCCGGAAGCCGTGGAACAGCGAGCATGCCCGCTGCCACGCCGCGTCCGGCACCGGCATGTGGCCGCCCGCGCGGAACGCCGCCATGCTGCGCGCCGTGGCGTCGGGGTCGCGGTCCAGCAGCTCGAACAGCAGGCGCTCGAAGTTGGAGCTGACCTGGATGTCCATCGACGGCGACAGCGACGGCTCCACGCCCTGCGCCGTCATGTCGTTGGCGTCGAGGAAGCGCACCAGGATGTCGTTGCGGTTGCTCGCCACCACCAGCCGACCGATCGGCAGACCCATGCGCCGCGCCGCCCAGGCCGCGAACACATTGCCGAAGTTGCCGGTCGGCACGCTGAACGCCACCTCGCGCTCCGGCGCCCCCAGCGCCAGCGCCGCATACACGTAGTACGGCACCTGCGCCGCGATCCGCGCCCAGTTGATCGAGTTGATCGCCGACAGCCGCATCTCCTCGCGGAACCCCACGTCGGCGAACATCGCCTTCACCAGGTCCTGGCAGTCGTCGAAGGTGCCGGCGACGCCGATGTTGCCGATGTTGGGGGCGTGCACCGTGGTCATCTGCCGGCGCTGCACCTCGCTGGTGCGCCCCTCGGGATGCAGCACCACCACGTCGATGCGGCGGCGGTCGCGGCATGCCTCGATCGCCGCCGACCCGGTGTCGCCGGAGGTCGCGCCCACGATCGTCACCCGCTCGCCGCGTTCGGCCAGCACGTGGTCGAACAGCCGCCCGAGCAGCTGCATCGCCATGTCCTTGAACGCCAGCGTCGGCCCGTGGAACAGCTCCAGCGACCACAGGTTCGGTTCGAGCTGCACCAGCGGTGCCACCGCAGGATGCCCGAACCCCGCGCCGTACGCCTCGCGGCACAGCCGCTGCAGCACCGCGAACGGCACGCTCTCGCCCACGAACGGCTGCATCACCCGCGCGGCCACCTCCGCATACGGCAGCCCGCGCATCGCGCGCAGGTCGGCGTGGCTCAGGGTCGGCCAGGCCTCGGGCACGAACAGCCCGCCGTCCTCGGCCAGCCCCGCGAGGAGCACGCCGGCGAAGTCGCGCGCGGGGGCATGCCCGCGGGTGGAGATGTAGCGCATGGCGGCACACTAGGGCGGGCAGGCCAGGAAGCAAGCAAGGCCGGGCGGCCCAGGGCGCCCGGCCGGCGCCGGCGCGATCAGGCCGCGTAGCAGTACCTGAGCTTCGCGAGCCGGATCAGCTCGTTGGCGGGCGCGATGGCGGCCGCCGCCGCATCCTTCTGCTCGGCCAGCGTCTCGCTGGACTCCGCGCCCGCGCCGTTCGTGAAGGCCGTGGTGCCGTTGCCGATCCCGGTGGGGCCGTTGTGCCCGCCTACCGTGGTGTCCGAGACGCGCGTGTCGTTGGTGGGAGCGGCAAGCGTCGTGCGGTGGTTCACCTCCTGGTCGGTCATGCGCTGCGCCAGGGTGATCCGGCCGTTCATCCGCGTGATCCCGGCGTCGAGCGCGACGCACCCCAGGGCCGCGTCGCCCGCCTGTGCAGGGCGAGGGTGGGGTCCCTGGAGATGGCCTCCTCCGGCGTGCCCAGGGGTTCGCAGGCCGCCAGGCCGGCCATCAGCGCCAGGGCAATGGGAGAAGCACGCACCCGGTCACCTTGTGAAGTAGCTTCGCCGCCGCATCATGTCCGCCGGCTTGTGCAACGACAAGTGCCCTGGACACCCGGCATGGCCTCGGCCTGGAAGGCCAGGGCTCTGCCCTGGACCCGCCAGGCGGAGGTGGCCGAAGGTTCCGACGATCCGCCTGGATCGTCGGAAAAGCCACCGGAGGGAGCCGCCCCCGGACCCGGCCTCCCTTCAGTGAAGCCATTCAAGGGGCTCCCTTGGCGGGGTCCAGGGGCAGAGCCCCTGGCCTTCCTTTCTGGACTTGAACCCGGACATCCGGCCGGAGCTTCCCCGGCGCCAGGGATCAGAGCCTACGCCCCGCCCTCGTTCAGCACGTGCACCATCGCCGCGACGCCCACCACCGGCACCAGCAGGTTGAGCCCCGGCACCGCCGCCGCCGCCGCCAGGGCCGCGCCCTGCAGCAGCACCGCGCCGCGCCGGGCGCGATAGGCGTCCTGCGCCGCCGCGCGTCCCATGCGCCGCATCGCCACCGCGACGAACAGCCCGCGCCCCACCGCCCAGGCCGCGACCGCCCAGCCGAGCAGCAGCCCGATGCCCGGCAGCAGCAGCGCCAGCCCCAGCGCCACCAGATTGAGCGCCAGCACGGCCGCCCCGATCGCCAGCCCGTCCCAGGCCTGCGCCGCCAGCGACGCGCCGCGCGGCTGCGGCAGCGCGGGGTACCAGGCGCGGTCCACCGCGCCGGCCACGCGCTCCAGGTAGCAGGTGGCGATCACGACCGCGACCGGCTGGAACAGGAACAGCGCCGCCGCCGCCGCCAGCAGCGCGCCTGCGGCGCTGCCGAGCCAGGCGCCGGCTGTACCGGGCCACGTCGCCCCGCCGTGGGGCACGAGCCAGTGGTGCACGCCCCACCCCGCCCCCCAGCACAGCAGCGCGAAGCCGCCCGCCGACCACAGCAGCGAGCGCAGCAGCACGCCGGCGAACACCGGATCGTCGAGCTGGCGCAGCGCGCGCAGCAGCGGCAGGCCCGTCATTGCCCTCGCCCCGCCAACGCCCCCGCCCCTCCAGCGCGCCCCGCCCTTCCGACGCCCCCTGCCCCGCAGCCCCCGCCGCCCGGCGTCACCGCACCGTCACGACCAGGTGCATCTTCGGGTGGATGGCGCAGCGCACGGTGAAGGTGCCCGGCACGGTGAAGCGGATCTCCGTGCGGCTGCCCGGAAGCTGCTCGCCGGAATCGAAGCTGAACTCCGGCGTCGCCACATAGGCGTGGTGCAGCAGCGGCGCGTCGTCGTTGACCATCTCCACGACGTCGCCGCGGTCCAGGACAAGCGTGTCCGGCTGGAACATCCGGTTCTTCTGCGACACCCCCGCCACCCGCGCGGCACGCAGCGCGCCGACACCGCCCGCCATCACGGCCAGGGCCACCAGCCCGGGCAGCGCCACTGTGCGCCACACGCGGCGCGCGAACACGATCGCTTCCATGGCCACGACCATGCCCGCCGCGGCCGGCAGCGGCAAGCGGGCGTGCCGGATGGACGGCACGACACGCGGACGTTGTGGCCGGCGCGACCGTGCGATAGTCCGGGGCGCGGCGACAGGCCGCAGGGACCGGCCCAGGGAGCGACCCAGACACCGTGGACCATCCGCACGCCCCGGACGCCGCGCGGCCCAGGCTCGGCGGCGGGCTGCCCGACTCCCGCCCCCGCGCGCCCCCCGCGCGCGCGCGCCGCCCGGGCCTGCACACGATCCGCAGCAACATCCTGGCCGCGTTCCTGTGCCTCACCCTGGTCACCGCGGCGCTGGGCTGGTTCTCGTTCCTGGCGATCCGCCGCGCCGGCGGGCTGGTGGTCGAGACCTACGACCTGTCGCTGCAGTCCATCAGCTACGCCCGCGCCGCCGCGGTCGACTTCGCGGGGATGCAGGCGGCGCTGCTGCGGCGCGGCCTGGCGGACGGCGCGTCCGATGCGGCGATCCAGGCGGCAGGCGGCGCCGCGACGCACCGCGGGGACGCCGAGGACCGCGCGGCCGGGCTGCAGCGCTCGCTGCACGAGGACCTCGACATCGCCGCCAGCCGCGCCCGCTCGCCCCAGGCCGTGGCGGCCGCGCAGGCCGTGGAGCAGGCGCTGGGCCGCTGCGCCGTGTTGCGCCCGCCCGTGCCCCGGACGCCGGGGCCGCAGACGCCCGCGGCCGCCCCGCCCCGGCCCGGCCGGCCGCAGCCCTGGCCGCCCGCGCCCCCGCCGCTGCCGGAGCTGGCGGGCACGACCGACTGGCAGGCGCTGGACCGCTGCGTGCAGGACGTCGAGGGCCGCATCGAGACCCTGGTGGAGATCACCGCGGGCGACGGGTTCCTCCACCGGCAGCGGGCGCTGCGCGCGATCGGCACCAGCCTGTGGCTGGACGCGCTCGCGGTGCTGGTCGCGATCGGCCTGTCCGGGCTGCTCACCTGGCTGCTGACCCGGCGCATCGTGGGCCCGGTGCGCGCCGCCGCCGCCGCCGCCGCGCGCATTGCCGACGGCGAGCTGGAAACCGCGATCCCGCAGGGCCGCGAGGACGAGCTGGGCGGCCTGCTCGCCGCGATGGCGGTGATGCGCGACAGCATCCGCGCCATGATGGAATCCGAGGTCACGCAGCGACGCTCGGCGCAGTCGCTGCTGGTGGACGCGGTGGAAAGCACCAGCGAGGGCGTGGTGCTGGTGGACCGCCACGGCCGAATCGCGCTCGCCAACACCCAGGCGGCGGAGTTCTTCCCCCACGCCGGGGCGCTGCTGCGCGCGGGCGCGCCGTTCTCCCGCCTGGTGGGCCCCGAGCTCGCCATGTCCGACCTCGCTGCGTCCGACCTCGCCGCGCCCGACCTTGTCCCGCCCGCCCCCGAAGCGCCGCCTGCCGGCCCACCCGCCGCCTACACCGGGGAGTGGCAGCTCGCGGACGGCCGCTGGCTGCGCGTGAGCCGCTCCCGCACCCGCGCCGGCGGCTTCGTCGAGATCTACAGCGACATCACCGAGCTTCGCGCGCGCGCGGCCGAGCTGGAGCGGATCAACCTGCAGTTCGACGCGGCGCTGAGCAACATGTCGCAGGGCCTGTGCCAGTACGACCGCCACGGCCGGCTGCAGGTGGCCAACACCCGCTACCGCGAGATGTTCCGCCTGCCCGCCGGCGTGGTGGTGGCCGGGCTGTCGCTGCGCGAGATGATCGCGCTCAACGTCGCCGCCGGCAACCACACGCGCGACCTCGACGACCTGTTCGCGGACTGGACGCGCTTCGTGGCGCAGCGCCGCGAGGCCACGATGTGCCACGAGCTGCGCGACGGCCGCGTGGTGGCGATCTCGCACCAGCCGACCGCCGACGGCGGCTGGGTCGCGACCTTCGAGGACATCACCGACCGCAGGCGCGCCGAGGCGCAGATCATGTTCATGGCCCGCCACGACGCCCTGACCAGCCTGCCCAACCGCATCCTGTTCGGCGAGCGGGTGCAGCAGGCCCTCGACACGCCCTCCGCGCCGCCCCACGCCGGCCCGGAGCACGCCGTCCCGGAGCACGCCGTCCCGCCTGGCGACCCGGGCGGCGGCGGCGGCGCGCCGATCTCCCCGTTCGCGGTGATGCATCTCGACCTCGACCACTTCAAGTCAGTCAACGACGCGATGGGCCACCCCGCCGGCGACCGGCTGCTGCAGCAGGTGGCGCAGCGCCTGCTGGCCTGCGTGGGCGAGGCCGACACGGTGGCCCGCCTCGGCGGCGACGAGTTCGCCGTGGTGCAGCGCTCCCTGTCCGCCCCCTCCGCGTCCGACGCCGGCGGGAGGGCCTCGGGCGGGGCCGACGCAGGATGGGCCGACCCGGGATGGCCCAACGCAGGCGGGGGGAACGCAGGCGGGGCCGACGCCGGCGAGGCCGGGCGCCTGGCCCGGCGCATCGTCGCCGCCCTGTCCGAGCCGTTCACCCTCGACAGCGCCCGCGTCTCGATCGGCGTGAGCATCGGCATCGCTGTGGCGCCGGCCGACGGACGCGACGCCCCGGCGCTGCTCAAGAACGCCGACATGGCGCTGTACCGGGCCAAGGCGGAGGGCCGCAGCACCGCGCGCTTCTTCGAACGCTCGATGGACGCCCAGGTGCAGGCCCGCCGCCGCCTGGAGCTGGACCTGCACCGCGCCGTCGAGGAGGAGCAGTTCGAGGTCCACTACCAGCCGCAGGTCGACCTCGCCACCGGCCGCATCGCCGGCCTCGAGGCGCTGCTGCGCTGGCACCACCCCAGGCACGGCCTGGTGCCGCCAGGCGAATTCATCCCGATCGCCGAGGAAGTCGGCCTCATCGTCGGCATCGGCGAGTGGGTGCTCGCCCGCGCCTGCCGCGAGGCCGCGCGCTGGCCGCAGGCCGTCAGCGTCGCCGTCAACGTCTCGCCCGCCCAGTTCCGCACCCTGCGCTTGGTCGAGGTGGTCGCCGAGGCGCTGTCGCGCGCCGGACTCGCGCCGGGCCGCCTGGAGCTGGAGATCACAGAAACCGTGCTGCTGCGCGAAAGCGAGTCCGTGCTCGCCACCCTGCACCAGCTCCGCGCCCAGGGCGTGCGCATCGCCATGGACGACTTCGGCACCGGCTACTCCTCGCTGAGCTATCTCCGCTCCTTCCCGTTCGACAAGATCAAGATCGACCAGTCCTTCGTGCGCGACATGGCCCGCAACGCCGACAGCCTGGCGATCGTGCGCGCCGCCATCGGCCTCGGCGCCAGCCTCGGCATGAAGGTCGCGGCCGAAGGCGTGGAAACCCCGGAGCAGGTCGCCATCCTGCGCGCCGCCCGCTGCGACCAGGTGCAGGGCTTCCTCTACAGCCGACCCTGCGCCGCCTCGGCCGTGCCCGACCTGCTCGCCCTGCTGGGCCACGGGGACGGCCGGCAGGGCTGACCACGGCCGGGAGACAGGAAGGCCAGGGGCTCTGCCCCTGGACCCCGCCAAAGGCAAGCCTCTGGAATCCATTACCTAAGTCAAGCCGGGTCCAGGGGCGGCTCGCTCCTGGCGGGTCCAGGGCAGAGCCCTGGCCTTCCTTGATCTATGCCTCGATGCTACGGACCCTCGCCCGCGCAGGCCGCGCGCGGCCACCCGGGGACCGCCCATGCAGCCAGCGCGCTTCGACCTTCTCGGCATCGGCAACGCCATCGTGGACGTGATCGCCGCCGTGCCGCACGACTTCCTCCAGCGCCACGACATGCGACCGGGCGCCATGGCCCTGATCGACGCCGCCACCGCCACCCGCCTGACCGAGGCCCTGCCCGACGCCCGCCAGTCCGGCGGCGGCTCGGCCGCCAACACCTGCGCCACGGCCGCCGCCCTGGGCGCGCGCGTGGCCTACGCCGGCAAGGTCGCCGACGACGCGCTCGGCCAGGCGTTCGGCCGCGACATCGCCGCCTCGGGCGTGCACTTCGCCACCCCGCCGCTGCACGGCGGCGCCCCCACCGCGCGCTGCGTCGTCCTCGTCACCCCCGACGCGCAGCGCACCATGAACACCTTCCTCGGCGCCTCCGTCGCCCTCGGGGAGCCCGACATCGACGAGGCGCTGGTCGCGGAC
Source organism: uncultured Acetobacteraceae bacterium (assembly GCA_964236695.1). Taxonomy (GTDB): domain Bacteria; phylum Pseudomonadota; class Alphaproteobacteria; order Acetobacterales; family Acetobacteraceae; genus CAXSEF01. Next base: position 1,752 of record CAXSFU010000020.1, on the reverse strand, counting down.
TCTGCCGTGACCTACCTCGAAGGCTACCTGTTCGACCCGCCCGCCGCCCAGGCCGCGTTCCGACGTGCCGCCGCGGCCGCCCACCGCGCCGGCCGCCAGGTCGCGCTGTCGCTGTCGGACGCGTTCTGCGTCGGCCGCCACCGCGACGCGTTCCGCGACCTGGTGCGCAACGAGGTCGACATCCTGTTCGCCAACGAGGCGGAGATCTGCAGCCTGTACCGCTGCGACCGCTTCGAGGACGCCGCCGCCCAGGCCCGCGCCGAGGTCGCCCTCGCCGCGCTCACCCGCGGCGAGCAGGGCAGCATGCTGTATCGCGGCGCCGAGTCCGTCACCGTGGCGGCAGCGCCCGCCGCCGTGCTCGACACCACCGGCGCCGGCGACGCCTACGCCGCCGGGGTGCTCGCGGCGCTCGCGGCGGGGCGCGACCTCGCGCAGGCCGGCCGCGTCGGCAGCCTCGCCGCGGCGGCGGTGATCGCGCAGTACGGCGCGCGGCCGCCCGAGGGGCTGCGGGCGCGGGCGGGGCTTTAGCAAGGAAGCAAGGCTGGGCTCTGCCCAGACCCGCCAGGAGCGAGCCGCCCCTGGACCCGGCCTCCCTTGAGTCCAGGTTTCCAGAGGCTCTGCCTTTGGCGGAGTTTGAGGCAGAGCCTCAACCTTGCCTGTTTCCGCCCTTGGCCCGCTTCGTGATCGCCCGCCCTGCAACCGCCACGGCCGCGCGGAGTAGCATCCGTGCCACCCACCCCGGAGATCGCCATGCGCCCCCTCGCCCTCGCCGCCCTGCTCGCCCTGGCCGCTACCACCCCCGCCTTGGCGCAGACCAGCACGAGCGCGACCTCGGTCGGCAGCGGCCGCGGCCAGCAGGGCGCGGGCGACAACAGCACCTCCGGCAGCATGGGTGGCGGCAGCGGCGGCACGGGCGGCATGCACACCGACCCGGTGTCGCCGGGCGGCGTTGGCTCCGGCATCTCCACCAACACCCAGCCTTCCGGCGCCGGTCCTTCCGGCATGGCGGGCCAGGGCGGGGCCGCCGGCAGCACGGCGACCGGCACCACGGCACACTGACCCGCCGCGGCCGGCCGGCAGCCCGGCCCGCCACCACCCCATCCCGCCTGCACCGGCCCGCCGCAAAGGACGCCCAGAGATGCGCACCGCCCCCGGCCTGCTGATCGCCGCAGCCCTCGCCGCCCCCGTTCTGACTCCCGTCGCCCTGGCCCAGACCACGGGACACGAGGCCGCGGGGCACGAGGCCGCGTCCGGGATGTCCGGCCCCGCATCGAGCCGGGCCAGCACCATCGACCGCGCCGACACGCCCGGCGGCATCGCGCCGCACCTGCCGCAGCCCGACGCCCCGGCGGACTCCGGCCCGGACGAACTCCTGCGCGCCGCCGACCGCGCGCTGGCCGATCACCGCACCGGGGCGGCGCAGCAGGCGCTGGAGATGGCAGAAACCCGCCTGCTCGACCGCAGCACCGAGATCGGCGCCAGCGGCCGCCCCGACCAGGACCCCAGGGTGCTGCACGTCGGCGCGGCGCTGCAGGCGCTCGGCCGCGGCGACATCGCGGCGGCGCGGGCCGGCATCGCCGTCGCGATGCAGGGTGGCGCGATGCAGGGCTCGGCGCCGCAGATGCGCCAGCCGATGGCCGCCCCCCGCTAGCCACGCCGCCGCACCACCCGGCGACCCGCCCGCGCCAGGCCTCGCTCGCGCCAGGCCTTGCTCACGCCGGCCCCCGCCCACCCGGACGCGCGCTGCGGTTT
>CAXSFU010000019.1:0-47630 GCA_964236695.1 uncultured Acetobacteraceae bacterium | reverse complement strand
GGGAACAACCCTCCCGACGATCCATGGCAATCCGATTTATCGAACAGCCTCTAAGGAAGCAAGGCCAGGGGCTCTGCCCCTGGACCCCGCCAAAGGCAAGCCTTTGGAAACCTCGACGGGGCCTGCGGCACGACCCGCCTCTTCCTTTCGTGTGCGGGTCCGGGGGCGCCTGCCCCCGGCGGGTCCAGGGCAGAGCCCTGGCCTTCCTGTCACGCCCGCGCGCCGCTATCGATGGCGGGCGCACCCACCGCGCTTCGACGGAGAATTTCCATGACCCGCTTCCCGTTTCTGTCCGCCGCCCTCGTGCTGGCGGCATCCGGCCCGGCCCTGGCCCAGGTCGCCAGCCACGAGCCGTCCCAGGTCCAGGCCGGCAGCTACGCCGTCGACCCCGCGCACACCCAGGTCGGCTTCGGCGTCTCCCACATGGGCTTCACCACCTACTACGGCCACTTCGCCGACGCCTCCGGCACCCTGGAGCTGACGCCGAAGAACCCCGCCGGCAGCAAACTCTCCGTGAGCGTGCCGACCGCCTCCGTCTCGACCACCAGCGACAAGCTCGACGCCGAGCTGAAGGGCGACCAGTGGTTCGACGCCGCCAAATACCCGACCATCACCTTCGCCTCCACGCAGATCGTCCCGACCGGCCGCGGCGAGGCCAAGGTCACGGGCAACCTGACGATGCACGGCGTGACGAAGCCGGTGACGTTCGACGCGAAGTTCGTGGGCGCCGGCACCAACCCGCTCGACAAGAAGTACACCGTCGGCTTCGCGATCACCGGCCTGGTCAGCCGCAGCGACTTCGGCGTGAAGACCTACGTGCCCCTGATCGGCGACGAGGTCGCGATCACCATCTCCGGGGCTTTCGAGAAGCAGGGCTGAAGCTTGTCTGTCGCTTCTCAAAAATTATTATGAACCGGGCAGCCCCGGCTTCATGCGCCATGGCAGAAGGAAAGCGTGTTCTTTCTTGAAAGAAAGAACCAAAGAACTTTGGCCCATTGGGCTCCGGACACGCGGGCGGCTTCGGAGCCCAATGGGCAAAGTCTTTTTGCTTCTTTTTCTTCAGAAAAAGAAGACTCTTTCTTTCCTGCCTTCGGCAGCGACTGGAAACGGGTCCGCGGCAGCCTTCAGGCCTGCGCCCCCACGGAGGTCCGCCGCTTCTCCCGCCCTGCCAGCAGCCGGTCGAAATACGCGATCGTCCGCCCGAGCCCCTCGTCGAGGTCCACGGTCGGCTCCCACCCCAGCAGCGAGCGCGCCAGCGTGATGTCCGGGCAGCGCTGCATCGGGTCGTCCACCGGCCGCGGCCGGAGCACCAGCCGCGAACGTGCCCCGGTCAGCCGGATCACCCGCTCCGCCAGCTCGCGAACCGGGATCTCGTGCGGGTTGCCGATGTTGACCGGCCCCGTCACCGCGTCGCCGGTGGCCATCAGCCGCACGAAGCCCTCGACCAGGTCGTCGCAGTAGCAGAAGGCCCGGGTCTGCTGCCCGTCGCCGTACAGCGTGATGTCCTCGCCGCGCAGGGCCTGCACGATGAAGTTCGACACCACCCGCCCGTCCTGCGGGTGCATCCTCGGCCCGTAGGTGTTGAAGATCCGCACCACCTTGATCCGCACGCCGTGCTGGCGGTGGTAGTCGAGGAACAGCGTCTCGGCGCAGCGCTTGCCCTCGTCGTAGCAGGCGCGCGGGCCGAGCGGGTTGACGTTGCCGCGGTAGTCCTCGGTCTGCGGGTGCACCGTCGGGTCGCCATACACCTCCGACGTCGACGCCTGCAGCACCTTGGCCCGGGTGCGCTTGGCCAGTCCCAGCATGTTGATGGCGCCCATCACGCTGGTCTTGGTGGTCTGCACCGGGTCGAACTGGTAGTGGATCGGCGAGGCCGGGCAGGCCAGGTTGTAGATCTCGTCCACCTCGACGAACAGCGGGAACGTCACGTCGTGCCGCAGCACCTCGAACGACGGATCGCCCAGCAGGTGCGCGATGTTGTCCTTGCGCCCGGTGAAGAAGTTGTCCGCGCACAGCACGTCGTGCCCGTCCGCCAGCAGACGCTCGCACAGGTGCGAGCCCAGGAACCCCGCCCCGCCGGTGACCAGCACGCGCCGCCGCGTCAGCGAGGCGCTCATCGCGCACTCCCCGCCAGGTCGCGTCCGGGGCGGGCAGCATGGAAGCAGCCGCCACAGGCGCGCCCGGGACGCGAGCAGCCAGGGCGGGCAGGGCAGGGCAGGCGGGACCTGGACACGCGGCGACACTCCGGACGGTTCGACCCGCAAGCCTTGCAGAGCCGGGGTGCGGGATCAACTTCGACGCGACGCCATCGGGCGCGTAACCACGCGGCCCGCCGCGACGAACCATCCCTGCGATCGTGCGGGACGGTGACAGCACCCCCTCTCATGGGCCATGGTGCTGCGGACGGAGGAGCTGGGGCGATGCTGATACGGGTTGCACGCGGCTGGGAGCTGCCGGAAAGCGCCGCGACGCCGGAAGGCGCGGTGCTCGGCCGCCGCTCTGCGCTGGCCGGCGCGGTCGCAGGCGCCGCGGCACTCGGCCTGGCCGGCCGTGCTCGCGCCGCCGACGCGACCCCGGTGTCCCAGGACCCCGCGATCGATCCCGCCTACGTCGCCGGCCGCGCCATCACGCCCGAGGACGCGGCGACCACCTACAACAACTTCTACGAATTCGGCGAGGACAAGTCGATCTGGCGCGCCGCGCAGAAGCTTCCCCAGACGCCGTGGACCATCAAGATCGACGGCCTGGTCGAGGCGCCGATGACCCTTGGTTTGGACGACCTGCTGCGCCGCATGCCGCTCGAGCAGCGCGTCTACCGCCACCGCTGCGTCGAGGCCTGGGCGATGACCGTGCCCTGGACCGGCTTCCCGCTCGCCGAGCTGGTCAAGCTCGCCAGGCCGCTGTCCTCGGCCAAGTTCGTCACCTTCATCACCGCGCAGCTTCCCAAGGTGATGCCCGGCCTGCGCCAGAGCTTCTATCCCTGGCCCTACACCGAGGGCGTCACCATGGCGGAGGCCACCAACCCGCTGCCGTTCATGGTCACCGGCATGTACGGCAAGCCGCTGCCGCCGCAGGACGGCGGCCCGTTCCGCCTCGCCCTGCCCTGGAAATATGGTTTCAAGTCCGCCAAGTCGATCGTCACGATCAGCTTCACCGACACCGAGCCGCACACCTTCTGGGAGGCGATCAACCCGGACGAGTACGGCTTCTGGGCCAACGTGAACCCCGCCGTGCCGCACCCACGCTGGAGCCAGGCCAGCGAGCGGCTGATCGGGTCCGATGCCCGCGTGCCGACCCAGCTCTACAACGGCTACGGCGAGTTCGTCGCCTCCCTCTACCCCGACACCACCACACGGAAGTACTTCATGTGATCGCCCTGCGCGCCTTCAGCCTGATCGCGGCCATCCTCCTCGTGGGGGCGTTCGCCCTCGCCCTGCTCGGGCCGCAGGACATGACCCTGGGCGAGGCGCTGCACGGCTTCGACACCGGCCTCGTGGCCCGGATGCAGGCGCTGTGCGGCCCGCTGCTGTGGCGCGCCATCGCCCCCCTGATCGTCAGGCCGGCCTGGCTGCCGATCGCGGCGCTCGGCCTCGTCGCCGCCGGCATCGCGACCTCGCTCGGTACCTCGCGGCCATCGCAGACCCGTCGTCGCCGTAGCTGAACCAGGCGACGGGGAACTCCGTCGGAGTCCCACCCAAAGAAGCCATACTTAAACGGCTTTCAGGAGCCCGGCAGCCTGGTGTTCTCGGCAACGGCAGCAAAAAAGCGTGTTCTTTCTTGAAAGAAAGAACCAAAGAACTTTTGCCCATTGGGCTCCGGCGCCGCTCGCGCGCCCAGAGTCTTACATGCAAAGTCTTTTTGCTTCTTTTTCTTCAGAAAAAGAAGAATCTTTCTTTTTTGCTCAAAGCAACGAGCTGCTGCGTGCGTCCTGACGGCTTCTAGATCGAGGGTTCCCAAAGGATTCTGCCCTTCGCCGGGTCTGGGCAGAGCCCGGCCCTGCTTCCTGCCGCCTCCGCCAGTCTCTCCCGAGCCAGGGCGACCATCCGCTCCGTCTCCACCCCGACCTCGCGCTCCGCCAGCGCAACCACCGCCACGAACTCCACCGCCTGCGCGTCGTCCCCGGGCACCGGCTCGCCGCTGTGCCACGCCGCCGCGAGATCAAGAATCGTGTAGTGGAAGCGCACCCGCCCGTCCGCCCCGGGATGGATGGCGTCCACGTAGCCGACGAGGTGCAGCGCCCCGACCTCGAGCCCGGTCTCCTCGCGCAGCTCGCGCCGCGCGGCCTGCTCCACGGTCTCGCCGACCCGCTGCGCGCCGCCTGGCAGCGCCCAGCGCCCCCGCCCAGGCTCGCGCCCGCGGCGCACCAGCAGCACCTCTGGCCCGCGCAGCACGGCCACGCCCACGCCGACCAGGGGCCGGTCCGGATGCTCCCGGCGCGCCGCCGTGACCGGGGCGGACAGGGGAGCGGCTACTTCGGCACCACCGGGGTGCCGTTGCCCTGCATCGTCTGCGGCCGGATCACCGGCGTCGGGAACGACTTGTCGGCCGGCGGCGGCACGTGCATCTCGGCGTCGCCGGTCTGCCCGGGATGGATCACCCCGGCCGTGCTGTCGCCGGGACCGGCGGTGCGCGGCTTGACGATGTCGGGCGGCGTGGCGGTGCCGGATGCGGCCGGCGGCTCGGCCGGCGCCGCAGCCGTCTGCGCCCGTGCCGACGGCACCGCCGCGAGCAGCCCGGCGCACAGTATGCAGGCGCCGGCCACGGCGCGCAGCAGCGCCTGCGACGGGATGGACGCGTCGGGTGGCGCGCAGCGATGGGTCATGGGGTCGGCTCCTGGTGTTCCGTGCTCTCGCCGAGCAGGTGGATCGAGAACATTCCGACGGGATCGGTCCACACGCGCAGCCCGGTCCACCCCGCCTCGGCGGCCAGGGCGCGCAGGCCGTCGACGGTGTGCTTGTAGCTGTTCTCGGTGTGGATGGTCTCGCCGGCCGCGAAGCCGATCCGCCGCCCGCCCATCCTGACCTCCTGGGCCCGCTGGCTGACCAGGTGCATCTCGATGCGCCCGAGCGCGTCGTTCCACAGCGCCCGGTGCGCGAACGCGTCCGGCTCGAAGTCCGCCCCCGCCTCCCGGTTGAGCCGGTGCAGCACGTTGCGGTTGAACGCGGCCGTCACCCCCTGCGCATCGTCATACGCGGGCACCAGCACCGCCGGGTCCTTGCGCAGGTCCGCGCCCACCAGGAACCGCGCGCCGCGCCCCAGCGTCGCGCGCACCTCGCGCAGGAACGCCCGCGCCGCGCCGGGATCGAGGTTGCCGATCGTGGAGCCGGGAAAGAACCCGAGCCGCGGCCGCGCCGCCACCGCATCGGGCAGCGACAGCGGCGACAGGAAGTCCGCGGTCACCGGATGCACCTCCAGCCGGGGATGCGACCGGCCCATCCGTCCGGCCAGCAGCGCCAGCTCCGGCCCCGCGACGTCGATCGGCACGTAGGCGGAGAACCGCGGCGTGGCGTCGAGCAGCAGCAGCGCCTTGGCCTCGTCGCTGGCGCCGTACTCCACCAGCACGGCGCCCTCCGCGACGCCCGCCGCCACCTCCGGCGCCACCGTCTCCAGCAGCGCGCGCTCCGTCCGGGTGACGTAGTATTCGGGCAGGGCGGTGATCAGCCCGAACAGCCGGCACCCCTCGGGATCGTAGAACAGCTTGGCCGGCAGCGTCTTGCGCGGCGCGCACAGCCCAGCCAGCGCGTCGGCCAGCACGCCCGCGTCGAGACCCGCGTTGCCGCCGGCATCAAAACCGGCGTCGGCCCCTGCGTCCGCCCCGTCCGCCCGCGCCGCCGCGCCAGCCTCGTGCGCGTCCACGTCAGAGATCGCGCGCCAGGCGCAGCCCGGTCACCTGCCAGCGCTTCTCTGGGTGGAAGAAGTTGCGGTACGACGCCCGGCTGTGCCGCGGCGAGGTCGCGAACGAGCCGCCGCGCAGCACCATCTGGCCGATCATGAACTTGCCGTTGTACTCGCCGATCGCCCCGTCCGGCGGCCGGAACCCCGGGTAGGCGAGATACGCGCTGTTGGTCCACTGCCAGACGTGGCCGAACATCTCCCCCAGCCCAGGCGCAGTCTCCAGCTCCGCCTCCGTGGGCAGCCTCGCCCCGGCCCAGCGCGCATAGGCGTCCGCCTCGTACCACGACACGTGACGCACCGGCGCGTCGAGGTCGAGCGGCGCCTCGCCGCCCAGCCCCATCTGCCGCCACGCCCCGTCGCGCTGGCGCCAGTGCAGCGGCGACGCCCAGCCCTCCGCCTGCGCCCGCGCCCAGCCGTCGGCCATCCACAGCCCGACCCGCCGGTAGCCGCCGTCCTCGACGAACGCCAGCCACTCCGCGTTGCGCACCAAGCGGTCCGCCAGCGCGTGCGGCTGCAGCAGGACCTGGTGGCGCGGCGACTCGTTGTCGAAGGCAAAGCCCTCGAAGCTGCCGTCGGCCAGCGCGTGCCCGATGCCGGCGATCCCGCCCTCCCGCTCGACGAAGCGCGTCGGCCCAGGCGTGCCCGCCGGCTCCACCCACCCCGGCAGCACCGCCGGCGCCAGCGCAGAGCACGAGAACGCGTGCATCATGTCGGTGAGCAGAAGCTCCTGGTGCTGCTGCTCGTGGTGCAGCCCGAGCGAGACCAGCGGCTCCAGGTCCGGGCGCGTCGGCAGCAGCCCCTCCATCGCGGCATCGACATGGGCTCGGAAGCCTGCGACCCGCTCCGCGGTTGGCCGGGTGAGCAGCCCGCGCAGCACCCGGGGATGACGCGCGCCCACCGCCTCGTAGTATGAGTTGAACAGGAACAAGAATTCGGGGTCGAACACCGCATAGCCCGCCACGTTCGGCACCAGCACGAACTGCTCGAAGAACCATGTGGTGTGCGCGCGGTGCCACTTCGCCGGGCTGGCGTCGGGCATGGACTGCACGACCTGGTCCTCAGGCCCCAGCGCCTCGGCGATGCGGTCGGACTGCGTCCGCACCGTGCGGTAGTCGGTCAGCAGTCTCGTGCCGCGCACCGTGCCGGCGGAATGGATGGATGGCATCGGCGGTCTCCTTGGCTCCGGCAACGGCATGCGACGGCCCGGGTTGCCGCCGATGTCGCGGCGGACGCGTGCCGGCCATCTGCCACGCCCGCAAGGTGACCCCGGACCAGGGCAATCTCAAGGCATCCTCCGCAACGCCACCGCCGCCCTCGATCCGCCCTGCCCGCCGCCGAGGGAAGAGTCGCGTTAGTACGGCGTCAATCCCTCCCTGCGCTGATAAGTGGACACGGACACCAGAGAGCATACTCAGATACTCTGGTGGTTGCCGGTTGCAGAAAGCACCGCAATTTCATCGCCGGCGAGCAATTTGCTTTCCTGTTCCTCTGCAAGAGGTGTAGGAGGGCATCACGGCGGCGTGAGACGCTTCCCGGTTGTGGTGGACCAATGACAAGCGACGCCTACACCTGGACCACATCGACCGGCGGCTCGTGGGGCAGCGCCGCCAACTGGCGCGACGCCACCACCGGCGTGTCCGGCGCCGCCGTGCCCGGCAGCGGCAACAGCGTCACCGTCAACGGCCCGTCTGGCGCCACGGTGCAGCAGATCTACGGCCCGGGCCAGGCGAACGCCGCCCTGTTCCTCAACAGCAGCGTGCTGAACGGCAGCTACGCGTTCGGGTCGCTGGCGATCGGCAACGCCGGCGTGGTCGGCGGCCTCACCCTGGCCGCCGGCGCCTCGGCCAGCGTCGCCGGTGCCGCCTCCCTGCTGGACGGCGCGCTGCTGCTGTCCTCCGGCGCGCAGCTCTCCGTCGGCGGCACCCTCGCCCTGGGCGGCAGCGGCGCCGCCCAGCCGTACGCCAGGTTCGAGGTCGGCGACGGCGCCAGCGCGCGGCTCGCCGGCCTGCAGCTCTCGGCCGGCGTCACCGACACCGTGGCGATCGACGGCTCCGGCAGCCTGGAGATCGGCGGCGGCGGCAACGCGGTCGCCGGCGCCCTGGTCGTCGACGCGGGCGCCCAGGTCTCCGGTGCCGGCACCGTGGCGCTCGGCGGCACCATCGTGGACTACGGCACCATCCTGGCCAGCGGCGGCGTGCTGAGCCTGGGCAGGGTCAACGGCTCCGGCACGCTCGCGGTCGGCGCCGGCGCGACGCTCGACCTGGAGGGCGGCACCGGCGGGGCGTTCGCCATCGCCATGGCGGCGAACAGCGTCTTGGAGTTCGGCCACGCCGCGCTGGCGCCCTCCGGCACCATCACCGGCTTCGCTCCAGGCGACACGATCCTCGATCGCGGCGACGCCGTCACGGTGAGCGCCACGAAGGTGTCCGCCGGCCTGTGGTCCCTGTCGCTGCTGAGCGGCGCCCAGGTGCAGAGCACGCTCACCCTGATCGGCAACTACGACGGCGACACCTTTCTCGCGACCCCGAACGGCGCCGGCGGCACCGCCATCACCGTCTCTTCCCCGAGCAGCTCCACCGGTACCACGACGTCCGGCACCGTCACCGCGCCGCCGCCGCCGCCGGCGGCCGCCGTCACCGCCGGCTATGCCTGGTTCGGCGGCAACGGCAGCTTCGCCACCGGCGCGGACTGGCTCGTCTCCTCGACCGGCGCGCCGGCGGCCGCCCCGCCGGGCGCGTCTGACTCGGCCACCATCACCGGCGGGCAGGGCTCCTACGTCGTGGTCGGCGGCACCGGCCAGGTCGCCTCGCTCACGGTGGCCGGCGACGTCGACCTGACCGGCAGCGTGTTCGCGGCGAGCACCTCGCTCGGCACCAGCTCCGCCCCCTCCAGCCTCGAGGTCGACGCAGGCGCGTCGCTGCGCGGCACCGCCCTGACCGCGGTCAACGGCAGCGTGTCGGTCGGCGGCGCCGGCGCCACCCTGTCGATCTCCGGCCTGCTGACCCTGGGCAACGGCATGAGCGGCGTCGGCCTGCCGGTCACCGCCCTGTCCGCCTCCGAGACCGCCACCGTCCAGGTCGGCGACCTGGTGATGGGCGGCGGCAGCGGCGCGTCCGTGAGCGTGGACTCGATCTCCTCGATCGAGGTCGGCACCCTCGGCCACGCCGCAGCGGGCGTGGTGACGATCGATGCCGGCGCCTTCCTGCAGGGCAACGGCCGCGTCCAGTCCACAGGCGCGATCGTCGACAACGGCAGCCTGATCGCCACCGGCGGCACGCTGACGCTCGGCACCCTCACCGGCACCGGCACGCTGTCGGTGACCAGCTACTCCGCCGCCATGCTCGACGGCCCGGTCGCGGCCGGCATCACGGTCGACGTGACCGGCACGAACACGACGCTCGCCCTGCTCGACGAGCGCACCCTGCCCGCGGGCACCATCACCGGCTTCGCGCCGGGCGACCAGATCCTGCTGCCCAACGACACCATCACCTCCACGCGCTACGCCGCCAACACCACCGGCGGCGCGGGCACCCTGACGCTGCTCTACTCCGGGCAGGTCGCCGCCACCCTGCTGATGGCAGGCGACTTCAGCAGCTACACCTTTTCCACCGCGCATTCCGGCACCAACGGCACCGCGATCACCCTGAGCTCCGTGACCGGCAGCGGCACGGGCACCACCACCGGCACCGGCAGCACCACGGGCACCACCACCACGCCCGCCGACGGCGCCAGCGACTCCTACGTCTGGAACGGCGCCAGCGGCGGCTGGGGCAGCCCGGCCGGCTGGCTCGACGTCACCACCGGCCGCGCCGCCAACAACACCCCGGGCGCCGGCAACGCGGTGGAGATCGACGGCCCCGCCGCCACCGCCACGCTGACGATCGCCGGACCCGGCGCCGCGCGCTCGCTGCTGACCCAGGGCAACGTCGCCCTGGGCGGCGCGATCAGCGTGGGCGCGCTGTCCGTCGGCTCCGGCAGCGTGGCCGGCCGGCTGTCGCTCGCCGGCGGCAGCCTGTCCGCCGGCACCGCCGGCGTGGCCGCCGGCACCCTGACCGCGGGCGCCGCGGAATCCGTGAGCCTGTCCGGCGCGCTGGCGGTCGCCGGCACCGCGCAGGCGATCGGTGGCTCTCTGCAGGCGGCCTCCGCCTCGCTCGCCGGCGGCACGCTCGCGGTCGGCTCCGGCGGCACGCTGGAGATCGGCCTGGCCGGCGGGGCCGCGGCCGGCACGCTGACCATCGACTCCGGCGCCACCGTGTCCGGCTGGGGCGCTGCGGATGTCGCGGGCACCGTGGCGCTGCTCGGCACCCTGGCCGCCTCGGGCGGCACGCTGTCCGTCGGCACAGTGCTCGGCACCGGCACCCTCTCGATCGGCGCCGGTGCCACCCTGGCGCTGTCCGGTGCCAGCGGCGCCGCCGCGGTGAGCTTCGCCGACGCCACCGGCCGCCTCGTCCTGGCCGGCTTCGCCGACGCGCCCGCCGGCCTGGTGAGCGGCCTGGTGTCGGGCGACGTCATCGACGTGGCCGGCGGCGTGGCGACCTCCGCGCAATGGACCCAGACGGACTCCGTCCACGGCACGCTGAGCCTGCTGCAGGGCAGCCAGGTCGCCGCCACCCTGGCGCTGGCCGGCCAGTACGCCGCCTCCGGCTTCTCGGTCGCCGCGGACGGCGCCGGCGGCACGGCGGTCACGCTCCCCCCCGCCTCCGCCACGGGCACGAGCACCGGCGGCACGAGCATCGGCGGCACGAGCACCGGCGGCACCAGCACCGGCGGCACCTCCACCACCGGCACGACGCCGCCGGTCCCCCCGACCCCTCCGGTTCCGGCAAGCTCGGCCACCGACACCTTCGCCTGGAGCGGCACGGGCGGCAGCGACTGGGGCACCGCGTCGAACTGGGCCGACACCACCACCGGCGCCGCCGTCGCCACCACGGCCCCGGGCAGTGCCGCCACCGTGACCCTGCCCGGCCCGCTGGCCACGCCGGCCCTGCTCACCGGCATCGGCAGCGCGGCAAGCCTCGCCGCGTCCGGCAACGCCACCCTCGCCGGCGCCTTCAGCACCGGCGCGCTGCAGCTCACCGGAACGCTCGGCGTGTTCGGCACCCTGTCGGCCCACGCCGCCACCCTCGGCGCCGGCCTGCTCGCCTCCGGCGGCGCCGGACAGGTGTCGATCGGCGGCACCACGACGCTGGGCGGCAGCGCGGCCGCGGCGCTGCAGGCCGGCGACAACTCGACGATCCGCCTCGACGGCCTGGTGCTGGCAAACGCCGCCTCCGCGGTCACCACGGCCGGCGCCGGCTCGGTCGAGATCGGCCAGGCCGGTGCGCCCACCGCGGGCGCGATCACCGTGGACGCCGGCGCCAGCGTGTCCGGGTTCGGCCGGCTCGGCCTGTTCGCCACCCTGGTCAACAACGGCACCATCACCGCGCAGGGCGGCACGCTCTACGTCGGCGCCACCAGCGGCACCGGCACCCTGGCGGCCGCCCCCGGCGGGGTGCTCGAGCTGACCGGCGTCGCCGCGGCGGGGCAGTCGCTCAGCCTGCTCGGCACCGGCAGCACGCTCTACCTGTCGAGCGTCTCCTACCTGCCGGGCGGCGTGCTGTCCGGCCTGCAGCCCGGCAACACGCTGTTCATCGGCCAGGCCGCGGTCACGGCCAGCTTCTCCTCCGCCTCCGACATGCTCAGCCTTTACTACGGCACCCAGATGCTCGGCAGCGTGCAGCTTTCCGGCAGCTACGCCAACGAGACGTTCACCACGAGCAGCACCATCTCCGGCACCACCATCGGCGTGACCCTCGCCCCCGTCGCGACCACACCGGTCTCGACCCCGCCCGTCGCGACCACGCCCGTCTCGGGCAGCGGCGGCACCAGCAGCGGCGGCACCACAACCAGCACCGGCGGCACCACGACGGGCACGGGCACAGGGACAGGCACCACGGTGACAGTCGGAACCACGACCAACCCCGCGACCGGCACCGGCAGCGGCACCCCCGTCTCCGTGGGCGTGGTCCAGCCCACCAATCCCGCTACCGGCAGCACCACCCCGGTCAGCACCCTGGGGTCCGGCACCGGGACCGGCATCCCGATCAGCGTCGGCGTCAGCACCCCTGGCGGCACCCCGGTCAGCGCCTACCCCGGCACCGGGCCGGCAACCGGCACCGGCGGCGGCACCACCGCGACCACCGAGTCCACCCAGGTCACCTCGACGGCGGCGCTCGACCTGACCCAGCACTCCGTCGCCTACCAGGGCGTGGTCCGACAGCTCATCGGCACGCTGTCCGCCACCAGCCACCTCGTGATCTCCTCGGACGGCGCCGCCGTTGCCACCGCCGCGATCGCGGGCATGGTCAACGTCCTGCAGGTCACCAGCCCCACGGAAGGCGGCACGCTCACCGCGCCCACCGGCTACCAAGTGGTGATCCTCAACGGCACCACCGACACCACGCTCAGCGACGGCGGCGCCGGCAACGTGCTGCTCGCCGGCAACGGCGGCACCGACATCCTGCTCGGCCTCGGCGTCAACGACACCGTGCTCGGCGGCGAAGGCCCGGGCCAGAACCAGATCACCCTCTCGATCGGCGGCAGCGTGCTCGGCGGCACCGGCAGCGGCACCATCACCACCGGCACCGGCCTGGCCACCGTGACCACCCAGGCCCAGGCGCAGGACATGATCGTGCTGGGCAGCGGCAACACGCTGGTCAACGCGCGCGGCGTAGACACCATCCGCGGCGGCAGCGGCAGCGACACGATCTTCGCCGCCAGCGCCGTGACCGACTACGGCAGCCGCGCCGGCAACAGCTATTTCATCAGCGGCAGCTACGCCAGCACGGTAATCGGCGGCGCCGGGTCGGAAACCGTCTACGGCAGCAACGGCGACGGAGGCGTGGTCACCGCCGGCAGCGGCGCCATGGAGTTTGTCGGCGGCCCCGGCCGCAGCAGCTTCACCGGCGGCGCCGGGGCCGCCCTGGTCTACGGCGGGGTCGGCGGCGGCACGATGGTCGACGGCAGCGGCGGCGGCGCCTTCTACGGCGCGCCGGCCGCCGCCGGCACCACCATCACCGTCGGCAACGGCGCCAGCACCGTCACCGCCGCCGACAACAACGTCGTCGCCGTGGTCGGCTCGGCCGCAGTGCTCGCGGTTGGCGGCGCCGGCAACGTCACCCTGGGCGGCGCCGCGTCGACCGCGTCCAACACCTACTTCTCCGGCTTCGGCACCAGCCAGATCATCGGCGGCTCCGGCAACGACGTCGTCTTCGCGGGCCTTGGCTCTGCCACCATGACCGGCGGCGGCGGCGCCAACACCTACATCTTCGTCAACAACGACTCCGGCAACACCAACGTCATCACCGACTTCAAGGCCGGCACCGACACGGTCTCGCTGAAGTACTACGGCGACAATGCCGACGCGGCCGCCTACGCTTCGCGCACCACCACCGGCGGCGGCACCCAGGTCACGCTGGCCGACGGGACGAAGATCATGTTCCAGGGTGTCGCCAATCTCACCCAGGCCAGCTTCACCTGATGCCAGCAGCCGATTGCGCTGGACCTGTCAGGACAGGAAGGCCAGGGGCTCTGCCCTGGACCCCGCCAAGGGCAAGCCCTTGGAACCCTCTCCTTGAGTGAGGCCGGGTCCAGGGGCGGCTCGCCCCTGGCGGGTCTGGGCAGAGCCCAGCCTTGCTTGCCTTGCCAGGCTTTACCTACCCCTGGCCGAACCCCGCCCGGATCTCCTGCGCCGCGTCCCTCACCGCCGCCGCGCCGTGCAGCCGCTCCAGCCGCCTGATCGTGAAATGCGCCCGCGCCAGGTCGCCGTAGTGCGCGAGGAACGCCGCGTTCAGCGCCGCCCCGGTGAGCGCGCCGGCGATCGGCACCGCCTGCAGCGCGAACTTCTGCGACAGGGTGACCCCGTAGCGCGCCGCGACCTCGCCCACCAGCATCACCATCGGCCGCCCCTGCATCAGCAGCCGGGCCGAGAAATACCCCAGCTCGGACTCGCCCTCCGCCTCGCCCGTCCCGCCGGGCCCGCGCAGCGCGAACACCTCCAGGCAGGCGCGCCGGGCTCCGGCGCTCGACAGGTCCTCGCCCGCCTCGCGCGCGATCGCCGCGATCTCGCGCATGATCGACAGGGTGGTGATGGTGGCGTCCGGCAGGAACCCGGCCATCCCGGCGAAGCCGCCCGCCGCGCCCGACACCATCACCGCCGCGCGGCGCAGCAGCCCGGCGCGGCGCGGATCGCCGTCCGTGAGGTCGAGCCCGAGGATCGCCACGTCGTAGGCCCGCGCCAGCGCCGCTTCCGCCACCCCGCGCATCCGGCTCTGCAGCGGCGCGGGCACGCCGAGTCCGCGCGCGCCCATCCGCGTCGCCCGCCCCAGCGCCCCGCCCATCAGGTCGGCCACCCGCACCACCAGGCCGCGCCCGGACTCCAGCCGCTCCAGCGCCTCGCGCAGCGCGTCGCCGGCCGTCGCGGGAAGCCCCGTCGTGGTCATCGCGGTCGTCTCTGGCATGGCGTCCCCCGTTCCTGCGGACGGTGAACGCGCGGACGGGCGGCGGGGTGCACGATCCCCGCGCGGCGCACCCTGACGCGGCCGGGCGCGGGGCCCGCGGCCGCGCTACCCCGCCGGCGCCGTCCTCGCGAGCTTGCGCGCCGTGCGCAGCAGGAACGCCTTGTCCTCCGGCGCGCACTCGCGATACAGCCGCAGCAGCGCCAGCTCGTCGCCGCTCGCCGCTTCGGCGCCGCCGCGCGACGCCGCGCCATGCAGCAGCACCTCGACGCCGATGCCCAGCACGTCGGCGATCCGGCTCAGGTTGCCGCGCACCTGGCCGGCCCGGTCGGTTTCCCACTGCGCCACCGCGCTGCGCGAGACCCCGGTGGCGGCAGCCAGGTCCTCCTGGGTGAGGCCGCGTTCGCGCCGCAGGCTGCGAATCCGCATGCCCACGCTCTCGGTCTCGGGGGTGACTGCTGACATGCCGGGCAATCTGCGTCACCAAAGCTAACAAAACAACAATAAGGCTTGACATCACGCATCCGTGATCAAGTACCATAGTGCCACAGTCAACCCAGGAAAATCGGGCATTGGCCGCTGCCGGGCCGAGGTCCAGCGTTGCTGCCGCTAACGCTGCACGATGAACCCTGACGCCGGCCGGCGGCTCTCCCAGCCCAGCCGTTCCAGCTCCGGCCGCTCGGTCTCGGCCTGCGGATGACCGAGGCAGAAATACCCGATCATCCGCCACGCCGCCGGCAGGTCGAGTGCCGCCGCCACCTCCGCCGGATCGAGGATCGACACCCAGCCCAGCCCGAGCCCTTCCGCGCGCGCCGCCAGCCACAGCGTGTGCACGGCCGTGACCACGGAGTACTCCGCCATCTCCGGCATGCTCGCACGGCCGAGTCCGTGTCCGGCCACGGTGGCGCGGTCCGCGAACACCGCGAACTGCACCGGCGCGTCCTCCAGCCCGGACAGCTTGAGCCGCGCATACTCCCGCGCGCGCTCGCCCTCGTAGCACGCCAGCGCCCGGGCGTTGCTGGCACGGAACACCGCGCGGACCCGCGCGCGGCGCGCCGGATCGTCGACCACAGCGAACCGCCAGGGCTGGCACAGCCCGACCGACGGCGCGAGGCACGCTGTGGCGATCAGCCGCTGCAGCGTGCCCGTCGCCAGCGCGTCGCGCCGGAACCGCCGCACGTCGCGCCGCCACCGGAACAGCGCGTCCAGCCCCTCGCGGAACGCCGCGTCGAACCCCGGCGCACCGGCCGAGCCGGTGACCGCGACTTCGCCCGCGACATCGTCCGCTCCGACGCCACCCGGCTGCCCGGCCTGCTCCCCGCCCGCCGTCGCCTCGCCCGTCCGCCCGTCCGCACCCGCCGTCCCGACGGCCAGCGCCGCCTCTAGCCGCTCCCACTCGCCCTCCGCTCCCGGCAGCCCGAAGCGCAGCCACCCCTGCCGCGCGAACCGCCGCACCAGGACGCCGCGTTCCCCGAGCCGCTGCCACAGCCCCGCCGGCTCGTGCACCAGCCGGAACAGCGTCGTGCCCCCCGCGCCCGCGGCCCGCAGCCCCGCCCCGCGCAGCACCCCATCGAGCCGTTCCGCATCCGCCGCGAGCCGCCGCCGCGTCTCGCGAGTCCAGGCCCCGTCGCCCAGCGCCGCCGTGCCCACCGCCGCCGCCGGCCCGGACACCGGCCACGGCCCCAGCACCGCGCGCAGCCGCGCCGCCAATCCCGCCGGCGCCACCGCGAAGCCGAGCCGCAGCCCCGCCAGCCCGTGGAACTTGCCGAACGAGCGCAGCCGCACCAGCGCAGGATGACCCCCGGCCACCGCCGCCGCATCCGGCTCCGCAAACGCCTCGTCGACCACCAGCATGCCGCCGCGCGCCGCCATCGCGTCCGCCAGCGCCAGCACCTCGCCCGGCGCCACGCACCGCCCGTCCGGGTTGTTCGGGCTGCACAGCACCCCGATCACCGCCCCCGCCAGCCCGTCCGCCGACGCGACCTCGCCCACCGTGCGCCCCGCGGCCGCCCAGCTCCTGGCGTGCTCCGCGTAGGTCGGCGCCACCACCCGCACCTCGCCGGCCGGCAGCAGGTAGGGCAGCACCCCGATGATCGCCTGCGTCCCCGCCGCCGCCACGACCAGCGCCGGATCGCCCACGCCGAACGCCGCCGCCGCCGCCGCCTCCAGCCCCGCCACCGCCTCCGGGTCGGGCAGCCGTGCCCACAGCTCCGCCGGAAGCGCCGGCACCGGGTAGGCCACCGGGTTGATGCCGGTCGACAGGTCCAGCAACGGCCGCGGCGCAGCCGGGAAGCGCCGCTCCGCCGCAAGCCGCCGCCCGCCGTGGGCGTCGTCGCTCATGGCCATCCGAAGCACAGCAGGCAAGGCCGGGCTCCGCCCAGACCCGCCAAAGGCCAGGGGCCTTTGGAAACCCCTCCCTTAGACAAGCGGTTTCCAAAGGCTCGCCTTTGGCGGGGTCCAGGGGCAGAGCCCCTGGCCTTGCCTGCCTTCCTTCCCCCCTGCGCCCCACCGCCGCCCATGCTATCGCCCCCCGCACGGCCCGCGTCGGCCGGGGAGGCGGCATCCTGGCGATCTCGGCGGCACTCGTGCTGGGCGGCCTCGGCATCGAGGCGGCCCTCGGCTATCCGGAGGCGGTGTTCCAACTGGCCGGCCATCCCGTGACGTGGATCGGCGCGCTGATCTCCCGGCTGGACCGCGCGCTCAATCGCGAGACCCTACCGCCCGCCCGCCGCCGGCTCAACGGCGTGCTCGCCCTGGCGCTGCTGCTCGCCGCCGCCACCGCGCCCTCGGCGGCGCTGCAGGCCGGCGCGCAGGTGTGGCTGCCCCGCTGGCCCGCCCTGATCCTGCTGTCCGCCCTCGCCGGCACCCTGTTCGCCCAGCGCAGCCTGTGGACCCACGTGTGCGCCGTCGCCGACGCCCTCGACGACCCCGCGCAGCCCGCGCCCGCCGCGCGCCTGGCCGCCGGCCGCCGCGCGGTGGCGCGCATCGTCGGCCGCGACGTGGCCAGCCTCGACGAGGCCGGCGTGGCGCGCGCCGCAATCGAGAGCCTGGCCGAGAACTTCTCCGACGCCGTGGTGGCCCCCACGCTCTGGGGCCTGCTGGCCGGCCTGCCGGGCCTGGTG
The DNA here is from genome assembly GCA_964236695.1 of uncultured Acetobacteraceae bacterium. Lineage (GTDB taxonomy): Bacteria > Pseudomonadota > Alphaproteobacteria > Acetobacterales > Acetobacteraceae > CAXSEF01. The sequence continues at coordinate 30,118 of CAXSFU010000019.1, read as the reverse complement.
CTCTACAAGGCCACCAACACCGCCGACAGCATGATCGGCCACCGCACCCCGCGCCACGAGGCGTTCGGCTGGGCGGCAGCCCGCCTGGACGACGTGGTCAACCTGCCGGCCTCGCGCTTGGCCGCGCTGTGGATCGTGCTTGCGGCCGGCCTGCACCGGCTGTGCGGCGCCCCCTGCGACCCCGCCGGAGCCGTCCGCGCGGTGCGGCGCGACGCACGCCTGCACCGCTCGCCCAACGCCGGCTGGCCGGAAGCGGCGATGGCCGGCGCCCTCGGCCTGCGCCTCGCCGGCCCGAGGACCTACGCCGGCGTGCCGGTGGCCGGCCCGTGGATGGGGCAGGGCAGGGCGGAGGCGCGCGGCCCGGACCTGCGCCGCGCCCTGGCGCTGTACCGCACCGCCTGCCTGGTGCAAGCTGCCGCCCTCGGCCTGCTCCTGCTGGCCGGGGCCTGAGCGAAGGAAGGCCGGGCTCTGCCCGGACCCGCAAAGGGCCGTGAGGCCCTTTGATCCCTTGACTCAGGAATCGGATTCCAAAGGCTCGCCTTTGGCGGGGTCCAGGGCCAGAGCCCCTGGCCTTCCTTACTCTGCCAGCGCCAGCAGTCCGTCGACATCCACGTGCCGCTCCAGGTGCGCCGCCAGCGCGTCCAGCGTCGCCTCCACCTCCGCCGCGTGCCGCCGCACCGACCCCGCCCCCCCGAGCCGGCGCAGCCACGCCGAGCGCTGCGCGTCCCCCGCGAACAGCCCGTGCAGGTAAGTCCCCCCCACCAGCCCGTCCGCCGACCACGCCCCGTCCGCCCGCCCGTCCTCCAGCCTCAGCATCGGCCGCGCCGCGTCCGCCCCGTCGGTGACGCCCATGTGCATCTCGTAGCCCTCGCACGCGACCCCGTCCTCGACCGACACCCCGCGCACCGCCTCCAGCCGCTTGTGCCCCGACAGCACCGTGTCCACCGCCAGCAGCCCGAGCCCGGCCGCCCGCCCGGGCGGCCCCTCCACCCCGTCCGGGTCGGCCACGCTCCCCCCGAGCATCTGGAAGCCGCCGCACAGCCCGAGCACCCGCCCGCCCCGTCGCCGGTGCGCCGCCACGTCGACGTCCCACCCCGCCGCCCGCAGGCTCGCCAGGTCCGACAGCGTCGCCTTCGACCCCGGCAGCAGCACCAGGTCGCACCCCGCCGGCACCGGCTCGCCCGCCCGCAGCATCAGCAGCTCCACCCCCGGCTCCGCCGCCAGCGGGTCGAGGTCGTCGAAGTTCGCGATCCGCGGCAGCACCAGCACCGCCACCCGCAGCCGCCCGCCGCGCCCGTCCCCCGGCCGGGCCACCGCCGCCTCCAGGTCCGCGGCATCCTCCGCCGGCAGCCCGCGCGCCCCCTCGAAGAACGGCACCAGCCCCAGCCCCGCCCATCCGGTATGCCGCGCGATCGCCGCCATCCCCGCGTCGAACAGCGTCGGGTCCCCGCGCATCCGGTTCACGATGAACCCGCGCACCATTGCCCTGTCCCCGGCGTCGAGCACGGCATGCGTGCCCACCAGGCTCGCGATCACCCCGCCGCGGTCGATGTCGCCCACCACCACCACCGGCGTCCCCGTCGCGCGCGCGAACCCCATGTTGGCGATGTCGCCGGTGCGCAGGTTGACCTCCGACGCGCTCCCCGCCCCCTCCACCACCACCACGTCCGCCCCGGCGCCCACCCGCGCGAAGCTGTCCAGCACCGCCCCCATCAGCCCCGGCTTCATCGCCTGGTACTCGCGGGCGCGCGCCACCCCGCGCACCCGCCCCTGCACCACGACCTGCGCCCCCGCGCCCGCGCCGTCCCCGCCATGCGGCTTGAGCAGCACAGGGTTCATGTGCACCGACGCCGCCACCCCGCACGCCAGCGCCTGCAGCGCCTGCGCCCGCCCGATCTCGCCGCCGTCGGCCGCAACGGCCGCGTTGTTCGACATGTTCTGCGGCTTGAACGGCCGCACCCGCAGCCCGCGTCGCAGCAGCGCCCGGCACAGCCCCGCCACCAGCAGCGACTTGCCCACGCCGGAGCCCGTGCCCTGGAGCATCACGGCGCGGGTCACGAAGCGAGAAAGGCCAGGGGCTCTGCCCCTGGACCCCGCCAAAGGCTGCGCCCTTGGAACGCATCCCTTAAGTCAGGCCGGTCCAGGGGCGGCTCCCTCCGGTGGCCTTTCCAACGATCCAGGCGGATCGTTGGAACCTTTGGCCCCCTCCGCCTGGCGGGTCCGGGCAGACCCCGGCCTTGCTTCCTCAGAACTCGATCCCTTCCTGCGCCCGCACCCCCGCCGCGAAATGGTGCTTCACCGCCGCGAACTCCGTGACCAGGTCCGCCGCCTCCACCAGCGCCGGCTTCGCGTTGCGCCCGGTGACCACAACGTGGAGCATCGCCGGCCGCGCCGCCAGCGCCGCAAGCACCTCGTCCACCTCCAGATACCCGTAGCGCAGCGCGATGTTCAGCTCGTCGAGCACCAGCAGCGCCACCCCCGGCGCGTGCATCAGCGCCACCGCCTGGTCCCACGCCGTCCGGCACGCCGCCACGTCCCGCGCCCTGTCCTGCGTCTCCCAGGTGAACCCCTCGCCCATGGAATGCCACTCGACGAGTTCCGTGCGCTCCAGCAGCCGCCGCTCCCCGGTGTCCCACGCCCCCTTGATGAACTGCACCACCGCGCACCGCTTCCCGCGCCCTGCCATGCGCAGCACCAGGCCCAGCGCCGCCGTGGTCTTGCCCTTGCCCGGCCCGGTGTGGACCAGGAGCAGGCCCTTCTCCGCCACCGCCTTGGACGCGACCTCGGCGTCCTGCACCTGCTTGCGCACCGCCATCTTCGCGCGGTGGCGGTCCTCGTCCTCGCCCATGGCCGCCGCCTCCCCGTTCCGCGCACGCGCCGCGCCATCGCGCGAAGCGCGCCGGCAGGACGTCACGCCACGCTCGCGCAGGCAATAGGGCAGGGCGGGCATCGGCGCGCACGGTCCGGAGGCCGTCACGGACCTGCCGCCCTCGATGTCCCGCGCCACGGCAGAAAGAAAGCGTGTTCTTTCTTGAAAGAAAGAACCAAAGAACTTTGGCCCATTGGCTCCGGAGCCGCCCATGCGCCTTGAACCCAATGAGCAAAGTCTTTTTGCTTCTTTATCTTTAGAAAAAGAAGAGTCTTCTTTTCTTTCCTGTGTCCAAAAAGCCTGGTACCAGGCCTACAGCAGCGCCTCGACCCGGATCGGCAGCGTGCGGACGCGCCGGCCGGTGGCGTCGAACACCGCGTTGGCGATCGCGGCGTTGACGCCGATGATCCCGATCTCGCCCAGCCCCTTCACCCCCTCGCTGTCCGCCGCGCGATCCTCGTCGGGCACGGTGAGCGCGACGAGCTCGCCGATGTCGGCGGCGGTGGGAACGAGATACTCCGCGAGGTCCTCGTTCGCGTAGGCGCCGGTGCGCGGGTCGATCAGCGTTTCCTCCAGCAGCGCCGAGCCGTGCCCCCACACCATGCCGCCGAGCAGCTGGCTGCGCGCGGTCAGCGGGTTGAGGATGCGCCCTGCCGCGAACGCCCCGACGTGGCGCCGCACCTGGACCTCGCAGGTCGCGGCGTGCACCCGCACCTCGACGAAATGCGCCCCGAACGCCCAGGCGAGCCGGTCCTTCAGCGGCGCGACTAGGCCCATCCCGCCCCGGTCGAGCTGCTGCAGCGCGCCGTCGCCCTCGCCCGGCGGCACGAAGCCGACCTCGGCGACGCCCGACAGCCGCCCGCGCAGCGCCGCGCACGCCTGCCCGAGCGCCCCGGCCAGGCTGGTCGTCGTCGACGAGCCGCCCGACAATCCCGCGGCCGGCAGCGCCGTGTCGCCCAGCCTGACCTCGATCGAAGCGATCGGGAGCGCCAGTCGCTCGGACGCCATCATCGCGAGCACGGTGGCGATGCCGTTGCCGATCTCGTGGTGCGCGGTCTCCACGGTCGCGGCGTCGGGCGTCCGGGTGACCCGGATGCGCGCCGGCGCGATCTTGACCGGGCGCGCGGCCGCGGCGCAGCCCTGCCCGACCAGCCAGTCGCCGTCCCGCCGCGCCCGGCAGCCCGGCGCCCCCGCGCGCCAGCCGAACGCGTCCGCCCCGGCGTCGAGGCAGCGCACCAGCGCCCGCGTGGTGAAGGGATGCCCGGTGACCGGATCGACCGCGGTGTCGTTGCGCCGGCGCAGCTCGACCGGGTCGATCCCCAGCGCCGCAGCCATCTCATCGACCGCACTCTCCAGCGCGAACAGGTACGGCACCTCGGGCGGCGCGCGCATCGGTCCGGGCGTGTTGCGGTCCACGCGCGCCACCCGCTCGGTCGTGGCGATCGCCGGGCAGGCGTACAGCGCGGTCGTGACGTCCGTGCCCTCCATCGCGAAGTCGTCGAACCGCGAGGTGACCGTCTCCGCGTCGTGCGCCAGCGCCACGAACCGGCCGTCGCTGTCCGCGCCCAGCCGGATGCGGTGCCGCGTCTCGCTGCGGTGGTTGGCGACGGTGAAGCTGTCGCGCCGGCCCACTTCCAGGTGCACCGGCCGGCCGAGCCGCCGCGCCGCCAGCGCGCACAGCGCGGTGTGCTGCGACAGCGCGAGCTTGGAGCCGAAATGCCCGCCGATCGCCTGCGCGATCACCCGCACCCGCTCCGGCGCGATCCCGAGCTGCGCCGCCAGCCCGTGGCGCACGGCGCCCACGAAGCGCGTCGGCTCCCAGACGGTGACGTCCTCGCCCGACCACAGGCAGATCGTGCCGGGCAGCTCGATCGGGTTGTGGTGCTGGATCGGCGTGGCATAGCGCTGGTCCACCACCTGCGCCGCCGAGGCAAGCCCGGCCTCCAGGTCGCCGACGCAGCGATCCTCGTGGTCCTCGCGCAGCGCGCCGAGCGGGATCGCCTGCACCCCGGCGTCCTCCAGCCGCGCGGCATGCGGCTGCGCGGCATACCCGACCCGCAGCGAGTCCACCCCTGCCTGCGCCGCCTCGGGCGTGTCCCCGACCACCACGGCGACGATCTGCCCGGCATGGCGGATCTCGGCCGAAGCCAGCGGCCGCGCGGTGCTGTTCGCCCAGCCGCCCGCCATCAGGTGCCCCACCGGCCGCACCGCCTCGCCGACCTCGGCGAAGGTCAGCACGTCCAGCACGCCGGGCAGCGCCAGCACCGCGTCGCGCCCGATCGCGGTGATCCGCCCCCGCGCCATCGGGCTGCGCACCAGCCTGGCGTGCGCCATCCCTGGCAGCCGCACGTCCCCGGCGAACGGCGTCCGGCCGCCGACCTTGGCCGGACCGTCGATCCGTGTCTGCGCGGTGCCGAGCACGGCGTGGCGGGCAGCCAAGGGCACGCGGTCTGTCATGCCGGGCCAACGCCCTGCCCGCAGAAAGGTGCCTGTCACTCGTGGGTGTCCGCCCCCTTCACCCACACCGCCACCCCCGCCACCACCAGCGCCACCCGCTCCGCCCGCGCCGCGACCCCCTGGTGCAGCACCCCCGCCGCATCCCGGAACGCCCGCGCCAGCGCGTTGTCCGGCACGATCCCCAGGCCCACCTCGTTCGACACCACCACCGTCTCGCCCGTCCGCCGCCCCAGCGCCGCCAGCAGCCCGTCCCCCGCCGCCGCCAGATCGTCGCCGCGCAGCAGCAGGTTGCTCACCCACAGCGTCAGGCAGTCCACCAGCACCGGCCCCTCCGCCGCCTCCAGCGCCCCCGCCAGGTCGTGCGGCGCCTCCACCGTCCGCCACCCTGCGTCCCTGCGGTCGACATGCGACGCGATCCGCACCCGCATCTCCTCATCGAACGCCTGCGCGGTCGCGACATAGGTCCACGGCGGCGCCAGCCGGGTCACCAGTCCTTCGGCCAGGCGGCTCTTGCCGGAGCGCGCTCCGCCCAGGATGAACGTCAGCACACCGCTGCCTCCTGACAGAGAAGCAAGGCCAGGGCTCTGCCCTGGACCCGCCAGGGCGAGCCGCCCTGGACCGGCATTACGGGGGCCGGGGGGCGGCGTGTGCAACGGGGGGGCTTGCTTGACTTCGCGGGGCGCCGGGACCTAGACCAGCGCCGATGGTTCTCCCCGCGACGGGAGATGAAAAGGGAATGCGGTGCGGGCGCGAAGGCGTCCAATGCCGCGGCTGCCCCCGCAACTGTGAGCGGAAAGCGACCTGCCCACGCGCCACTGGCCACCCGGAAAGGGGCCGGGAAGGCGGGCAGGCCGCGCCTGATCCGCGAGCCAGGAGACCTGCCATCGCGGAAACGGCGGCCACGGCGCAGGCCGGGCGCCGCGTCCGCACCAGATCGTGTCTCCGGGCGGGGTGCCCCGGCGGCCTCGGCATCGCCGCGACCCGGGACACGCCCCGCGCCGCGACGCCGCCGGTCCCGCGGGCGCGGCCAGGCCCCGGACGGTCGCACCCCCGAGCGCGCACGCTGCGCGAACTGGCCACGCCGCCGAACGGCGCGGCCGCCTCCGGGGCTTTCGCATGACCGACGCCGTCCGCCTCCACGTCTGCACCACCTGCCAGGGCGGCGAGACCCTGGCGCCTGGCGACCGGCCCATGGGCCGCCACCTGCACGACGCCGTCGCCGCCGTCCTCGCCGCCGCCCCCGGCGCGACCCCCGCGATCGACCTGCGCGAGTCCTCCTGCCTCGCCAACTGCGAGCGCGGCTGCTCCGCCGTCCTCGCCATGCCCGGCCGCTGGACCTACCTGCTCGGCCGCCTGACCCCCGACCTGGCCGCCGACCTCGCCGCCTATGCCCGCACCTACGCGGAGTCCCGCAACGGCACCGTCATGCCGAGCCGCCGCGCCCCCGGCCTGCGCGACGCCGTCATGGGCCGCGTCCCCCCGGCCGCCGACCAGCCCGCCGCCGCCAGCCAGGCCGCCTGAGCGCCATGCCCCGCATCCCCGCCACCGTCGTCACCGGCTTCCTCGGCGCCGGCAAGACCACGCTGCTGCGCCACGTGCTGTCCCACGCCCGCGGCCGCCGCATCGCGGTGATCGTCAACGAGTTCGGCACCCTCGGCATCGACCGCGACACCCTGCGCGCCTGCGGCATCGCCGGCTGCGACGACGACGGCATCGTCGAGCTGGCCAATGGCTGCCTGTGCTGCACCGTCGCCGACGACTTCCTGCCCGCCATGGCAGCCCTGCTGGCCCGCGACCCGGCCCCCGAGCACATCCTGATCGAGACCTCCGGCCTCGCCATCCCCAAGCCGCTGCTGCGCGCCTTCGGCTGGCCCGCGGTGCGCGAGCGCGTCACCGTGGACGGCGTGGTCACCCTGGTCGACGGCCCGGCCGCCGCCGCCGGCCGCTTCGCCGACGACCCCGACGCCGTCGCCGCACAGCGCGCCGCCGACCCCTCGCTCGACCACGACAACCCGCTCGCCGAGGTGTTCGAGGACCAGCTGCAGGCCGCCGACCTCGTCGTCGTCAACAAGTCCGACCTGCTCGACGCCCCGGCCCTGGCCGCCCTGCGCGCACGGCTCGCAGCCCTGGCCCCGCGCGGGGCCAGGATCGTCGCGGCCAGCGAGGGCCGCGTCGACCCCGCGATCCTGCTCGGCCTGTCCGCCGCCGCCGAGGACGACCTCGACGCCCGCCCGTCGCACCACGACGCAGAGGACGGCGCCCACGAGCACGACGACTTCGACAGCTTCGTCGTCGACCTGCCAGAGGCGAACTCCCCCGACGCCCTGCTCGCCCGCCTGCGCGGCGTCGCGGAGGCCCACGACATCCTGCGCGTCAAGGGCTTCGTTCCCGTCGCCGGCCGGCCGATGCGCCTGGCCGTGCAGGGCGTGGGCAGCCGCTTCCGCCACGAGTTCGACCGCCCCTGGGCCGTAGCCGAGACCCGCCTCGGCCGCCTCGTGGTGATCGGCCGCGCCGGCATGGACCGCGCCGCCATCGCCGCCGCGATGCAGGGCTGACCCGTGCACCTGCTGGTCCGCGAAACCCACGCGCTCGACGAGGCCGGGGCCGCCGTCGACCTGGACCAGTCGCCGGCCGGCCTGGTGTTCATCTCCTTCTCCGACAGCGACCTGTCCGCCGCCGCCGCCGCCTGGCTCGACCCTGCCGTGCCGCACCAGGCCGGGGCAGGGCCCTCGCCCGAGGCGACACCCGGCTTTGGCCTGCGCCTCGCCAGCCTGGCCCGCCTGCGCCACCCCCTGTCCGTCGACCTTTACCTGGAGCGCACTGCCGCCCACGCCCGCGCGATCGTCCTGCGCCTGCTCGGCGGCATGGAGTACTGGCGCTACGGCGCGGAGGAGCTCGGCGCCCTGTGCCGACGCGAAGGCATCGCGCTGGCCGTGGTCCCCGGCTGCGAGCGCGCCGATCCCCGCCTCGCAGAGCTGTCCACGATCCCCGAGCCTACCCGCCTGCGCATCGAGTCCCTGCTCCGCGCCGGCGGCGCCGCCAACACCCGCCTCGCCCTGCTGCTGGCCGCGCACGAGGGCAGCCTGTGCCCCCGCCCCGCAGGCGAAGGCGCGCCCGTCCCCCCGTTCGGCCGGCTCGACCTTCCCCCCGCCCCGCCGTCGGACGACCCCGTCGCCGCGGTCGTGTTCTACCGCTCCCACCTCCTCGCCGGCGACACCGCCCCGATCCACGCCCTCGCCGCAGCCCTGTCGCGCCGCGGCCTGCGCCCCCGCGCCCTGTTCGTCCCCAGCCTGAAGGACCCCGAGGCCGCCGCCTTCGTCCGTCACCGCCTGCGGTCCTGGCGCCCCGCCGTCGTCCTCAACGCCACCAGCTTCTCCGCCCGCGCCCCCAACCCCGACGGCGCCCACGATGGCGCCCCCGACTCCTCCCCGCTCGACGCCGCCGACGCCCCCGTGCTGCAGCTCGTTCTCGCCGGGAGCGCCCGAGATGCCTGGGCCGCGTCCGCACGCGGCCTCGGCCCCCAGGACATGGCCATGCAGGTCGTGCTCCCGGAGCTGGACGGCCGCCTCGCCACCGCCGCGATCTCCTTCAAGGCCGAGGAGCCCGTCCCCGCCCTGGAGTTCACCCGCCGCCGCCACGCCCCCGACGCCGGCGGCATCGCGCTCGCCGCCGACCGCGCCGCCGCCTGGGCCCGCCTCGCCGCCACCCCCCGCGCCGCGCGCCGCCTCGCACTCGTCCTGCCCGACTACCCCGGCCGCCCCGGCCAGGTCGGCCACGCCGTCGGCCTCGACACCCCCGCCAGCCTCGCCTCCGTCCTGCACACCCTGCACGCCGCCGGCTACGACCTCGGCCCCCTCCCGCTCCCCGACGCCGCCGCCCTTTCCGACGCCCTGTGCCGCGCCGACCCCGCGCCCGCCCTGCCGCTTCCCGCCTACCACGCCCTGTTCGCGACGCTGCCCGCCCCGCTGCGCGCCGCCATCACCGACGCCTGGGGCGCCCCGGAGCACGACCCCGCCGTCGCCGCCGGCCACTTCGCCTTCCGCCACCTGCGCCGCGGCCACGCCCTGCTCGCCGTCCAGCCCGACCGCGGCAGCGTCCTCGACCGCGCCGCCACCTACCACGACCCCCAGCTCCCGCCCCGCCACGCCCACGCCGCCTTCCACCTCTGGCTCCGCCTGCACGAGAAGGCCCACGCCCTGGTCATGCTCGGCGCCCACGGCACCCTGGAGTGGCTGCCCGGCAAGCCCGTCGCCCCGTCCCGCGACTGCGCGCCTTCCGCCCTGCTCGCCGGCCTGCCGGTGATCTACCCGTTCGTCGTGAACAACCCCGGCGAGGCCGCCGCCGCCCGCCGCCGCCTGGGCGCCGTGACCATCGGCCACCTGACCCCGCCGATGCGCCCCGCCGCCGCCCAGGGCGAGGCCGCGACCCTGGAGCGCCTGATCGACGAGTACACCGCCGCCGACGGCCTCGACCCGCGCCGTGCCGCACGCCTGCGGGGCGAGATCCTGGAGCGGGCGGAGCGGTCGGGCCTTCTGGAAGAAAGCAAGGCCGGGCGCTGCCCGGACCCGCCAAAGGGCGAGCCCTTTGGAAACCCTTTCCTTAACCAAGTGGATTCTCAAGGCTCCGCCTTGAGCGGGGTCCAGGGGCAGAGCCCCTGGCCTTCCTTGCTTCCTCCGCCCGAGGACGACGACCCCCTGGCCCGCCTCGACGCCTACCTGTGCGACGTCAAGGACCTCCAGATCCGCGACGGCCTGCACGTCTTCGGCCAGCCCCCGCACGACGCGCCCGCCCTGCACGCCGCCCTGCTGCGCGGCAACCCCGCCGCCGACCCCGCCGCGCTTTCCGCGCGCCTGGATGCCTGCGCTGGCGCCGAGGCCGCCGCCCTGCTCGCCGCGCTGGACGGCCGCTTCGTGCAGCCCGGCCCGGGCGGCGCGCCCACCCGCGGCCGCGCCGACGTCCTGCCCACCGGCCGCAACATCGCCGCCATCGACCCGCGCGGCATGCCGACCCGCGCCGCCTGCGCCTCCGCCGCGCAGGTCGCCGCCCTGCTGCTGCTGCGCCACCGCCAGGAGCAGGGCGACTGGCCGCGCGCCCTGGTGATCGACCTGTGGGGCAGCAGCGCGATGCGCACCGGCGGCGAGGACCTCGCCCTCGCCCTGCACCTGCTCGGCGCCGTCCCCCTGTGGGACGCGGAGTCCGCCCGCGTCACCGGGGTGGAGATCCTGCCGCCCGCCGTGCTGGACCGTCCGCGCGTGGACGTGACGCTGCGCATCTCCGGCCTGTTCCGCGACGCCTTCGAGACCCAGCTCGCCCTGTTCGACGACGCGGTGCGCGCCGTCGCCGCCCGCGACGAGGCGCCCGACGTCAACCCGCTCGCCGCCGCCGCCCGCGGCCTGCACGGCTCCGCCCTGCACGCCGCCACCGCGCGCATCTACGGCCCCGCCGCCGGCCAGTACGGCGCGGGCGTCGCTGGCCTCCTCGACGCCTCTGCCTGGGAGGACCGGGCGGCCCTGGGCGAGTCCTATCTCGCCGCCTCCGAGTGCGCCTGGGGCCCCGGCCGCGACGGCGCCCCCGACCGCGCCGGCCTGGAGCGCCGCGTCGCCGCCGCCGACGCCTTCGTCCACGTCCAGGACCACGCCGAGGTCGACCTGCTCGACGGCCCCGGCTTCGTCGCCCACGAGGGCGGCTTTGCCGCCGCCGCCGCGGCGCTCGGCGCCGCCCCGGCGCTGTATCACGCCGACACCTCGCGCGACGGCAGCCCCCGCGTGCGCGCCACCGCCGCCGAGGTCGCGCGCGTCGTGCGCGGCCGCGCCGCCAACCCCGACTGGATCGGCGGCATGATGGCGCATGGCTACCGCGGCGCCGCAGAGATCGCCCGCGGCGCCGACGCCCTGTTCGGCTTCGCGGCCACGCTCCCCGACCGCTTCGACCGCCAGTTCGACCTGGTGTTCGACGCCACCCTCGGCACCCCCGCCGTCGACGCCTTTCTTGTCCGCGAGAACCCCGCCGCCCGCGCCGCCCTGGCCGCCCGCCTCGACGAGGCCCTGTCCCGCGGCCTGTGGCGCCCCGCCCGCAACGCCGTCGCCGCCACCCTCGACGCCGCGGCCGCCGGCAGGGCAGGGGCATGATCCGCGGCTGGTGCCCGTCCTTGTTCGAGCCGATGCAGTCCGGCGACGGCCTGCTGGTGCGGGTCAAGCCCCGCGCCGGCGGCCTCGACGCCGACACCCTGCGCGGGGTGGTCGACGCCTCCGTCCGCTTCGGCAACGGCGTGCTGAACCTGACCGGCCGCGCCAATCTCCAGCTCCGCGGCCTCGCCGAGGAAACCCTGCCCGGCCTCGCCGCCGCCCTGCTCGCCCTCGGCGCCGCCGACGCCGACCCCGCCGCCGAGCGCCGCCGCAACCTGGTGACCTCCCCCCTGGCCGGCGACGACCCGCGGCTCGCCCCAGCCACCCTCGCGGTCGCCCGTGCCCTCGAATCCGGGCTCGCCGCCACGCCCGGCGGCCCCGCCCTGAACCCCCTGGACGCGCTGCCCGGCAAGTTCGGCTTCCTGGTCGACGGCGGCGATCTCGGCTCCCTGCGCGCCGACATCGCCCTGCGCTGCTCGCCCGACGCCTGCTTCCTCCGCCTCGACGGCGGCACCCGCGCCCTGTCCGTCCGCCCCGACGAGGCCGCCGCCGCCGCCCTGTCCCTGGCCCGCGCCTTTGTCGCCCTCGCCCCCGCGCCGGACGCCTCCCTCACGGACGACGCGCCCCGCCATGCCCCCCGCATGCGCGACCTCGTCCTGGCCCGCGGCGAGGCGGCGATCTTCGCCGCCGCCGGCCTGCCCGCACCGTGCCGCGCGGAAGGGGAGGGGAGCCGCCCCGCCCCGCCCGGCACGCTCCCCGGTCCGGGCCCCGACCCCGCCCCGGACGTCGGCCCCCTGCGCCACCCCGGCACCGACCGCGGCGCCCTCGCCGCCGCCGCCGCCTTCGGCCAGGTCGACGCCGCCGCCCTGCACGCCCTCGCCGCCCTCGCCGAGCGCTTCGGCGACGGCCGCGTCCGGCTGTCCCCGTGGCGCACCCTGCTGGTCGCCGGTGTCGCCGCCCGCGACCTGTCCCGCCTCGCCGACGCCTGCGCCGCCCTCGGCCTGATCGTGGCCGCCGGCGACCCGCGCCTGTCGATCACCACCTGCCCCGGCCGCCCCGCCTGCCGCAGCGGCGAGGCCGACACCCGGCGCGACGCCCCCGCCCTGGCCGCCCTCCTCGCGTCCCCCGGCCCGCACGCCCCGATCCACCTGTCCGGCTGCGCGAAAGGCTGCGCCCACCCCGGCCCCGCGCCGCTCACCCTGGTCGGCGAGCCCGGCGGCTACGGCGTGTCGCGCGACGCCCGCGCGTCCGACCCGCCGCAGAACCGCGCCGTCACCGTCGCCGCCGCCTGGGCCTGGGCGCAGGCCGACGCCACGCCCGCGCCGCCTTCCTGGCCGCCGGGCCTTCCCGACCTCGCATCCGCCGCGCCACACCCCGGAACCGCGCCATGACCCCCGCGACGACCCCCGCGACGACCTACGACTACGAGCACGACGGCGCCGCGATCTACGCCCGCTCTTTCGCCACCATCCGCGCGGAAGCCGACCTGTCCGCCTTCTCCCCCGACGAGGCCCGCGTCGCCGTCCGCCTGATCCACGCCTGCGGCATGACCGACCTGCCCCGCGACATCGCCTTCGGCCACGACTTCGCCCGCGCCGCCCGCGCCGCCCTGCTCGCCGGCGCCCCCGTGCTGTGCGACAGCGAGATGGTCGCCCACGGCATCACCCGCGCCCGCCTGCCCGCCGCCAACCAGGTCCTGTGCACCCTGAACGATCCCCGCACCCGCCCGCTCGCCATCGAGATCGGCAACACCCGCTCCGCCGCCGCCCTCGACCTCTGGGCCGACCGCATGGCCGGCGCCGTGGTCGCCATCGGCAACGCCCCCACCGCCCTGTTCCACCTGCTGGAGCTGGTCGACGCCGGCGCCCCCCGCCCGGCGGCGGTGATCGGCATGGCCGTCGGCTTCATCGGCGCCGCCGAGTCCAAGGACGCCCTGGCCGCCCACGACCTGCCCTTCGTGGTCGTGCGCGGCCGTCGCGGCGGCAGCGCCATGGCCGTCGCCGTCGTCAACGCCCTCGCGAGCGAAGTCGAGTGACCCTCACCCACGGAGCCCCGCCCGCGGCGCCCGACCTGGTGATGCCCAGCCTGGTGACGCCCGGCCTGGTGACGCCGGCCCCCGCGGCGCCCGCCACCCAGCGCCTCGGCACCCTGCACACCGTCGGCCTCGGCCCGGGCGATCCCGAACTGCTCACCCTCAAGGCCGCCCGCGTGCTCGCCGCCTCGCCCGCCATCGCCTTCTTCTGCAAGCGCGGCCGACCGGGACACGCCCGCACCATCGCCGCCCCCCACCTGCGCCCCGGCGTCGAGGAGGAGCGCCTCGACTACCCCTTCACCACCGAGATACCCGTCGACGACCCCCGCTACCTCCTGGAAATGGCCGGGTTCTACGAGGCCTGTGCCGCCCGCCTCGCCCGCCGCCTCGCCGCCGGCCAGGACGTCGCCCTGCTGTGCGAGGGCGATCCCTTCTTCTTCGGCTCCTCGATGTACCTGTTCGACCGTCTCCGTCCCCGCTTCCCCACCCAGGTCATCCCCGGCGTCACCGGCATGAGCGGCTGCTGGACACAGGCGATGCTCCCCATGCTGCACGGCGACGACGTCCTCGCCGTCCTCCCCGGCACCCTCGACGCCGCGTCGATGCAGGCCCGCCTCGCCCACTGCGACGCCGCCGTCATCATGAAGGTCGGCCGCAACCTCCCCCGCATCCGCGAAGCCCTCGCCCACGCCGGCATGGCCGGGCGCGCCATCTTCGTCGAGCGCGGCACCATGCCCGGCGAGCGCGTTCGCCCCCTCGCCGACGTCCCCGCCGACGAGCCCGCGCCGTACTTCTCCCTCGTCCTCGTCCCGGGGCGGCAACGCCCGCGATGAGCCCGCAGGAAGAAGCAAGGCCAGGGCTCTGCCCTGGACCCGCCAGGGGCAGCGCCCCTGGACCGGCACACATGAGTTCTAAGTTGCGCCGGGGTCTGGAGGGCGGCTCGCCCCCCAGCCTTGCCTTCCTTTCGACGCCATGACCGGCCACCTGTCCGTCGTCGGCCTCGGCCCGGGCGGCCCCGCGCACCGCACCCCCGCCGCCGAGGCCGCCCTCGCGGCCGCCGACGACCTGCTCGGCTACGGCCCCTACGTCGCCCGCGTCGCCGCCCGCCCCGGCCAGACCGTCCACCCCACCGACAACCGCGAGGAGCTGGACCGCGCCCGCCACGCCCTGGCACTCGCCGCTGCCGGCCGCCGCGTCGCCGTCGTCTCCTCCGGCGACGCCGGCGTCTTCGCCATGGCCGCCGCCGTCTTCGAGGCCGCCGAGCACGGCCCCGCCGCCTGGCGCGCGCTGGACATCGACGTCGTCCCCGGCATCTCCGCGCTGCTCGCCGCCGCCTCGCGCGTCGGCGCCCCCCTCGGCCACGACTTCTGCGCCCTCTCCCTGTCCGACAACCTCAAGCCCTGGCCCCTGGTCCTGCGCCGCCTGCGCGCCGCCGCCGACGCCGGCTTCGCCATGGCGCTCTACAACCCCGTCTCACGCGCCCGCCCCTGGCAGCTCGGCGCCGCCCTCGACCTGCTCCGCACGCACCTGCCGCCCGCGACCCCGGTCCTGTTCGTCACCGCCGCCACCCGCCCGGAGGAACGCGTCGAGCTCGCCCGCCTCGACTCCGCCGACCCCGCCTCCGCCGACATGCGCACCCTAGTCATTGTCGGCACTGCCGACACCCGCGTGATCGAGCGCCCCGGCGGCCGTGCCTGGGTCTATGCGCCCAGGTCCGCATCGTGACCGGCGAAGCAAGGCCAGGGCTCTGCCCTGGACCCGCCAGGGCGAGCCGCCCTGGACCGGCACACGAAGGCACAGGTCCCCGTCGAGGGTTTCCAAAGGGCTCGCCCTTTGGCGGGTCCAGGGCAGAGCCCTGGCCTTGCTTACCTCAGCCCCAGCCACGCCAGGGCGCCCGCCACATCCGCCACGCTGTCGCCTCCCGCCTCCGCCGGCCGATCGAGCATGACCACCTCGACCCCCAGCGCCCGCGCCGCCTCCAGCTTCGCCGCCGTCGCGGTGCCCCCCGAGTTCTTGGTCACCATCACCTCGATCCCGTGCGCGCGCAGCAGCGCCAGCTCCCCGTCCAGCGCGAACGGCCCTCGCGCCACGACCACCACCGCCCCGGGCAGCGCCCCCGCGTCCGGCGCGTCGACGCTGCGCACCACGTAGCGGTGCCACTGCGCTGCCCTGAACGCCCCCAGCTCCTTGCGCCCCACCGTCAGCAGCACCCGGCGCGGCGCCGCCCCCAGCCGCTGCGCCGCCGCCGCCAGGCTCGGCACCGCGGTCCAGCGGTCCCCCGGCCCCGCGACCCACGCCGGCCGCGCCACCCGCAGCAGCGCGACCCCCGCCAGCCCCGCCGCGACCACCGCGTTGCGGCTGATCCCCACCGCATACGGGTGCGTCGCATCGACCAGCGCGTCGAACCCGCCCTCGCGCAGGAACGCCGCCAGCCCGTCCGCGCCGCCGAACCCGCCGACCCTGACCGGCAGCGGCGAGGCCGCCGGCGCCCGCGTCACCCCGGCCAGCGAGAGGACCGCCTCAACCCGCGCGTCGCCGGCCAGCGCCCGCGCCAGCTCCGCCCCCTCCGTCGTCCCGCCCAGGACCAGCAGCCGGCGGCGGGGCAGGGGGCCTCGTGAAGGAGAACGCACCGCCAACCCCCGAACCCACGGCCACGGCGGCGCATCCCGCCTGGCTCACCCTTGTCGGCGTGGGCGAGGACGGCGTCGAGGGCCTCGCCCCCGCCGCCCGCGCCGCGATCGCCGCCGCGGCGCTCGTCGCCGGCGGCGCCCGCCACCTCGCCCTGGTCCGCCCCCTGCTGCGCGCCGAGACCCTGCCGTGGCCGCACCCGATGTCGGACGCCTTTCCCGCGATCCTGGCCCGCCGCGGCCTTTCCGTGACCGTCCTGGCGTCCGGCGACCCGCTCTGGTTCGGCGTCGGCACCGCGCTCGCCCGCCTGCTCCCCGCGCGTGAGCTGCGCTGCCTGCCCGCGCCGTCCTCGATCAGCCTCGCCTGCGCCCGCCTCGGCTGGAGCGTGCAGGACACCGGCGTCGTCTCCCTCTGCGGCCGCCCCGTCCCGACCCTGCGCCCCTGGCTGCACCCCGCCGCCCGGCTGGTCGTCCTGTCCGCCGACGCCGATACCCCACGCGAGGTCGCCACCTTCCTCGCCGCTCACGGTGCCCCCGGCTCCACCCTGCATGTCATGGAAGCCCTCGGCGGCCCCCGCGAACGCGTCCGCACCACCCCCGCCCATGCCTTTTCACTGCCCGACATCGACCCCCTCAACCTCGTCGCCGTCGAGGTCGACCCCGCCGCCCGAACCCTCCCCCTGGCCCCAGGCCTGCCCGACGCCTTGTTCGAGCACGACGGCCAGATCACCAAGGCCGAGGTCCGCGCCGCCACCCTGGCCGCCCTTGCCCCCCGCCGCGGCGAGCTCCTGTGGGACGTCGGCTGCGGCTCCGGCTCCGTCGCGGTCGAGTGGCTGCTGCGCGACCCCTCCCTGCGCGCCACCGCGCTGGACGCCCGCCCAGACCGCGCCGCCCGCGCCGCCCGCAACGCCGCCTCCCTCGGCGTCCCCCGCCTCGACGTCCGCGTCGGCGCCGCCCCCGCCGCCCTGGCCGGCCTGTCGCCGCCCGACGCCGTCTTCCTCGGCGGCGGCGCGGCCGCCCCCGGCACGATCGAGGCCGTCTGGTCCGCCCTGCCGCCCGGCGGTCGCCTGGTCGCCAACAGCGTCACCGTGGAAACCGACGCCGTCCTGCTCCTCGCTCGCGCCCGCCTCGGCGGCACCCTGACCCGCATCGGCATCGAGCGCCTGGACCGCATCGGCACAATGCACGCCTTCCGCCCCGCCCTCGCCGTGACCCAGCTCGCCGCCGTGAAGCCGTGACCGCGCAGGAAGAAAGCGAGGCCAAAGGCTCCGCCTCTGGACTCCGCCAAAGGCAAGCCTTTGGCATCGGATGCTTAAGCAATGGGATCAAAGGGTTCTCGGACCCTTTGCGGGTCCGGGCAGAGCCCGGCCTTGCTTGCGGAGCCGCCCGATGCCCGTGATCGCCGGCATCGGCTGCCGCGCAGCGTGCACGCCCGAGGCGCTCGTCTCCGCCGTCCGCGCCGCCGAGGCCCTGTCCGGCCGCGCCGCCACGACCCTGGCCGCGCCCGAGTCCCGCGCCGCCGTCGCCCGCGCGGCCGCCCGCGCCCTGGTCCTGCCCCTGGCCCTGGTGCCGCTCGCGGCGCTGCACGCCGCGCAGCCCCGCTGCGTCACCCGCTCCGCCCGCGCCCTGGCCGAAACCGGCGTCGCCTCCGTGGCGGAAGGCGCCGCCCTGGCCGCCGCCGGCCCGCACGCCACGCTGCTGCTGCCAAGAACCGGACAGGGATGGGCAACATGCGCCTTGGCCGGATGACCCGGAGCACCGCCCCCAAACAGATGGTTTCCAAAGGCCCTGCCTTTGGCGGGGTCCAGGGGCAGAGCCCCTGGCCTTCCTTTCTCTTTCGAGCGATCCCATGACCGTCCACTTCATCGGCGCCGGCCCCGGCGCCGCCGACCTGCTGACGCTGCGCGGCCGCGACCTCCTGGCGCGCTGCCCGGTCTGCCTGCACGCCGGCTCCATCGTCCCGCGCGAGATGCTGTCCCACTGCGCCCCCGGCACCCGCCTGGTCGACACCTCGCCCCTCAGCCTGGACGAGATCGAGGCCGAGTGCGCCGCCGCCGACGCCCTCGGCCACGACGTCGCCCGCCTGCACTCCGGCGACCTGTCGCTCTACAGCGCGGTGGCCGAGCAGGTCCGCCGCCTGCACGCCCGCGGCATCGCCACCACCCTGACCCCCGGGGTCCCCGCCTTCGCCGCCGCCGCCGCCCTGCTGGGCTGCGAGCTGACCCTGCCCGCCGTGGCGCAGAGCGTCGTCCTCACCCGAATGTCCGGCCGCGCCTCCGCCATGCCCGAGGCCGAGAACCTCGCCGCCTTCGCCCGCACGGGCGCCACCCTGGCGATTCACCTCGCCATCAACGTCCTGCCGCGCATCGTCGCCGAGCTGCTCCCCGTGCTCGGCCCCGACTGCCCCGTCGCCCTCGTCGAGCGCGCCTCCTGGCCCGACGAACGCACCATCCGCGGCACCCTCGCCGACATCGAGTCCCGCCTCGCCGCATCTCCCATGGAGCGCACCGCCCTGGTGATCGTCGGCCGCGTCCTCACCGGCGAGCTCGCCCGCGAAAGCGCCCTCTACGACCCGGACTACCGCCGGCGCTTCCGGCCGGGGGGCGTGCCATGAAGCAGGCAAGGCCAGGGCTCTGCCCTGGACCCGCCAGGGCGAGCCGCCCTGGACCGGCACATGAAGAAAGCCGGCGGCACGCCCCTCGCGAACGTGCCGCCGGCCCGAAGTCGGGGTTTCCAAAGGCTCGCCTTTGGCGGGGTCCAGGGGCAGAGCCCCTGGCCTTCCTTCACGCTGCCTGCCCCGTGCTCGCCAGCAGCCCGCCGTCACGGTCGAACACCGCCACGTCCCCGCGCACCCCCGCGCCCAGCACCGCGCGCACCACCCCCGTCGCCGCCCGCGCCACCGCCTTGCCCAGTGGCCGCCCCTCCGCCTCCGCGTGCCCGAACGCTTCCAGCACCGTGTTCGCCCCCTCGATCCGCGCCGCCAGCCCTGCCGAGCCCCCCTCCGCCCGGCACAGCGCCGCGAGCGCCCCCAGGTCCGCCGCGCCGCGCCGCGAGTGCAGGTCCATCCGGCCCTGCGCCAGCTTCGTCATCTTCGCGACGCCCCCCGCCACCGTGACCCGCGCCACCGGATGCGCCCGCACGTACTTCAGGAACCCCCCCGCGAAATCCCCCATGTCGATCAGCGCCTGCTCCCCCAGGCCGTGCAGCCGCGCCACCGCCGCCTCCGACACGCTCCCCGTCGCCCCCGCCAAGTGCCCCAGCCCCGCCGCCCGCGCCACGTCCACCCCGCGGTGGATCGAGTGGATCCACGACGCGCACGAGTACGGCACCACCACCCCCGTCGTCCCCAGCACCGACAGCCCGCCCACGATCCCCAGCCTGGCGTTCATCGTCCCCAGCGCGATCCGCGCGCCCCCGGGGATCGCCACCTCCACCGCCACGTCCGGCACCCCGCCGCCCGTCACCTCGCACAGTGCCGCCAGGATCATCGCCCGCGGCCCCGGGTTGATCGCCGGCTCCCCCACCGCCAGCGGCAGCCCCGGCAGCGTCACCGTCCCCACCCCCTCGCCGGCCGCGAACCGCACCCCCGCCCCGGCCGCAAGCCCCCGCACCGTGACCCGCACCAGCGCCCCGTGCGTCACGTCCGGGTCGTCGCCCGCGTCCTTGACCACTCCCGCCATCGTCCCGCCGGGAACCAGCGCGCCCTCCGCCAGCGCGAACACGGCCCTCGCCGCCCCGGAACCCACCCCGCCGGGCAGCGGGATCTCCACCGGGTCGGGGAACACCCCCGTCCGCAGCGCCGCGAACGCGGCCTTGGCCGCGGCGGCCGCGCACGCGCCGGTCGTCCAGCCGCGCCGGAGGGTGCCTTGTTCCATACCTCGCGATATGGACCCGCCGCGGACGCTGGCAAAGCGCAGACAGAAAGCAAGGCTGGGCTCTGCCCAGACCCGCCAAAGGCCAGGGGCCTCTGGACACCCATCTCTTAAGTCAAGGTTTCCAAAGGCTCGCCTTTGGCGGGGTCCCCGCCTTCAAGCATGGGGGGCAGAGCCCCTGGCCTTCCTTCCTCCGCAGGCCCCCGCATGACCCCCGCCCTGATCGTCGCCGCCCCCCGCTCCGGCTCCGGCAAGACCACCGTGACGCTCGCCCTCGTCGCCGCCCTGCGCGCCCGCGGCCTGCGCGTGCGCGTCGCCAAGTCCGGCCCCGACTACATCGACCCCGCCTTCCACGAGCGTGCCTCCGCCGCCTCCTGCGTCAACCTCGACACCTGGGCCATGCCCCCGCCGCTGCTTGCCGCCCTCCTGCACGGCGCCCCCGACGCGCCGCCGCCCGACCTGCTCGTCATCGAGGCCTCCATGGGCCTGTTCGACGGCGCCGGCCCCACCCCCGGCCGCACCGGCGCCGCCGCCGACCTGGCCGCCGGCTTCGCCCTGCCGGTGCTCCTCGTGCTCGACGTGTCCGGCCAGTCGCAGTCCGCCGGCGCCACCGCCCGCGGCTTCGCCACCCACGACCCGGCGGTGCGCGTCGCCGGCGCCGTGCTGAACCGCGTCGGCAGCCCGCGCCACCTGGCCGGGGCAGGGGCCGCGGTAGCGGCCGCCGGCATCCCCCTCCTGGGCTCCCTGGCGCGCGACCCAGCGATCGCCCTGCCCGAGCGCCACCTCGGCCTCGTCCAGGCAGGCGAGCACGCCGCGCTGGACCCCTTGCTCGCCCGCCTCGCCGGCCTGGCCGAGTCCCGCCTGGACCTCGACGCCATCCTCGCCCTCGCCCGGACGCCCGCTGCCTTGTCCCCGCCGCCGCCCGTTGCCCCCGGCCTGCTCCCCCCGCCAGGCCAGAGCATCGCCCTGGCCTGGGACGCCGCGTTCAGCTTCGCCTACCCCCACATGCTCGCCGGCTGGCGCGCCGCCGGCGCCGGGATCGCCCGCTTCTCCCCCCTGGCCGACGAGCCCCCGCCGGAGCATTGCGACTGCTGCTGGCTCCCCGGCGGCTACCCGGAGCTGCACGCTCCCGCCCTCGCCGCCGCCTCGACCTTCCGCGCCGCCCTCGCGCGCTTCGCCGCAACCCGCCCCGTCCACGGCGAGTGCGGCGGCTACATGGCGCTCGGCCAGGGCCTGACCGACGCCCACGGCACCCGCCACGCCATGGCCGGCCTGCTGTCCCACGACACCTCCTACGCCGCACGCCGCATGCACCTCGGCTACCGCGAGGCCGCCCTCCTGCACGACTCCCCCATCGGCCGCGCCGGCCGGACCCTGCGCGGCCACGAGTTCCACTACGCCACCGCCAGCCACGAGACCGACGCCCCGCTCGCCACCCTGCGCGACGCCAACGGCGACCCCCTCGGCCCCGCCGGCGCCCGGCGCGGCCTGGTCAGCGGCACCTTCTTCCACGCCATCGCCCTGCAGGACCCCTGAGCCATGCCCGACGCCCCCACGACCCTGGCCGCCCTGCGCGCCCTCTGCACCGCGCTCCCCCCCGGCGACGCCGCCGCCGAGGCCGCCTGCCTCGCCCGCCAGGCCACGCTGACGAAACCACCCGGCAGCCTCGGCCGCCTGGAGTTCCTCGCCGCCTGGCTCGCCCGCTGGCAGGGCAGGGCGATGCCCCGGCTCGATCGCGTCGACATCCTGGTGTTCGCCGGCAACCACGGCGTCACCGCGCACGGCGTCTCGCCCTACCCCCCCGAGGTCACCGCCGCAATGGTCGCCAACTTCGCGTCCGGCGGCGCGGCGGTCTGCCAGCTCGCCCGCGCCGCCGGCGCCTGCCTCGCCGTCCACCCGCTCGCCCTCGACCGCCCCTGCGGCGACATCACCCGCGTCCCCGCCCTCGACGAGGCGGAGTTCCTCGACGCCGTCGCCACCGGCTGGAACGCCGTCCCCGACGGCCGCGACCTGCTCTGCCTCGGCGAGATGGGCATCGGCAACACCACGCCCGCCGCCGCCCTGTCCGCCGCCCTGTTCGGCGGCCCCGCCTCCGCCTGGACCGGCCGCGGCACCGGGGTCGACGACGCCGGCCTGGCCCGCAAGACCGCCGCAGTCGCCGCCGCCCTGGCCCGCCACCGCGCCGGCCCGCCCGGCGATCCCCTCGACGCCGCCGCCTCCCTCGGCGGGCGCGAGCTGGCCGCGATCATCGGCGCCACCCTGGCCGCGCGCCACCGCGGCGTGCCCGTCCTCCTCGACGGCTACGTCTGCACCGCCGCCGCCGCCCCGCTGGCCCGCATGACCCCGGGCGGCCTGGACCACGCGACCCTCGCCCACGTCTCCGCAGAGGCCGCCCACCGCGCGCTCGCCGCCGCCCTCGGCCTGCCGCCCCTGCTCGACCTCGGCCTGCGCCTGGGCGAGGCGTCCGGCGCCGCCCTGGCGATCCCGCTGCTCCGCGCCGCCGTCGCGTGCCACGCCGGCATGGCCACCTTCGCCGAGGCCGGCGTGCCCGACCGCGACCCCGACGAGCCCCCGATCTCTCCTCGAGAGTCCCGCCCTTGAGTCAGGGGATCGAAGGGCCTCACGGCCCTTTGCGGGTCTGGGCGGAGGTGCCCAAAGGTTCCGATGGCCCGCTTGGGCCATTGGAATGGGCACCGGAGGGAGAGTCCAGCCTTGCTTCCTTCCCGCCCCCGCCATGACGCGGCCCGCCCGCCTGGCCGCCCACCTCGCCGAGGCCGTCGTCCTGCTGACCCGCGTCCCGGTCCCCTGGCGCTTCGTTCCCGCCCCCGGCACCTCGGCCTGGGCCTTTCCCGTCGTCGGCGCCGTGCTGGGCGCGGCCACCGGCGCCATGGCGGCCCTCGGCGACGCACTCGGCCTCCCGCCGGCGCTCTCCGCCGGCTGGGCGCTCGCCGCCACCCTCCTGCTCACCGGCGCCCTGCACGAGGACGGCCTGGCCGACACCGCCGACGGCCTTGGCGGCGGCCGCACCCCCGAGCGCCGCCTCGCCATCATGCGCGACAGCCGCATCGGCAGCTTCGGCGCCCTGGCCCTGGCCCTGTCGCTCGGCCTGCGCTGGTCCGCGCTCACCACCCTCGCCGCGCCACACCACGGGCCAGGGCAGGGCGCCTGGCACCTGGTCGCCGCGATCGCAGCCGCCGGCGCCCTGGCCCGCTGCGCGATGCTGCTGCCGATGCGCCTGCCGCCCGCCCGCCCGGACGGGCTGGCCGCCGGCCTGGGCCGCGTCCCGCCCGTGTCGATCGCCGCCGGCTGGGCCTACGGCGCGGCGCTGGCCGTGGCGCTGCTCCCCCTGGCCCAGGCCGCCCTGTCGCTGCTGCTGGCCGCCGCCGCCGGCCTGCTGCTCGCGCGCGCCGGCCGCCGCGCGCTGGGCGGGCGCACCGGCGACCTGCTGGGCGCCACGGAGCAGGTCGCCGAATGCGTCCTCCTGACCCTGTTTGCCTCCTAGGACCGGGCAGGTCATGGAGCGGCAGCAAGCAAGGCTGGGCTCTGCCCAGACCCGCCAGGGGCGAGCCGCCCCTGGACCGGCCTTTCTACGGAGTGGATTCCAAAGGCTCGCCTTTGGCGGAGTTTGAGGCAGAGCTCAACCGTGCTTCCTGACCAGGCTCACGCGTCCCGAGGCTTGACCACCCGGCCGAACACCCGCACCGCCCCGGGCGCCTGCGCCGCCACCCCCAGGTCGACCGCCACCCCCGCCGCCAGCGCCGCCAGCACCCGCAGCGGCCCGCCATGCGACACCACGACGTGGCACCCTTCGCGCGGCACCGCCGCATACGCCGCCCGGCAGCGCGCCACCAGCGCCGCCCCGCTCTCGCCCCCCGGCGGCGCGAACCCCGTCAGGTCCGCCGCCCACGCATCCAGGGCCCCGCGTGGCACATCGTCCCAGGCCATGCCCTCCCATGCGCCGAAATCCAGCTCCAGCAGCCGCTCGTCCTCTATGACCACCCCGCCGCATGCCCCGGCGATGGCCGCTGCCAGCACGCGGCAGCGCAGCGACGGGCTGGTCCGAATGCTGTCCGGCCGGAACGCCGCGAGCCGCGCCAGGACGGACGCCACGTCGTCGTCCGCTTCCGCCCGCAACGCGAGGTCGAGCCGCCCATAGCAGACACCCGGCAGCACCAGCGCAGGGGTATGCCGGATCAGCAGGAGGGTTAGGGCGCTGCCCCCGGCGGGATCGTCTCTGCCGCGACGATCTCCCTGGCACGGGGCCTGGGGCAGCGCCAGCGCGCCCGAACCTGGGCGCGCATCGCTCAGGCCAGGGACCGCGTCACCACGGACACGACCCCCGCCAATTCAGGTTTGTTCGCCCGGCAGCGTCGCCACCTGCTCCACCGTCACCAGCACGGCAGAAGAGGCCACGCCCCGGATCACGAGCCAGGGCCGCTCCGCATTGTGCGGCGTCATCTCGCCGACGAACAGGCGGCCGGGCACCTCCTCGTCCGAACGCCGCGCAGTCGAGGCCACCTCGAAGGTGTTCACCGTTGAAGCCCCCCTCCACGTTCGTTGCCGAGCATCTGGCCACACCGTGCGGCCTCGCGCCACCCCAAGGCAACAACAATCGGTGAACTTGTAAAGAGCTGTACAAAACCATCGCATCGCGGAAAATATTTGACCCGGCGGCCAGCAACAGTTGCCCACATCCACGTGCCAGCCACCCGTCTGTGCAGTGCAACCACGGCCGGGCAGCCCTTGGTGCACCTGCGAGCAATGCCGCGTCGCCACACTGCCCGCCCGTGTCTGCCGCACCGCAGCCGTTACTTCGCCGGCTCCGCCGCACCCGCGACACCGCGCCGCGTCCAGCGCCGCGCCGCCGGTCCGCCATCTCCCCCGTTGGCGCGGCGTCCGCGCTCCGCGATGATGCGCCCGGGATCGCGGGCCCCCGGGTGCTTCGCGCAGCCCGGCCACTGCGGGAGGCGGCACATGACACGACGCTGGCACACACGACGCCGCGACACGGCGGCCCCGCGCGGCCCGTGGCCGCCCGCGTGCTCCCGCCACGCCGGCCC
The DNA here is from genome assembly GCA_964236695.1 of uncultured Acetobacteraceae bacterium. GTDB lineage: Bacteria > Pseudomonadota > Alphaproteobacteria > Acetobacterales > Acetobacteraceae > CAXSEF01. The sequence goes on along the minus strand of CAXSFU010000019.1, from coordinate 5,076 downwards.
TGCGCGCGCCGGCCCGACCCCGCCTGCGGCCTGAAGCCGCGCGATGTCCGCCCGCCATCCGATCATCTCCGTCACCGGCTCCTCCGGCGCCGGCACCACCTCGGTGCGCAACACCTTCGAGCGCATCTTCTCCCGCGAGCGCATCGACGCCGTCTACATCGAGGGCGACGCCTTCCACCGCCATGACCGCGAAGCCATGGCCCGCCTGACCATTGAGGCCACCGAGCGCGGCAACCACACCTTCAGCCACTTCGGCCCGGACACGAACCTGCTTTCCGAGCTGGACGCGCTGTTCGCCGCCTACGCCGCCGACGGCCGCGGCCGCACCCGCCACTACGTCCACGACGCCCTGGAGGCCGCCCGCCTCGGCGCCCCCGCCGGCACCTTCACCGACTGGGAGGACCTGCCGCGGCCCACCGACATGCTGCTCTACGAGGGCCTGCACGGCGCGGTGCAGGCCGACGGCCTCGACCTCGGCCGCCACGCCGACCTGCGCATCGGCGTCGTCCCGGTGATCAATCTTGAATGGATCCAGAAAATCCACCGCGACCGCGCCGTGCGCAACTACACCACGGAGGCGGTCACCGACACGATCCTGCGCCGCATGCCCGACTACGTCCGCTACATCTGCCCGCAGTTCAGCAACACGGACATCAACTTCCAGCGCGTCCCCACCGTCGACACCTCCGACCCGTTCATCGCCGGCTGGATCCCCACCGCCGACGAGTCCATCGTCGTCATCCGCTTCCGCACGCCCAAGGGCATCGACTTCCCCTACCTGCTCAGCATGCTGCACGGCTCGTTCATGTCGCGCGCCAACTCGATCTGCATCCCCGGCAACAAGCTCGACCTCGCCATGCAGCTCATCCTCACGCCTATCATCCTCCAGCTCATGGAACGCCGCAGGAAGGCAGCGTAGCCAGCAAGGCCAGGGCTCTGCCCCTGGCCTTGCTTCCTCCCCGCCCCCAAGGACCCCGCCGCCATGCCCCTGATCGCCCCCTCGATCCTGTCCGCCGACTTCTCCCGCATCGCCGAGGAGGTGCGCGCCGTCGAGGCCGCCGGCGCCGACTGGATCCACCTCGACGTCATGGACGGACACTTCGTCCCCAACATCACCTTCGGACCCCCGGTGGTCGCCGCCCTGCGCCCGCACAGCACCGCGACCTTCGACACCCACCTGATGATCGCCCCCGCCGACCCGTTCATCGAGGCTTTTGCCCACGCGGGCTCCGATATCATCACCGTCCACGCCGAGGCCGGCCCCCACCTCGACCGCTCCCTCGCCCTGATCCGCTCGCTCGGCAAGAAGGCCGGCGTCGCCCTGTGCCCCGCCACCCCCGTCGAGGCCATCGAGTGGGTGATCGACCGCGCCGACCTGGTGCTGGTGATGACCGTCAACCCCGGCTTCGGCGGCCAGTCCTTCATCCCCGCCATGACCGACAAGGTCCGCCGCGTCCGCGCCCTGATCGGCAGCCGCCCGATCCACGTCGAGGTCGACGGCGGCATCGCCCCCGACACCGCGCCCCTGGTCACCGCCGCCGGCGCCGACGTCCTGGTCGCCGGCTCCGCGGTCTTCCGCGGCGGCGCGGACCAGTACTCTGTCAACATCGCCGCGATCCGCAGCGCCTGCTGAGCAGGGAAGCAAGGCAGGCATCTTCTTTTTCTGAAGAAAAAGAAGCAAAAAGACTTTGCTCATGGAGTTCCGGCCGCACGGGTTGCTCCGGAGCTCAATGTGCAAAAGTTCTTTGGTTCTTTCTTTCAAGAAAGAACACGCTTCCTTCCTGCCTTCGTACAGGAGACCCGCAGCGGGCAGGCCCACGGCACCTGGCTACGGCTTGCCGAACACCGCGACGCACCCGTGCAGGCACGCCAGGTCGCTGGCGTTCGCCGGCTCCGCCACGTAGGCGTGGTTGCTGGCCGGGTCGACCGCGACCGAGTGCGATCCCTTGCCGATCGGCACGGTGCCGAGGAACGCGCTGGTGCGCCCGTCGATGATGCCGAGCGCGGCGCCGCCGACCTGGAAGCGCGCCGCCAGGAAGTACACCATCGCGTTCGGGTCGTAGGCCGCCTGGTCCGTCCCGCCCACCTGCGGGATCGTCGCCGTGACCGCGCCGCTGAAGTCGTCGATCACCTGTGTCGCCAGAGTCACCGGCACGTCGGTGTTGGACTGCGCGCAGCCCAGCAGCAGGTTGCGCCGCGGCCCGAGCGCCAGGCCGGTCGGCTGGCAGTTGCTCACCGGGAAGGTCGTCACCACCGTGGCGGTCACCGGATCGATCACGGCCACGCCGCCCATCGTCTGGTCCGGCCCGAGCTGCGGCAGGTTGACGTAGAACAGGTGGTTGCGCGGGTTGAACACCACGCCCTCGATGCCGTTGGTGGCGTCGTCGAAGGTGATCCTGGCCAGCACCCGCTCGTCGCCCGTGCGGCTCGACAGCAGCGTCACGAACGGCGGCGTATCCGCGTCGTTGACCGCGAGCATCACGTGCCGCCCCGGGTCCAGCGCCAGGCTGTCGACGCGCGCCGTGCCCCCGGTCGGGATCGTCTTCACCACGGTGCCGTCGGCGATGTCGATGACCTTGATGGTGCTGTCGCCGTCGCCCGCCCACACCCGCCCGGCCCCCGCCGAGGACACCCCGTTCGGCCCGGAATGGTCGCTGTCGGCGAGCTGGCCCACGAACGTGCCCACCCGCCGATCGCCCACCACGCGCATGACGAAGCGGTTGGTGGCGGTGTCGATCACGTCGATCCCGGCGTTGGTCCTGTCGGCGAGGTAGTACTGCCGCCGCACCGGGTCGACGAAGCTGAGATCGTAGGTGAGCAGCGGCTTGCCGGGGATCATGATGGTCTCCAGCCGCGCATAGCCGCCGGTCGGGCCGGCCGCCGCGGCGGGCGCGGCGACCTGGGCCGCCGCCGGAACCATCGCGGCGGCAAGCGCCGCCATCGGCATCGCCAGACGAAGCAGCGCCCTGCGTGAAGCCATGTCCGTTCCCCCCTGTGATGCCGCGACGTTGTTCGCGCGGCCGGCGCGCCGTGTGCCGACGCAGCCTTGCGGACGGAGAACACAGTCTCCTTCCACATCCATCTAGCGGTATGGGAGTAGTCATGGGAAGCATCGTCGCCGGCCCTCCCGCATCCCGTCCGCGTCCGTGGACAGGATGACCACCCTCGTCGGCCACCCTCGCCGGGGCGCGCACCCCGCCCGGCGCCGCCCGGCCTATCCGCTTCCCCACAGCCGCAGCGCCCAGCACGCCGCCGCCAGCGCCGGCCCGAACGGCACCGCCGTCGCCCGCCCCACCGCCCGCCCGCGCAGCCACATCGCCCCCGCCACCGCCAGCCCCGCCAGTGCCGCCAGCAGCAGCACGTCCGGCAGCGCCGCCCACCCCAGCCAGGCCCCGCACGCCGCCAGCAGCTTCGCGTCCCCCGCGCCGACCCCCTCGCGCCCGCGCAGCGCCCGGTACGCCAGCGCCACCCCGCGCAGCCCGCAGTAGCCGAGCACCGTTCCGACCAGGTGGTCCTGCAGCGCCCACGGCTCCAGCGACGCGCAGGCCGCGAGCCCGCCGAGCAGCAGCGGCAGCGTCAGCACGTCCGGCAGCACGAAGTGCCGCGCGTCGATCCACGCCAGCGCCATCAGCGTCCACCCCAGGGCGCAGGTCGCCCACAGCGCCGCGTCCCCCGTGCCGCCGTCGACCCGCCACTCCGGCAGCGCCCCGCCGCCCGCCAGCACCGCCGAGCCCGCCACCGCCACTGCCGCCAGCTCCACCCACAGGTGGAACCGCGGGATTGCCGCCCCGCACGCCCGGCACCGCCCGCGCTGCGCCAGGAAGCTCAGCACCGGCACCAGCTCGCGCGGCGACAGCACGTGCCCGCACGCCTCGCACGCCGAGCGCGCCACCACGACCCGCCGCCCCGCCGGCAGCCGCCGGATCAGCACGCCCGCGAAGCTCCCGACGAACGGGGCCGCCAGCAGCGTCAGGAGCCAGGTCGGCATGGCGGAACCTCGGGGCAGGGCAGGGGCGCGGCGCCCGGGGGCGGGCATTCCGGAATCAGGCATTCCGGGACCGGACCGCAGGCCCAGGCCGCGGCCCGCCCACGCGGCCCCGGCCCGCGGCCGCACGCTTCCCCTTGCCTCGCCCGGCCCAGGCGACGCAATGCTGTGCCGCCCGCGGCCCGGAGGCTCGCCGGGCGCGCGGCAACCCCGCGTCACCCACGCAGGAAAGGCTTGGCCCATGGCGGATGGAGGACAGGTCGCGTCGGCCGGCGCGGCGCCCGGCGCTCCCGCCCTCATCGAGCGCCTCGCCGCCCTGCTGGTGGAAACCGGCCAGTGCGACGCCCGCACCGTCGAGCGCGGCCGGCGCGTCGCCGCGGAAAGCGACGGCCGCCTCGACCAGGTCCTGCTGCAGCTCGGCCTGGTCAACGAGCGCGGCATGGCCGAGGCCTACGCCACCCTGCTGGCACTCCCCCTCGCCACCGCCGCCGAGTACGCCGACACCGTGCCGCTGCACCCCGACCGCCTGCAGCCCCGCTTCCTGCGCGCCGCCCGCGCGCTGCCGGTGGCCGAGCGCGACGGCACGCTCCACGTCGCCGCCGCCGACCCGCTCGACCCGTTCGCCCCCGCCGCCATCGCCGCCGCCACCGGCCGCCGCGTTTCGCTCATGGTCGGCGTGCCCATCGAGCTGGAGGCCGCCTTCGACCGCCTCTACCCCAACGGCGAGGCCGCCGCGGACGCCCACGACGCCGACGGCGCGCCCCTGGAGGAGGACGCGGAGCGCCTGCGCGACCTGGCCAGCGAGGCGCCGGTGATCCGCCTCGTCAACCAGATCATCTCGCGCGCCGTGGAAACCCAGGCCAGCGACATCCACATCGAGCCGTTCGAGGACCGCCTGCGCGTCCGCTACCGCTATGACGGCACCCTGCACGAGGCCGACAGCCCTCCCGCGCGCCTGGTCGCGGCCATCACGTCGCGCATCAAGATCATGGCCCGCCTCGACATCGCCGAGCGCCGCCTCCCCCAGGACGGCCGAATCAAGCTCGCCGTGCGCGGCCAGGAGATCGACTTCCGCGTCTCCACCATCCCCT
>CAXSFU010000018.1:0-47699 GCA_964236695.1 uncultured Acetobacteraceae bacterium | reverse complement strand
TCAGGTCAGAACTCTCCAAAATTGTATGCAAACCGGAACTCTGAATGCCGAACGCCCTGCTGGCCGCCGCCGAATCGGCCGCTCTGAACACAATCTCAGTGACGACTTTCGCGCTTCTGTTCCTGCCGTTCGCTCGCCGGCGGCATTTCCCAGCAATCGGCGCGCTGTGTGCCTTCATCGTCGCCGACAGCCTCATCCTCGCCGTGCCACCCTTGATGCACTGGCGCGTAGGACACTGGAACTGGATCGGCAAGCTCGCTTCAATCGCCTTCAGCCTCGCCGTAACGCGGTTCTGTCTGAGTCCTGAAGAGGTCGCCTGGCGCCTGCCGCGCGGCCGCCCTGCGATCGTCTGGACGCTCGCGGGCATCCTGGTTGCCGCTGTTCTTGCGATCCCGGCTGAACTACTCGACCCAAGTGGTAAGGTCTATGCCGAGACCTTTCTGTTTGAGGCGACTCTGCCCGGCCTGGATGAGGAGCTCGCTTTCCGTGGTATCGGCATTGCCCTTCTGCTGAAGGCGTTTTCCACAGGTCCCGCTGACACCCGGGCGCCGCTTCTCTCGGCGGTCGTCTCGTCACTGTGGTTCGCGACCGCACACGTCGTGAACATCGACCACGGTCGGCTTGGGGTGGCTTGGCTCCGGGTTCTCGATACACTGCCTTTTGGCTTGTGGTTCGCCCTGGTCAGGCTGCGTAGCGGAAGCCTCTTCGGCGGCATCCTGGCCCACAACACCGCCAACACGATCCAGGAGACGTTGAGTGCGTTCGGCATCTGAGTGCCCGTTCAAGGGTGGTCATGGGTGAACGACGCATCGGAGCAGCAGGGCGCCCAGCCCGAACTCCGCCTGAAAGCCCAAGGGAAACCTCAGCCGTGAACGCCATCCCCTGATGCCCTCCTTCCGCTACACCGCGATCCTGCCCACCGGCGAGCTGTCCCGCGGCCTGATGGACGCCGCCGACCAGGCCGCCGTGGTGCGCGCCCTGCAGAAGGCCGGCAGCCTCCCGGTCCGTACCGACCCCGCCGCCGGCGGCTTCCTGTCCGACCTCATGGCCACAGAGTTCGGCGCCCGCCGGTCCTTGCGCAAGCAGGAGGTCGCCGACCTGACCCGCGAGCTGTCCATCATGCTCGCCGCCGGCCAGGACCTCGACCGCGCGCTGCGCTTCCTCGCCGACACCGCCCCCAATGCCCGCGTGCGCACCGTCGCCGAGCGCCTGCGCCAGTCCGTGCGCGACGGCGCCTCCCTCGCCGCCGCCCTCTCCGAACACCCCGCCAGCTTCCCGAAGCTCTACGTCGGCCTGGTCCGCGCCGCAGAGGCCGGCAGCACGCTGGCCCCCACGCTGGACCGCCTCGGCACCCTCCTGGAGCGCGAGCGCAGCCTCGCGTCCACCATCACCTCCGCCCTGATCTACCCGGCCCTGCTCCTCGTCGCCGCCATCGGCTCCATCGGCCTGCTGCTCACAGAGGTCCTCCCGCAGTTCGTCCCCCTGTTCGAGCAGAACGGCGTCGCCCTCCCCCGCCCGACCCAGATCCTCATCACGACCGGCGCCCTCGCCCAGTCCTACGGCCTCTACGCCCTGCTCGCCCTCCTCCTGGCCGGCGTCGCCGCCCGCCAGGCCCTGCGCCGCCCCGCGACCCGCCTGGTCGCCGACCGCCTCCTCCTGCGCCTGCCCGTCGTGGGCGCCCTGGCGCGCGAGGTGATGGCCGCGCGCTTCACCCGCACGCTCGGCACGCTGGTGCTCAACGGCGTGCCCCTGATCGCGGCGCTGGGCATCGTGCGCGACACCATCGGCAACCTCGCCGGCGTGGGCGCCGTCGACGCCGCCGCGGTCAGCGCCAAGGGCGGCGCCGGCCTCGCCAAGCCCCTCGCCCAGAGCGGCCTGTTCCCCGTGCGCACCATCTACCTGCTCGGCCTCGGCGAGGAGACCGCCCAGCTCGGCGCCATGGCGCTCCGCGCCGCCGAGATCCACGAGGAGAAGACCCGCGTCGGCGTGCAGCGACTCGTCGCCCTCCTGGTGCCCGCGATCACCGTCGTCATGGGCGCCGCCATCGCCGGCATCGTCGCCTCGCTGCTGCTGGCGATGCTCAGCCTCAACGACCTCGCGCAGTGAACGGAAAGGCAAGGCCAGGGCTCTGCCCTGGACCCGCCAGGGGCAGCGCCCCTGGACCGGCACACGAAAGCCCCCCCTCGCCCGCCGGGCTCCTCCCGGAGGCCGGTCCAGGGCGGCTCGCCCTGGCGGGTCCAGGGCAGAGCCCTGGCCTTGCTCCCTTCCCGCGCCAGTCCGGCTTCACCCTGATCGAGATGGTCGTCGTCCTCGTGGTCCTCGCCCTCGCCCTGTCGATCGTCGCCGCCCGCGGCCCGATGCGCTCCCGCACCCTGGAGGCCCGCTTCGCCGCCTCGCAGATCGCCGAGCAGCTCCGCCTCGCCCGCACCCAGGCGATCGCCACCGACCGCACCGTCTCCCTCACCCTCGACCTCCCGGCCCGCACCTGGCGCATCGGCGCCGCAGCACCCCACCGCATCGCCGAGGGCACCGCGCTCTCCATGCTCTCGGTCGGGCAGCTCGCAGGCGGCCAGCCCCCGGACCAGCCGGCCGCGCCCGCCGGCGCCCCCGGCCTCGCCCCCGCGCGCCGCACCGGCGCGATCAGCTTCGCCCCCGATGGCAGCTCCTCCGGCGGCCGCATCGAGCTGGCCGACGCAGGCCGGCGCATGCAGGTCAGCGTGGACTGGCTGACCGGCCGCGTCGCCGTCGCCGAGGTGCGGTAGCGCGGACATGCACGCCGCACCCCCGCCCGCCCCTGCGCCCCGACGCCACGAGGCCGGCTTCACCCTGTTCGAGGTGATGGTCGCCTTCGTGATCGCCGCACTCGCGCTGGGCGTCCTGTTCGCCGGCGGCCTTGCCGGCCTGCGCACCGCCAAGATCGCCGACGGCTACGGCGACGCCCTGTCGCGCGCCCGCTCGCGCATCGCCGCGATCGTCGCGCCCCAGCCGCTCGACACCCAGGGCGACGACGGCGGCGGATACCGCTTCCGCCTGCGCATCACCCAGGCCGGCACCGTGACCCCCGCGCACGACGACAGCCTCGGCCTCGCGGGCGGCCAGTCCGCGACCAGGATCGGCCTGTACGACATCTCCGTGACGATCTCCTGGCACGGCGACGGCGGCGACCGGCAGGTGGCGCTCGCCACCCAGCGCCTCGGCCTCGTGCCCCCGGCCGCCCCGTGACCCCGCCCGCCAGCCTTCCCGCCACAAGCCGTCCCGCGGCCCGCGCCGCCGAGCGCGGCTTCTCCCTGCTGGAGGTGCTCGTCGCCCTGGTGGTCCTCGGCCTGCTGATCGGCACCCTGACCCAGGGCGTCCGCTTCGGCGTCGGCGCGGTCGCCGCCCAGGCGCGCATCGTCGGCGTGCGCGGCGACGAGGACGCCGTCGAGCGCGCGCTCCGCCGCCTGGTCGAGCACATGGACCCCGGCACCTTCACCACGCCGCCGGAGATGACCGGCGCCGCGTCCCGCCTGGAGATGGTCACGGAGCTGCCGCTGGCCGCCGCCCTGCTGCCCGGCCAGGACCCCGCCGCCGGGCCCGTCCTGCGAGTGGACGCCGCGCTGGAAGCCGACGCGCGCCACCGCCTGGTGCTGCGCTGGCGCCCCCACGTCGGCGGCCAGCGCCTGTCGCCCGCGCCGCCCGCCTCGGAGGAGGTGCTGCTGTCCGGCATCGACGGTCTGGGCTTCGGCTTCCTGTCCGCCCGGCAGGGCTGGCAGGCCGCGTGGCGCGGCACGGAGCTGCCTCTGTTGGTGCGCATCCACGTCGGCTTTCCCAAGGGCGACTGCCGGTCCTGGCCCGACCTGATCGCGGCCCCGCAGCGCCAGCGCCCCGACCAGTAGCGCTGTACTCGCGGCCGGGGGACAGAGGAGCCTTCCCGCCCTGTGCGGGTCCGGGCCCCGCCTTGCTTCGTTGCAATGGCCCCGTTTGCAGCCGGTCTGAAAGCCGCTAGAGGGATCGCGGTTCGCGCGGGGTGCCGTCGATCAATGTTTCGAGAGTTCCTCGAGTGGTGGGTGCGCCAGCTTGCCACGCTGGTGCCGGAGCGGCTGCGCCAGGCCGACCCGCGCCAGGCGGACGCGCTGGTCGTCGGCACCGACGCCGCGGGCGGCCACGCCGAGCTGTCCACCCGGCGCGGCGGCCGGGTCGCGAGCCTCGGCCGCTACGCGCTCGACGCCGCCGGCACCGCACAGGCGCTCGCCGCCCTCGACCGGCGCGGCGTGCGGCTGGAGGGCGCGGTGCTGGCGCTGCCGGCGTCGATGCTGCTGGAGCGCGACGTGGCGCTGCCGCTCGCCGCGGAGCGCGACCCGGAGCAGGTGCTGCAGTTCGAGATGGACCGCCTGACGCCGTTCGAGGCCGCCGAGGTGTTCTGGACCTGGACCGTGCGCGCCCGCGACCGTGCCCGCGCCCGCCTGCACCTGCGGGTGTCGCTGGTGCCGCAGGCCGCGGTGCGCCCGCTGCTGGACACGCTGGCCCGCCTCGGCGTGCGCCCGGCCACCCTGGAGTTCGCCCTCCCCGACGGGGTGCGCCGCATCGCCCTGTCCCACCGACGCGCCGACCGCGGCGCCCGGCTCCGCCTCGCCGGGGCAGCGTCGCTGTGCGCGCTGCTGGTCGCGGGTCTCGCGGTCACGCCGTTCGCCGAACAGAGCCTGGCCGCGCGCGCGCAGAACCGGCGAATCGCGGCGCTCGCCCCCGACGTCGCCGCCGCCGAGGCGCTGCGCGCGCGCATCACCCGAGAGGCCGCCGGCCGCGACGTGCTGAGCGCGGAGCGCGCCCGCGTCGGCGACGCCCTGGCGGCGCTGGCCGCGGCGACCGCGGTGCTGCCCGACGACACCTACCTGACCGATCTGACGCTGCGGCAGCGCCACATGGTGATGAATGGCCGCTCCGCCGCCGCCGCCCGGCTGATCGGCCTGCTGTCCGCGGCCCCCGGCCTGCGCGAGCCGGCGTTCCTCGCCCCGGTGACCCGCAGCGACACCGGCCACGCCGACCTGTTCTCCCTGCGCGCCGAGCTGGCCCCGTGACCGCCGCGCGCCGCGACGCCTCCGCCCTGCCGCGCGCCACGCCGCCCCGGATGGCACGAGCCGCCGCCCTGGGCATGGCCGAGGCCGTCGGACAGGGCAGGGGCCGCGCCTGATGGCGGAGCTGGCGCTGCCCTCCGGCCGGCGCGGCCAGGTGCTTGCGGTGGCGATCGCCGCCGTCGGGCTCATGGCGCTGTGGTTCGGCGCGGTGCTGCCGCTCGCCGCCTGGCACGACTCGCGCGCGGCGGCGCTGGAGCGCCAGGACGTGCTGGAAGGCCGGATGGCGGCGCTGGCCGCCAGCCTGCCGTCGCTGCGCCGCAGGGCCGCCTCCCTGGCCGCCGGCCCCGCGCCGCAGACCCTGCTGGAAGGCGCGAGCGACGCTGTGGCCGGCGCCGCGCTGCAGGAGCGGGTGCAGGCGATGGCGGTCGAGGCCGGCTCGCCGCTGACCAGCGCCGAGACGCTGCCCGCCGAGCCCGCCGGCGCCTACCGCCGCATCAGCCTGCGCGTGTCGCTGAGCACGCCGTATTCGTCGCTGGTGCACCTGCTGGCCGCGATCGCCGACGCCACGCCCAGGATGCTGGTCGACGACCTGCAGATCCAGGCGCCGCCGCTCGGCCTGCGCTCCGCGGTGCTGCCGATGGATGCCACGCTTACCGTCCTGGCGTTCCGCGCCCGCGACGCCGCCGCGCCCGGCCAGGGCGCCGCTTCTCCAGGGGCCCCGGCCTCTGGCGTCCCCGGCCAGGCCGGCCGCGCCGCGCCTGCGGGGCGCCAGGGCGCAGGCGACGCGGACGCCCCCGCCGCCGAGGCGCCATGAGGCGCCCGCTGCTGCTGCTCGGCCTGCTCGCCGCCCTGCTGACCGCGGCCCTGGCGCTGGAGCTGCGCGACGCCGCGCCCCCCGTCGACCCGCGCCCAGTCGTCGCCGCAGCCGCCGTCGCCGGCCCCGACGCGGCCCCCGCCGCGGACGCTTCCGCGCCGGACCGCACCCGGGCCCTCGCCGCCGCGATCCTGGCCAGGCCGCTGTTCGAGCAGGACCGCCGTCCCGTCGCCGAGACCCGCGCCGGCCCGGCTGCCGAGGGCGAGGCGCGCCTGGCCGGCATCATGATCAGCCCGTCCGGCCGCGCCGCGATCTTCGCTCCCGCCGACGGCGGCAAGCCCGCTGTGCTGCGCGAGGGCGCGGCGCTGGGCGCGCTCACGGTGCAGACCATCGCGCCGGGCGCGGTGACCGTGCTCAGCCACGGCAAGGAACGGGTGATGCACCCGAGCTTCGCCGCCTCCTCGGCCACCACCACCCCGCCGCCGCCGTCCACGCCGTTCGGCTTCGGCGCGGGGGCGCTGCCGGGCCGCCCGCCCGGCCTGCCCGGCCTGTCCGGCACCGCCACGTCGCCGAGCTTCACCACCAGCTTCGCGGTGCCCACGGCGCCGCCCAACCTGCTCGGTCCCGTTCCGGCGCAGCCATCCCCGGAGAGCCGCCAGTGACCCGTTCGACGTTTCCGTCGCCTCCTCCGGCGCAATCGACCGCCCCGGCGTTCCCGCCCGCCCCGCTGCCGTCCGCCCCGCCGGCGTCCGCTCCCGCCCGCCGCCCGCCGCCGCCGCGCGCCGCCGCGCTGCTCGCCGCCGCGCTGCTGTGCGCGACCCCCGGCTGCGGCATCGACCCGCGCACCCACGACGTCGAGGCGCCGCTGCGCCCGCTGCCGGTGGCGACCGGCGGCGGCGGCGTCGCGGCCCCGCGCATCGACGGCCCGCTCGGCCGCCTCGACCCGACCACCCCCGCCGAGGTCAGCATCGGCCGCAACGCCGCCCGGCGTTCCGGCGGCGACGCGGGCGACGGGGACGGTTCCGGCGGCCGGTCGGGCGGCGGCGACATCAACCTCGACTTCGCCGACACCGACATCCGCGAGGTCGTGGCGCAGATCCTCGGCACGATGCTGCACGCCAACTACACCATCGACCCTTCCGTGCACGGCACCGCCACCCTGCGCACCGCCAGCCCGCTGTCGCGCTCGCAGCTGATCCCCACGCTGCAGGCCCTGCTGTCGCAGAGCGGCGCCACCCTGGTGCGCAGCGGCGGGCTGTATCGCGTGCTGCCCGCCGCCGCCGGCGCCGGCGGACTCGGCTCCGCCGGCCTGTCCGGCGGCACGGTGGTGCCGCTGCGCTACGCCGCCGGCGACGAGCTGGCCAAGGTGCTGCAGCCCTATGCCCAGAACGGCGCCAAGGTGATCGCCAGCCCCGACGGCCACGCCCTGGTGATCAGCGGCGACCCCAGCTCGCGCGACAGCCTGGTCAGCCTCGCCCGCGCCTTCGACGTCGACGTGCTCGCCGGCCAGTCCTACGCCCTGCTCCCCGTCACCTCCGGCGACGCCCAGGATTTTGCAACCGCGCTCACCGCCGCCTTCAAGTCCAACGGCGCGGCAGGCGCGGCGGGGGCCGCCGGCGCGTCCGGCGTGCGCATCGTGCCCATGGCGCGCATCGACGCCGTGCTGGCGGTCGGCGGCAGCGAGCGGGTGATCGAGGACGTGCGCCGCGTCTACGCCCTGGTGGAGAAGACCCGCCGCCGCACCGTGCGCTCCTGGCACGTCTACTACCTGCAGAACAGCCGCTCCAACGACATCGCCTACGTGCTCCAGCAGGCGTTCACCCCCAACAACGTCACCGCCCAGCCGCCGCAGCAGGGCTCCGGCCAGCGCTCGTCGAACAGCGCCACCGGCGGCAACGGCGGCTTCGGCTCCAACTCCGGCTCCCAGATCGGCGGCGCGGCCGGGCTCGGCGGCGGCGGCGGCTCCAACGGCCTGGGCGGCAGCAGCTCCGGCGGCCTGGGCAGCGGCACCTCAGGCGGTCTCGGCACCAGCACCGGCACCGGCCAGCAGGCCGCCTCCAACCCCCTGCTCGGCGGCCTCGACACCAGCTCTCCCGCGACCGGCAGCGGCGCCGCCGCAGACCAGCGCCCCGACGCCATGCGCATCATCCCCAACTCGCAGAACAACGCCGTGCTGGCCTACGGCACCCCGGCCGAGGCCGACACGGTGGAGGCGATGCTGCGCAAGATCGACATCCTGCCGCTGCAGGTGCGCATCGACGCCACCATCGCCGAGGTCGACCTCAACGACACCCTGCAGTACGGCACCCAGTTCTACTTCAAGGGCGGCCTCAGCGGCCTGCTGAGCCAGAGCGGCACCACCACCCTGGCCGTGCCCGGCACCGGCAGCAACCCGGTCGGCGTCGGCGGCTTCCTGCTGACCGGCCCGAACGGCCAGAGCATCGCGATCTCCGCGCTGCAGGCCGTCTCCAAGGTCCGCGTGCTGTCCTCGCCGGAGCTGACCGTCGTCGACAACCAGCCCGCGCGCCTGCAGGTCGGCAACCTCGTCCCCTACCTCACCGGCCAGCAGCAGAGCACGATCACCAGCACCGCCAACGTCGTGAACTCCTACGACTACCGAGAGACCGGCGTGATCCTGCAGGTCACGCCCAGGGTGAACAGCGGCGGCCTGGTCACGCTCGACATCAGCCAGGAGGTCAGCTCCGTCGTCGCCGCCACCACCACCACCACCGCCAGCGCCAACACCCCCACCTTCCAGGAGCGCGCCGTGGAAAGCCGCGTCGTGGTGCAGGACGGCGACACCATCGGCCTCGCCGGCCTGATCCAGGACAGCGACACCCGCTCCAACGGCGGCATCCCGTTCCTCAAGGACATCCCGATCCTCAGCCTGTTCGCCGGCACCCAGTCCAACAATCGCAGCCGCACCGAGCTGCTCGTGCTCATCACGCCCCACGTCATCCACGACGGCCGCGACGCCCGCGCCCTGACCGAAGACCTGCGCGAAGGCCTGCGCGGTGCCGCGGCCGTGCCCGAGACCCTGCGCTACCTGCCGGCGAACGGCTCCGCCGACCCGCTGTCGCCGACACGGAGCCGCATCGGCATCGATCGGTGAACCCCGAAGACAGGAGCAAGGCCAGGGGCTCTGCCCCTGGACCCCGCCAAAGGCGAGCCTTTGGAATCCGTTCCTTAAGCGAAGGGTTTCCAAAGGGCTCGGCCCTTTGGCGGGTCCGGGCAGAGCCCGGCCTTGCTGCCTTCCGCCCCCGCGAGCGCGGCTTCGCCCTGCTGATCGTGCTCTGGACCGTGGTGCTCCTGACGCTCCTGGTGACGCAGCTCACCTCCGCCGGCCGAGGCGAGGCGCAGATCGCCGCCAACCTGCGCCGCGACGCCGCCGCAGAGCTGGCCGCCGACGGCGCGGTGCAGGCCGCGATGTTCCACATGCTCGACGGCTCCGGCGCCCGCTGGGCCGCCGACGGCACGGAGCGCGTCCTGCCGGTGGCGCACGGCCGCGCCGCGGTCGTGCTGCGCGACCAGGGCGGCAAGGTGAACCCCAACACCGCGCAGGCCGAGCTGCTGTCCGCCGTGATCGTGGCGCTCGGCACCGACCCGCACACCGCCGGCCTGGTGGCGCAGTCGATCGTGGACTGGCGCACCCCGCCCGCGACGCCGGGACAAGTCCCGGCGGCGGCGGCCTACCGCGCGGCCGGCCTCGCGGTTGCGCCCTCCGGCATCCCGTTCGGCAGCGTCGACGACGTGGCGCTGGTGCGCGGCGTGACCCCCGCCCTGTTCGCCCGACTGCGCCCGCACCTGTCCGTGTTCGCAGTCGGCGAGCCCCGCCTCGTCCTCGCCGACCCGGTCGTGGCCCAGGCGATCCGCGCCCTCGGTGGCGGCGGCGTCGCGGACGCGGTGCCAGAGGTCAGCGTGGTCGAGGTCACCGCGACGGTCCGCATGGCCAGCGGCGCGGTGTTCTCGCGCCGGGCCGTGGTCCAGGTCGGCGGCAACGGGCAGACGCCGTGGCGGATGCTCGACTGGGGGCAGGGCTGAAACCGGCGGCCGGGTCGCCCTGGGCAATCAAGGAAGGCCAGGGGCTCTGCCCCTGGACCCCGCCAAAAGCAAGCCTTTGGAGTCCGATTCTTAAGTCAAGCCGGTCCAGGGGCGGCTCGCCCCTGGCGGGTCTGGGCAGAGCCCAGCCTTGCTCGCCTCGATACGTCAAGGCAATCAGCCTTTGATCTGAGAAAGGCCGAGGCTGCGCCTCGAACGCCGCCAAAGGTCCCTGCCGCCACGAGGACGCGCGCACCGTCAAGGATTGCAGATCGTGCCCTGCCCGGGCTCGCCCGTCCCCCCGGCCGCCGGCCCGTTCGAGCACAGGTCGTAGTCGTGCCCGGCCCGCGTGGAGGGCTCGCGGTAGCTGTACGGGTGGTTCCACGGGTCGAGCGGCACCTTGCCCCCCTTGATGTACGGCCCGCTCCAGCCGACGGCGTCGGACGGCTTCTCGACCAGCGCTTCCAGCCCCTGCTCCGTGGTCGGGTAGGCGCCGACGTCGAGCTTGTAGATGTCGAGGTCGGCGCCGAGTCCGCCGGTGATCTGCTGCTGGGCCACGTTGACGCGCGCGCCGCCGAGCCGCTGCAGCACGTTGGGCGCCACCAGGCCGATGAGCAGCCCGAGGATCGCGATGACGACGAGAACCTCGAGCAGGGTGAAGCCTGCCTCGTCCGGGCGGCGGTGCGTGCGCTGTGTCATGCCGCGCAATCTAGGGCTCGCAACCGGCACGGCCAAGCCGCGGCCCCGTGACACTCCCGCGCCGCACTGCCGAGCCCCGGCCCACGGTGCCTGCCCACCTTCCGGCGACAACCCGCCCCACGCTGCACGGCGCTCCGGACCCATCGCCCTGTCCTGCCGCGCAGGACACCGCTCTCTTGAACCCCCCGGATCGTCACGGGTGGCGTGACGCCGTTGTCACGCCACCCGTGACACAGGCCGGGCTGCCCCGGACCCGCCCGACGCTCCTGCCGCTGCGTCGCCCGCGCCACGTCGCGCCGCCAACTGCGCGCCTCACCCGGATCGCACTTGCGGTGGCCACGACCGGCCGACACTGTCGGCCGCGCACGCGTCGTCGGAGATCGCGATCCGGGCCGGGGCAGGGCGCGTAGGCGCCAACCGGTCGTGCGCGCAGGGAGACGAGGATGCCGGTGCCGTTCCTGGCGTGCATGGTGGCGACCGCCGCGTTCTACGCGCTGCCGCCGCGGGTGCTGCCGTCGATCCACGTCATCGAGGGCGGCGCGCCCGGCTCGGTGCATCGCAACGCCAACGGCACCGAGGACCTCGGCGTGATGCAGATCAACACGCTCTGGGTGGCGCCGATCGCGCGCGTGACGCGCATGGCGCCCCCCGACGTGCGCGCGCGCCTGATCGCCGATCCCTGCTTCAACATCGCGGCGTCTGGCGCCGTGATGCGCACCTACCTGCACGAGGCGCACGGCGACCTGATGGCTGCCGTCGGCTTCTACCACTCGCACACGCCGATGCTGGCCCGCGACTACCAGGAGATGGTGACCGGCGCCGCCCGCGCGCTGTTCGAGGCGCGCCCCGCCAGAACGGGAACGGCCAGGATGGTGCGCATTGCGCAGGACCGCGCCGCGCCACATCAACAAAACGTGTATGCATCCAGCGAGACAGATGAGCCGTAATTCGTCCGCGGCCGGTGTGGCCGACGCGACGGAAATGCCGCCCGGCGGGCGCACATTGCCGCATGCGGATCGCTGGGGAGGCTACATCCAATGGATCTCAACGGGCTCACGATCGCCAAGCTCGGCCTGAAGCGTCGCGGCGTGCTGCGGACCGGCGGCTTCAGCGCAGCCGCCCTTGGCGCCCTGGCGCTGGGCGGCCTGACGACGAAGAAGGCCGAGGCGCAGACCGCCAACGTCGACCTCGCCGTGCTGAACTTCGCCCTCAACCTCGAGTACCTTGAGGCCGAGTTCTACCTGCGCGGCCTGAGCGGCACCGGCCTGTCCGCGGCCGACATCGGCACCGCCCCGGGCGCGGTCACCGGCGGCAGCGCCGTCCCGTTCACCACCACGGCGGGTGCGCAGTACGCCGCCGAGATCGCGGGCGACGAGCTGAACCACGTGCGCTTCCTGCGCGCGGCGATCACCGCGGCCGGCGGCACCCCGGTCGATCGTCCGGCGATCAACCTGTCCACGAGCTTCACCGCAGCCGCGCAGGCCGCCGGCCTGATCAACTCGTCGCAGACCTTCAACCCGTTCGCCGACGAGGCCAGCTTCCTGCTCGGCGCCTACATCTTCGAGGACGTCGGCGTGACGGCCTACGCGGGTGCCGCCGCGCTGATCACCGACAAGACCTATCTGACGGCGGCGGCGTCGATCCTCGCGGTCGAGGCCTACCACGCCGGCCAGATCCGCACCCGTCTCGCCGCGTCCGGCCAGTATGCCGCGACCACCGCCATCTCCGCCCTGCGCGCCGCCGCCTCGCAGCCGACCCCGGTGCCGGACGACCAGGGCATCCTGGTCGGCGGCAGCCTCAACATCACGCCGACCGACGCCAACTCGCTGGTCTTCACGCGCACCACCACGCAGGTGCTCAACATCGTCTATCTCGGCACGTCCGCCACCGCGAACAGCTTCTTCCCGGCCGGCCTGAACGGCGCCATCAAGTAGGCCCGGCACCGCAGACGACGGCGCCGCTCGCGCCGCAAAGACCAGGGGCCGGGTGGCAACATCTGGCCCCTGCCATATGTGCCTTGAGGCTGCGCAGCCTCAAGGCAGGCAAGGCCCTGGGCTTCCTCCCCGCCGACCCTTCCACCAGCCCAGGCAGATCGTCGGCCCGTTGGTCGGCCGTGCCCTGACAGACCAGCCACCGAAATCCTTCGAAGACCCTTTGTTCATCTAGCGATTTCCAGTGTCGAGCCTTTGGCGGAGTTTGAGGCAGAGCCTCGACCCTGCCTGCTTCGACAGCCTGTTCACTCCGGCCGAGGTGCATCCGCCCTTGCGACAGCCTCCGGCAGCAGCCGTGCCAGCCGTGCCGCCCACTCCGCCTCGCCCGCCGCGTCGCCGATCAGGTCCTGGCGGATCTCGATCTCCACGTGCAGCAGTCCACGCCGCTCCCCATGCACCGGCACCGTGTAGTCGGTGAGGTCGCTGACCCGGTAAGGCTCGTTCTCGGCGACCACCAGGCCGCCCTCCGCCGCCAGCAGGTCGCGCAGCGCCAGCGACAGCCGGGCGTCGCGGTTGTAGAGCACCGCCGCATGCATGGGCCGCCGCTCGCCCAGGTAGACCGGCGTGAAGCTGTGCAGCGCGACCAGCACGCTGCGCCGCCCCGCCGCCTCGCGCCGGTCAAGCAGCCCGGCGATCGCGTCGTGGTACGGGGTGAACAGCGCGTCGACCCGCCGCTGCCGCGCCTCGTCGTCCAGCCCCTCGTTGCCGGGGATCGGCGTCGCCTCGCTCACCTCTGGCATCGAGCTGGGCACGCCCGGGTCGCGGTTGCAGTCGATCACCAGCCGCGAGTAGCGCTGCATCACCAGCGCCGCGTCGAGCGCCGCCGACAGCCGCGTCGCCACGCCGGCGATGCCTATGTCCCAGGCGATGTGTCGGCCCAGCTCGCCTTCCGCCACGCCGAGCCGCCCGAGCGCCTCCGGCATGCGCCGTCCTGCGTGGTCCGCCGTGAGCACCAGGTCCGAGCCGCCGTCCGGACGCACCAGCTCGACCGGCGCCGGCTCGTGCCCGGCCAGCAGAGGCTCAGTAGGCATCGGCGTAGCGCCCGCAGACCTCTGCGTCGTCGAGACCGTCGAGCGCCGCCTGCTCCGAGGCCTTCAGCATCTGAAACGCCGTCATCAGCTCCTCTCCCATCCAGCCCCGCGCCGCCTCGTCCGCCGCCAGCGCCGCCAGCGCCGCCGCCAACGACCCCGGCAGCGCGGCCGCCGACCCCGGCACCTCCAGCCCGCGCCGCATTCCGTCCAGCCCTGCCCAGATCAGCGCGCCGAGCGCGATGTACGGGCTGGCGGTGGCGTCGCCGACCCGGAACTCCACGTTGAACTGCAGCGGCGCCGGCTCCGGGCCGCCGGAGAACACCGGGCAGACCCGCACCGCACCGCCCCGGTCGTGCAGCCCGAGGTCCGCGACGCTTGGCGCCCAGCGCCCCGGCCGCAGCCGATAGTATGACGCCACCGACGGGGCAGCCAGCGCACACAGCGCGGGCATGTGGTGCAGCAGCCCGGCCACGAACTGCCGGCCCGATGGCGAAAGCTGCGCGCCCGCATCGTCGCACAGCGCGGGCCGGCCATTCGAATCCACCAGGCTGAGATGGATGTGGGTGCCGTTGCCGATCCCGTCCGGAGTCGGCATCGGCGCGAGGCTGGCGGCCGCGGCCAGCGCCCCGCCCGGCGGAACGGTGCCGCGCTCGCCGCCCTGCGCGTCGGCGCCGCCCTGCGCCGCCGGTCGCACGCAGCGCGCGGCGACCGCGCGGATCAGCTCGCGGGTGATCACCGCCTCGTCGGCCGCGCGCAGCGCCATGCGCGGGCGCACCGTGACCTCGAACTGCCGCGAACCGTACTCGGCCATGAAGCCTTCCGGCGTCACCCCGGCCTGGTTCAGCGCGGCGAGCAGCAGCCCGCCGAACCGCCCCGCCTCGCGCACGCTGCGCAGCCGGTAGGACGCCGGCCGGTCCGGCACGCCGGCGTAGGTGAACTCCTGCTCGAAGGCGGCCTGCACGCTCAGCCCGGTCTCCGCCCGCAGCGCGGCGATCGCGCGGTGCAGGAAGCCGCGCGGGCAGCACGCCCACGGCGCCCCCGCCGTGTCCACGATGTCGCCGAGGCAGAACCGCTCGCCGTCGTCCTCGGCGAACGCG
Organism: uncultured Acetobacteraceae bacterium; assembly: GCA_964236695.1. Lineage (GTDB taxonomy): Bacteria > Pseudomonadota > Alphaproteobacteria > Acetobacterales > Acetobacteraceae > CAXSEF01. The sequence goes on along the minus strand of CAXSFU010000018.1, from coordinate 32,978 downwards.
ACGTCGACCAGCGTGCCGAGGTCGGGCACCAGCGCCAGGTCGCCCAGCGTGCCGTAGGGCGTGTCGAGGATCGGCCCGAACGCCGACATCATGATCGCAGACGGCACGAGGCCGACCCCGCGCGCGGCGCGCGACGCCAGGTCGGCCAGCAGCAGCCCCTTGCCGCGCACGTGCCCAGACAGGTCGCAGGTCCCGACAAACACCAGCTCGTCCGGCAGCAGCGCAGTCGCCATTCCACCCTCGTCGCAACGGTTGCCGGCAGCGTCCCACGCGACGCGACGCCGCGGAAGAGGCAAGCACGGCCGGGGCTCTGCCTGGGCATCCCCCGGACCTGCGGCAGGGGCGTGGACAGATCCCCTGGAGAGGGTCATCGACCTGTCGTCCTCGACTTCTTGCAGCGTGGCAGGAAGGAAGCGTGTTCTTTCTTGAAAGAAAGAACCAAAGAACTTTGGTTCATTGGGTTCCGGAACCGCCCGCGCCTCCGGAGCCTTATGGGCAAAGTCTTTTTGCTTCTTTTTCTTCAGAAAAAGGAGATTCTTCTCTCCCTACCCGAAGCGACGAACTGCCACGAGGCCCATGACAGCCTCCAGGCCGTCCCCGCGTCTGCGGATGCACACCACACCTTCACCGGGTAGAACTGCGCGATGTCCCTGCGTGCCCGGCTCACCCTCCTGATCGTGCTGCTGCTCGGCTTCGGCCTCGGCGTGGCGACCGGCCTGGCCGCGTGGCAGGCGGCGCAGCGGCTGCGCACCGAGCTGGGCGCGGCGCTGCTGGTGGCGGCGCAGACGGTGCGCGGCGACGCCGCGGCGCGCGACGAGCCGGTCCGCCTGGCCCGTCTGGTGGCGGAGTTCAACGGCGACCGCCACGTGCAGGCGGTGCTGCTCGGTTCGGACGGCGAGGTGCTGCGCGCCTCGACCCTGGCGAGCGCCGGCGACCCGGTGCCGGGCTGGTTCGCGGCGCTGGTGGGGCGCGGCCCGCCCCCGGTGATCGTGCGCCAGGGCGCTGGCACGGTGCTGCTGCGCGCCGACCCCGCCAACGAGCTGCAGGAGGTCTGGGGCAGCCTGCGCGACGAGCTGCTGGGCTTCGCGGCGTTCTGCGGGCCGGCGGTGCTGCTGGTGCACCTGACGATGCGCGGCGCCCTGCGTCCGCTCGCCGATATTGCCGACGGACTGGCGCGGATCGAGGCGGGCGGCCGCGACGTCCGCGTCCCCGCCCGCGGGCCGCCGGAGCTGGCCGGGCTGGCGCGCGGCTTCAACCGCATGTCCGGCCGGCTCGACGACGTGGACGCGCGCAACCGCCGCCTCGCTGAGCAGATGGCGAGCCTGCAGGAGGAGGAGCGCGCCGACCTGGCCCGCGACCTGCACGACGAGGTCGGCCCCGCGCTGTTCGCGGTGACCATGACCGCGGCCACCATCCTGCGCCTGCTCGGCGAGGCCGGACCGGAGGCTTTGCCCACGCAAGGCGGTGCCGCGTCCCTGCACGGTGGGCGTGCGCCTGCCTGGCCGGCGCCCACCATCGCCGGCGAGGTCAGGCTGATCCAGGACTCGATCGGCCACGTGCAGCGCCACGTGCGCGACATCCTCGGCCGCCTGCGCCCGCTGCGCGCCGCCGAGTTCGGCCTCGCGGCCGCCATCGGCGAGCTGGCGGCGTTCTGGCGGGCGCGCGACCCGGCGCTGGCGATCGCCGTGTCGGTCGAGCTGGACCCCCGTCCCCGCGAGGCGGTGGAGGAGACGCTGTATCGCGTGGTGCAGGAAAGCCTGAGCAATGCGGTGCGCCACGCGCGCCCCGGCGTGATCGAGGTGGCACTTGCCCGCGACACCGCCGGCCAGGTCATCGCGCGCATCGGCAACGACGCGGGTGCCCCGTCCCGTCCAGTGCCTCCCGGCTCCGGGCTGCCTCAGGGGCGGGGGCTGGCCGGGATGCGCGAGCGGGTCGCGGCGCTGTCCGGCACCCTGTCGGCGGGGCCTGCGCCGGGGGGCGGCTGGCTGGTCGCGGCACGGATTCCTGACGTCGTCGCCGCGGCCATCTCCGGCGCCATGGCGGAACCCGGTGCCGACAGGGCATGGCTGCCGGTGACCGGGGCATGACACCGGTCGGGATGGGCGCGCCGCCATGAGCATCCTGCTCGTCGACGACCACGCCATCGTGCGCGCCGGGCTGCGCCGGCTGCTGGCCACGCTCGACGACACCCCGATCCGCGAGGCCGCGACCGGCGAGGAGGCGCTCGCCCTGGCCCGCCTGGAGCGCCCGCGTCTGGTGGTGCTCGACCTCAACCTTCCCGGAATCAGCGGACTGGAGCTGCTGCGCCGCCTGGTCGGCGAGCACGGCGGCCTGCGGGTGCTGGTGCTGAGCATGCACGCCGAGCCGCTGTATGCCGCCCGCGCCATGGAGGCCGGCGCACGCGGCTTCCTCAGCAAGAACGCTTCGGCCGACGAGGTGCTGCTGGCGGTGCGCAAGGTGAGCGACGGGCAACGCCACATCCAGCACGACATCGCCCAGGAGATGGCGCTGCTGTCCGTCGGCGCCGGCGATCCCATGGGCCAGCTCAGCCAGCGGGAGCTGGAGATCCTGCGGCTGCTCGGCGAGGGCCGCAGCCTGGGGAGCATCGCGGAGGCGCTCGGCGTCGGCTACAAGACGATCGCCAACGCCAGCACCCAGCTCAAGACCAAGCTGGGCGTGGCGCGCACCGCGGATCTGGTCCGCGTGGCGCTGGGCATGCGGTCGGGCTGAACCGGCCCGGCCCGCCGCCCCGCGAGCGGGGCGGCGGACGTGATGACTACTTCTTGGAGCCGTCCTCGTTGAACTCCGACAGGTAGGCGATGACGTTGTTGGCCTTCTCGGGATTGTTGGGGAAACCCGGGTAGATCATCTTGGTGCCGGGCACCAGCTTCTGCGGCCCGGCCAGGTACTTCTGCAGGGTGGCCACGTCCCAGGTCAGGCCGGAGTTCTTGTTGGCCTCGGAGTAGCTGTAGCCCGGATAGGTCCCGGCCTTGCGCCCGACCACGCCGCTGAGCACGGGGCCGACGGCATTGTGGGCGTTCGGGCCGATCTGGTGGCACGCCTTGCACACAGCGAAGGTCTTCTCGCCCGCGGCCGCGTCGCCGACGGAGTCGGAGGCGGGCGTCGCGGCCGCGGCCGGCGCCGGATCGTCCGCGCGCGCGGACGCGCCGGAGAAGGGAAGCATCGCGAACGCGGCCAGGGCCGCCCCTGTGGTGATGAAGCGCTTCAAGAAAACCTCCCCTTGGCCTTGCGGCCCAATTTTCGTGGCAAGCCGTGCATCGTCGATGCAGGCGTCGTCGAAGCCGGCCGGAGTGTCCCTGCGGCCCGACTTCGTTGTCAACGCGCCGGGCGGCGCAACGCTGCCCTTCGCGTCAGTTCCCGGCGCGTCAGTTCCTGTCCGCCTCGCCGCCCGGCCAGGCGCAGCGCCAGGTCTTCACCTGCACGTCGGGATGGTCGCCGATCCATTGCGCGAGATAGGGCTGCGCTTCCACCATGCACTGCGCCAGGGAGCCGTGCGACTCGAACAGCATGTGCTTCTCCTGGCAGGCCCCTCCCGCCAGCGCACATACCATGACGATCAGATCCACCATGTTCATCGCCGGCCCTCCCACGAATCGTATGGCCCCGCCGCAGGGAATTCCAAGCGACCGCTACCCCGGCAGCAGCAGCTCGCCCTTGCCGAGCGCCGCCTGGTCGCCGAGCAGGCGCAGCCCTGCCGCCGCCGCCGCCTCGGCCGCCATGGGGCTGAGCGGGCGCAGCGCCGCCGTCAGCAGCCGCTGGAACACGCCCGGGGTGCGCCCGCTCGGCAGGAACCCGTCCGGCGCCGGCACCGGGTGCCCCAGCACCAGCGTGCCGCGCCGCAGCAGCGCGCCGGGCGAGGCGCCGACGCGCCCGCACAACACGAGCGTCCCGGCGACCATGCGGCTGCCCGCGTGCTCAGCCGCGTCGCCCTCGACCACCACGGTGCCGCGCCGCATCCGGTCGCACGCCTGCGCCCCCGCGCTGCCGCGCAGCAGCACCACGCCGCCATCCATCCCCGACCGCTCCCCCGGCGCCGGACCCGCCAGCAGCGCGCCGGCGTCGCCCGCGATCTCCACCAGGCCGCCGCGCAGCCCGGACGCCGCCAGCCGCCCGACGGCGCCGCGCAGCTCCAGCCGCCCGCCCGTCATCGCGCGCCCCGCGCAGTCGCCCGCGTCGCCTTCCAGCAGCAGCGAGCCGCCCTGCAGCCCCGCGCCGACATGGTCGAGCAGCGCCGAGCCGCCCTCGATCACCACGGCGTCCGCCTCGCCCGCCGACATCTCGAACAGGTCGCCCACGCTCGGCGCGTCGCGCCCGCCCGCCAGCCGCAGCCGACCGACCGCCGCCTCGTCCAGCCCGGCAAGCCGGTGCGGCGTCAGCACCGACAGGTCGAGCCGCCGCTCAGGCGCGTCGCGCAGGCGGAACCGCGTGACGCTCACGACAGCAGTTCCCGCAGACGGTAGTGGTGCTTGCCCAGCTTGCCGCCGTAGTTGCCCGCCCCGATCCGCGTGCACCCCCGCTCCGGCCCCAGCGCGATCGCTGCGCGCAACCCGGCGCGCATCGCGTTGGCGACGGACTCCGGCGTCAGCCCGTCGATCACGATCTCCAGCACCGCGCCGGTGTCCTCGTCGAGGTCGGAGTCCACGCTGCCGCGCAGCGTCGGGCAGTAGTGGTGGTTGGTCGATGCCATCAGCGTCTTGTACTTCGACCCCACCTTGGACCCGGAGCGCACGATCCCGCCCGGGAACGGCGCGATCACGTCCGGCATGGCCGCCACTGCGTCGGCTGCCGCCTCGGCCGCCCGCAGCGTCCGCTCCGCATCGCGGCCCATCAGGATCAGGTTGCCGCCGCCGACCGCGCCCTTGGTCAGCCCGGTGGTGCCCTCGCACACGAACTCGCCGTCCATCACCGGCACCCGCCAGAACCTGCGGCCGTCGAGCCGCTTGCTGATCTGCCAGCCGTCGCCGAAGTAGCGCAGCGTGTCGCCCATCTTCAGCGGCTCGCCGCCCAGCCCGGCGTAGCAGGCCGCGCCCGCGCAGGTCAGCACGCACTGCCCGACCCGGTTGACCAGCTGTTTCTGCAGCTCGCCAGAGGAGCCGGCGAACATCAGCACACGCGCCCCTGGCCGCCCGTCCGGCGTCTCGTCCGGCCCGAGCATCCGGTCGATGCCGGCCTCCACGCCGCAGGCGATGATCGAGGTGGCGAAGCCGGTGGCGCTGGTCGCGGCCTGCCGGGCCCAGCGCTCCGTGTCCGCGGTGATCACCAGCGCGGTGGCGCGCATGTCGAACGCCTCGGCGAAGGTGTCGTCGACCTGCACGTCGGTCATGGCGCGGGCCTCGGAGGAAGGAAGGCCAGGGGCTCTGCCCCTGGACCCCGCCAAAGGCGAGCCTTTGGAATCCAACACTCAAGAATCGGGTTTCCAAAGGGCTCGGCCCTTTGGCGGGTTCGGGCAGAGCCCGACCTTTCTTCCCTGCTCATGCCGAGCACGCCACCGTCTCGAACGGCATGATCCCGTCCGGCACGTCGAACGCATCGTGCCGTATGCCGTAGATCTCGTCGTAGAACGCCGCCAGCCTGCGGTCGATCGCCGCGTCGAACCCCGGCCGCACCGCGAGCGCGCCGCTGCCGCTGCCGTCGCTCACCACGCCGTCGCGGCACACCAGCCGCCCGTCCTTGAACACGAGCGCCGCGTCGCGGAACATCGCGGCCCGGTCCGTCTCGTCGCGATAGGCGGCAATGTCGGCGCGCGCGCCAGGCGCCAGATGGCCCCGGTCCGGCGTGCCGAGCAGGCGGGCGGGGCCGACGCGGGTCATGGTGGCGATCTCGGACAGGGTGTACTCGCGCGACAGCGAGCGCAGCGTGGTCAGCTCCAGCGCCTCCTGCGACACGGTCTGCATCCACTCCTCCCGCTTGTCGCGCGACATCAGGAGCGCGATCAGGTCGGGGTAGGCGGTGAACGGCGCGCCGTTCGGGTGATCCGTGGTGAACATCAGCCGCGCCGGGTCCTCGGACAGCAGGAACAGCTCCAGCCCGGCGGCCCACTGGATCGTGTTGGCGAAGCTGGTGCGGCGGAAGCTGTAGGGCACGATGCCGCCGCCGTTGCCGTCGCCGTCGTGGATCACCGACTTGGCGGGCGAGGCCTGGCTGCGCGCGCCGAACTGGCGCAGCACGTCCGAGGACACGGTCACGGTCTGGCCGAACATCACCTGGCCCACGTCCGCGGTGACGTGGGCCGGCGCCCTGTTCAGCGCCTCGGCGAGCCGGGCGGCGGCCGAGGAGAAGCCGTTCTTCCCCTCGGTGCCGTAGGCGTAGAACTGCACGTGCGCGAGGTGCAGCGGCAGCTCGCCGCCCGCCTCCATCGTCGCCAGCACGGTGTCGACCGCCCCGGGCATGCCGAGGTTGGAGCAGTGCAGGTGCACCGGGTGTGGCACGCCAAGGCTGTGCTGCGCGCGCTGCATCGCCTGCATGATGCGGCGCGAGCTGATGCCGGTGCCGGGTACCTCGTCGTCGAGGCCGAAGGCGCGCACGTTGGACTTGAACGCCGCCGCCGCCCCGGGATTGATCACCTTCAGGCCCAGCGCCCGCGCGCCCGTGATCGCGCGGCCGACGTAGTCCGCGACCGCGTCGTCGCCGTCGCGCATCACCCGGAACAGGAAGTCGTCGTTGCCCAGCACGGCGAGGATCGCCCGGTCGATCACCGGGATCTGCGCCAGTTCCAGGTGCGCCTGCACCGCGACGTGCGGCGAGATGGCCGGCTCCACCACCAGAGTGTAGCCCATCGCCGCGTAGCGCCGGCCGATCGCCTCGCCCACCGGCACCGAATCCGCGATCTCCGGCCGCAGCTCCGGCAGCAGCAGACGCGAGGTGTTCACGTTGGTGCCGGCGATGTGGCTGTGGATGTCCAGACCGCCGGCCATCACCACGCAGCCGGATGCGTCGAACGCCTCGTCTGCGGCCCGCCCTGGCCCGGGCGGGGCGACCAGCCGGCCGTCCTCGAACCACAGGTCGGCGGTGGCGTCATGGCCCCGGGTGGGATCGACGACCCGGCCGCCGCGCAGGCAGGTCAGCATGGGGCGGGGCTCAGCATGAGCGATCCTCGACGAGGGCGGCGATGCGCGCGATGACGTCGGACGCGCGCGGAGCGTCGGACGGGGCGGAGGCGGCGTGGCGGACCAGGCCGCCGAGCGAGGTGTCGTGCACGATCGCGTCGTGGTCCACGCCGGGCCGGCCGACGGTGAACGCCACCTCTGGCGGCGTGGCGAACCCGGTGCCGGCCGGGCAGATCGCCACCACCGGCAGGTGCGACGCCCAGGCCGGCGCCGGCGCGTCGCCGGTGCACAGCCAGAGCACCGCGTCCGCCTCGCCGGCCTCGACCACCCGGGTGGCGTCGAACCGCCACGGGTCGTGCGAGGCGACGCCGCCCTCGAAGCCCACGGGCAGGGGGAAGCCGGTCAGCCAGGCGCAGGCCTGCGCGGCGCCGGCGGCGTTGCCGGCGGCCGGGATCGGCAGGCCGGCGAACCGCGTCGCCGCGTTCAGCTCGTCGAGGAGGCCGCACACCATCTCGACCACCAGCCCGTCGACGCGCGAAGCCGACCAGACGATCACCCCGTACGACGCGGCGGCGAGCAGTGCCGCGCAGCGACGCGCCTCCTCCGCCCCAGCCGGCAGGCTGCGCCCGCCCACCGCCGCCCGCACCTGCCCGAGCAGGGTGGCAAGCCCCGCGGGATCGCTGCCGAACACCTCGCCGGCGGCGTTCGTCCCGCCTGGGCAGAGCCGCACCACGGTCCGGGCACGGTCCGGGAACAGCGGCGGCGGGCCGGCCAGCGCCAGCCGCTCCTCCAGCCCGGGCCAGTCCTGCTCCAGCCCGGCGCCGACCAGCACGACGAGGTCGGCCCGCGCGCGCGCCTGCAGCGGCGTGGTGGTGATCCAGCCCGCGGTGCGCATCACGTCGAGGTCGCGCAGCGTGGCGCGGGACGCTCGGTGGTCCGCCACCCCGTCGAGGCGGCGCGCCAGCCCGATCGCGGCCTCGATTGCCGCCATGTCGGCGTCCAGCCCGGCGATCGCGGCGCGCCGGCTGCGCCCGAGCACCTCGGCCGCGGTGGCGACCGCCTCGTCGAGCGGCGCCGGCCTGCCATGCACCAGGGCGCCGCTCATGCCGGCATCCTCCCAGGTATCATGCGTCGTACTTGATGTAGGCGAAGCGGGCGTCGCCGGCCGGGGTGCCGTCGAGACCGCCGCCCTCCTTGCCGGGCTGCCAGTGCACGACGTCCTCGATCTTGGCGGCCAGGGCGAAGTCCTTGTCGGTGATGCCCTTGGCGGAATGCGTGGCGAGGCGCACCTCGACCCAGGCGTAGGACAGCGTCATGTCGGGATGGTGCCAGGCGGCCTCCGCCAGATGGCCGACGGTGTTGACCACCATCAGCGTGCCCTTCCAGCCCGTGGTGCGGAACGTCCGCTTGATCCAGCGCCCGTCCAGGGTCCAGTGCGGCAGGTCGCGGGCGAGGCGCCCGCGGACCTCGGCCTCCGTGTAGGTCGTCTGGGCCATCGTTTCCTCCGGACGCGGATCGCGCGCGCCGCGCCTCCGGCGCTGCGTCGCGCCGGGCCGCAGGCTCGCGCCCGCGGTTGCATCCGCCGCTCGGCATGGTGCAGCATTCGCCATGGCTACGGCAACCCGTTACATCCCGCGCCCGTGGCCCCGCCGCACCGCGCACGCCCTGGCCGTCACGGCCGGCGCCGCGTGATGAGCGAGGTCCGCGTCGGGGCGCAGGCCGGTCTCGTGGCGCACGCGCAGCCGGGCGACAGGGCAGGGCAGGGCGCCGTGTCGCTGTCGTGCACGGCGCGGCTGCACCTGGGGTTCCTCGACCTGAACGGCGGGCTGGGGCGGCGCTTCGGCAGCATCGGGCTGTCCCTGGACCGGCCGCACACCGCGCTGCGTCTGTGTCATGCGCAGCGACGCAGCGTGACCGGACCTGAGGCGGATCGGGCCGGCGCGCACCTCGACGCCATGCAGCGCCACCTCGGCCTCGACGCCCCGCTCGCCCTCGAGATTCGCTCGGCGATCCCGGCGCACTCCGGCCTCGGCTCCGGCACCCAACTGGCGCTGCTGGTGGCGAGCGCGCTGCGCCGGCTGCACGGCCTGCCCGACGACCTGCGCGGCGACGCGCGACGCCTCGGCCGCGGCGCGCGCTCCGGCGTCGGCATCGGCCTGTTCCAGTCCGGCGGCCTGGTGGTCGACGGCGGTGGCGCGCTGGGCCGCGCCGGACCGCGATCCTCAGCGCCGGACGACAGTTCGGGGCAGGGACTGCCGCCGCTGCTGTGCCGCCTTGGCGTGCCGGACGCATGGCGCGTGCTGCTGGTGCTGGACCGCACCGCGCACGGCCTGTCCGGCGCGGGCGAGCGCGCCGCGTTCGCGGCCCTGCCGCCGATGGCGGAGGCGGTCGCGGGCGAGATCTGCCGACGCGTGCTGATGCAGGCCCTGCCGGCGGCGGCGGAGGCCGACCTCGCGTCGTTCGGCGACGCGATCACCCGCATCCAGGTTCTGCTCGGCGACTATTTCGCGCCGGCGCAGGGCGGGCGCTTCACCAGCCCTGCTGTGGCCAGGGTGATGGCCGCGCTGGCGGCGGCCGGCGCGGTCGGCGTCGGGCAGAGCTCGTGGGGTCCGAGCGGCTTCGCCTTCGCCGACGGCGAGGCGGACGCCGAACGGCTGCGTCGGGCCGTGCCGCTGCCCGAGGGGGTGGACTTGTTGGTCTGCCGCGGGCTCAATCGCGGCGTGTCCGGCCCGGCAAGCGGGCCGGACTGACATCGCCGCCCTGCGGCCCTGCTGGACGCGAGCAGCGCCGGCCCGGACCGGGATGGCCACAAGGAGACTCCCCGACCATGGCGGACAAGCAGATCCTGCACATGCTCAGCCCGCTCAAGCAGGTCAGCCCGTTCGACGTGAACATGGCCGTCGACGCCGGCTACGACGCGGTCGTGCCCTACGCCAACATCACCGCCGACGACGTGCTCGGCCTGGTGCAGGACGCGATCTTCTCGCGCCCGCCCAAGCTCGCGGTGCGCACCGGCATCTTCATCGGCGGCCGCGACGCCATCGCCTCGCTCGACATGCTGGAGGCCGCGAAGAAGGCGATGGTGCCGCCGTTCATCGTCTCGGTGTTCGCCGACCCTGCCGGGTCGTTCACCACCGCGGCCGCCCTGGTCGCCCATGTCGAGCGCCAGCTCAAGAAGATGGGCAAGGCCCTCGACGGCCAGCGCATCGTCGTCTACGGCGCGACCGGCGTGGTCGGCTTCGCTTCGGGCGTGATCGCGGCCCTGGAGGGCGCCAAGGTCGTGCTCGCCGGCCATGACGGCACGAAGCGCGTCGCCGCCGCGTGCGAGGAGATCCGGAAACGCTTCGGCGTCACCCTGCAGCCGGGAGACGGCAGCAGCGAGGACGGCAAGGCTGCGCTGCTCAGGGAGGCGGACGCCGCGTTCTGCTGCGCGCGCGCCGGCGTGCAGGTGCTCTCGAAGCAGCAGATCGCCGGCTCGCCCGACCTGCTGGTCGCGGCCGACGTCAACGCGGTGCCGCCGATGGGCGTCGAGGGCCTCGACGTGCAGGCCGACGGTGTCCCGATCGGCGGCCACGCCGTCGGCATCGGCGCGCTGGCGATCGGCCACACCAAGTATCGCACCGAATTCGGCCTGTTCCGCCGCATGATCGAGACCGACAAGCCGGTGGCGTTCGACTTCCGCGACGCGTTCAAGCTGGCGCGGGACTTCGTTGCCGCCTGAGGCGGCAGCGATGCAGCCCACCGCCGGGGTGCCCGGCGGGACTGCGCGGATTGGCGCACCGCTGCTGCTGGTGGCGGCACAATCCTCCCGCGCGATGGTTGCAGCGGCCCGCCGCGCCGGGTTCGCCCCGCTGGCCGTGGACCTGTTCGGCGACGACGACACCGTCGCGCTCTCGGACGCCAGCGCCCGCGTCGCCGCCCTCACGGCGGCGGCGACGGCCCGGGCGTTCGACGGCCTGCTCGCGGGACGCGGCGGCCAGGTCGCCGGGCTGGTGCTGGGCAGCGGCTTCGAGCAACGGCCGCGCGCGGTCGCCGCCCTGTCCGTCCGCTTCGGCCTGCTCGGCAACCCCGCCGAGGTGGTCGCGCGCGCCAAGGACCCGTTCGTCCTGGCCGTGCTGTGCCGCCAGATCGGCGTGCCGCACCCGGAAGTTCGACGCGCCGGCGACGCCGATGCGGCGCTCGCGGGACGCTGGCTGCTGAAGCGGCGCGGCGGCTCCGGCGGCGCTCACGTCCGCCCGTGGAACACGGCCGAGGCGCCACGCGGCTGGTATGCGCAGCGTCGCGTCGCCGGCGATCCGGTCTCCGCCTGCTTCGTCGCGGATGGCAGCCGCGCGACGCTGCTCGGGTTCAGCGCCCAGTGGAGCGATCCCGTTGCCGGCGCCGCGTTCCGCTACGGCGGCGCGGTGCGGCCCGCCGGCGCCCGCTTCGAGCCCGCGATGGCCGAGGCCGTCGGGCGCCTGACCCGGGCCCTGGGCCTGGTCGGCCTGAACAGTGCCGACTTCCTGGTGGCCGAGGCCGGGTTCCACCTGATCGAGGTCAATCCGCGACCCGGCGCCACCCTCGACGTGTTCGCCGACGCGCTGCCGATGCGGCTGCACGTCCAGGCCTGCCGGGACGCGACGCTGCCCGACCCGGCGCCCGTGCTGCCCGGGGCGTCCGCGACGGCGCTCGCCTACGCCGGGTGCGACGGCCGCCTGTCGCGCGGCTTCGACTGGCCGCACTGGTCGGCCGATCGCCAGCGCCCCGGCCGCGTCCGTGCCGGCGCCCCGTTCTGCACCGCCGCCGCCACGGCCGACCGCCCGGCGGCGGCGCGGCGCATGGCCCGCGCCCGCGCCGCGTCCCTGCTCGACCGCGCCGGCCTGTCCCCAGCCCGGCCGCACGGCCAGGGCGCACCCCATCCTGTCAAGGCGCACGCGGCATGAGCACCAGCATCAACAACCGGGCCTGGACGATCGCGCAGGCGATGATCGCCGACGCGGAGACCCTGCGCATCGGCGTCACGAAGGGCCCTGCCGGCGAGACCCTGATCGACGCGGGGGCGAAGTCGCCGGGCGGCATCGCGGCGGGGATCGAGCTGGCGAGGATCTGCATGGGCGGCCTGGCCAACATCCGCGTCGGCTCCGACCCGACCACGCCGGCCTGGCCGTGGAGCGTGTCGGTGCAGTCCTCCCAGCCGGTCACCGCCTGCCTGGCCAGCCAGTACGCCGGCTGGAGCCTGTCGGCCGAGGCGCCGGACAAGTTCTTCGCGCTCGGCTCCGGCCCCGCCCGCTCGCTGGCGCGCAAGGAGGAGCTGTTCTCCGAGCTGGCCTACACCGACGACGCCACGCGGGCCGTGCTGGTGATGGAAAGCGGCAAGGCGCCGCCCGCGTCGGTGCTGGAGAAGATCGCGCGCGACTGCAGGGTGGCGGCGGAGAACCTGATCGTGCTGTTCGCGCCGACGCAGAGCCTCGCCGGCAGCGTGCAGGTGGTGGCCCGCGTGCTCGAGGTGGCGCTGCACAAGGCGCATGCGGTGCACTTCCCCCTCGACCGCATCGTCGACGGCATGGGCACCGCGCCGCTGTCGCCGCCGCACCCGGACTTCGTCACCGCGATGGGCCGCACCAACGACGCGATCATCTTCGGCGGCCGGGTGCAGGTCTTCGTCACCGGCCCGGCGTCGGACGCGCGCGACCTCGCCGAGAAGCTGCCGGCCAACGTCAGCAAGGACTACGGCAAGCCGTTCGCCGACGTGTTCCGCGGCGTGAAGGGCGACTTCTACAAGATCGACTCCATGCTGTTCAGCCCGGCGGAGGCGATCGTCACCGCGGTGGAGACCGGCGAGAGCTTCCGTGCCGGCGGGCTGGACCTGGCGCTGCTGCAGGCTTCGTTCGGGGCGTGAAGAAAGGAAGGCCAGGGCTCTGCCCTGGACCCGCCAGGGGCAGCGCCCCTGGACCGGCTCACATGAGAGCTAAGTCGCGCCGGGGTCCGGGGGGCGGCTCGCCCCCCTCGTGACCCGCGTCGGAATCGCGCTGGACGACGTCGACTGGCACTTCGCAGAGCTGTCCTCCGCGTTCGCCGCCCTGGGCGCCGAGGCGGTGGCGTTCCGCCTGTCGGACTGCGCGTTCACCCCAGCCGGCGTGGACATCCCGGGCTTCGGCGGCGCCCTGCCGGACGCGGTCTACGCGCGCGCGATCGCCCCTGGCGGGTTCGAGGAGGTGACGCGCCGGCTCGGCATCCTGCATGCGCTGGAGCTGCTGGGCGTGCCGGTGTGGAACAGCGCGCGGGCGGTCGAGCGCTGCGTGGACAAGTCGGCGACCGGCTTCCTGCTGGGGCGTGCCGGGGTGGCGACGCCGGAGGCCTGGGTGGTCGAGGGCCTGGCGGCGGCGCGGGCGGTCGTGCGCGACCACGGCGGCGCGCGCGGCACTCTGGTCGCCAAGCCGCTGTTCGGCGCGCAGGGCCGCGGCCTGCGCCTGGTGGAGCGTACAGCGGACCTGCCGCCGGCCGGGGAGATGGGGGGCGTCTACTACCTGCAGCGCAGGGTGCTGGTGGCGGGCGAAGGCTTCCACGACCACAGGCTGTTGGTCGTGGACGGTGCGCTGGCGGGGGCGATGACCCGGCGCTCGGAGGACTGGGTGACCAACATGCGGCGCGGCGCGCGGGCGGACGCGTTCGTTCCGGACGAGGAGATGCTGGCGACGGCGGTGCGCGCGGCCGCGGCGGTGGGTGCGGACTGTGCCGGGGTGGACCTGCTGCGCGACCGAGAGGGGCGGCTGTGGGTGCTGGAGGTGAACTCGATGCCGGGCTGGCGCGGGCTGCAGGGCGTGGTCGGGCACGCCATCGCGGGGCTGGTCGCGGCGGGGCTGCTGCGCCGGGTCGGCGCCGGCGCGCGCGGCGCTGCGGCGACGGACACCGGGACGACGCGGCCGTGACGCCGGACGCGATCCGCGAGGCATTCGTGGCCGCCTGCGAGGACGAGCTGTCGGCGCTCAAGCCCGGCAACGTGCACGTCCACGCCGAGGGCCACGGTATGACCGTCGCGGAGTTCCGCACCAGCGCCGCCGTCTCCGCCGGGCCGCTGTGCCGTGCCGGCAGCGGGCTGGGCGAGCGCGTGCTGGGCGCGGTGCAGGCGACGCGCGCGGCGGTCGGGCAGAACACCAACCTCGGCATCCTGCTGCTGTGCGCCCCGCTGGCGATGGCGGCGGAGCAGGCGGGCGACGGCGGGGCGATCGGCGAGGCCCTGCGCCGCGTGCTCGACGGCGCGGGAGCGCAGGATGCGGCGGCGGTGTTTCGCGCGATCGCGCTGGCGGCGCCCGGCGGACTGGGCGAGGTCGACGAGCACGACGTGCGCGCGCCGCCGCGGGTCGGCCTCGACGTGGCGATGCGCGCCGCGGCCGGGCGCGACAGCGTGGCACGACAGTGGAGCGACGGGTTCGCCGACATCCTCGGCCCGGCCGGAGCACGCCCGGCCACAGGGCTGGCCGCGCACGAGGCGGCGGTGGCGCGCGGCCTCGGCGGGGCGGCGGCGACGCAGCTCGTGTTCCTGCGCTTCCTTGCGGCGTTCCCCGACAGCCATGTCGCGCGCCGGCACGGGACGGCGCTCGCCGAGGCGGTCCGTCGCGAGGCAGAAGGCGTGCTGGCGCGGTTCGAGGCAGGCCCGGCGACGTCGCAGGGATGGCTGCTGGCGTGGGACGCAGACCTGAAGCGACGGGGGATCAATCCCGGTACCACGGCCGACCTGACGGTGGCGACGCTGTTCGCCTCGCGGATCGACCATGGGTTGCGGCGCGAGGGGGATGATGGTTCTGTGCGCCGCATGCCGGACCCGGCGGGTCGGGCCAGTCAGGAACGGAGAGCGCCCATGGCGAAGATTACCCAGGTTATGGTCGGCGAGTCGCTCGTCGGCGAGGGCAACGAGGTCGCCCACGTCGACCTGCTCATCGGGCCGCGCGGCTCGGCCGCCGAGCAGGCGTTCTGCAACGCGCTGTGCAACAACAAGGACGGCTTCACCACCCTGCTCGCGGTCGTGGCGCCGAACCTGCTGTGCAAGCCCAACACCATTCTGTTCAACAAGGTCACCATCAAGGGCGCCAAGCAGGCCGTCCAGATGTTCGGCCCTGCGCAGCACGCCGTGGCGCAGGCCGTGGCCGACAGCGTCGCAGAGGGCATCATCCCCGCCGACGAGGCCGACGACCTGTTCATCTGTGTGGGCGTGTTCATCCACTGGGATGCGGCCGATGACCAGAAGATCCAGGACTACAACTACACGGCCGTCAAGGAGAGCATCCAGCGCGCCATCGCCGGCGAGCCGAAGGCCTCGCAGGTCGCCGAGAAGGCGAAGACCATGAAGCACCCCTTCGCCGCCGCCAACTGAGAGCGGAGACACGGTCTCACGGAGCCGGGACTCGCGCCCGGCTCCGCCCCTTTCCCGGCCGCAGCCGGGACCGACGTCGTCGCCGGCGGCTTCAACCGGTCACGATTATCTGCGTGCCGCAGCGACGTCCTCGCGCGTGAACGCCCTGCCGTGCAGCGCCGTCGCCACCAGCGCACCCGCCGCACCCGCACCGGCCAGCGCCGCGAGGTCTGCCATATTGCGCACGCCGCCCGCCGCGTAGACCGCACGTCCGTCTGCCCGCGCGGCGATCGCCGCGACCCGCGCCAGGTCCGGGCCCTGCGCCGCGCCCACCCTCGCAAGCGTCATCACCACCACACGCGCCGGCCAGGCCGCCACGTCGTCCAGCAGGCCGTCGGGCCCCGCAAAGGCATCGCCACGGAAGTCGAGCGACAGCACCACGCGCGGCTCGCGGCACAGGTCGCGCAGCGCCGCCGTGCCGTCCAGCGACTCGCTGCCCAGCACCAGCGTCCCCGGGCTGGCGTCGAGCCAGGACCGTGCCGCGGCCGCGCCCGTCACCCCGCAGTCCACCCAAAGCTCCAGCGCCGGCCTTGCCGCGGCCAGGGCACGCAGCGGCGCTGCGTGGTTGCCGCGTCGCTCGATCGCATCGAGGTCGGCGACGTACAGCCGCGGGAACGCCGCCAGGCGCAGCAGGCCGTCCACCACGTCTGCCGGCTCGCTGCCGCGGCACAGCGGCGTCTCGATCGGGCGGTACTGGTCGCGCCGGCCCATGCGGGCGTGCACGGCCTGTCCGGCTTTCAGGTCCAGCACCGGGATGATGTCCATGCCCGCAGTCTCCGCCCTCCCGGCCGGCAGGAAAAGCCGGCACGCGTTGCCTGGTGTTGCCGTGAAGCCCTCCGACGCAATGCCAGCGGCCGAAAGCCTTGACCTGCCGAGGCAAGCAAGGCTGGGCTCTCCCTCCGGTGCCCATTCCAATGGCCCAAGCGGGCCATCGGAACCTTCGGGCACCTCCGCCCAGACCCGCCAGGCGAAGGTGGCCAAAGGTTCCGACGATCCGCCTGGATCGTCGGAAAGGCCACCGGAAGGAGCCGCCCCTGGACCGGCCTTGCTTAAGAAACGGATTCCAAAGGCTTGCCTTCGGCGGGGTCCAGGGGCAGAGCCCCTGGCCTTCCTTCCTGCCGGTCGGGGCAACCAGCGGCCGGTATAACAGGACCACCCAGAAAGCCTCTGTCTCCGGCGCGCCCAGGCGCGGCCGGTCGAACATTTGTCGGATCGCCCGGGCTTCGGGACAGACGGCGGGAAGAAGGCGCGAACTTGCGTTCCGGGGGACATGTGATGCGGGTGATCGGCTGGGACGTGGGCGGCGCGCACCTGAAGGCGGCGCTGTGGCAGGCGGGCGAGGTGCGCCAGGTGGTGCAACTCGCCTGCCCGCTGTGGCAGGGCGTGGACCGGCTGCGCGAGGCGCTCGCCGAGGCGGCCGGCCGCCTCGGCCCTGCGGAGCGGCACGCCGCCACGATGACCGGCGAGCTTGCCGACGTGTTCGCCTCGCGCGCCGAGGGCGTGGCTGCGATCGTCGCGACGCTCGTCGAGCGGCTCGGCCCGGACCTGCGCCTCTACGCCGGCGCCCGCGGCTTCGTCGTACCAGGCGAGGCGGCCGGCTGCGCCGACGCGATCGCCTCGGCGAACTGGCACGCCACCGCGGCGCTGGCGGCGCGGCATGTGCCGGACGGGCTGATGATCGACATGGGCTCGACCACCACGGACATCGTGCCGCTGTCCGGCGGGGCGGTGGCGGCGCGCGGACACACCGACGCGGTGCGGCTGGCGTGCGGCGAGCTGGTGTACACCGGGCTGGTCCGCACCCCGGTGATGGCGCTGGCCGAGCGCGCCCCGTTCGCCGGTGTCTGGACGACGCTGGCCGCCGAGCATTTCGCCACGACCGCGGACGTCCACCGCCTGCTGGGCGCGCTGCCGGACGGCGCCGACCTGCTGCCGACCGCGGACGGCCGGGACAGGAGCATGGCGGCATCGCGCGGGCGGCTGGCGCGCATGGTGGGCCGCGACGCCGACGAGGCCGGCGAGGCGGCGTGGCGCGACCTGGCCGCGTGGTTCGCCGAGCGGCAGGCGCGGCAGCTGGAGGATGCGGCGCGCCTCGTGCTCTCTGCCCGCGAGGGTGGGCGGCATGTCGTGGCGGCGGGCATCGGGGGAGGCGTTGTGGCGCGGCTTGCGGCGCGGCTGGGCTGCGGCTGCACGATTTTCTCCGACCTGGTGTCCGGAGGGGCGGCAGCCGACACCTGTGCGCCGGCCGTGGCGATGGCGGTGCTGGGCGCGCAGGATTGAGGAGGCTGGAAGGCAGGCTTGGCTCTTCGCCCGCTTGGCGGTCCACTGGCGCAGGCGGGCCAGCGAAGCTGTTGGCAGGCCACGCCCGCACCCGCCGATAACCTAAAGGCTGTTATGAACCCACAGCAGCTCGCTGTTTCAGCCAGGGAAGCAAGGCTCTTCTTTTTCTGAAAAAAAGAAGCAAAAAGACTTTGCTTATGGGGTTGCAGGCGCGCGGGCGGCAACGTAGCCCAATGGGCCAAAGTTCTTTGGTTCTTTTTTTCCAAGAAAGAACACGCTTTCTTCTCACGGCGACGCAGAATATCGAGGCTGGCCGGTCCATAACAGTTTCTAGAAGGCTCGAACTCCCCTGCGGAGTGCGTTCCGAGAGTGGCGCCTGCGGCGGAGCACAGGGCATAATCCCGACCTTGTCCCCTTGCCATGCCGAACCTCACTCGTGCGGGTCGGCATGTTCCCGGCCGTGGATCAGCAGCATTGCCCGCCGCAGCCGCATGATGCCGCCGCGCACCTCGCCGCGTTCGCACAGGTGGCGGCCCTCGTCGAGCAGGCGGTGCATCTCCGCGGTGAGATCGGGGCACGTCGCCACCCGCGCCGTCATGCGCTCGCAATATTCCGGCGTGTCCGTGGTGACGGCGACGGGCGCTGGCTGGGCATGGAGCCCGTCGGCGGCCAGCGGCATCAGGCAGGCCAGGAGCACGAGGACACGCATGGCAAGGCTGTAGCAGGTCACGGGTTGAGGTCCGGTGTGTCCGGGATGAAGCCGCGTCCACCCGCCTGGGCGGGACGCGCCTCGGCCACGTGGTCCATGGCCGCGTGACCCTGGCCCAGCCTGGCCTGGCCTGGAAGGACGGGGAGGGCGTCCGCCTGGTCCGGGACCGGCAGGGCCAGGGTGGCGCGCAGCCCCGGTGCGGCGTCGCCAAGCCGAAGCGTGCCGCCGTGCAGTTGCGCCACCGCCTGCACCAGCGCCAGGCCGAGGCCGGAGCCGGGCGTGTGGCGGGCCGCCTCGCCGCGGAAGAAGCGCTCCGGCGCCTTGCCGCGGTCGCCGGCCGGGATGCCCGGGCCGCGGTCCGACACGGCGATCCGCAGCCCGCGGGCGGCAGGCGGGACCGCGCCCGCCGGCGCCGGCTCGGCCGCATCGTGTCCCGTGGCATCGATCTCCGGCCCGGTGCCGGCGGCGAGGAGCACGGTGCCGCCCGCGGGGGAGAACTTCACCGCGTTGTCGAGCAGGTTGGCCACCGCCTGCTGCAGCAGGTCGCGGTCGCCGCGCATCCACAGCGCCGCCGGCAGCGCCAGCGCCAGCTCGAGTCCACGCTCCTCGGCAAGCGCGCCGTACAGCTCGGCCAGGTCGCGCAGCACCGGCACGCAGTCGAACCGCGCGAAGGCGGCGCGGCGCGACCCCGCCTCGATCTCGGCGATGCGCAGCAGGGCCTGGAACACAGAGGTCACCCCGTCGAGGTCGGCCACCGCGCGCTCCACCGCGGCGCGCAGCTCGCCGTCGGAGTCCGCGTGCAGCGCCGCGTCCTCCAGCCGCGCGCGGGCGCGGGTGATCGGCGTGCGCAGGTCGTGGGCGATGGCGTTGGACACCTGGCGCACCCCGTCCATCAGCCGGGCGATGCGGTCGAGCATGTCGTTGATGGTCTCGGCCAGCCGGTCGAACTCGTCGCCCCGCCCGGACAGGCGCACGCGCTGCGCCAGGTCGCCGGCCGCGATCGCCTCCGAGGTGCGCGACACGTTGGCCAGCATGCCGCGGAACAGTCCGCGCACCACCAGGGCGCCCGCCACGCCCAGCCCGGCCACCAGCGCCAGCGCCCACAGCAGCGCCCCGGTCAGGAGCTGGCGCAGCTGCGCGCGGGTGCGCACGTCGCGCCCGACCAGCAGCCGGAAGTGCCCGGGCAGGTCGATGCGCTCCACCTCGGCCAGCGCCCGCGTGCCCGCGCGCTGCACCGGCAGCTCGTACCAGGCACCGGCCACCGTCACCGCGGCGGGCCAGTGCTCCAGGTTGCCGGCGAGATGGTGGCCTTCGCCGTCGACGAGCAGGTAGAGCGTCTCGTCGTCCACGTCCTCGGCCATGCGGTCCTGGACGCTCTCGATCAGCGCCGGCAGCCCGCCCTCGCCGATGCGGTCGAGCAGGCCCTGCGCGTCGGCATGGATCGTGGCCTCGACCTGGCGCTCCAGCAGCCCCGCCGTCGCCCACCAGATGAACAGCACCAGGGCCAGCGCGCTGATCCCGAACAGCGCGGCGTAGGCCGTGGCGAGACGAATGCCGGCCGAGCGCAGCCTGCGCGGGGTCATGGCGGACAGGGGCAAGCAAGGCCGGGCTCCGCCCGGACCCGCCAAAGGCCAGGGGCCTTTGGAAACCCCTCCCTTGAGTGGCGGATTCCACGGGCGAGCCTTTGTCGGTGTCCGGAGGCGGAGCCCTTGGCCTTGTTTCCCCGCTGTCTCACTCCGGCCGCAGCATGTAGCCGGCGTTGCGCACCGTGTGGATCAGCGGCCCGCCGAACGGCCGGTCGACCTTCTGCCGCAGCCGCGAGACGTGGACGTCGATGACGTTGGTCTGCGGGTCGAAGTGGTAGTCCCACACGCCTTCCAGCAGCATGGTGCGGGTCACGACCTGCCCGGCGTGGCGCATCAGGTACTCGAGCAGGCGGAACTCGCGCGGCTGCAGGTCGATCTTCTGCCCCGCACGCTTCACCTGCCGCGACAGCAGGTCCATCTCCAGGTCGGCCACCGCAAGGCGGGTCTGCGGGCCGTCGTTCTTGCCGCGACGGGTCATCGCCTCGACGCGGGCCAGCAGCTCGGAGAACGCGAACGGCTTGGTCAGGTAGTCGTCGCCGCCTGCCTTGAGCCCGGCCACCCGCTCGTCCACCTGGGCCAGCGCCGAGAGCAGCAGCACCGGGGTGACGTTGCCCTGGCCGCGCAGCGTCTCGAGGATGCGCAGGCCGTCGATGCCGCCCGGCAGCATGCGGTCCAGGATCACCGCGTCGAACGCCTCCGAGACTGCCAGGAACAGCCCGTCGCGGCCGTTGTCGGCGTGCTCGACCACGTGGCCGGCCTCGCGCAGGCCCTTCGCCACGAAGCCCGCCACCGTGGCGTCGTCCTCAACCAGGAGAATGCGCACCTGTTCCGTTCCTTCCGCGTCGGGCCGGCAGGACAGCCGTCTGCCGCACCGGTAACGCACGGCGGGCGGGGCCGTCGTTGCCGGGCTGCACAAAGACCGGGCGTGCCACGCGTCACCCCGGATCGGTCACCGAAGGCGGGGCTTTGGCGGAGCCATGGGGCAGTGCCCCGCCCGGCCTCACTCCGTCCCGTCGCGCCGGCGCCCCACCGTCACCGCCACGTCGAGGGCCTGCGTGCCGCGCCGCACGGCGAGCCTGGCCGCGGAGCCCGGGCTGATCGCGGACACCGCGCCGATCAGACCGCGAGAGGTGTCCACCTTGTCGCCGTTGACCGCGGTGACGATGTCGCCGCGGTGCAGCCCGGCACGCGCCGCGGGACCCTGGGGATCCACCCCGGCCAGGGTCACGCCGGCGCCATGCCCGGCCGCCTGGTCGGGCACCGAGACGCCGAGCCAGCCGCGGTCCATGCGGCCCTTGTCGCGCAGCTCGGCCACGATCGGCTCGACGATCTGGCTGGGAATCGCGAAGCCGATGCCGACCGAGCCGCCGGTGGGCGAGACGATCGCGGTGTTCACCGCCACCACCTGGCCGTTCATGTTGAAGGCGGGGCCGCCGGAGTTGCCGGGATTGATCGGCGCGTCGAGCTGCATGAAGTCGTCGAACGGCCCGGCGCCGATGTCGCGCCCGCGCGCCGACACGATGCCCGCGGTCACCGAGGAGCCGAGCCCGAACGGGTTGCCGGCCGCCATCACCCAGTCGCCGACCTGCACGGCGCGGCTGTCGCCCCAGGTGACGAACGGCAAGGGCTTGTCGGAGGTCACCTTGATCACGGCGATGTCGGTCAGCTCGTCGGTGCCGAGCACCACCGCCGGCAGCTCGGTGCCGTCGATCAGCGAGACCACGATCTTGTCGGCGTGCCCGACCACGTGGTTGTTGGTCACGATCACGCCGGCCGGGTCGATGATGAAGCCCGAGCCCGCGCCCATCACCTGCTCGCGGCGGTTCTTCAGGCGGTCGCGGAACGTCTTCTCGAACGGCGTGCCGCGGACCTCGGGCGGCATGTCGGCGATCGCCTCGGCGCCGGAGATGCTCTCGGTGACGGCGATGTTGACCACCGCGGGCACCACCCGCCTGACCAGGGGGGCGAACGACAGCGGCCGCATCTCCACCAGCGGCGTGGCGGAAGACCCCGTCACCGAGGGCTGGGCGCGCACGCCGTTGCACCCGGAGGTGAACGCGGCTGCGACAAGGAGGAGGCCGGCCGGCCGGATCATGCTTTGCACCAGGTCGAGAAGGCGGGAACGCGCAGCTGACATTGCACTTGTTCAGCCCCCCAACAAGTTGAGCCGGGCCCCTGCCGCACCCCCTCCTGTGCTCGGCCCGCCGCATCCGTGTCCCTGCCGCCACACTGCCGGGCCGGGCGACGCGTCGTCGCGCACCACCGCCACGCCCGGCGCATGAGGCTGCCGGTCAGGCCGGGGTCGCGGGGTGCTCCGGCCAGTCGTGGCGCGGGTAGCGGCCCCGCATCTCGCGGCGCACCTCGGCCCAGCTCCCGGCCCAGAAGCCCGCGAGGTCGGCGGTGATCGCCACCGGCCGTCCCGCCGGCGACAGCAGCGCGAGCTGCAGCGCCACCCGCCCGCCCGCCAGCCGCGGCGCGGCGGCAAGTCCGTAGAACGCCTGGGCGCGGGCGGCGGCGAGCGGCACCGGCTGTGCGTAGTCCACCGCGGCCCGTCCGCCGGGCAGGGCGAGATGCGTCGGCAGCTCTCGGTCGAGCCGGGCCGCCGCCTCCCAGCCCAGCCGTGCCCGCAGCACCGCCGTCAGGTCGACCCCGGCCAGGTCGGCGAGCCGAGACAGGCCGGACAGGGCGCCGGCGAGCCAGTCCTGCACCTCCGCCGCGAGCGCCGCGTCGGACAGGTCGGCCACCGCGGGATCGAGCCCGCGCAGCCAGGCGGCGCGTGCCTGCAGCTGGCGCGACGCCTCGGTCCACGGCAGAGACTCCAGCCGGCCCGCCACCGCGTCGGCCAGCGCGGCCGCGGTGCGCGCCGGGTCGGCGGCCACCATGCGGTCCTCCAGCACCAGAGCGCCCAGCCGGCGACGACGGCGCGACAGCACCGCGCCGCTGGCCGGGTCGAACCCGTCCTCCAGGGTTTCCGTCACCGCGTCGCGCAGCACCGCGGGCAGCGCGTCCGGATCGAGCGCCGCGGCCAGGCGGATCTGCGGGGAGGTGCGGACCTCCAGCGCGCCGACCGCCAGCAGCCTCGCCTCCGACAGCGGGTCCGCGCGCGGCAGTTTTGCGCCGCCGCCGCCGGACAGGCGGAAGGCGCCGGGCTCGCCGCGCCGCTGCGCCACCCGGTCCGGGAACGCGGCGGCCAGCAGCTTCGCCGCGTCGCCCGCCGGCTCGGCCGAGCTGCGCAGCCGGCGGCGGTACTGCGTCGCCGCGCGGCGGATGCGCGACAGGGCGCCCCTGTCCACCGCCAGACCCGGCGGTTCCGCCCCCGCGAGCAGCGCGAGCCGCAGGCCGATCTCGGCGGACGGCGCCTGGCGCGGGTCGTGGGAGCGCAGCGGGTCGCGCTCCTCCAGCAGCGCCGCGATGTCCGCGGCCAGCGCGCTCTCCCCCGCGTCCTCCGCAGACAGCATCATCGCCGCCAGCCTGGGATGCGCCCCGAGGGCCGCCATGCGGCGCCCCCGCGCGGTGATCCGCCCGGCCGCCGTCGCGCCCAGCAGGTCGAGCAGCGCCCCGGCGGCGGCCAGCGGCCCCGCGGGCGGCGGGTCGGCGAACGGCAGCGCCCCCGGCTCGGTGCCCCAGGCCGCGCAGTCCAGGCGCAGGCCGGACAGCTCCGCTTCCAGGATCTCCGGCCGGTCGAACGGCGGCAGGCCACGGTGCAGCGCCTCCGTCCACAGCCGGATCGCCACCCCCGGCCCCTCGCGCCCGGAGCGGCCGGCGCGCTGGGTGGCGGCGGCGCGGCTGATCCGCACCGTGGCCAGCCGGGTGAGGCCGGTCGCGGCGTCGAGCCGCGGCGCGCGACGCCAGCCGCCATCGACCACGATCCGCACGCCGGGCACCGTCAGCGAGGTTTCCGCGATCGAGGTCGCCAGCACCACCCGCCGTCGCCCGTCCGCGTCCGGCCGCAGCGCCAGGTCCTGCGACGCGGGCGGCAGCTCGCCGTGCAGCGGCAGCACCACCGCGCCGCAGCCGGCCAGCGCCGCCTCCGCACGCCGGATCTCCGCCATCCCCGGCAGGAACGCCAGCACGTCGCCGCCATGCCCGGCCAGCGCCGCGCGCACCGCTACGGCCACGGCGTCCGGCAGGTCGCGCGGGTTCGCGATGTCGCGGCGCGCGTGGCTCACCTCGACCGGGAAGCTTCTCCCCGCGCTTTCCACCACCTGGGCATCCAGCATGTCCGACAGGCGCGCGCCGTCCGCGGTGGCCGACATCGCCAGGATGCGCAGCTCCGGCCGCAGCTCGCGCTGCAGGTCCAGGCAGAACGCCAGCGCCAGGTCGGCATCGAGCGCGCGCTCGTGCACCTCGTCGAACAGCACCGCATCGGTGTCGTCCAGCCCGGGATCGCCCAGCAGGCGCCGCACCAGCAGACCCTCGGTGACCACCTCGACCCGGGTGGCGTCCGATACCGCGCTGTCCAGGCGGGTGCGGTAGCCCACGGTGCGCCCGACCGGCTCGCCGAGCAGGAAGGCCATGCGGGTGGCGGCGGCACGGGCGGCGAGGCGGCGCGGCTCCAGCACCACGATGCGCCCGCCGCGGCGCCAGGGAGCCTCCGCCGCCGTCGCGCGCAGCAGGGCGAGGGGGACCAGCGTGGTCTTGCCGGCGCCGGGCGGTGCGACGAGCACGGCGTTGGGGCGCTCGGCCAGGCGGGCGAGCAGCTCGGGGAGGACTTCGGCGACGGGGAGGGTCATCGGGGGGCGGGCAGGGCAAGACAAGGCCAGGGGCTCTGCCCCTGGACCCCGCCAAAGGCGAGCCTTTGGAATCCGATTCTTAAGGAGGAGGTTTCCAAAGGGCTCGGCCCTTTGGCGGGTCCGGGCGTAGCCTGCCAAAGGTTCCGACGACCCTCTTGGGTCGTTGGAAGGGCAGGCGGAGGGAGCGCCCGGCCTTGCTTCCTTCGGCTCAGAAGAAGCTCGGCCCGAAGCCGCCCCACGGCCCCCACCCGAAGCCGCCGCCGTAGCCGAACTGCGTGGCCTCGACCTGCTCGTCGGCAAGACGCTGCTGCAGCCGCTCCTGCTGGTAGCGGCCGTAGGCGCCCTGGCCGCCGACGTAGAGGCATTGGCAGACCAGCGGGTCGGCGTAGAGATAGGCGACGCGCTCGTCGTGGAAGCGCTGCACGAGGCGGTTCGGCGGCAGGGCGGCCAGCGCGGCCTTGCGCTCCGCGGTATCGGCGGGCCGCACCAGGAAACCGGCGGCGGCCAGCATGTTCTCCTCCTCGCCCACCACCTGCTGCGTGCTGACGCAGGCGCAGAGGCACGCTGCCGCGGCCAGTGCCGCCAGACGAATGGAACGCGAGGCCATGGGCGGGAAGGGGTTTGACAGGGCGGGGACTCCGATGGTGTCTGGGTCGTTGCGGTTGCGTCGTGGCGGGGGTGGCCCAGCGGCCGGGAGGCTGGCGTGCTTCGCGGCCGCACACAAGATGATCCACGCGGCGCCGGCCGGGCCGGGGCGTCCGCTGCACGGGGCTTCGGCGCGAAGGGGATGCGGATGAGTTTTCCAGGCAGCGTCGTGCGTCGGCACCTGTCGCGCCGGTATCGGACCGCGGATGGCAGCGCCCCCCGCGCCGTGCGGCGGCTTGCCCTGGTTCTGCCCGCCCTGGTTCTGTTTGTTCTAGCATTGCTTGCCCCGGGCAGGGCGACGGCGGCCGAGAGCGCGCCGGTCACGAGCAGCCGGGTGACGGCCACCCTGGTCAGCGACGTCGACGGCTATGCCCCGGAACGGCCGTTCCACCTCGGGCTGCGGCTGCGCATGGCGGCAGGCTGGCACACCTACTGGACCAATCCCGGCGACGCCGGCGCGGCCACCACCCTGGCCTTCACCCTGCCGCAGCGCCTGCAGGCCTCGCCGGTGGCCTGGCCGGCGCCGGAGCGGTTGCTGGAGGGCGACCTCGCCGCCTACGCCTACACCGGCGACCTGCTGCTGCCGGTCACCGTGACCGGCCCGGCCAGCGGCACGCTCCCGCTGCGCGCGCACGCGGAGTGGCTGGTGTGCGCCAACGTGTGCGTGCCGGAGTCAGGCGACTTCGTCCTCGACCTGCCGGCCGGCAACGGCGCCGCCTCGCCGCAGGCCGCGCTGTTCGCGCAGGCCGCGGCCCGCACGCCGGGTCCGTCGCCGTTCCTCGCGCATGTCTCGCCCGACGGCACCCTGTCGCTGTCCGGCCGCGAGATCGGCCCCGACGCGGTGCGCGACGCCTATTTCTTTCCCGCCTCGCCTGCCGTGCTGACGCAGTCCGCGCCGCAGCCGCTGGCGGTGAGCGACGGATCGCTGGCCCTGCGCCTGCCGGTCGCTGCCGGCTTCGACGCGAAGGCCGGGCTGGGCGGCGTGCTGCAGCTCGTCGACGCGCACGGGCAGAAGAGCTGGCTCGACATCGCCGCAACGCCGGGCGCAGCACCCGCTGCGGCCAGGTCCGCCGCGGCACCCGCGCTGCTGCGCACGCTGCTGCTGGCGTTCGCCGGCGGGCTGGTGCTGAACCTGATGCCCTGCGTGTTCCCGGTGCTGGCGATGAAGGCGATGGCGCTGGCGCGGCTGTCCGGCGCCTCGCGCGCCGAGGTCCGCCGGCAGGCGGGCGGCTACACGCTTGGCGTGGTGGTGGCGTTCGCGGCGCTGGGCGGCGTCATGCTGGCGCTGCGCGGCGCCGGCGACGCGGCGGGCTGGGGATTCCAGTTCCAGTCGCCGGTGTTCGTGGCACTCACCGCCTGGGTGCTGTTCGCGGTCGGGCTCGGCCTGTCAGGGGTGGTCACGCCGGTCACCGGGCTGGAAGGGGTGGGGCAGGGGCTCGCCGCGCGCGGCGGCCTGGTCGGCAGCGTGTTCACCGGCCTGCTCGCCGTGCTGGTGGCCACGCCGTGCACCGCGCCGTTCATGGGGGTGGCGATCGCGGCCGCGTTCGCCGCGCCCCCGGTGCTGGCGATGTCGGTGTTCCTGGCGATGGGGCTGGGCCTCGCTGCGCCCACGGTGCTGCTGGCGGCGGCCCCCGGGCTGGCGCGCGGCCTGCCCAGGCCGGGAGCGTGGATGGACGTGCTCAAGCAGGCGCTGGCGTTCCCGATGTATGCCGCGGCCGCCTGGCTGGCCTGGGTGGTGGCGGAGGAGGCCGGGCCGTCCGGCGTGCTGCTCTGCCTGGTCGGCGCGGTGGCGATCGGCTTCGCCGCCTGGGCGTGGGGAGTCTCTCGCGGGTCGCAGCGCACCGGGCGCAGGGTCGGCGGCACGGCGGCGCTGCTGGGCGGGGCAGCCGCCGCGGCCGTGCTGGTCTCGCTCTCTGGCCTCTCGCCCTTGGCAGGGACAGGCGCGGCCGGCACGGCGCAGGCCGCTTCCGACGGGTCCGAGCCGTTCTCCACCGCGCGGCTCGACAGCCTGCGCGCGCAGGGGCGGCCGGTGTTCGTCGACATGACCGCGGCCTGGTGCTTCACCTGCCTGGTCAACGAGCGTGTGGCGCTGTCGCCGCAGCCGGTGCGCGACGCCTTTGCGCGGCGCAACGTGGCCTATCTCAAGGGCGACTGGACCCGCCAGGACCCGCAGATCACCGCGTTCCTGCGCGAGCACGGCCGCGACGGCGTGCCGCTCTACGTGTTCTACCCGGCGGGCAGGCAGGAGCCGAGCGTGCTGCCGCAGATCCTCACGCCGTCCGCGGTGCTCGACGCAATGGGCCAGGGATAACGCCTGCCGGGAGGAGAGGCGCGGTCCGGGCAAGGCTGGTGCAGGGCCAACCCGTTCGGCGTCATCTC
This sequence comes from uncultured Acetobacteraceae bacterium, assembly GCA_964236695.1. Taxonomy (GTDB): domain Bacteria; phylum Pseudomonadota; class Alphaproteobacteria; order Acetobacterales; family Acetobacteraceae; genus CAXSEF01. The sequence continues at coordinate 5,190 of CAXSFU010000018.1, read as the reverse complement.
CTGCCCCGTGCCTGCTACCCAGACAAGTGCCGGTCATCACGTTGGGGAGCGTCACGGCCTCGGCATCGAACTCGCCGGCGTCGCCAACCCTTATTCCGCGCCGGGCCTGCCAGCCGTGGACGGGCCGGAAGCGACAGAAAAGCGGAGAATGCCGTGTTCTACCATGACAAGCACCTTCAGTACCCGGTGAAGGTGGAGACGCCCAACCCGGTGTTTGCCCGGATGCTGCAGCAGGCGATCGGCGGCGTCGAGGGCGAGATCCGGGTGTGCATGCAGTACATGTTCCAGTCCTGGGGTTCGCGCGGGCCGACGCCGAAGTACCGCGACATGCTGATGCACACCGCGACCGAGGAGATCGGCCACATCGAGATGCTGGCGACCGCTGTGGCGCTGAACCTGGAGAAGGCGCCGGCCTCGCTGCAGGAGCAGGGCGCGTCGGACGGCATCGTCGGCGCGATCATGGGCGGCGGCAACGGGCGCCACGCCATCGAGGGCATGCTGCACCGCCATGTCCTGTCCACCGGCATGGCGGCATACCCGGCCAACTCAGACGGCGTGCCGTTCGACATGTCGCACATCTACGCCAGCGGCAACGTGGCGGCGGACATGTACTGCAACGTCGCGGCCGAGGCGACCGGGCGGGTGCTGGCGGTGCGTCTGTACAACGCCACCGAGGACGCGGGCATGAAGGACATGCTGGCGTTCATGATCGGGCGCGACACCATGCACCAGCAGCAGTGGCTGGCGGTGATCGAGGAGCTGGGCGGGCTGCAGGGCGCGCTGCCGATCCCGAACTCGTTTCCGCAGTCCAAGGAGGATCAGGAACACAACTACCAGTTCTTCGCGACCGCGAAGGACGCAACGCCGCCGCAGCCGGGCCGCTGGACGCACGGTCCGTCGCTGGACGGCAAGGGCGAATACTCGGTGTTCCAGAACAAGCCGATGGGCGGGGTGCCGGACCTCGGCCCGGCGCGGCCGGACAGCGCGGCCGAGACGCAGCAGATGGGCTGAGGCGGCGGGGCCGGGGGAGAACCCCGGCCCGTCTCGGGCACAGCGCGAGGCGGATTTTTGGGCAAGGCTCAGGAAGGAAGGCCAGGGGCTCTGCCCCTGGACCCCGCCAAAGGCAAGCCTTTGGAATCCAATTCTTAAGTAAGGCCGGGTCCAGGGGCGGCTCGCCCCTGGCGGGTCCAGGGCAGAGCCCTGGCCTTCCTGACCGAGGCCACGCTTCGCGTCAGTGTTCCTTGAGGATCTGGCTGAGAAAAATCCGCAGGCGCTCGGTCTCGGGCTGCTCGAACATGCGCTCCGGCGTGCCCTGCTCGACAACCTCGCCGCGGTCCATGAACACGACGCGGTCGGCGACGCGGCGGGCGAAGCCCATCTCGTGGGTGACGCAGACCATGGTCATGCCGTCCTCGGCCAGGCCGACCATGGTGTCGAGCACCTCCTTGATCATCTCCGGGTCGAGCGCGCTGGTCGGCTCGTCGAACAGCATGATCTTCGGCTTCATGCACAGCGCGCGCGCGATCGCCACGCGCTGCTGCTGTCCGCCGGACAGCTGGCCCGGGTACTTGTTCGCCTGCTCGGGGATGCGGACGCGGCGGAGGTACTCCATCGCCAGGTCCTCGGCGTCGGACTTCCTCATCTTGCGCACCCAGATCGGCGAAAGCGTGCAGTTCTCCAGGATCGTCAGGTGCGGGAACAGGTTGAAGCTCTGGAACACCATGCCGACCTCGCGGCGCACCGTGTCGAGCGCGCGGGTGTCGTCGCTCAGCTCGGTGCCGTCGACGACGATGCGGCCGGCCTGGTGGGTCTCCAGGCGGTTGATGCAGCGGATGGTGGTCGACTTGCCAGAGCCCGACGGACCGCAGATCACGATCCGCTCCTTGGGCGCGACGGACAGGCAGACGTCGCGCAGGACGTGCATCGGGCCGTACCACTTGTTGACGTGGTCGAGCTCGATCGCGGGAACGGGGGCGGCCTGGGACATGGAGGCTCCGGAAGGAAGGCCAGGGCTCTGCCCTGGACCCGCTGGGGGCAGGCGCCCCCAGACCCGCATTTCATGGGGTTTGGGGCGCCGTGGCGACTTTCTTGAATGCGAGGGTCCAGGGACTAGTCCCTGGCGGGGTCCAGGGGCAGCGCCCCTGGCCTTCCTTTCCTGCGGATGCTCATCGCCGCGCCGCCCTGGCGAACTGCGTCTCCAGCGAGCGGCTGTAGCGTGCCATGGCGAAGCAGAACACGAAGTAGATCGCGGCCAGCACCAGGTAGATCTCGGTGGCGAAGCCCTGCCACACCGGGTCGGCCAGCGCCACGGTGCCTGCGGTCAGCAGGTCGAAGATGCCGATGATCAGCACCAGGCTGGTGTCCTTGAAGAAGCCGATGAAGGTGTTGACCAGCGGCGGGATCACGAGGCGCAGGGCCTGCGGCAGGATGACGAGGCGCATCTTGCGCCAGTACGACAGGCCAAGGGCGTCGGCGGCCTCGGCCTGGCCGCGGGGCAGCGCCTGCAGACCGCCGCGCACCACCTCGGCGAGGTAGGCGCCGGCGAACAGGATGATCGCGACCTGGGCGCGCAGCAGCTTGTCCGGGTCCAGGCCCTCGGGCATGAACAGCGGGAACAGCACGCTGGCCATGAACAGCAGGCTGATGAGCGGCACGCCGCGGATCAGCTCGACGTAGCCCACGCACAGCACCCGCACCGCGGGCAGGCCGCGCGAGCGTCGCCCGAGGGCGACGAGCACGGACAGCGGGAAGGCAAACACCAGCCCGAAGGTGGCCAGGATCAGGGTGAGCGGAAGGCCGCCCCACTGGTCGGTGCCGACGGCGGGCAGGCCGGGCAGGCCGCCCCCCATCAGCGCCACGACCAGCGCCAGCACGGCGACCCAGGCGTAGGCCAGCTCGCGTCGCCATAGCCGCCGCCAGGCGGAGGCGGCGTACAGCCCCACGAACAGTGCAATCACCAGGGCGGGGCGCCACTGCTGGTCGAACGGGTAGCGGCCGAACAGGATGAAGCGCCACTTCTCGCCGATCACCGCCCAGCAGGCGCCGGTGCCCTGCAGCCTGCGGCACACAGAGCTGTCGGGGCCTGCGGGCGTCTGCGGCACGCTCCACACGGCGCGGACCAGCGCCCACTCGACGAAGCCGAACGCGAGCCGCAGGATGATCGCGCCCAGCACCAGCGTGACCGCGGTGCTGAGCCACGAGCCGAACAGGTTGGCGCGCGCCCACGCGACCGGCCCGACGACGGCAACGCGGGGGCGCGCCATCTCCGCGGGGGGCGCCAATCCGACCGCGGCCGGGGCGCCGGCCAGCGCGGGCACCGGCGAGGCGGTGGCCGGGTTGGTCGCGTCTTGGATGTCGGGTGCCAGGGCACCGGTGTCGCGGGAAGGGTCCATGGCGCTCAGCGCTCCACGAGCGCGATGCGCCGGTTATACCAGTTCATGAACAGGCTGATCGACAGCGAGATGCTCAGGTAGGCCGCCATGATGATCGCGATGCCCTCGATCGCCTGGCCGGTCTGGTTGATCTCGGTGTTGGCGATCGAGACGATGTCCTGGTAGCCGATGGCGACCGCAAGCGAGCTGTTCTTGGTCAGGTTGAGGAACTGCGAGGTCATCGGCGGGATGATCACCCGCAGCGCCTGTGGCAGCACGATGCGGCGCAGCACGGTGGCGCGCTTCAGGCCGAGCGCTTCCGCGGCTTCCCACTGGCCGCGCGGGATGGCGAGGATGCCGGAGCGCACGATCTCTGCGATGTAGGTCGCGGTGTAGAGCACCAGCCCGGTGAGCAGCGCGCCGTACTCCGGGCTCAGGGAGGCCCCGCCCTGGAAGTTGAAGCCGCGCAGCACCGGCACGTCGAGCGAGAGCGGCGCGCCGGCCGCAAGCCACGCCAGCAGTGGCAGCCCCGCCAGCAGCGCCAGCGTCGCCGGCACCACCGGCGGCCGCACGCCGGTGGCTTCCTGCACCCGTGAGGCCCTGCGCGCCCATCCCCAGGCGAGCCCCGCCGCCAGCGCCAGCGCCGCCAGCACGAGGCCGTCGCCCGGCTGCCAGGCTATCGTGGGCAGCCGGAAGCCGCGGTTGGACAGGAACAGCCCGGGCATCGGGTGGAACGACTGCTTCGGCGGCGGCAGCGTCTGCACCAGGCCGTACCAGAACAGGAGCTGCAGCAGCAGCGGGATGTCGCGCAGGGTCTCGACGTAGACGCCGGCGACGCGCGACAGCAGCCAGTTGGGCGACAGCTTCGCCAGCCCAACCAGCGTGCCGAGCACCGTGGCCAGCACGATGCCGACCAGGGCGACGCGCAGGGTGTTGAGGAATCCGATCACCAGGGCGCGGCCGTAGGTGCTGGTCGACGGGTCGTAGCCGATCAGGTGCTCGCCGATGGGGATGCCGGCGGTTCGGTCGAGATAGCCGAAGCCGGTGGCGATGTGGCGCGCCTCCAGGTTGCGGCTGGTGTTGGTCACGAGGTATGCGACCAGCAGCGCCAGGCCGCCGACGATTGCGGCCTGCCACACGATCGCGCGCAGCCTCGGGTCGGCCCAGGACAGGGCGATGCGCCGGCGCGGCGGACCCGTCCTGCGTGCGGCCGGGGCGGTGGGGAGGGCGGCTCCGGACATCGTTGGCTCCTGAAGGCGGCTGGCGGCGGCCCGCCCGTCATGCACCCGGCGCGCCAGGGTTGTCTGCGGCAGGCGGGGCCTGGCCGGGAAGAAACGCCGGCGTGCCGGATGCCTCGGGCGGTCCGGTATGGCGCCGAAACGAGCCGCCCTGCCCAGCGACCGGGCAGGCCGAGGAAGTCAGGCGTCTTGTCGCCTCTCCATGCGCCGCCACCGGGCCATCCTGGCGAAGGCGTCTATGGAGCATGTACCGACTGTTGCCGGGCAGCAACAGTGATGTGGCAGGGGAATTGCAGGTCACGGGCAGGCCGATGCCGGGGCGCCGCAAGCCGCTACAGCACGGCACCTGGACACCGGATCGTCCGGACACCGAACGGGAGACGCAGCGAAGATGGGTTCCTCACGGGTCAGCCAGCGGACGATGCTCGCCGCCGTCCTGGTCGCGGCGCCGGCGCTCGCGCGCGCCGACGATCTGGTGCGCATGGCGCAGTCGGTGCAGCCCAACGGCCCGGCACAGCTGTCGGCCCCGCAGCTCGCGCCGTCGATCAGCGGCAACACCGGCGGCACCTCGGCCAACACCA
>CAXSFU010000017.1:0-49378 GCA_964236695.1 uncultured Acetobacteraceae bacterium | reverse complement strand
CAATGCATGCCTGTGGGCGGAGTGCCTGAGCACCTCGTGGTTCCTGTTTCCAGCCGATGCACGGGCCAGGACCGAGGAGTGGTGACACCACACCAACGAGGAGCGGCCACACTCAGCCCTGGGCAACTTGACCCCAAGGGCTTTTGCCAACTAGCTTGAACAAGCCCGAAAAGTCGCGTAGCACCCGAGCCAGAGTCAGAGCCAAGACCAGTGTCTGAAAGCTTCTCGTAGGCCCCGGATCAGTTTGAAAGGTAAGACCACCAGCAGGCGCTCCCACACGCTCAGGCGGGCCCAGCGGGTGAATATCTGCACTGTCATCCACCAGGGCCTGTGCTCGGCGGGGAGTGCCTGCCACTTGGCGCCGTTGCCGTGGCGCCAGAGGATGGCGACGATGGTATGCCGCAGGTGGCCGAGCGGAGCCTTGGCGCGAGGGCTGCACACCTCGACCAGCGGTTCGAGCAGCGTCCAGTGAGCCTCCGTGAGCATCCCGCCCGCACTCCATAAATCAGGAAAACCGCATGGTTCCAGGCGTTAACAGGCTCTAGCTTTCAATTTTTAACATTCCCGTGCACAACTACAGAAAACCTGACTTGGTCTACCTGCCGTGACGGTGGCATGGCTTAAGAGAATGCACGTTGTGTGAGACTGCCAATATGAATGATGAGTCTGCAAGTGCCGCGCGACTCCAGTTTCTGGACGTTCTAAAACTTGTAGCAATATATATTGTAATATTTTATCATAGCAGCCCAACTATGTCCGAATTTGCAACAAAACCGCAGACATATTATAACTATCTAACATACTTCTTGCACGGTTTGACTTCAACGGCAGTTCCCACTTTCTTTCTCGTAAATGGTTTTCTATTACTGAATAAAACACTGTACTTACGAAAACATCTGTTAAAAACCTTCAGAATTTACATTCTTACGTTGATATGGTCAGCAATTACCGTCGCTGCGTTAATTGAAATAGAAGGAGATCAATATAACTACTCTGGATTTATCAAAACAGTATTGTTTCTGAAGCTGTATGTAAATAATCATCTATGGTTTTTATTTAGTCTAGTGTCAGTCTATATTTTATTTCCCATAGTAAAAGTGGCGTTTGATTATTCAGATCGCAGGATAATAATTTGGACACTTGCGGTCATATTTGTTTCATCGTTTGGCAACCTGTTCGGGAATTGGTGTTTGAATATCTTGTATGTCCTGATTGGGCACCCAATTGATCTTATCGAAGCGGGGAAGATCAAAGAGCACCTACCTCTTTCGTCCCAGTTGATCATCCAGTTCTCTGGATATTACTGGGTTTGGGTTTACTTCATCGTTGGAGGCCTGCTGGGACGTAGAAATGATTGGTACGCGAATTTTGTGCCAAGCCTGCTTCAGCTAGGTGGCATTTTCCTGGTTTCATTAATAGGTCTGTTTCTCTACGGAATCATTGTGTCCCCATCGCTCGGAGGTGCAATGTTTGACAATGGCTGGGATGGATATTACTCGATTCCTTGTCTGCTGATGACCATCTCAATGTTCCTGATTTTTCGTCGGATGCCTTACATAGATGGAAGAATAGGCAAATTCGTCGCCTCGATAGGAGCTAACACGCTGGGAATATACTTTATCCACCTGCTTGTCATAAAAACTCTGAATCCCTATTTCTATGAAAAATCCTCTTCGTCCATCACCGTGCATCTTTTATACTCTTTGGTTATACTTGTATGCGCATGGATAATGACGGTGGTACTAAAGCGGATTCCTCTAGCAAACTACTTGGTTAAGTTGTAACTCCAGCCCGCTGATCAGAGCCTGCGTGCCCAGATGCGCAGTCCTGCGGACATGACAAGCCTGATCAGTGGGCCTGCTCCAGACATCGCAACAGCGGTCGACGATGGCGCCGCAGGACCGGATGATGCGACTGGACAGCCGGTTGTCGTTATCTGTCCGGCGAGAGTTGCCTGTTTTGATGCGAGGTTTGCCAGCCCGGGGCGATGCGACATGGCAAGAGAAAGGCTGCCACTCCGGCAGCCATATCGTTCGCTCCGGTGGAATCGATCCAGATTGTCGCTGATCGGTGTCGACTCGTGCTCGCCGGCGTCACGAGGTTGACCCTCGCGAGCCTGGCGACGGCCCTGGCCATGCCCCCGGTCCCTGGACAACGCCGCGGTCGGCGCGGCAGCATTGGGACAGTCCGACACCAGCCCTCGACCGTCCGCCGGTGCGGCCCTATGAGGAGACGCCAAATCACGGCTCCGTCCCCCATGGGACGCCACACTGACCGGCGCATCCCCAGAATGAGTGTCGAGGGCTTCTGCACCGTGGACGTCGACACAGGGATCGAGACGGATTTCTGTCTGGTCGGAAGCGGTCCCGCAGGGTGGACGATCGCCGAGGAGCTTCACGGCGGCGGCCTGCGCGTGCCGGTCCCGGAAAGCGGCGGCACCGATCCCGCGGTCGATCCGGACGTACCGACCAGGACCGAGAACGTCGACGCGCCGCCGTTCGACGGTCGCGACCGCGTGCTTGGCGGAACGTCGCGTCCCTGGAGCGGACGCTGCATCCCGCTGGACGACGCCGACCACGAGCTGCGCAACTGGGTCCGGCACTCGGGCGCCCTGCATGCGCGCGTCCTGGCCGACCAGAGGATCAGGCGCAGGGTCGGACGGAACGGCTTCCTCGTCGACCCGCGGCACGGCGTCGTCGACGCCGACTGCCAGGTGCATGGCGTGCGTGGCTTCGACGTGGCGGGCAGCTCGGTGTTCCCGGCCGGGGGACACGCGACTCCGACGCTGATGATCGTTGCACTCGCCACCCGGCTGGCACGCCGTCTCAGGGAGCGGCTGGCGCAGGAGTCCGACGGGGAGTGAGGGACAGGGCCATCATCGTTCCGACACAGTCTCGTGTCTCCGGGACGGGCCAGCCGAAGGCGCTCGCCCTGGGCCATCGCCTGCTGCATGGCCTGATGCTGATGCTGGCGCAGAACGTGGTCGCGCGTGCCTCCGGCTTCCTCAGCCAGCTCGTGCTGGCCAAGCTCCTGCGGCCCGAGGACTTCGGGGTGATCAGTCTGACGTACACTGTCACCACCATCGCCGCGACGCTGATGAACGTCGGCCTCGACGACGTCCTGCTGCAGCGGCAACGCGGGCTGCGGCTCTGGGCAGGGCCTGCGTTCTGGATCAGCCTCGGCCTCGGCCTGCTGGCCGGAGGCCTCGTGGTCCTCGTCTCGCCGGCCGCCGCGGCGCTCTACCACGCGCCCCGCCTGGTCGGGCTGCTCGCCATTCTCGCGCTGTCGATGCCGATCGGCGCCTTGTCCAGCGTGCCCGGGATGATCCTGCGCGCGCGCATGAGGTTCGGCTTTCTTGCGGTCTACGGCTCGCTGGAGATCGTGGCACAGTCGCTGCTGACCGTGGGCTTCGCCTGGTGCGGGTATGGCGCGTACAGCTTCGTCCTGCCCGCGCCGATCCTGGGCGTGGTGCATGCGGTGGTGTGGTGGCGGGTTGCTGCCCCGGGAACGAGCCTGCGGCCGCAGCGCGAACGTTGGAAATACGTGGTCAGCAACACCGTCGTCACCTTGGCCAGCCGGACCATCATCGCCGTCATGGGGCAGGGCGACTACATGGTGCTCGGCCTGGTCGCCAGTCAGGACGTGGTCGGCGCGTACTACTTCGGCTTCCGCCTTGCGGTGCAGCCTCTCTGGATGCTCGCCGGAAACTTCACCGGCGTGCTGTTCCCCGCCTTGGTGCAGATCGGCTCCGACCCGCGTCGACAGGGCGAGGCGGCGTTGAAGGCCGCGACGCTGCTGTCCTACTGCGTGATGCCACTTGGCCTGATGCAGGCCGCGGTGGCAGGCCCGCTGGTCACCCTGGCCTTCGGGCCCAAATGGGCAACGTCGATCCCGATCATCGAGCTGCTCAGCGTCGGCCTCGCGCTGGATGCGGTCTCCTGGGTGGCCGGGTCGCTGCTGACCGCACGCGGCGAGTTCAGGGCCGCATTGCGCTACCTGCTCCTCCAGCTCCCGGTATTTTTCGCACTGGCAATGGCTGGTGCCGTGCTCGGGCGGGGGATGGGCGTGGCCTGGGGCGTGGCCCTGTTCTACGCGCTTACCCAGCCTGCTTTTGTTTGCAGGGTCTTCCTCAGGGTGGGTGTCAGGGCGCGTCACGTCCTGTTGCTGTACATCCGGCCGACCGCCTATGCCGCCGCGGCCATCGGCGTGGGGCTGGGGGTCTCGACGCTGCCGGTGCTGGCCTCGGCTCCGCTCGCCCGGGTTGTCGTCGTCGGCACGATCGGCACCACGCTCTACGCGGCTCTGGTGAGATGGCAGGCCCCGGAGGTGTGGAACGAGCTTGCAGGCCGTCTCAGAGGTGCCTTGCGACGAGGCAAGGCCGTCTAGCACCTGTCCCGCCGCGGCAAATCCGGCCTATTGCTGTATGCAGGAACAATGATGCCATCTTGCTGTGACAAGCTCACGGTTGGGCAGCGACGGCTCCTGCCTCGACGGGAAGGCCGGGAAGGGAGCAGGGCGCATGGCGCGGAGTAGCATTGCCATAGTCGGACACGTCTGGACGCCCGACATACGAAGGATGTTCGAGCGTCTGCGTCGTGAAGCGCCGGCGGATTACGACATCCGTTTTATCCTGAGCACGAGATCGCGCGGGGCCGCTCCGGAGCTGCCTGCTGAACAGCTCGAATGCATCGACGTGGAAGATCTGCTTCGTCTTCCCTACCCAGGGAAATGCCACGATGGCGACTGGGATATCGCAGGAAATCTTGATCTTCTGTTTCTTGAGTTCCGTCGCCGCTTGCCTGGCTACGAACTGTACTGGTTTATGGAATACGACGTGCATTACGAAGGAAACTGGAACCGGTTCTTCGAGCATTTTCGCAGCAGCAACGCCGATGTCCTGGCAACGACACTGGAATACATCGCAAAGGTGCCACATAAGCTCGACACCTTGTTCTATCCCCCGCTGGTTGTTCCCGACACAGTCGGGTGGACCAAGGCTGAGATGGTCAAGGGCTTCTTCCCGATCTGCCGCCTGAGCGCCGTCCTGCTCGACAGCCTGGATCAGGTCTACCGGGACGGTCTGTGCGGACACTACGAGATCATGATGCCGACCGTCGCAGCGCTGCATGGCATGGTCATCGAGGACATGGGCGGAGACGGACCGTTCGTGCGTGACGACAACCGCAACCGCTTCTACTTCGCCAGTCCCGCCAGCTACACGCACTCGCCCGGCACTTTCGTGTTCAGGCCGAACATCACGACCATCCTTGCACGCGAGAACACGCTTTGGCATCCGGTGAAGCCGGCCGGCGTTCCGCTTTGGCATCCGAACCGCTTGTCGGGCAACGTTGCAAAGAACATGCTTGAGCTGTTCAAACCCGTCGTTGCGCACCTCTGGATACGCTGGTGGTTCGCAACGCGCTGGCGGCCCCTGCCCTGACAGGCGTGGCTGGCGGGCAGAGATGGCCGGTCCATGGTCGGACCTGCCGTGCCGCTCACGCTTGGAGGCTGTTATGAACCTCGAAGCAGCTCGCTGCTGCGGGCAGAAAAGCAAGACTCTTCTTTTTCTGAAGAAAAAGAAGCAAAAAGACTTTGCCAATGGGACTTCGAACGCGCGGGTGACTCCTGAGCCCAACGAGCAAAAGTTCTTTGGTTCTTTCTTTCAAGAAAGAGCATGCTTTCTTCCTGCCATGCTGCAAGACACCGGAAATGGCAGGTCGATAACACCCTCTGGATGGTCCGGCTTCCTTCGGAGAGTTATCACGATACCGCTGTGGCGCCTGCGAGACAGGCCGGCGATGCCCGCCGCATCGGGACCTGCCGTTGATCCGGCACATGGCCGCCGCCATGCTCATGTGCATTGATGCAGGAGCTTTCACCGGCGCGCCGCATTCGGCCTGCCGGCCGCCTCCGACAAGGACCACCCCGCATGCGCGTCGCCTTGATCGACCCCTCGCTGTTCACCCTCCCGTACGACCGCCGGCTCGCGCAGGGGCTGGAGCAGGGCGGGCACCAGGTCACGCTGTACTCGCGCCGCCCGGGGGCGGACGACAACCAGAGCGGCGATGTGACCCTCGCGCCCGCCTTCTACCGCCTTGCCGGCCACCCCGCGGCGACGCGCCTGCCCGGGCCGCTCCGCCTCGGCCTCAAGGGCCTCGACCACTGGGTGTCCATGGCGCGGCTGCGGCGAATCCTGGCGCGCGAGGCCCCTGACGTGATCCACTTCCAGTGGCTGCCGCTGCCGGTCCTCGACCTGCGGTTCCTGACGGGCCTGCGCGCCCTTGCCCCGCTGGTCCTGACCCTGCACGACACCCAGCCGTTCAACGGCAACCCATCCGCCCGGCTGCAGCGCATCGGCGTCGAGGCGGCGATCGCCCGGTTCGACCGTGTCATCGTGCACACAGAGCAGGGCCGCGAACGCATGATCTCGCTCGGGCTTGCGGCCGACACCGTGGCCTGCCTGCCGCACGGCCTGCTGGAGGACGCCGTGCCGGCGCCCGCGGACCCGATGGACGGACCGCTCACCTTCCTGCTGATCGGCAAGATCAAGCCATACAAGGGCCTCGACGTGCTGATCGAGGCCTTCGCCAGGCTGCCGGCGGTGCAGCGCGACCAGGCGCGGCTGCGCGTGGTCGGCAAGCCCTACATGGACATGGCGCCGCTGCTGGCGCGGGCCGAGGCGCTGGGCATCTCGCACCGCCTGGAGTTCGACGGCCGTTTCGTGTCCGACACGGCGTTCGCCGAGCTGATGGGCGTGCCCGGGACGGTGGCGGTGTTCCCCTACCGCGAGATCGAGGCCAGCGGCGTGCTCGGCCTGGCGGTCGGCAGCGGCCGCCCGATCCTGGCCTCCGCGCTGGGCGGCTTCTCCGAGACGCTGGTTGACGGGCTGCACGGCAGGCTGCTCCCGCCCGGCGACGTGGACGCGCTGGCGGCCGCGATGCGCCAGATGATCGAGGACCGCGGCTTCGCCGCGCGCTGCGCCGCCGACGTGCGGGCGCTCGCCGGCAGCGTCGCGGGCTGGGACGAGATCGCGCGCAGCACCGTGCAGGTCTACGAGGCCGCCGCCCTCGCCCGGCATGACGTCGGGGCCGGCCCGGACCACCCGGCAGCACCCGGGCGTGCGCTGCCGCAGCGGGCCGCCTGAGCGTGGCGCGGCGCCCGGGAGCAGGCTTCGTGGCAGGGCGGCAGCCGTCCCTGTCGCATCGCCTTGCGACCCTGTTCGGCCTGTCCCCTGGCACGCCGATGCGCTTCGTCCTCCTCACCCTGCTGACCTGCTTCCTGCTGCAGCGCTTCGCCCTCCCGCTCGCCGGCCTCAAGGTCAGCGTCGCCACGCCGATCGTTCTCGGCCTTGCCGGCTGGGAGCTGCACGCGCGGCGCCTCGGGTTCGACCGGGTCCGGCTCGGCCTCCTGCTCGCGCTGCTGGCGGTCGCGCTGATGTCGATCGCCGTGCAGGCCAACGCGCCGGTCAACCTGGTGACGCGCACGAGCGTGCCGTCGCTGGCCTACTGGCTGGCGGTGACCGGCTTCGTGTCGCTGACGTTCCGGGTGCGCGTACCGGAGGAGGAGTTCTACCGCCTGGTCAACCTGTGCCTGGGCATCGTCGCCGTGGCCGGGCTGCTGCAGTTCGTGGCGCAGTTCGCCGGCATCTCGATATTCGCGTTCAGGGGCATCGTGCCGGACAGCCTGCTGATCGAGGAGCAGTATGCGCTGAAGAACGCGGTGTCCGGCACCGACCTGCTGCGTTCCAACGGCTTCTTCCTGGTGGAGGCCTCCGTGTTCTCGCAGTTCATGGCGGTCGGGGTGATGGTGGAGATGCTCTACTTCCGCCGGCCGCGGTTCCTGGCGCTGTTCCTGGGCGGGCTGCTGGTGTCGGTGTCCGGCACCGGATGGATGGTGCTCGCCGTGTTCGTCGCTCAGCTCGCCCTGGTGTCCGGGCTGCGCGGGGCGCTGGCGGCGCTCGGGATCGCGGTGCTGACCGGGGCCGGATTCGCGGCCCTGCTGCTGGTGGCGCCCGACGCGGGGCAGGCGTTCCTGGACCGCTCCACCGAGTTCACCCTGCAGGGCACCAGCGGCTACGAGCGCTTCGTCACCCCGTTCCTGGCGCTGCGCGCGGTCGCCGAGGCGGCACCCCACATGTGGGCGGCCGGGATCGGCCCGGGCGCCTCGGACGGGATGGCCCTGCCGTTCGTCTACGTGATGGACACGCCCATCAAGGTGCTGCTCGAATACGGCGTCGGCGGACTGGCGCTCTACATCGGCCTGTTCCTGAGCGCGCGACGCACGCGCCGCCAGGCGGCGCTCGTGCTGCCGCTCATGATGCTGCTGCTGTTCGCAGGCGGCTACCAGCAGTTCTCGCCGGTGCTGTTCCCGGTGGCGCTGATGATCACCGTGGCCAACCTCGACCGGCAGCAAGCGCTCCCGGCGCGCGACCTGCAGCCGCCGGCAGTCCCGGCGCGGACGCAGCCCCTGTCCCGGCCCGCCTGATGCCCGCCGGTGTTGCGCGTGGCCGGGGGCGGCGCCACAACGTCGCGGGCCGGCCAGCCGAACCTGCCGGCAAAGGACCAAGGATGCCCGCGCGCACTCTCCTCGCAGCCACCCTGCTTGCCTGCCTCGCCACCGCGACGCACGGTCTCGCCGGCCCGCCGCAGGCAACCCGGTTCGGCGTCTACGAGGGCAACGGCTGCAAGGGCGCCGACCAGCTCGCGACCTTCACCCGCTGGTTCGGCCGCGCGCCCGACCAGGTGCTCGACTTCATCGCCTTCGACTCCTGGGCCTCGATGACCGGGGACGCCGACTGGACCGCGGGCTGCTGGAGCGACCGCGGCCACCCGAGGCTCGAGATCTCTCTGCCGCTCACGGTCGCCGGCACGCCGCTGGCCGAGGTCGCTGACGGACGGCACGACGCGGAGTTCCGCACCGCAGCCGCCTCGTTCATCCGGCGCGGCTACGGCGACGTCATCATGCGCATCGGCTGGGAGGCCAACGGCGGCTGGAATCCCTGGGGCGGCCTGAACGGGCAGGGGTTCACCCGCGCGGACGGCAGTGCCTACACCAACACCCCGGCGGACTACGTGCGCGCCTTCGACCACGTCGTCACCGTGCTGCGCGCGGTGCCGGGCGCGCGGTTCCGCTACGCCTGGGTGGTGGCGCAGGGCTGGCAGCAGGTGGTCCAGCCGGATTTCTACCCGGGAGACGGGTTCGTCGACGACATCGGCGAGGACATCTACAACCAGGCCTGGGGCGGGGCCACGCCGCCGTCCAGCGAGGACGCCTGGACCAAGCTGCACCACAACTACAGCCTGGACTGGGTCGGCCCCTTCGCACGGGCCCACGGCAAGACGCTGTCGATCGACGAATGGGGCACCGGCATCCGGCCCGACGGGCATGGCGTCGGCGAGGACCCCGAGTTCATCCGCCGGATGGCGGACTACTTCCGCGACAACAACGTGGCCTGGGCCAACTACTGGGACTACCCCGCCAGCGACTACGACGCGAAGCTGTCGGTCCCGTTCCCCGACGGGCACTACCGGTTTCCCCGGACCGGCAAGGCCCTGATCGAGACGTTCGGCGCTCCACCCTAGCGCCACCGCCTCCTTCGCGAACCCTGTCCGGCCAGACGCGGCCGAACAGACGCGGCCGGGCAGATGCGGCGCGAATGGCACTCGGCCAGCAGCGCCGCTACGCTGCGCCATCAACCACACCTGTGCGGCGACAGCGCACGCGGAGCGAACCACCATGAGCCGATACCTTGTGACCGGCGGCGCCGGGTTCGTGGGCAGCCACGTGGTGCTGGCCCTGGTGGAGCGCGGCCACGAGGTCGTGGTGCTCGACGACCTCAGCAAGGGGCACGCGGCGGCGGTGACGCCGCCGGCGCGTCTGCTGCGCGCGTCGCTGCACGACGACGCGGCGGTGGACGCGGCCCTGGCCGACGGCCCGTGGCACGGGGTGCTGCACTTCGCCGCCCTGTCGCTGGTGGGCGAGAGCATGCGCGAGCCGTTCCGCTACCTGCTCGACAACGGCGTCAGCGGCATGCGCCTGGTCGATGCCTGCGTGCGCCACGGCGTCAAACGCTTCGTGCTGTCGTCGACGGCCAACCTGTTCGGCGAGCCCGAGGTAATCCCGATCGACGAGGACGCGCGCATCGCCCCGTCCTCGCCGTACGGGGAAAGCAAGCTGATGATCGAGCGCGCCCTGGGCTGGGCGTCGCAACTGTGCGGGATGAACGTGGCCTGCCTGCGCTACTTCAACGCCGCCGGTGCCGACCCCGGCGGGCGACTCGGCGAGGACCACGACCCGGAGACCCACCTGATCCCGCTGGTGATCGACGCGGCGCTGGGCCGGCGCGCGGCGCTCGACGTGTTCGGCGACGACTACCCGACGCCGGACGGCACCTGCATCCGCGACTACGTGCACGTGTCCGACCTGGCCGAGGCGCACCTGCTGGCGCTGGAGCGGCTGGAGCACGGCTCGGTCACCTACAACATCGGCAGCGGCCAGGGCCACTCGGTGCGCGAGGTGATCCGGGCGGTGGAGCGGATCGGCGGCCGGCCGGTGCCGGTGCGCCAGGCGGCGCGGCGCGCGGGCGACCCGGCGATCCTGGTGGCCTCGTCGGGACGGCTGCGCGCGCAGACGGGATGGGCGCCGAAGCTCGGCAGCCTGGACGACATGGTGCGCACCGCGTTCGCGTGGCGCGAAGCGCATCCGGGGGGATACGAGTACGGGTAACAATCCATGGGAGACATTGCAGGCGTGATGCCAGAAGCTGTCATCACCCCGCCCGCCACGACGTTCTGCGCGAAGGCAAGAAGAAAGCGTGTTCTTTCTTGAAAGAAAGAACCAAAGAACTTTTGCCCATTGGGCTCCGGAGCCGCGCACCTGCCCAGAACTCCATGAGCAAAGTCGTTTTGCTTCTTTTTCTTTAGAAAAAGAAGATTCTTGCTGTCCTGTCTGATTGACTTTGGCACCCAATCCACAACAGCCTGCTGAACCCGCCGGTATCGGGACCCGGCGGGCGCAAGGACTTCCTGTTCGCGTACGGTGGCGGCACCGGCATCAGGGATCGCCCGAAATGCTGCGAAAACCCGTTGCCGTTTCCTGCGCAACCCGAGGCTCCTGGCCGATGCGCGAGGTGTGGCCCTGGTGCCTCGCACGGGCGGCAGCCACCATTTCTGCGCGAAATCCGGCGGTCAGCACGTGCTGCGGATCCACCTCGTCCTCAAGGGCGTGGCGATCGGACGACGGCAGGCGGCTTCGGTCGTGCGACGGGGCGGCGGGGCGGGGAAGCGCGCCGGCCAGTCGGGCGGAGGTGGGCTGTGCGGCAGTTCGCGACGGAGCGTCGGCCCGGGACGCCAACTCGCGACGGCGTTGCAGGGCCGCGTCGACCAGCTGCGTGCGGAACTCCGGTGTCAGGACACCGTGGGGGTCGATCTCCGTTTCGAGTGCGGCACGGGTCGCGACGGCCGCGTCGGCCATGGCCAGGTCCGGCGGGACGAGGCCGTAGCGGCTGGCGAGCGGCCAGACCAGGGCCACCGTGCGGGCATAGGGCAGTCCGAGCGCCGGGGTCGCCGAGTGATAGGCGGCAATGGCGGCGCCCCAGTCGCCGGTCTGGCCATGCAGCCGCGCGAGGAAGCCGGCGGCGTAGCGGACGTTGGCGACGGGGTCGAAGGCGTCCTGCAGGGTTTCGAAGGCGTGCGGGTGGTGCAGGAGGTTGATCTGCATGCAGCCGACGTCGATGGACTGCACGCCGGCCGCCTGTGCGGCTTGCACGGCGGCGATGGCGTCGGCGGCGCTGTCGAACATGTGACCTGCACCGGCCACGTTGATGGTCCAGGGCCAGGGGGCCGCGCGGCCGGTGCGAGGGTCCACCCGGCCACTCTCCACCAAGCCGATGGCGCCGAGCACCTGCGGGGGCAGGCCCGCAGCGCGTTCCGAGGCGGCGAACGCGGGCCTGCATGTCGCCACCGGTGCGGTCTGCGCGAGGGCGGCGCCGGCAGCGCACAACACGACGGCGACGCCGGGCAGGGTATGAAGCAGGCGGGTCATGCCGCAGCCGCGTATCAGAAAACGCGAAACGTCGCCATGGGCGGACAT
Organism: uncultured Acetobacteraceae bacterium; assembly: GCA_964236695.1. Classification (GTDB taxonomy): domain Bacteria; phylum Pseudomonadota; class Alphaproteobacteria; order Acetobacterales; family Acetobacteraceae; genus CAXSEF01. The sequence continues at coordinate 37,288 of CAXSFU010000017.1, read as the reverse complement.
GGCGGCACCAGAAATGCGACTGATGGAGCGCCTCTCCTCCTCGCTGAAACCAATTCCGCACCCTTGCAAGGTGGTCCGCACCAGGGACCAGACACGCGCCGACGTGTTCGGCACCGTGAAACGGCCCAGCACCCGTGCCGGCGCTGTCTGACCGTTCGACCCTTTCGGCACCATGAAGTTCGGGAGGCAAGCAGCGTCGGCCTGGAGTGCCTGCCCGCCGGCCCGGCAGCAACCCACAGCGCCCGTCTCCTGCCCGCACACCACACGGCAAGGGACGGCATTGGCTGTTCGTTAATCCGGATCGGCGACATTGCAGACCTGCTGCCCGCACGATCGACGCAAGGACGCTGCATGGCCAGGACTGCCTTCCGCCGCGGTGCCGGTGTCCCGGCCTATGCAACCGTCGTCGCAGCCATCGTCGTCGTGTGCACGCTGCTGGTCGGCTTCGACGCGTGGCGCACCTGGGAAGCGCGCTCGCTCCAGATCGCGGAAAGCAAGGCGGAAACGGCAAACCTGGCCAGGAGCCTGGCCCAGCACGCCCACGACACGATGCAGGCCGCCGACACCGTCCTCGTCGGCCTCCGCGCGGGCGTCGAGACAGCGGGACTGGCGCCGGAGAAGCTGGCCGCCCTGCGCGCCACCATGGCAGTCAGCATCGCGGCGCTTCCCACCCTCCACGGCCTGTTCGTCTACGACGCCAACGGGCGCTGGGTCGTCAACAGCACGCCCGACGCGCCAAGCACGATGACGAACAACGATCGCGCCTACTTCCGCTATCACCGCGCCAATGCGGATCGTGGCAGCCATGTCGGACTCCCGGTGCACAGCAAGTCCGACGGCAGCTGGATCATCACCCTGTCGCGGCGGATCGACGCACCCGACGGCAGCTTCGCCGGCCTCGTGCTGGCGACGATCTCGATCAATGCCATGCAGGAGTTCTACGGCCGGTTCGGCGTGGGCGCGCACGGCGCCATTTCGCTGTTCTCCCCGGAAGGGGTGGTCATCGCGCGCCATCCTGCGGTCGAGAGCCTCATCGGCACCGACGTCTCCGGCGGCAAGCTGTTCAGGACGATCGCGCAGCACGCCTCAAAGGAGGGCAGCCTCCAGTACGTGTCGTCGCTGGACGGCGTCATCCGCCTCGGCAGCTATCGCCGGGTGGAGGACTTCCCGCTGGTCGTCGTGGTCGCGCACGGGCTGCAGGACGCGCTGGCGACCTGGCGGAACGACACCTGGTACCATTCCGCCGCCGTCCTCTGCGTCGTCGCCGTGCTTGCCCTGTTCGGCAACAGGTTCGCCCGACAGGTTGGGCGAAGGCAGCGGGCGGAGCGGCGCTACCGCCTCCTCGCCGAGCACTCCAGCGATGCCATCGTCTGCGTCGCGATGAACGGCGAGCGCCTCTACGTCTCCCCGGCCTTCGGCGAGATGACCGGGTGGGACGACCGCGAAAGCGCCGGGCGGGAGTGGGCGTATTTCGTCCACCCCGACGACCGCACGGCGGTCATGGGCATCGGCCGCCAGCTCTCGGAAGGCGTCGGCCACGCCGTGGCAACCTACCGCTACCTGTGCAGGAACGGCTCGCATCTCTGGGTCGAGGCGCGCTTCGTCCTGCTGCCCGCGGCGGACGGCGAGCCGACGCAGTTCGTGGCCAGCATCCGCGACATCACGGCGCGCAAGCTCGCCGAGGACCGCCTGGCCGCCGCCAGCAAGGAGCTTGCCAGGCAGGCCAGCTCCGACGGCCTGACAGGTGTCGCCAACCGGCGTCGCCTCGACGAGACGCTGGATCTGGAGTGGCGTCGGGCGTCGCGCGATCGTCGGCCGCTTTCCCTGCTGATGATCGACGTGGACTGCTTCAAGGCCTACAACGACCGCTGCGGCCACCAGCAGGGCGACCACGTGCTGCGGGCCGTCGCCGCGGCGATCACCCGTTCGGTCCGGCGCCCGGGCGACCTGGTCGCCCGCTACGGCGGCGAGGAGTTCGCCGTTCTGCTGGCCGACACCGACGCCGCCGGGACGGCAGGGCTCGCGGAGAAGGTGCGGGCCGCCGTCGAGGGTCTCGGCATCGCGCACGCCGGCAACCTGCCTGCCGGCTGCGTGACGGTCAGCGTCGGCATCGCAACCAGCCACCCCGGACACCAGGACGTCGGGGGTTCGCAGGAGGCCCTTGTCGCCGCCGCCGATGCCGCGCTGTACGGCGCCAAGCGGGCCGGACGCAACCGCGTGCTCGCATCGGCCCGGCCGACCCCCGAGCCTCGGGACGGGGATGACGCAGGTGTCGAGGGAGCCGGCCTTGATGCAAGGAAGGTTGCCTGAGCTGCAGGCCATGCGGTTGCGCAACGTCGTTCGAGCCCGCACCGCCCGGCCCGCGCCTCAGAACACGGCGTGCGCCCCACGCTCCGCCACGGCCTTCCCGGCCAGGAGCGCACGGTAATACCCGAACAGCGTCTCGCTCCCCGTCGACGGCGTGGCCGCCGCGTCGTAGCGCCCGCTCGCCGGGTCCAGCACCAGCATCGACTCCGTGGCGTAGTAGCGCCCGATCCGCGCCAGCTCCGCCTTCTCCGCCAGCGACGGCACGAGCCGCCCTGCCGCGTCCAGCACGCCGGCCACCCCGTCGAGCAGCGCCACCGGCACCTCGCGGAACCGCGGCGCGCGGCCCAGCAGCGCGAACAGCGCCTCGCCCTGCCGGCGCGGGGTGATCGCCTCGCCCGGCCCGCCGATCGGCAGCACGCGGCCGCGCAGGCGATCGTCCTCCAGGCAGTCGACAAGATACGAAGCGAGGTCGCCGTCGCTGATCGGCTTGCACGACGTGAACCGGCCGTCACCGAACACCAGGAACGGCCGGCCGCGCCTCACCCGCTCCACCTGCCCGGACAACGACTTGAAGAACGCCGTCGGCCGCACGATCGAGTACGCCATCCCGGACCCAGCCAGCGCCGCCTCGAACGCCAGCTTGGCCTGCTGGAACGCCAGCAGCGGCCGCTGCACGCAGATCGCCGACAGCAGCACGAAATGCCCGACCCCCGACGCCTGCGCCGCCGCCAGCACGTCGACATGCGCCCGGTGGTCGACCGCCCAGGCATCGCGCGGCGCCCCGGTGCGCGACGCCATGCACGACACCACGGCATCGAACCGCGCGCCTGCGAATCCGTCACGCGCGATCGACGCGGCCTCGCCCAGGTCGACGACCCGCACCTGCGCGCCCGCCAGCGCCGGCGCGCCCCCCGCCCGCGGCCGCACCAGGCAGACCACGTCGTGCCCGCGCCGCAGCAGCGCGCCCAGCGTCGCACGCCCGATGGTGCCGGTGGCGCCGAGCAGGCAGACCCGCAGCGGCGCCGCCGAGCGGGCAGGAAACGCGCTCATCGCCGCGCTCCCGCGCGCCGCCCCGCGCCCGAGCGCACCCGGAACCGCGCGAGCAGGCACGCCGCGGCGCAGCTCAGCCCGGCGATGATCCCCATCCACATGCCCGACGCCCCCAGCCCGCCGGGGAACGCCAGCAGCAGCCCGACCGGCATCCCCACCCCCCAGTAGCTCAGCGCCGAGATCGCCATCGGCACGCGCGTGTCCTTCAGCCCGCGCAGTGCGCCGCCGGACGCCACCTGGATGCCGTCGGAGAACTGGAAGATCGCGGCATAGCGCAGCAGCAGCCCGCCGCTCGCCGCCACCGCCGCGTCGCGCGTGTACAGCCCGACCAGCGCCGCCGGGAAAGTCGCGATCACCGCGCACGACACCGACTGCGTGAGCAGCGTGAGCCCGATCCCCACCAGCCCGGCCCGCCGCGCCCCGCGCGCGTCGCCCCGCCCGGCCGCCTCGCCCACCCGGATGGTGATCGCCATCGCCAGCCCCAGCGGCACCATGAACGCGACCCCGGCCACGTTGAGCGCCAGCTGGTGCCCCGCCACCACCGACGCCCCGAAGCCCGCGATCACCAGCCCGGCGGTGGTGAACAGCCCCACCTCCAGCAGCAGGCTGACCGCGATCGGCCCGCCGAGCCGCAGCAGCCCCGCCAGCAGCGCCGCGTCCGGCCCGCGCCGCCCCAAGCCCCACCCCAGCGCGCGGAAGCGCGGGCTCACGCGCAGGAACGCCGCGAACCCCGCCACCTCCAGCCACAGCACCGCCGCCGTCGCCAGCCCGCTCCCCGTCGCCCCCAGCCCTGGTACCCCCAAGCCGCCGTTCATCAGCACGTAGCCCACCGGCGCCAGCACCAGCAGCCCGAGCAGCCCCGCCACCATGCCCGGCCACGTCATCCCCAGCCCGTCCGACAGCCCGCGGCACGCCAGCAGCAGCGCCAGCGCCGGCACCCCCAGGCTGACCGCGCGCAGGAACCCGTCCGCTCCCGCGACCAGCTCCGTCGCCACGCCCGCGGCCGCCACCAGCGCCGGCCCGCCCCACCACACCGCCTGCTGCAGCACCACGCCCAGGCCCAGCGCCAGCCACACCGCCTGGCGGAACAGCGCGCCCACCTCCTGCGCCCGCCCCGCGCCGTGCAGCTGCGCCACGCTGGGCGGCAGCGCCATCATCACCCCGGTCACCGCGACCAGGGCGAGCGAGAACACGGTGGCCCCCACCGCCACGGACCCCAGCACCCGCGCGCCGAGATGCCCCGCCAGCACGGTGTCGACCACCTGCATCCCCATCGCCGAGAGCTGCCCGATCACCAGCGGCCCTGCCAGGCGCACAAGAAGACGGGCCTCTTGCACCGACGCGGGGCCGGAGGTGGTCGTCACGGACATGGGTGCGCCATCCTCGGTCGAGCGCGCACCAGGGCATGCGGCGCGGGCTCAGGCAACACGCGAGGCAAGCAAGGCCGGGCTCTGCCCAGACCCGCCAGGCGTAGGTGGCCAAAGGTTCCGACGATCCTCTTGGATCGTTGGAAAGGCCACCGGAGGGAGCCGCCCCTGGACCCGGCCTTCCCTAAGTCCAGGTTTCCAAAGGCTCGGCCTTTGGCGGAGTTTGAGGCAGAGCCTCAACCATGCTCAGCGCCACCAGCCGCGCCACCCCCGCCCGGCTGCCCAGCACCGCGGCCAGCTCCGCCCGCTCCAGCGCCGCCAGGCCCCCGTGCAGCGTGTCCGCGTCCTCCAGCCTCGCCAGCCCCAGCACCAGCGCCGCCTCGATCGGCTCGCCCCGTCGCCGCCCGCCCTGCGGCAGCGCCGCGAGGTGGTGGCGCCGCAGCGCCGCGTCGGCCAGCAGCCGCGCCGGCCCGCCGCCGCCCTCGAAGCCCGCCATCGCCGGCAGCAGCTCGGCCGCCCGCCGCACCACCCCGGGCGCCGCCGCCTCCTCGGGAATGCGCAGCACGCCCGCCCGCCGCAGGCCCAGCCCCGCCGCCCGGCTCGCCGTCAGCACCGCCACCGGCACCGCCAGCCCCAGACCCAGCAGTACCGGCGTCATCCACAGGAACAGCGCCGGCGACACCGACCAGGCCACCGAAGCCAGCCCCAGCCCGAACGCGGTGTAGCGCCAGTACAGCCCCCACACCTGCCGCAGCGGCACCCGCCCGTCATCGCGCTTCTGCGCGGCCCAGCCGGAGTCGCGCCCCAGCAGGATGCTCGCCACCGCCCCGGTCTGGATCAGCATCGCCACCGGCGCGATCAGCGCGCCCAGCACCGTCTCCACCAGCACACCCGCGAGCGCGCGCCCCGCGCCCCCGCAGCCGCGCCGCAGCCGGCGGTCGAACAGCATCGCGACATACGCCAGCAGCTTGGGCGCCAGCAGCACCGCCATGGTCCCCGCAAACACCTGCTCCGCCAGCACCGGATCGACCTGCGGCCACTCGGGGAACAGCGACTTGGCGGTCCCGAAATACTCCGGCCGCCTGAACCGCGACTGCAGCGAGATCAGCACGCCCGCCAGCAGGAAGCACAGCCACAGCGGCGAGGTGACGTACGAACCGATGCCCATCAGCAGGTGCAGCCGGCTGACCCAGTGCAGCCCGCGCGCCCGGATCACCTTGGCGTGCTGCAGGTTGCCCTGGCACCAGCGGCGGTCGCGCACCGCCACGTCGGCGAGCGAGGGCGGACTCTCCTCGTAGCTGCCGGGCAGGGCAGGGACCATGTGCACCGCCCAGCCCGCGCGCCGCATCAGCGCCGCCTCCACGAAGTCGTGGCTCAGGATGTGCCCGCCGAACGGCTTGCGCCCCGCCAGCAGCGGCAGCCCCGCCTGCCCGGCGAACGCCCGCGTGCGGATCACCGCGTTGTGCCCCCAGTAGTTGCCTTCCGAGCCGTGCCACCAGGCGATGCCGTGCGCGATCAGCGGCCCGTACAGCCGTCCCGCGAACTGCTGCATCCGCGCGAACAGCGTGTTGCCCCCCACGATCACCGGCAGCGTCTGGATCAGCCCCACGTCCGGATGCGCCTCCATCGCCGCCGCCAGCCGCACCAGCGCCTCGCCCTCCATCAGGCTGTCCGCGTCCAGCGTGACCATCTGCGGATACGCCGCCCCGAACCGGCGCACCCACTCGCCGACGTTGCCCGCCTTGCGCCCGACGTTGCGCGCCCTGCGTCGGTAGAAGATCCGCCCGTGCCCCCCGGTGCGCTCGCGCAGCGCCAGGAACGCCTGCTCCTCGGCGATCCACACGTCGGGGTCGGTGGTGTCGCTGAGCACGAAGATGTCGAACAGCGCGATCCGCCCGGTGGCTTCCAGCGAGTCGCTGATCGCGCCCAGCCCGGCCATCACCCGCGCCGGGCTCTCGTTGTAGGTCGGCATCAGCAGCGCGGTGCGCACCGATTGCGGCGGCAGCGGCCCGCCCGCCTCGATGCCGAGCGCGCCCCCGCCGCCACGCAGCACGGAGCAGAAGCCCGCGAGCGCGCTGGTGAACGCCAGCGCGATCCAGGCGAACAGCACCACGAACAGCGCCAGCACCGCGAGCCCGAGCACGCTCGCCCCGCGTCCGTTCAGCACGTGGTACATCTCCCACGCCGCCCCGGCCGTCAGCACGGCCGCCCCGCCGATCACGGCGAGCCGGCGCATTCCCAGCCCGCGCGGCGCCGACGGCCGGTCCGCGCGCAGCGCCTCGCCCGAGGGCGCCGCGCGCAGCGACTGCTCCGCCATCGCGAGCGGCGCCTCCTCCGGCAGCGCAGGATGCGCCGCCTCGGCCCCGCTCACGCCGTCCAACGGTAGATCCAGTTCTCCGACAGCCGCCCGCTGTCGTCGGCCAGAAAGCAGTGCATTTCCACCAGCCTCGCCTCGCCCGGCACCAGGTCGAAGCTGACCCGCCACCCCGACAGCTCGGCCACCGGCGCCACCACCACGTTCTCGATCCTGCCCGCGCCGCAGCCGATGTCGGCGTGGATCGACGGGTGCGGCTGCAGCGCCTTCATCGCCTCGCCCGCGAAGTCGATCACGAAGAAACGCGATCCCGCCGCTTCCGCCGCCCCCACCCGCGTGTCCGACACCCGCCCCGGCGCCGCCCCTGCGCCCGCCGCCGGCGCCGCCCCGGCCGCCTGCACCGACCCGAACTGTGCCGGTCCCGGCTGGGCCGATCCCGCCTGCGCCACGTCCGCCCACCCCCAGTGCATCCGGTAGGTGAACACGTGCTCGCCGTGCGCCGCCAGCACCTCCTTCGGCCGCCAGAATGAGACGATGTTGTCGTTGACCTCGTTCGCGGTGGGGATTTCCACCAGCACCACCGCGCCCTGGCCCCAGTCGCCGATCGGCTCGATCCACAGGCTCGGCCGCCGGTTGTACAGCACCTCCGGGTCGAGATAGTCCGCGAACGCCCGTTTGCGCTGCATCAGCCCGAAGCCGTGCGGGCTCGTGTCGCCGAAGTCGCTGACCTGCAGGTCGCGCGGGTTGCTCACCGGCCGCCAGATCTGCTCGCCCCGCCCGGTGAGCATCGACAGCCCCTCCGAGTCGTGCGCCGCCGGCCGCCAGTCGTCGATCCCGCGCCGGTCGTTGGCGTCGAAGAAGAACATCCCGGTCAGCGCGGCAAACCCCGCCGTCGCGAGGTCGACGCGCGGGTACAGCACGCTTTCCACGTCGAACACGGTCTCCTCGCCCGGCCGCACCGTGAAGCGGAACGCCCCCGTCGTGCTGCGGCTGTCGAGCAGCGCGTGGATCACCAGCGAGCCCGCCCCCGCCTGCGGCCGCTCCAGCCAGAACGTGCTGAACCGCGCGAACTCCTCGCCCCTCGGGTCGCCCGTGCCGATCGCCAGCCCGCGCGCCGACAGCCCGTACACCTGCCCCTTCGCCACCGCGCGGAAGTAGCTGGCGCCCAGGAACACGCACACCTCGTCGAGATAGTCCGGCCGGTTGATCGCCGCATGGATGCGGAACCCCGCGAAGCCGAGCGCGGCGCTGGCCGGCGTGTCCGGCGGCCGCGTCGCGGGCTCGGCGTGGTCGAACAGCGCCGCGTCGTACGCCACCCGCGTCGCCTGTCCGCCGGCGACCTCGAAGATGTCGACCCGCTCGCGATACAGGAAGCCGCGCGCAAAGAACTGCGCCTCGAACCCCAGCGCCTGCCCCCGCCACAGCGCGTGCTCCGCGCGGAACCGGATGCCGCGGTACTGGTCATACGTCAGGTGGTCCAGCGCCGCCGGCAGCGCGGTGTCCGGCGCCTGGAACGGCTGGCTCGACATCGCCTGCGCCAGCCTGCGCACCGCGCCGGCATCGAACGGCCCGGGCGCCGGCAGCGCCGGAACCTCCGCGGACGCCGCCCCGGCCCCGGAGAACGGCCACCTCAGCGCGAGCAGCGGCCCGCCCATCCCCGCCTGCAGCAGCCTGCGTCGTTGCAACAGCCATCCTCCCTGCCCGCCGGACCCCGGCCACATCTTCCGGTTGCAGGATACCCCGCGATGATGGCCCTGTCGTGGCCGTCCGCTCCGCACGGCCCCCGCCGTCCGGCACGCCAGCCCCGCGCCCGCCTGTTGCCGCCCGCCGGCCCGATGCGCCATCCTCGGCCGGGCGCCCCGCCGCCAGGAGCCTGCGATGACCGCACCCGACGCCCCCGCGCTGACCGACGCGGACCTGCAGACCCTCGAGGCCATCCTCGCCAGGCTGTCCGGCCCCGGCGCCGACCTGCCGCCCGCCCTGTTCCGCTTCGTCACCGAGGTCGCCGCCACCCCCAACGTCGACCTGCTGGTCCTCGACGACGAGAAGGGCGTGCTGCTCGCCTGGCGCGACGACCCGTTCGGCCGGGGCTGGCACGTCCCGGGCTCCATCATCCGCCACCGCGAGGAGATCGCCCACCGCATCGCCGCCTGCGCCCGCGACGAGCTCGGCTGCGACGTCGCCGCCGCCGACGGCCCCGCCGCCCTGGTGCAGATCTTCGACGACCGCGGCCACTCCCTCTCGCTCTGCGTCCGCGCCACCCTGGCCGGCACGCCCACCCGGCGCGTCCTGCAGCCCGACGACGCCCCCGCCGCCGGCGACCTCCGCTGGTTCGCCGTCCCGCCGCCCGACCTCTACCCGAGCCACCTCGTCTACCGCGACCTGCTGGACGCCATCGGCCGCCGCCCCGACGCCATCCCCGTGTTCACCCAGCACGTCGGGCAACGCGACGCCGCACAGGTTTCCCCGGACGGCGCCATCGGCGCGGACCCGTCCCACGGGCTGGCGGAACGTCTCGGGTAGGCGCTGCCAACGGCCGGGCGCGATCTCGTGCGACAGGGCAGAAAGAAAGCGAGTTCTTTCTTGAAAGAAAGAACCAAAGAACTTTGGCCCAAAGGACTCCGGAGCTGCCCGCGCACCCGGAGTCCTATAAGTAAAGTCTTTTTGCTTCTTTTTCTTCAGAAAAAGAAGATTCTTGCTTTCCTGCACGACACGCCAGCTCCGTGACAGCCTCGGGCCGCCAGGACCTCGACCCGCCCGGATCGCCGGCCGGCGCCCGGGCCACGCAACCAGCCTGCGACCCGCGCCTTACCCCTGGCATGGACACTGACGCGCTGGCCTTCGTCGAGGACGCCCTGTCGGCCCTGGAGCGTGCGCTCCATGAGCGCGGCGCCGAGCTGCGCAACGTCCAGCTCGCGACCGTCTCGCCGTCCGGCCCGCCCGGCCTGCGCACCCTGGTCCTGCGCGGCTTCGGGCGCGACCCGGCCACCGCCGAGATGCACACCGACGCCCGCGCCGCCAAGGCGCGCGACATCGCCCGCGACGGCCAGGTCAGCCTGCTCGCCTGGTCTGCCGCCGACAGGCTGCAGCTCCGCTTCGAGGGCGCCGCCCGGCTGCACCGCGACGACGACCTCGCCCGCGCCCGCTGGGACCGGCTGTCGCCCGAGGCCCGCGCGCCCTACGGCCTGCGCGCCGGGCCGGGCGCCCCGCTTGCCGACCCGCGGGACCGCGCCTGGCTGCCGCCCGACAAGCAGTATCGCGCGTTTGCCGTCATCCTGGTCGCGCTGTCCTGCGTCGACGTCCTGCGCCTCGGGCCGGCCGCCGGCCAGCAGATCCGCGCCCGCGGCCGCTTCGCCCCATCCGGTCTCGCCGCGGAGTGGATCAGCCCGTAGGGTCGCGGCGGGCGACCACGCGGCGCCTGCCTGCCCCGCCCGAAAGACGCCGCGCTGCGGTCGGGTGCGGCATTCCTTGCACGAGCGGCTGCTCCCGCACCGGCCGGCCGTGCTATCCTGCGCCCGCGACCCGCCCTGGCGCCCCGCCAGGCCCCGGGCACCGCCGCGCGACGAGGGGAGCCTGCCCGCCATGGTCCAGTACGCCGGGGTCGCCGACGTCGCCCGACTGGTCGCCCGCACCGGCATCGACGCCGTCCTGCTCGGCCTCGTCGACGCCATCGAGGCCGACTTCCGCCGCTGGGAGCGCTTCGAGAAGACCCCCCGCCTGGCCAGCCACTCGCCGTCCGGCGTGATCGAGCTGATGCCGATCTCCGACGGCACCCACTACGCGTTCAAATACGTCAACGGACACCCCGCCAACACCGACGCCGGCCTGCTCACCGTCACCGGCCTGGGCGTGCTGGCCGAGGTCGCCACCGGCTACCCGGTGTTCCTGTGCGAGATGACGCTGGCCACCGCGCTGCGCACCGCCGCGACCTCCGTGCTCGCCGCCCGCCACCTCGCGCGACCCGACGCGCGCACCATGGCGCTGGTCGGCCTGGGCGCGCAGTCCGAGTTCCAGGCCCTGGCGTTCCGCGCGGCGCTCGGCATCGACCGCCTGCGCGTCCACGACATCGACCCCGCCGCGACGGCGAAGTTCCGCGCCAACCTGCGCCACAGCGGCCTCGACATCACCGTCGCCGCGGATGCCGCCGACGCCGCCCGCGGCGCCGACATCGTCACCACCGCCACCGCGCTCAAGGCGCACGCCCGCGTGCTCACCCCCGCAATGATCGAGCCGGGCATGCACCTCAACGCCATTGGTGGCGACTGCCCCGGCAAGACCGAGCTCGACCCCGACATCCTGCGCGGCGCCAGCGTGTTTGTGGAGTTCCTCGACCAGGCCCGCGTCGAGGGCGAGATCCAGCAGCTCCCCCCCGACTTCCCCGCCACCGAGCTGTGGCGCGTCCTGTCCGGCGCGTCGCCCGGCCGCGCGCACCCGGCGGAGGTCACCGTGTTCGACTCCGTCGGTTTCGCGCTGGAGGACTTCTCCACGCTGCGCTTCCTGCGCGACCTGTCCGCCCGCGCCGGCCTGTCCTCGACGCTGGACCTGGTGCCCGACCTCGCCGACCCGAGGAACCTGTTCGGCCTGCTCGCCCCCGTCGCACCTGCCTTTTCCGCGCCCGCCTTTGCCCAGGTGCCGGCCTAGATGCCCGACTCCTGGCACGGCGCAGACCAGGGAGCGGGCAGGGGCCCCGGCCCGCTCGACCACGCCTCCTACGCCCCCGACGAGGCCGCCCTGCTGCGCCCGCTGCTCGACGCTGCGGCGCTTGCCCCCGACCGCGAGGCCCGGGTCGACGCCCAGGCCACCCGCCTGATCGGCGCGATCCGCACCCGCGGCGGCCTCGGTGGCCTGGAGGAGGTGCTGCGCGAGTACAGCCTGTCCACCCGCGAGGGCCTGGCGCTCATGGTCCTCGCCGAGGCGCTGCTGCGCGTCCCCGACGCCGGCACCGCCGACGCCCTGATCGAGGACAAGCTCGGCGCCGCCGACTTCAGCCGCCCGCACGACGCCCCTGGTGCCGCGCCCCTGGTCAACGCGTCCGCCTGGGCGCTCGCCCTGTCCTCTCGGGTGATCCAGCCGCACGAGACCCCGGAGGGCGTGCTCGCCCAGGCCGTCAAGCGCCTCGGCGTGCCCGCGGTGCGCGCCGCCACCCGCCAGGCGATGCGCGTGATGGGCGGCCACTTCGTGCTCGGCCAGACCATCGACGAGGCCCTGCGCCGCGCCGGCTCGCGCGCCGGCCGCAGCTACCGCTACTCCTTCGACATGCTCGGCGAGGGCGCCCGCACCGCCGACGACGCCGCCCAGTACGCCCGCTCCTACGCCGCCGCCATCGAGGCCATCGGCCGCGCCGCCGGCAACCGCCCGCTCCCCGACCGCCCCGGCATCTCCGTCAAGCTGTCCGCGCTCCATCCCCGCTACGAGGCCACCTCCCGGGCCCGCGTCCTGGCCGAGCTGGTCCCGGTCGTCACCACCCTGGCCCGCGCCGCCCGCGCCCACGACCTGAACTTCACCGTCGACGCCGAGGAGCAGGACCGCCTCCAGCTCTCGCTGGCCGTGATCGAGGCCGTGCTCCCCGACCCCGAGCTGGCCGGCTGGGACGGCTTCGGCCTCGCCGTCCAGGCCTACGGCCGCCGCGCCCTGCCGACCATCGACGCGATCGCCGGCCTCGCCGAACGCCTGGACCGCCGCCTGATGGTCCGCCTGGTCAAGGGCGCCTACTGGGACACCGAGATCAAGCGCGCCCAGGAACGCGGCCTCGACGGCTACCCCGTGTTCACCCGCAAGGGCGCCACCGACCTCGCCTATCTCGCCTGCGCCGAGCGCCTGCTCGCCGCCCGCCCGCGTCTCTACCCGCAGTTCGCCACCCACAACGCCCTGACCGTCGCCTCCATCCTGGAGCGCGCCGCCCCGCCCGGAAGCGGCGACGATGCCGACGGTCTGGGCGGCTTCGAGTTCCAGCGCCTGCACGGCATGGGCGACGCCCTCTACGCCGCCCTGAAGCGCGATCACCCCGCGCTGGCCGTGCGCACCTACGCCCCCGTCGGCGGCCACGCCGACCTGCTTGCCTACCTGGTGCGCCGCCTGCTGGAGAACGGCGCCAACACCTCCTTCGTCGCCCAGGCCGCCGACCCCGCCGTGCCGGTCGCCCGACTCCTGCAGCGCCCCGCCGACGCCCTGCGCACCCCCGACGAGCACCCCCTGCCGCGCCCCGCCGACCTGTTCCCCGGCCGCCGCAACAGTGCGGGCGTCGAGTTCGGCGACGCCGCCTCGCTCCACGCCCTGCTCGACGAGGTCGCCGCCGCCCGCGCGGTCGCGTCCACGGCCCCTGACTCCCCCGCCCCCGCCGCCACCCTCGACGCCGCGATGCGCGCCGCCCATCGCGCCCAGCCTGCCTGGGACGCCGCCGGTCCGGAGCCCCGCGCCGCCGCCCTGGAGCGCGCCGCCGACCTCGTCGAGGCCGGACGCGGCCCCCTGCTCGCGCTCCTGGTCGACGAGGCCGGCAAGACCCTCGACGACGCGCTCTCGGAGCTGCGCGAGACGGTCGACTTCCTGCGCTACTACGCGGCCCAGGCCCGCGACCTGTTCCGCCCCCTCGACCTCCCCGGCCCCACCGGCGAGAGCAACACCCTGACCCGCCACGGCCGTGGCGCCTGGGTGTGCATCTCGCCGTGGAACTTCCCGCTGGCCATCTTCACCGGCCAGGTCGCCGCCGCGCTCGCCGCCGGCAACGCCGTGCTCGCCAAGCCCGCCCCGCAGACCCCGCGGGTCGCCGCCGCCGCCGTGCGCCTGCTGCACCGGGCCGGCGTCCCCCACGACGTGCTCCACCTCGCCCCCGCCGACGCCGGCCCCGCCCTCGTCGCCCACCCGCTCTCCGCCGGCGTCGCCTTCACCGGCAGCACCGCCACCGCGCGCGCCATCAACCGCGCGCTGGCCGCCGGAAACGGCCCCATTATCCCCCTGATCGCCGAGACCGGTGGCATCAACGCCATGGTCGTCGACGCCACCGCGCTCCCCGAGCAGGTCGCTGACGACGCCGTGACCAGCGCTTTCCGCTCCGCCGGCCAGCGCTGCTCCGCGCTCCGCCTGCTCTGCGTGCAGGACGACGTCGCCGACCGCATCGCCGCGATGATCGCAGGTGCCGCCGCGGAGCTGCGCCTCGGCGACCCCGCCGACCCCTCGACCCACATCGGCCCGGTGATCGACGACACGGCGAAGCAGCGCCTCGACCGCCACATCGGCGGCATGAGGACCTCGGCGCGGACCCTCCACGCCGGCCACGCGCCCCCCGGCCGCTTCGTCGCCCCGCACCTGTTCGAGATCGCCCGCGTGGCCGACCTCGGCGAGGAGGTGTTCGGCCCCGTCCTCCACCTCGTTCGCTGGCGCGCCGGCCGGCTCGACGCCCTGCTCGACGACCTCGCCGCCACCGGCTACGGCCTCACGCTCGGCGTGCAGAGCCGCGTCGACGGCGTCGTCGCCCGCGTCCTGGCGCGCGTCCCCGCCGGCAACGCCTACGTCAACCGCTCCATGATCGGCGCCGTGGTCGGCAGCCAGCCGTTCGGCGGCCAGGGCCTGTCCGGCACCGGCCCCAAGGCCGGCGGCCCCGACTACCTCCGCCGCTTCGCCGTCGAGCGCACCGTCACCGTCAACACCGCCGCCGCCGGCGGCAACGCCGCCCTCCTGACCGCCGGCCGCTGACCCGCGCCCGCCCGCGCGCCCTGGCCACCCTCGCCGCCGGCCTCGCCTGCGCGCTCCCAGGCTGCGCCCGCGTCCTGCCGCCCTCGGCCTTCGACGGCGCCACGCCCGAGTTCCGCCCCGAGGCAGTGTTCGCAGGTCGCACCACCTCCTCCGGCGTGCTGGAAACCGCGTCCGGCGCCCCCACCCGCCGCTTCCGCGTGTCCGGCACCGGCGAGGTGCTGCCCGACGCCACCCTGCGCATCGCCCAGGACATCGACTTCGACGGCGACCCGCCCACCCACCGCACCTGGCTGCTGCGTCGCCTCGACGCCCACCGCTACGCCGGCACCCTGACCGACGCCGCCGGCCCGGTCCGCGCCGAAGCGTATGGCCCGCTGTTCCACCTGCGCTACGCCATGAGGAGCCCGTTCGCCGGCACCATGGAGCAGTGGCTCTACCTCCAGCCGGACGGCCGCACCGTGGTCAACGAGGCCACCGTGCGCGTGCTCGGCCTCGTCGTCGCCCACCTGTCGGAGCGCATCACCCGCGAGACGCCCTGATCCGGCGGCACGGGCCAAGCAGGGCAAGGCCAGGGCTCTGCCCTGGACCCGCCAGGGGCGAGCCGCCCCTGGACCCGGCCTCCCTTAAGAATTGGATTCCAAAGGCTTGCCTTTGGCGGGGTCCAGGGGCAGAGCCCCCGGCCTTCTTCCGACCCGCAACCTACCCCGCGAGGTCGCGGAAGCCCCTGTGCAGCTCGAACTCCGGCGACGTCACGGCGCGCTCCGCCTGCGCCACCCTGGCCTCCACCGCCGCCAGCCGCTGCTGCAGCACCGCGATGTCCGGGTCCCGCGACCAAGCCTGCGCCACGCCCGCGGGCGCGGCCGTCTCGCCCGGCCGCCTCGCGCGCGCCGTGTCGGCTCGACCCCACCCATCCCGCAGCGACGCCGGCCGCCGCCGCCGTGCCGCCCGCGCCCGCACCGCCACGCCCGCCGCGACCAGGGCGCCGACGCACATCAGCCCGGGCATGAGCCAGCCGGGCGCCCGGACCGGGCCCGGCGACGAAACCCCGAACGGCATCGCGGGCATCCGTGGCATCGCGGGCATCGGCGGTATGGGAGGCATTGGCGGCATCGGAGGCATTGGCGGCACCCCCGCCTCCCCCGGGGCCGCGCCCGCCCCGGCCGGCGGCTCGCGCACCGTGATCGAGCTGCCTCCCGTCGCCGCCTGCGAGAGCGAGCCCTCGACCTGGGCGACCCCGATGTCCGACCCCCCGCTCGCCACCAGGCGCGCGTCCCGCACCGCCGCCGCCAGATGCAGGTTGCTGCCGCCCGACAGCATCGCCGTGACCTGCCCGACCCGCCCCGCGTTCACCGACACGTCGCCGCCGCCGCTGCCGGCCACCTCCAGCGCGGCAAGCGACACGGAGCCCACCGCGATGTCGCCCGATCCTGCCACGCGCAGCACCGCCGCCCCCGACGCCTCGCCCACCCACAAATCGCCGTCGCCGCCCAGCGTCGCCTCCAGCCGCTCCGACACCGACGCCACCCGCACGTCGCCGCTGCCGTCCTGGACCACCCGCAGCACCCGCAGCGCGCCGAACGTCGCGTCCCCGTCGCCGTGCAGCGTCGCCTCCACCTCGCCGCCCATGGCGCCCACGTGCCACTTCGCGGTCCCGGCCAGGCGCACCGCCAGCCCCGGCGACACCCGCAGCACCACCCGCTCCTGGCCGTGCCCGCACCCCACGCCCACCCGCACCACCCCGTCCGCCGGGGACAGCGCCGCGCCCGACCCTCCCGGTTCCGCCTCCAGCACGACCTGCCCGGCCTCCCCCACGCGCACCAGGGACGCGTCCTCCCGCAGCTCGACGTTCGCCGCGCACGCCGCCTCCACCGACAGTGAACGCCCGGTGGCACGCAACTCCCGCCCCCCGGCCGGCTGCTCCGTGCCCGCGACCGCCGGCCCGCCCGGTGCCGCCCCGAGCCCGCCGGCGGGTGCCTGCGGCCGCGCGGCCTGCGGGAACGCCGCCAGCGCCACTGCGGCCAGCGCCGCGCAGCCCCGACGCATCGCCGCGCCCCCGCTCATCCGCGCGCCCGGCTGCGCCAGCCCGGCAGGTCCGCGTCCAGCACCCGCTCCAGCGCCTCGATCCGCTCCTCCAGCCGGTGCGCCGTCCGCAGCGCGCCTTCCAGCGCCGGCCCGCCGCTCCCGTTCCCCTCGCGCCGGCCGCGCGCATAGAGCCCCATCGCCACCAGCAGCAGCACGAAGACGAAGATCACCACCAGGTCCCAGTCCATCGCCCGCTCCCGTCCCGTCCCGCCTCAGCCCGTCCGTGCCCCGCGCCCGCGCTCAGCCCGTCGCCCCGTCCCTTGTCTCCCCGCCCCCTGTCAACCTGTCCTGCGCCGCGTCCTTCTCCGCTTCCCGGGGCCGCCCCAGCCGCCGCTTCATCGCCGCCAGCTCGTCCTCCACCGCCGAGTCGGCTTCCAGCCCGGCCAGCTCCGCTTCCAGGCCCGCCGCCACGCCCCGATCCCCCGCACGCCCGATGTCGAACGCCTCCACCCGCCCTTCCGCCTCGTCGAGCCGGCGCTCCACCGTCTCGAACCGCTCGAACGCGTCCGCCACCCTCTGGTCGTGCAGCGACGCGCGCAATTGCAGCCGGCTCGCCGCGATCTTGCCCCGCGTCGACAGCGATTTTTCCCGCGAGCGCGCATCCGTCAGCTTCGCCTGCAGGCGCGCGATGTCGTCGGACTGCGCCGCCAGCCCCTCCACCACCTGGTCGAGCTGCCCCTGCGCCGCCGCGCGCGTCCGCCCCGCGTTCAGCCGCGCCTGCAGCGCCAGCCGCGCCAGGTCCTCCCGCCCGCGCGACAGCGCCACCTCCGCCTTGCGCGCCCACTCCGCCTCGTCGCGCGCCAGACCCTCCACCCGACGCGCCAGTTCGCGGCGCTCGGCGATGGTGCGCACCGTCTGCGAGCGCACCTCCACCAGCGTGTCCTCCATCTCCTGGATTACCAGGCGAATGATCTTCTGCGGGTCCTCCGCGCTCGCCAGGATCGCGTTCAGGTTCGAGTTCACGATGTCGGACAGTCTCGAGAAGATGCCCACGGGGCGTGCTCCTGATGCCGGAAGGAAGGGACGCCGGCGGCCGGCCGGATCATACGGCCGCCAGGCCAGGCTTCGGAAGGCAGTAAGACTGGGCTCTGCCCAGACCCGCCAAGGGCGAACCGCCCCTGGACCGGCGCTCCTGGAGTCTCAGGCCGTGCGGCCTGGACTCCAGGAGCGCCGGGGTCCGGGGGGCGGTCTCGCCCCCCGGCCTTGCCTGCCTGCCTTCCGCCGCGCACGCTCCCCGCCCGCATGGAGCACCCGAAGGTGGCGCACCCCGCCAGATACTCGCCCCCCGAGACACAGACCCCGATCGGCGAGGCCGAGTGCTTCACCGCGATGCTGGCCCACGTCTCGACGCTGGCGCCGATCGCGCGCCCGGTGCTCGTGGTCGGCGAGCGCGGCACCGGCAAGGAACTGGTCGCCGCCCGCCTCGCCTTCCTGTCGCCGCGCTGGGACCGGTCGTTCCTCAAGCTGAACTGCGCGGCCCTGCCCGACACGCTCCTCGACAGCGAGCTGTTCGGCCACGAGGCCGGCGCCTTCACCGGGGCGCAGCGCCGCCGCCCGGGCCGCTTCGAGCAGGCCGACGGCGGCACCCTGTTCCTCGACGAGATCGCCACCGCCTCGCCCGCCGTGCAGGAGAAGCTGCTCCGCGTGCTCGAATATGGCCGCTTCGAGCGCGTCGGCGGCACCGACACCGTGGCCGTGGACGTGCGCGTGGTCGCCGCCACCAACGCCGACCTGCCGGCGATGGCACGCGACGGCCGCTTCCGCGCCGACCTGCTCGACCGCCTGGCGTTCGACGTCGTCACCGTGCCGCCGCTGCGCGCGCGGCCCGACGACATCCCCCGCCTCGCCGAGCATTTCGCCCTGCGCATGTCCGCCGAGCTGGGCCGCCGCGGCTTCGCGGGGTTCGCCCCCGCCGCGACCCGCAGCCTCCTCGCCCACCCCTGGCCCGGCAACGTCCGCGAGCTGCGCAACGCCGTGGAGCGCAGCGTGGCACTCAACCCCCGCCCGGAGCGCCCGCTCGCCGAGCTGCGCCTCGACCCGTTCGACAGCCCGTTCCGCCCGCAGCCCGACCCCGCGCCGCGCCTTCCCGGCAGTCCCGCCCGCAACCCGGGACCGCCCGAGACCCGGGTGCCCGGGGCCCATTCGTCCGAGTTCCATTCGTCCGAGGCACGGTCGCCCGGTGCTCTCCGGCCTGGCGAGGCCCGCGAAGGCCGTTCCCCGGAGGACCAGCCCCCGGCCGGCGGGGCGGGGCAGGGAGCCACGATGCCCGCCGACTACACCGGCCGCGTGCGCCGCTTCGAGACCGCCCTGCTGCGCGACGCCCTGGAGCACACCCGCTTCAACCAGGCCGCCGCCGCCCGTCTGCTCGGCCTCGGCTACCACCAGTTCCGCCATCACCTGCGGTCCCACGACATGCTCGGGGCCGCGCGCCCGGCCAGGTCCCCCGAGAGCGCGGCGTCCGCTTCCGGCGTCGGAGACGTCGCGTAGGACGACGTCGCGAAGCCCGCCAGGCTCGCCTGCGCCCCGCGCTCCGCCGCGACGAATCCCCAGCCTCCCAGTCCGGCCATGGCAAGCAGCACTGCGCCGACGCCCGCGCCCATCGCCGCCCGCACCAGGCCGCCGGTTGTGGCGGACCCGGCAGCCGCCGGCGACCCGGCCTGAACGAAAGCCGGTGCCGTCCGGGTCGGTGCCGGACGTGCCGGCATCTGGCGGATGCGGGCTGCGGGAAACGCGACGAGGCTCGGGGTCTGGGACGTGACGGGCATGAGTGCCTCCTGAAGAGCGGCCGGATCAGCCGGACACCAGAGGCGTTGCACGGCGCGTGCCAGATAAAATGCAAAACTAACTCACTGAAAAACAAAGGTTATATTTGGGATACCTGCCTCGGAGAATTTTCTCTAAGCGTGTCTTAACATATATATGGAAAATTTCGCCATAATGTGGTGAAAGAGAAAACATATCCTGCCACTTGGCGGCAGTTCCTTGCCTGTACCGCAGGCGCGGGCAACTGGTTCCCGCGAACGGAAACCTTTCGGAAGGCCACACCCACACGCAGGCCGTCGCGGTCCGGGCGCCTGGCGAACGTGCCTCACCCGCGCCGGGCCGCCAGCGCCTCAGCGGGTTTCTGCCCCTGAAAAAGGATTCTCAAGGCGAGCCTTGAGCGGGGTCCAGGGGCAGCGCCCCTGGCCTTGCCTGCTTCCCGAACCCCGCGCAGCGCCCGGACCACCGGCCAGCAGGAGACAAGGTCGAGGTCCTGGCCCGGGCCACGCGGAAGGCCCGCCTCCGGCCTCCACGACTCCGGGCGCAGTGCCGAGGCGTCCGGCCGTCCCGCCTTGCCCTCGCCCCGCCTGGGCGGGCACACTCCGCCCAACACAGCGCGAGTGTCCCCGACCGTGGCCCTAGCCCCCCACAGCACGACCGGCCGCACGTGCGCCCCGCCCCGCCCCGCGGCCTGATCCGGCGCGCCATGGCAGGCTTCTCGCTGCCGACCCTGCAGGGTGCCGTCGCCTGGCTGTGGCTGCTGGCGGTGCTGGGTGGCGCGATGGCGGTCACCGGCTCCATGCTGAGCCTCGCGATCACCCGCCACATCGCCGTCCAGACCCGCCGCGCCGCCGAGGCCCAGCTGTCCGACGCGCAGGCCGCCGCCGCCCGCGCCCGCGCCGCCGCCGCCCAGGCCCGCCAGGACCTCGCCGACGCCAGGGCCCGCGACCAGGCCGCCGGGCTGCACGACGCCGAGGTCGCGCGCCGCCTGGCCAGGCTCTACCAGCCCTTCGCGCTGGGCGACCGCCAGGAGGCCCACCTGGTGGCACTCTGCCGCGGGGCGGCCGGCACCCGCTTCGATGCCGCCGACGACGACGGCGACTCCCAATCCTTCGAGTTCCTCCAGATGCTGCGGCCGCTGCTCGCGCGCGCCGGCTGGGTCGAGGTCGACTGGACCGGCGACGCCGCCGCGCGTACCGACCCGCCGCACGCGGAGCTGGGCGCAGCCTCCGCCCCCGCCGTGATCCTGCTGACCCACCGCGGCGCCGACCCCGCCCTGGTCGCGGCCGCCCGCACCCTGCGCGCCGCCCTGCTCGACACCGGCGTGCTCGCCACGCTGCAGTCCGCTGACTGGGACGCGGCGGACCCCGCCCACGCCCTGCGCGCCGACGTCGTCCACGTCATCGTCAGCCGCCGCGCTTCCTAGAGGCCAGGCCAGCGCAGGAAGAAAGCATGTTCTTTCTTGAAAGAAAGAACCAAAGAACTTTGGCCCATTGGGTCATAGTCCTGCCCGCGTGCCTGAATTCCTAAAGGGCAAAGTTTTTTTGCTTCTTTTTCTTCAGAAAAGAAGAGTCTTGCCTTCCTGCCCGAACCGCCGATCTGCCGCGGGCGTCACGACGGCCCCCGCCCGCGAAACGTATCGCTCCTTTACGCCCCGCCGCCCTATGCCCTGCGCTTCAACGGGAGGGCGTGGCGACATGGCGGACATCATCGTGATCGTGCTGGGGACCGGGGGCATCCTGCTCATGGCCGCCTATGCCGCGCTGTGCGAGCGCATCTGAGCATGTTCGACCTCCTCCTCGGCGCGGTCGTCTCCGCCGGCCTGCTCGTCTACTTGGTCTGGGCGCTCGTGCGCCCCGAAGACTTCTGAGGTCCCGCCACCATGACCCTCATCGGCTGGGCGCAGATCGCCCTCGTCCTGTCCCTCGTCTTCCTGTGCGCCGTGCCGCTCGGCCGCTACATCGCCGACGTCGCGCAGGGCGCGCGCACGCCGCTGTCGCCCGTGCTCGGCCCGGTCGAGCGCGGCTTCTACGCGCTGGCCGGCGTCGACGCCCGTGCCTCGATGGGCTGGAAGACCTACGCCACCGCCCTGGTCGTGCTCCAGGCCGTGCACTTCCTCGTCCTCTACCTGATCCTGCGCTTCCAGGACTATCTGCCGCTCAACCCGGCGGGCCAGTCCGGCCTGTCGTCGCGGCTCGCGTTCAACACCGCGATCTCCTTCGTCACCAACACCAACTGGCAGGCCTACGGCGGCGAGACGACGCTGTCCTATGGCAGCCAGATGTGGGGCCTGACCGTCCACAACTACCTGTCCGCGGCCACCGGCATCGCCGCCGCCGTGATGGTCGCGCGCGCCTTCGCCGCCAGCGGCGTGAAGGAGCTGGGCAACTTCTGGGTCGACCTGACCCGGATCACGCTCTACGTCCTGCTGCCGATCTGCCTGCTCTACACGATCTTCCTGATCGTCTCCGGCGTGCCGCAGACTCTGGCCGGCTACGTCGACGCCACCACGCTCGAAGGGGCAAAGCAGACGATCGCGCTCGGGCCCGTCGCCTTCCAGGAGGCGATCAAGCTGCTCGGCACCAACGGCGGCGGCTTCTTCAACGTCAACTCCGCCCACCCGTTCGAGAACCCGACCGCGCTCACCAACGTCGTCGAGACCTGGTCCGAGATCGTCATCCCGTTCTCGCTCGCCGCGATGTTCGGCCACATCGTCAAGGACCGCCGCCAGGGCTTCGCCCTGTTCTGGACCATGGCGATCCTGATGGTCTCCTTCGTGGTGCTCTGCTACGCGGCCGAGGCCGGCGGCAACTCGCTGCTCACCGCGCTCGGCGTCGATCCCTCGATGGGCAACATGGAAGGCAAGGAGGTCCGGTTCGGCACCGCGATGTCCTCGCTGTTCGCCGTCACCACCACCGCCACCTCCGACGGCGCGGTGATCGCCATGCACGACAGCTTCACCCCGCTCGGCGGCATGATCCCGATGGTCCTGATCCAGCTCGGCGAGATCGTGCCTGGCGGCGTCGGCTCGGGCCTCTACGGCATCCTGGTGTTCGCGCTGCTCGCCGTGTTCGTCGCCGGCCTGATGGTCGGCCGCACCCCGGAGTACCTCGGCAAGAAGGTCCAGGCCCGCGAGATCAAGCTCGCCATGCTCGCCGTGCTGATCCTGCCGCTGTGCATCCTGTCCGGCACCGCGCTCAGCCTTGTCACGGAAAGCGGCCTCGGCTCGCTCGCCAACGCCGGCCCGCACGGCCTGTCGGAGATGCTCTACGCCTGGTCCTCCGCCACCGGGAACAACGGCAGCGCCTTCGCCGGCCTGTCCGCCGACACCCCGCTGCTCGACTACGGCCTCGGCACCGCCATGCTGCTCGGCCGCTTCGCCTTCCTGATTCCGGTCCTCGCCATCGCCGGCTCGCTCGCCGCCAAGCCGAAGCTCGCACCCTCGGCCGGCACCTTCCCGACCGACGGGCCGCTGTTCATCGGCCTGCTGATCGGCGTGATCCTGATCCTCGGCGGCCTGCAGTTCCTGCCCGCGCTCTCGCTCGGCCCGCTCGCGGAACACTTCTCGATGCGCGCTGGGCAGACGTTCTGATCCCGCAAGAAGAAGAAGCAAGGCCAGGGGCTCTGCCCCTGGACCCCGCCAAAGGCAAGCCTTTGGAAACCATCACTTAGAAAGACTGCCTTTTTCTCCCTTCAATGTTGGATTCTCAAGGCTCGCCTTGAGCGGGGTCCAGGGGCAGAGCCCCTGGCCTTGCTTCCTCCGCCCCAAGCCCCCCGCAAGGACCCTTCGATGGCCCAGGCCAATGCCGACACGATCGCCCTGTTCGACGGTGCGATCCTCGTCCGCGCCACCCGCGACGCCTTTGCCAAGCTCGACCCCCGCCACCTGCGCCGCAACCCGGTGATCTTCGTCACCGAGGTGGTCGCGGCCCTGGTGAGCGTGCTCGGCCTGCGCAACCTTGCCACCGGCCAGTCCTGGGGGTTCGCGCTCGCGATCGCCCTCGGCCTGTGGCTGACGGTGCTGTTCGCGACCTTCGCCGAGGCCGTCGCCGAGGGCCGCGGCCGCGCCCGCGCCGAGAGCCTGCGCCGTTCGCGCTCCGACATGATCGCCAAGGTCATCCCCAGCGCCAACAACCGGAACACCATCCGCTCCGTCCCCGCCCCCGAGCTGCGCCGCGGGATGCTGGTCCTGGTGGAGACCAACGACCTGATCCCCAGCGACGGCGAGATCGTGGACGGCATCGCCTCCGTCAACGAGAGCGCGATCACCGGCGAGTCCGCGCCCGTGATCCGCGAGGCCGGCGGCGACCGCTCGGCGGTGACCGGCGGCACCCAGGTCGTCTCCGACTGGCTGGTGGTGCGCATCACCGCGGACCCCGGCTCGACCTTCATCGACCGCATGATCGCCCTCGTCGAGGGCGCCGAGCGACGCAAGACTCCCAACGAGATCGCGCTCGACATCCTGCTCGCCGGCCTGACCATCATCTTCCTGATCGCCGTCGTCACCCTGGTCGGCCTCGCGCATTATTCCGGCACCGACCTGAGCGTGCCGGTGCTCGCGGCCCTGCTGGTCACCCTGATCCCCACCACCATCGGCGGCCTGCTGTCGGCCATCGGCATTGCCGGCATGGATCGCCTGGTGCGCTTCAACGTCGTCGCCACCTCCGGCCGCGCGGTGGAGGCCGCCGGCGACGTCGACATGCTGCTGCTCGACAAGACCGGCACCATCACCTTCGGCAACCGCATGGCCGCCGGCCTCCACCCCGTGCCCGGCGTCGACGAGCGCACCCTCGCCGAGGCCGCGGTCATGGCCTCGCTCGGCGACGACACCCCCGAGGGCCGCTCGATCCTGACCTACGTGCGCGACCGCCACGGCTTCTCCGCCGCCATGCCGGAGGGCGGCGAGGTCGTCGCCTTCTCCGCCAACACCCGCCTGTCCGGCCTCGACGCCGGCGGCCGCTCCTGGCGCAAGGGGGCCGTGGACTCCGTGCTCGCCATGACCGCCGCGACCACCCAGGCGTTCGGCGCCCCCCGGTCCGCCGCCGGCGCCGCCGCCACGGCGGCGGCCCCGCCGCAGGCCTTTACCGCCGCCGTCGAGCGCGTCGCGCGCGCCGGTGGCACCCCGCTCGCGGTCACCGCCGAGGGCCGCCTGCTCGGCGTCATCGAGCTGAAGGACATCGTCAAGCCCGGCATCCGCGAGCGCTTCGCCGCCCTGCGCCAGATGGGCATCCGCACGGTGATGATCACCGGCGACAACAAGGTGACGGCGGCCGCCATCGCCACCGAGGCCGGCGTCGACGACTTCCTCGCCCAGGCCACGCCGCAGGACAAGCTCGACTATATCCGCCGCGTCCAGGCAGAGGGCCGCCTGGTCGCCATGTGCGGCGACGGCACCAACGACGCCCCGGCGCTCGCCCAGGCCGACGTCGGCGTGGCCATGCAGACCGGCACCCAGGCGGCGCGCGAGGCCGGCAACATGGTCGACCTCGACAGCGACCCCACCAAGCTCATCGAGATCGTCGAGATCGGCAAGCAGCTGCTGATCACCCGCGGCAGCCTGACGACGTTCTCCATCGCCAACGACGTATCCAAGTACTTCGCCATCCTGCCGGCGATCTTCGTCGCCACCTACCCCGGCCTGCAGGCGCTCAACATCATGCGGCTGCACTCGCCGCGGAGCGCGATCCTGTCGGCGGTGATCTTCAACGCCCTGATCATCGTGGCCCTGGTGCCGCTCGCCCTGCGCGGCGTCGCCTTCACGCCGATCGGCGCCTCCGCGCTGCTGCGCCGCAACCTGCTGATCTACGGCCTCGGCGGCCTCGTCGCCCCGTTCATCGGCATCAAGCTGATCGACCTCGTCCTCACCGTGCTGGGAATGAACTGATGATCCGCCACCTCCGCCCCGCCCTCGTCCTGGTCGTGCTGTTCACGGCCCTGACCGGCCTCGCCCTGCCGCTGGGCTTCGTGGGCGCCGCCACCGCGATCCTGCCCGGCCCCGCCGGCGGCAGCCTCGTCCTCCGAAACGGCGCCGTCGTCGGCTCCTCGCTGCTCGGCCAGAACTTCACCCAGGACAAGTACCTCCAGGGCCGCCCGTCCGCCACCACGATGCAGGACCCCGCCCACCCCGACGACCCCACCAAGACGGTGCCCGCCCCCTACAACGCCGCCAACTCCTCGGCCTCCAACGCCGGGCCCACCTCCAAGGCGCTCATCGACCGCGTCACCGCCGACCTCAGGACGGCCGGCCCCACCCCGGTCCCGGGCGACATGCTCACCACCTCGGCCAGCGGCCTCGACCCCGACATCTCGCCCGAGACCGCCGCCCGCCAGGTCGCGCGCATCGCGAGCGCCCGCCACCTGCCGCCCGCGCAGGTCCAGGCGGCCATTGCCGCCCACACCAGCGGCCGCCTGCTCGGCATCATCGGCGAACCCCGCGTCAGCGTGCTGGCCGCAAACCTTGCCCTCGACGCCGCCCAGCCGTAGGCACGGGACATGCCCGCGAAGGAAGCAAGCAAGGCAGAAGGCTGGCAGTGTCTCGGCGTGAAAAGGCCAGGGCTCTGCCCTGGACCCGCCAGGAGCGAGCCGCCCCTGGACCCGGCCTCCCTTGAGAATCGGATTCCACAGGCTTGCCTTTGGCGGGGTCCAGGGGCAGAGCCCCTGGCCTTGCTTCCTTCCTGATGCCCGAGGCTCCCCGCCCCGACCCCGACGCCCTCCTCGCCCTGGCCTCCGCCGAGGGCCGCGGCCGCCTCAAGGTGTTCCTCGGCGCAGCTCCCGGCGTCGGCAAGACCTGGGAGATGCTGAGCCAGGCCCGCCGGCGCCTCGCCGCCGGCGCCGACGTGCTCGCCGGCGTGATCGAGACCCACGGCCGTGCCGGCACTATCGCCGAGGCCGAGGGCGTCCCCATCCTCCCGGTGCGCGACGTCGCCTACCGCGGCCAGACCCTGCGCGAGTTCGACCTCGACGCCGCCCTCGCACGCCGCCCGGCCGTGCTCCTGGTCGACGAGCTGGCCCACACCAACGCCCCCGGCAGCCGCCACGCCAAGCGCTGGGAGGACGTCGCCGAGCTGGTCGCCGCCGGCCTGGAGGTCTGGGCCACGCTGAACGTCCAGCACCTGGAAAGCCTCAACGACGACGTGGCCCGCATCACCGGCGTGCGCGTCGCCGAGACCCTGCCGGACCACGTGCTCGACTCCGCCGACGAGATCGAGCTGATCGACGTCCCTCCCGCAGAGCTGCGCGCCCGCCTGCACGACGGTCGCATCTATGCCCGCGACACCGCCGCCCGCGCGCTCGACGGCTTCTTCCGCGAGGGCAACCTCGCCTCTCTGCGCGAGCTCGCGCTGCGCCGCGCCGCCGCCCACGTCGACGGCGACGTCCGCGACTGGATGCGCCGCTCCGGCGTCACCGGCGCCTGGCCGTCGGGCGAGCGCGTCCTCGCCCTCGTCGGCCCCGACCCCGGCGCGTCGGCCGTCGTCCGCCGCGCCAAGCGCCTCGCCGAGGCGCTGCAGGCCCCCTGGACCGTGCTGCACGTCGAGCGCGCCACCGCGCCGCTGCTCGCCCGCCCCGCCCTGGCGCTTGCCGCCCAGCTCGGCGCCGACCTCGACACCCGCGTCGGCGCCGACCTCGTCGCCATCACCCTGGCCGTCGCCCGCGAGCGCAGCGCCACCCACCTCGTGCTCGGCCGCGGCCGGGCCCCGCTGTGGCGCCGCCTGTCCGGCCGCACCGTCGCCGCCGCCCTGCTGCAGCGCGCGCCGGACCTCGCGCTGCACGTCATCCCCATCGCCGAGGCCCCGCCGCGCCCCGCGCCCCCACGCCCGCGCGAGCCGTGGGGGCGCTGGGCGGCGGCGGCCGCGCTGGTCGCCGCCGTCACCGCCGCCGGCTGCGCGCTGCGCGGCCAGATCCCCACCGAGACGATGGGCATGCTCTATCTCGCCGCCATCGTCGCCGGCGCCACCGCCTGGGGACGCCCGGCGGCGCTGGCCATGGCCGCCGCCAGCTTCCTCGCCTGGGACGTCTTCTTCATCCCGCCGCTGTACGCGCTGAGCATCGGCAGCCCGCGCGACCTGATCGCGCTCGGCGTGTTCGCCCTCGTCGCCACCCTCGCCGGCACCCTCGCCGGCCGCGTGCGCGCCGAGGCCCAGGCCGCCCAGGCCAGGGTCGAGGGCCTGCGCCGCATCGCCGCCTTCAGCCGCCGCCTCGGCGAGGCCTCCAGCGAGCCCGACCTGCTCGCCGAGATCGCCCGCCAGGCCGCCGCCATCGCCGGCCGCGCCCTCGTCCTCGCCCCCCACACCCACCCCGGCCCCCACGGGGACGACGCCGCCCCCCGCGACCTTGCCATCCGCGCCGTCGAGCCGCCCGGCGATGCCAAGGGCAACACCCCCGACGACCCTCCCGGTGACTCCACGGGCGACCCCATCGACGAGGGCGCCTGGGCCGCCGCCCGCTGGGCCTGGAGCCACGGCGAGCCGGCGGGGCAGGGTACCCCCACGCTGCCCGCCGCCTCCTGGCGCCTGCTGCCGCTGCACACCCTGCGCGGCACCCTCGGCGTCCTCGGCGTCCGCTCCCCGGCCCCGCTGGACGACACCGCCACCCAGACCCTCGGCGCGCTGGCCGACCAGGCCGCCATCGCCTGGGAGCGCGTGCTGCTCGCCAACGAGGCCGCCCGCACCGCGGCCATGGAGGAGACGCAGCGCCTGCGCACCGCGCTGCTCGCCTCTCTCGGCCACGACCTGCGCACCCCGCTCGCCGGCATCCAGGGTGCGGCCGGAACGCTGCGCACCGCCTGGGACCAGCTCGACACGCCCACCCGCGCCGACCTGCTCGACAGCATCGAGGACGACGTCGGCCGCATGGCCCGCTTCCTCGCCAACATCACCGACCTCACCCGGCTCGAGTCCGGCCAGATCAGCCCGCGCCTCGCCCGCACCGACCTCGCCGAGGTCCTCGATGCCGCCCTGTCGCGCATCCCCGGCGCCCCCCACGTCGCCGTCCGCGTGGCCGATCCCTCGCCCGCGGCGCTGGCCGATCCCGTGCTGCTGGAGCAGGTTCTCGTCAACCTGCTGGAGAACGCCGTGAAATACTCGCCCGCCGGCAGCCTGACGCTGGTGCACATCACCGCCGAGCCCGGCCTCGCCTGCCTGTCCGTTGCCGACGAGGGTATCGGCATCCCCGCCGACGACCTGCCCCACGTGTTCGACAGCTTCTTCCGCGCCCGCCGCGGCGACCGCATCCCGCCTGGCACCGGTCTCGGCCTCGCCATCGCCCGCGGCCTCGTCGAGGCCATGGGCGGCCGCATCGACGCCCGCAGCCCCCGCCCCGACACCCCCGCCGACGGCCTCCCCGGCAGCGTGCTCACCGTGCGCCTCCCCGCCGCCCCGCCGGCCGCACGCCCTCCTGCGCCCCCTCCTGCGCCCCCTCCTGCGCCCCCTCCTGCGCCCCCTCCTGCGCAATGACGACCCCGCCACCCACGCCCGGCGCCCCGGCCGCCCCGCGCATCCTCGTCATCGACGACGAGCCCCAGATCCACCGCTTCCTCAGGCCCGCGCTCACCGCCGCCGGCTACGCCGTGTCCCAGTCCATGACCGCCCTGCACGGCATCCGCGCCGCCGCCGAGCACAATCCCGCCGCCATCCTCCTCGACCTCGGCCTCCCCGACCTCGACGGCCAGGAGGTCATCCGACGCCTGCGCGCCGCCGGCACCATCCCCATCGTCGTCGTCTCCGCCCGCGATTCCATCGCCGAGAAGATCAGGGCGCTCGACGCCGGCGCCGACGACTACATCGACAAGCCCTTCGCCCCGGGCGAGCTCCTCGCCCGCCTGCGCGCCTGCCTCCGCCGCGCCAGAACCCCGGACGCCCCGCCCAACACTTGGCGCCACGGCCCCATCGCCGTCGACCTCGCCCACCGCCGCGTCCGCGCGGGCGCCGCCGAGGTCGCGCTGACGCCCCGCGAGTACGACCTGCTCGCCACCCTCGTGCGCAACGCCGGCCTCGTCCTCACCCACCGCCAGCTGCTCACCGCCGTCTGGGGCACCGGCCATGTCGAGGACGTGCAGTACCTGCGCGTCTACGTCGGCCTCCTCCGCCAGAAGCTCGGCCCCACCGGCGCCGCCACCCTGCTGAGCGTGCCGGGGATCGGCTACCGGTTGGCAGAGAGCGAGGCGTAGGGCAGGGGCGCAGGCAGGGAAAGCAAGGTTGAGGCTCTGCCTCAAACTCCGCCAAAGGCGAGCCTTTGGAATCTATCACTTGAGTATAGGGTTTCCAAAAAGCTCGGCCTTTTGGCGGGTCCGGGCAGAGCCCGGCCTTGCTGCCAGCCGTCCGCCCCCGGAGCACCGCTACACGGCCGGCATCCGGAAGAACCGCGAGATCGCGCCCACCCGCTGCGTGCTCCGCGGATAGCGCGAGAAGATCAGCGACACCCACCCGGCGAACCCCGGCACCAGCGCGTCCTGCGCCTCGAACGCGTCGCAGTTCAGCGACGCGTTCAGCCGCTGGCAGCCGCAGGCCAGCATGGCCAGGGCCGACCGGCAGGCACCCAGGTCTTGGGACAGGAAGGCGCCGACCCGATCGCAGGTCAGCTCCCGCCGCCTGGAATAGGCACGCCCCAGGAACGGCACGACATGGCCCGGCAGGTGCAGCAGGTGCCTGACGAAGCTCGGGTGCCCGGCGGCGTGATGCCCCAGCTACAGCAGGGCCGAGATCAGGGCGAACAGGATGAATGCGCCGATGGAGAAGGCATACGCGGCGAACAGCGCCGGCCGCCGTTCCAGCAGCCAGATCATGGCCACAATGAGCACGGCCCATACGATCGCGCCACACACGGAGGGCAGCGCCCCGTAGAGGTTTTCCCGCGGATCGCGCGTGTCCGGCGGCAGCCTGTTCGCCATGTCGCGTCTCCTTGTCTGGTCCGGCTCCGGAGCGGTTCGCGTCCACCCGCCGCCAGGCGGCGCATAGGCTCCCCTGGCGGCCACGGGCGGCAGCGCGCAGCCTCCCGGCAGCAAGCAATGGCACCAATTCCCCAGGCGATCGCCAATCCATGCCCGACCAGCCCCACCCTCCAAACCCCGCCCCTCACCAGCGCGCCCGCGGCGAGCTCCGCCTCGCCTTCCGCCGACGTGGCCCGCTCACCGTGCTCGACGACCTGCGCCAGTCCGGCTGCCTGCGCGCCCGCTTCCCCCGCCCGGCCGACCCCGGGTTCCCCGACGCCGTCCTGCTCAACGTCGGCGGCGGCATCGCCCCGGGCGACCGCCTCGACACCGCCGTCCGCCTCGCCCCCCACGCCAGCGCCACCCTCGCCGGCCAGGCCTGCGAGCGCGTCTACCGCGCCGCCGCCGGCAGCCCCCCCGCCCTGGTCCGCACCGCCCTCGACCTCGCCGACGGCGCCACCCTCGACTGGCTCCCGCAGGACACCATCCTGTTCGACGACGCCGCCCTCGACCGCCGCACCGACATCGCCCTCGCTCCCACCGCGCGCTTCCTCGGCATCGAGTCCCTCGTGCTCGGCCGCGCCGCCTCCGGCGAGACCCTGCGCCGCCTGTCCCTGCGCGACACCATCCGCGTCCAACGCGACGGCCGCCTCCTCCTGCACGACGCCCTGCGCGTCGACGGCGACCCCGCCCTCCTGCGCCACCGCGCCACCGCCGCCGGCGCCGGCGCCTTCGCCACCCTCCTGCTCGCCGCGCCCGACGCCGAGGCCTCGCTCGCCCCGCTGCGTGCTGCCCTCGCCCCCTTCGAGGCCGGCGCCTCTGTCCTCGACGGACTGCTCCTCGCCCGCATCCTCGCCCCGGACGCCGCCGGTCTGCGCCGCGCCACCACCGCGGCATTGCGGGTGCTGCGCGGCGGGCGCACGCTGCCGGCGGTGTGGACGTGCTGAGGGGCGGGATGGAGACAGCAAGCAAGGCCAGGGGCTCCGCCCATGGACCCCGCCAGGGGCAGCGCCCCTGGACCTGCCTCCCTAAGTCGAGGGTTTCCAAAGGGCGGAGCCCTTTGGCGGGTTCGGGCAGAGCCCGACTTTGCTTGCTTGTGCTCCCATGCGCCTGACCCCCCGCGAGAAGGACCACCTCCTGATCGCCATGGCCGCGAGTGTCGCCCGCCGCCGCCTGGAGCGCGGCGTGAGGCTCAACCACCCCGAGGCCATCGCCCTGATCACCGACTTCGTGGTGGAGGGCGCGCGCGACGGCCGCAGCGTCGCCGACCTGATGCAGGACGGCGCCCGCGTCCTGTCCCGCGACCAGGTGATGGACGGCATCGCCGAGATGATCCCCGACGTGCAGGTGGAGGCCACCTTCCCCGACGGCACCAAGCTCGTCACCGTCCACGAGCCGATCCGATGACCTTCCTTGCAGACGCCGGTCCAGGGGCGGCTCCCTCCGGTGGCCTTTCCGACGATCCAAGAGGATCGTCGGAACCTTTGGCCATCGTCGCCTGGCGGGTCCGGGCAGAGCCCGGCCTTGCTTCCCTGGCCGCCCCCCGATGACCCCCGGCGAGATCATCCCCGCCCCGGGCGACATCGAGCTGAACGCCGGCGCCCTCCGCACCACGCTGGAGGTCGCCAACACCGGCGACCGCCCGATCCAGGTCGGCAGCCACTACCACTTCGCCGAAGCCAACCCCGCCCTGCGCTTCGACCGCGCGTTCGCCCTCGGCCAGCGCCTCGACATCGCCGCCGGCACCGCGATCCGCTTCGAGCCCGGCCAGACCCGAGAGATCACCCTGATCCCCTACGCGGGCAGCCGCACCGTCTGGGGCTTCCGCGCCGAGGTCTCCGGCCCCCTCGACCTCCCGGCCGCGCGCCCGGCCACGCCATGACCCGCATCCCCCGCCGCGCCTACGCCGACATGTACGGCCCGACCACCGGCGACCGCGTCCGCCTCGCCGACACCGACCTGCTGATCGAGGTGGAGCGCGACCTGACCACCTACGGCGAGGAAGTGAAGTTCGGCGGCGGCAAGGTGATCCGCGACGGCATGGGCCAGTCCCAGCGCACCAG
The DNA here is from genome assembly GCA_964236695.1 of uncultured Acetobacteraceae bacterium. Taxonomy (GTDB): domain Bacteria; phylum Pseudomonadota; class Alphaproteobacteria; order Acetobacterales; family Acetobacteraceae; genus CAXSEF01. Next base: position 4,732 of record CAXSFU010000017.1, on the reverse strand, counting down.
CGCGGAGGGCGCCGCCGACACGGTGATCACCAACGCGCTGATCCTCGACCACTGGGGCATCGTCAAGGCCGACGTCTCGATCGTCGCCGGCCGCATCGACGCCATCGGCAAGGCCGGCAACCCCGACACCCAGCCCGCCGTCACCATCGTCATCGGCCCCGGCACCGAGATCATCGCCGGCGAGGGCAGGATCCTCACCGCCGGCGGCGTGGACAGCCACATCCACTTCATCTGCCCGCAGCAGGTCGGGGAGGCGCTCGCGTCCGGCATCACCACGATGGTCGGCGGCGGCACCGGCCCCGCCACCGGCACCGCGGCCACCACCTGCACCCCAGGCCCCTGGCACCTCGCCCGCATGCTGCAGGCCGCCGAGGCACTGCCCGTCAACATTGCGCTGTCCGGCAAGGGCAACGCGTCGCGCCCCGCCGCGCTCGAGGAGATGGTCCGCGCCGGCGCCTCCTCCCTCAAGCTGCACGAGGACTGGGGCACCACGCCGGCCGCCATCGACTGCTGCCTCACCCTGGCCGACCGCATGGACGTCCAGGTGATGATCCACACCGACACCCTGAACGAGAGCGGCTTCGTCGAGGACACGATCGCCGCCATCGCTGGCCGCACCATCCACACCTACCACACCGAGGGCGCCGGCGGCGGCCACGCGCCGGACATCATCCGCGTGGCCTCGCTGCCCAACGTCCTGCCCTCGTCGACCAACCCCACGCGCCCCTACACGGTGAACACGCTCGACGAGCACCTCGACATGCTCATGGTCTGCCATCACCTCGACAGCACCATCCCCGAGGACGTCGCCTTCGCCGAGTCCCGCATCCGCCGCGAAACGATCGCCGCCGAGGACATCCTCCACGACCTCGGCGCGCTGTCCATGATCTCGTCCGACAGCCAGGCCATGGGCCGCGTCGGCGAGGTGGTCATCCGCACCTGGCAGACCGCCCACAAGATGAAGCAGCAGCGCGGCGCGCTCCCCGGCGACGGCCCCGCCGACAACGCCCGCGCCAAGCGCTACGTCGCCAAATACACCATCAACCCCGCGATCGCGCAGGGCCTGTCCCACGAGGTCGGCTCCGTCGAGCCCGGCAAGCTCGCCGACCTGGTCCTCTGGGACCCGGCGTTCTTCGGGGTAAAACCCGACCTCGTGCTCAAGGGGGGCGCCATCGCGCTCGCCATGATGGGCGATCCCAACGCCTCCATCCCCACGCCGCAGCCCGTGCACGCCCGCCCCATGTTCGGCCAGCTCGGCGGCGCCCTGGGCGCCACCTGCATCACCTTCCTGTCTGCCGCCGCCATGGAGGACGGCCTCGGCTCCCGCCTCGGCCTGCGCCGCCACCTGTCCGCCGTGCGCGACACCCGCGGCGGCATCGGCAAGCGCTCCATGATCCACAATCATGCTACGCCGCACATCGAGGTCGACCCTGAAACCTACGAGGTCCGTGCCGACGGCGTCCTCCTCACCTGCGAGCCCGCCTGCGAGCTTCCGATGGCGCAACGGTATTTTCTGTTCTGAGGAAGCAAGAAAGCTAAGGTTGAGGCTCTGCCTCAAACTCCGCCAAAGGCGAGCCTTTGGAATCCATTCCTTAAGTAAAGCCGGTCCAGGGGCGGCTCGCCCCTGGCGGGTCCGGGCAGAGCCCGGCCTTACTTCCTGCCTCCCGGAGCCGAAGACATGCGCGCCCACGAGCACCTCCCCGCCGGCCTCTGGGACCACGACCGCCAGACCGACGCCGTCCTCCTCGACTTCGACGAGCGCCACCGCCGCCGCATCCTCCTCCACACCCTCGGCGGCTCGGAGCTCCTGGTCGACCTGCCCGCCGCCACCCGCCTGCGCGAAGGCGACGGCCTGCGCTGCGAGGACGGCGGCATCGTCCGCGTCCGCGCCCGCCCCGAGCCTGTGCTCGACATCCACGCGCCCCCCGCCACCCTGCTGCGCATCGCCTGGCACCTCGGCAACCGCCACCTCCCCACGCAGCTCCTCGACGGCGCGCTGCGCATCCGCGCCGACCACGTCATCGCCGCGATGGCCACCGGCCTCGGCGGCCACGTGCACGAGAACAGCGCCCCCTTCGACCCCGAACCCGGCGCCTACGCCGCGGCCCCCCACGCCCACGGCCCCGCCAACGACCCCGGCCACACCCACGGCGCCGACCCCGCCCACGGCGCCAACGACGACCGCCACCCCCATGGCCATTGACGCGACGGCTCTGCTGCGCCTGCTGGCTTGGCTGTCCCCCGCGTTCCCCACCGGCGCCTTCGCCCACAGCCACGGCCTGGAATGGGCCACCGACGCCGGCGACATCCACGACCGCGCCACCGCCCATGCCTGGCTCGACGCCCTGCTGCGCCACGGCGACCTGCGCTCGGACGCCATCCTGCTCCGCCACGCCCACCGCGCCGCCACCCGCCACGACCTGTCCGCCCTGGCCGGCATCGCCGCCCTCGCCGAGGCCGCCACCTCCGGCCGGGAGCGCCGCGAGGAAACCCTGTCGCAGGGCACCGCCTTCGCCGCCGCCGCCCGCGCCTGGGGCGAGCTGGCACTTCCCCCCGGCCGCATCGCGCTCCCCGTGGCGCTCGCCGCCACCGCCGCCGCCCACGCCATCGACGAGCACTCCACCTGCACGGGCTTCCTCCACGCCGCGCTGGCCAACCTGACCTCGGCCGCCGTCCGCCTCGTCCCCCTCGGCCAGACCGACGGCCTGCGCATCCTGCACGCCCTGGAGCCCGCCATCCTCGCCACCGCGCACGACACCGCCACCGCCACCCTCGACGACCTCGGCACCTCATGCCTGCGCGCCGACCTCGCCTCGCTGCGCCACGAAACCCAGCGTACCCGGCTGTTCCGCACCTGAAACAGAAAGAAAGCATGTTCTTTCTTGAAAGAAAGAACCAAAGAACTTTTCCAAATAGGAACCCGTACCAACACCCGGAGCACGGACCCTAGTTACAAAGTCTTTTTGCTTCTTTTTCTCCAGAAAAAGAAGACCTTTCTTTTTTTTTACTCCCACCCAGAAGGCCCCGCCCATGCCCCTCCGCTCCCCCCACGGCCCGCTGCGCGTCGGCATCGGCGGCCCCGTCGGCTCCGGCAAGACCGCGCTGATGGACGCGCTGTGCCGCGCGCTCGCGCCGCGCCACGACACCGCGGCGATCACCAACGACATCTACACCCAGGAGGACGCCGACTTCCTGGTCCGCGCCGGCAGCCTGACGCCCGACCGCATCCTCGGCATCGAGACCGGCGGCTGTCCGCACACCGCGATCCGCGAGGACGCCAGCCTCAACCTCGCGGGCATCGACACCCTGCGCGCCCGCTTCCCCGACCTCGACCTGGTGCTGATCGAGAGCGGCGGCGACAACCTCGCCGCCACCTTCAGCCCCGAGCTGGCCGACCTCACGATCTACGTCATCGACGTCTCCGGCGGCGACAAGATCCCCAGGAAGGGCGGCCCCGGCATCACCCGGAGCGACCTGCTAGTCATCAACAAGATCGACCTCGCCCCCCACGTCGGCGCCAGCCTTGCGGTGATGGAGCGCGACGCCCGCCTGCAGCGCGGCGACCGCCCGTTCGTGTTCACCAACATTCGCGCAGGCCACGGCGTCGCCGAGATCGCCGCCTTCGTCGAGCGCCACGGCGGCCTCGCCTAGGCGCCGTGCCACGCCGCGCGCCGCCGCAAGCCCGCGAACTCCGCAGCTCCTGCCGCCGGACGCTTTGCGGGGCCGCCGGCAACGTCCCTATGGTCGCATGACTGCCGGCCCCGCCCCGGCACGCCCCCCGGAGCAGGCCCATGACCTTCCAGACCTGGATCGCCGAGATCGAGGACATCGCGACCTTCGACATCGACGCGGAGCTGTGGCGCAAGTACTTCGACGCCGGCCTGACGCCCCGCCAGGCCCTCGACCAGCACCGCGTCGACGACGAGGTCTGACGCCTCCGGGCGCCTGCCCGCCGCCACGCAACCCCGCGCGCGCCCGCACGTCCGAGACAGGGCAGGGGAGACACCGTCGCCATGACCGAGCCCGCCGCCGGCCCGCCGCCCACCGACTGGAAGCACGACGGGGTCAAGGTGATCCCCGCCGACACGCTCGACCCCAACACCCCGTCCGGCCCCGGCATGGACCGCGCCGCCGCGATTAACCTCGCCCGCGTCGGCGCGCAGAAGCTGTGGGCCGGCACCGTGCGCATCCACCCCGACGCCAAGACCGGCGCCCACCACCACGGCGCCCTGGAAAGCGTGATCTACGTCCTGCGTGGCCGCGCCCGCATGCGCTGGGGCGACGCCCTCGAATACGTCGCCGAGGCCGGCCCGGGCGACTTCATCTTCATCCCGCCCTACGTCCCCCACCAGGAGATCAACGCGTCCACCGACGAGACCCTGGAATGCGTCCTGGTGCGCAGCGACAACGAGGCCGTCGTCGTCAACCTCGACATCGAGCCCGTGGAGAAGCCAGAAGCCGTCCACTGGATTGACCCGACCCACCATCACCCCTGAAGCAGGCAAGCCTGGGCTCTGCCCAGACCCGCAAAGGGTCCACGGACCCTTCGATCCCTTGACTCAGGTGAAGGACTCTCAAGGCAATTGCCTTGGGCTGAGTCCAGAGGCAAAGCCCCTGGCCTTCCTTCAGCCCCGACGTAAAAGATCCTTCAGGGGGCAAGCCCTTAAAACCCACTCCCTTAAGTAAGGCCGGGTCCAGGGGCGGCTCGCCCCTGGCGGGTCCAGGGCAGAGC
>CAXSFU010000016.1:45402-50465 GCA_964236695.1 uncultured Acetobacteraceae bacterium | reverse complement strand
CTTGCTGGCTCATTCCTTCTCGATCGTGCACTGCAGCGGGTGCTGGTTCTGCCGGGCGAGGTCCATGACCTGGGTCACCTTGGTTTCCGCGACCTCGTAGGTGAACACGCCGCAGACGCCGACGCCGCGGCGGTGGACGTGCAGCATGATGCGCGTCGCCTCCTCGCGGGTCTTCTGGAAGAAGCGTTCCAGCACGTGGACGACGAACTCCATCGGCGTGTAGTCGTCGTTGAGCATCAGGACCTTGTACATGGCCGGCTTGCGGGTCTTCGGCCGTGCCTTGACCACCACGCCGGTGTTCGGGCCGTCGCCGCCGCGCTGCTTGTCGTTGTCGCTCATTCGTCCGCCCATCCCCAGGCCCGGGGGCGCGAACCAGGTCCGCGTGTCGCCGCAGCCGGCGAGCCCCCACCGCTGTGCTGCGAGGAGCGAGCATATCGGAAGCCGCGCCGCAGGGAAAAGGGCCGCTGCCCCGCATGCGCAATCGTGGGCCTGCCACGGAAAAGGGGCCCGGGCCAGCGGCCCGGACCCCCTGCTCCCGCGTCGGGCCGGCGGGTCAGCCGCGCGGAGGGGAGACCATCTCCATCGCGGCGCCGACGCGCGCGGTGATCGGCGCGCTCGCCTGTTCGGCCAGCTTCATCGAGGTCTCGGTAAGCCGGGTGGATTCGGCCAGCGCCTTCTCCATGGCGGTGCGCGCCGCGGTGGTCTGCAGCGCCACGGCGTCCTGCAGCGTGCGGATCGCGGTCAGCGAGCGCAGCACCGACACGTTGTCCTGGAACGAGGCCTGCGCGGTCGCGGTGATCTGTCGCGACAGGTCCTGCAGGCCGCTCGCCCAGATCTGGCCGGACTTCATCATCGCCTCGACGTTGCCCTGGCTGAAGGCCAGGATCTGCTCCGCGTGCTTCATCGCCGCCTCCATGCCGGTCTTGCCCTGCGCCTGCGCCTGGGCCTGCGTCTCGCCCATCGCGGCCGCCGCGGAGGCGCTCGCCTCGCGCGCGCCGGACGCCACGCTCTCGAAGCCGTGCGACACCTGGCGCACGCTCTCGCGGGCCACGTCCTGCACCACGGCCAGGCCGTCGATCGTCGCCTTCTTGCCACTCATCGCTGCATCTCCTGCCGACGTTGCCGCGTTGCGGGCGTCTGATTGTTCTTGCTCGTGGGGCGCATCGGCCACCGGCGACCCTTCCCCTTTGCTGCACCGCAGCAGATGCGGGTGTATGCGGTCCCTCCGCGCCCGGTCAACAAGATTTGTGCAGTGCACAATACGTCTCGCCGCGTGGGACGCCGCGCGGCATGACACAACCGCGTCGGCCAATGTCCTGTTCATGCAGGTAAATGTCATCGATCGCGCTGGACACGATGCGTTGCCGGCAGATACGGTCGAGGGCCAGGATCAAGGGATTGATGCGGATGGTCTCTCGTTTTTGCCGCATCGTGGCCGCGCTTGGCCGCACCCGCCCGCCGGCCAGGGCAATCCCGGCGGTTCTCTGCCTGTGGCTGGCACCGGGGCTGGCGCTGTCGCTTGCCGCACGGCCGGCCGCGGCCCAGGTCTGGTCGGACCGCTACGCCTCGCTGGTGGTCGACGCCGGCAGCGGCAACGTCCTGGAGCAGGTCAACGCGGACGAGCCGCGCTATCCCGCCAGCCTGACCAAGCTGATGACCCTGTACATGGCGTTCGAGGCGCTGCGTGACCACCGCATCGGCATCGACCAGGTGGTGCCGGTGTCGTGGCACGCCGCCTCGATGACGCCGGTCAAGCTCGGCCTGGTGCCGGCGACGTATATCACCGTCGAGCAGGCGATGCTGGCCATGGTCACGCTGTCGGCCAACGACGCGGCCTGCGCGCTCGGCGAACTGCTCGGCGGCGACGAGGACCGCTTCGCCCAGATGATGACGCTGCGCGCGAGGGCGCTCGGCATGACCCGCACCACCTTCCGCAACGCGTCCGGCCTGCCCGACCCCGACCAGGTCAGCACCGCGCACGACCTCGCCGTGCTGGCCCGCCACCTGGTGCAGGACTTTCCCGATGACTACGCGCTGTTCAGCGTGCCGTCGTTCAGCTTTCACGGCCGGGAGATCCTCAACCACGACACCATGCTGCGCACCTATCCCGGCGCGGACGGCCTCAAGACCGGCTACACCGAGCTGAGCGGCCACAACCTGGTCACCTCGGCGGTGCGCGGCGGCGTGCGGCTGATCGGCGTGGTGCTGGGCATGCGCGCCAACGGCGAGCGCGACGTGCACATGGCCTCCCTGCTCGACGACGGGTTCGAGCGCATGGACGTGCCGGTGATGCGGCGCGCGCCCTCGCGCATGCGGGTGCCGGCGCTGATCGCCGCCGCCGACGCGGCCGCGCTGCCGCTGCGCTTCTCGCCGATGCCCGTCCATGCCGTGCTGCGCGCAGGGCCTCGCCTGCGCGCGCGCCACGTCATGGCGGAGCGCGCCGCCGAGTTCGCGCCGCCGCCGCAGCAGCACGCCGCCGGTCCCGTGCACGGGCGCGGGCGCGGCCACGCCTACGTCCGCCCGGTGTCCGACGCCGTGCGCCCCCGTCTGCTGCCGGTGATGGCGCGCGACCACGCGCCGGCCCGGCTCGCCGCCTGCACCCGCCGCCATCCCTGCCTGCGCTGACGTTCCGGCCGTGCGGCGACGCAGGAACCGTCGCCGGCGCCGCGCCGCCCGTGCCGATGTCCGCGCCGACCGCGACCCGCCCCTTGCGCCGGGCGGCGCGGGTACGCATTTTCGCTGGCAGCCGGCGCGTCCATTCCGTGTCGGGGCGATGACACGGAGCGAACATGGACGGCGGGGCCGACTCGAGGCGCATCACACTGCATCCGCCCGGGGATTTCGCGGGCATGCGCGCGGCCGGCCGGCTCGCGGCAGAGACCCTGGACATGATCGGCCCGCACGTCCGGCCGGGGATCAGCACCGGCGAGCTCGACGCGCTGATCCACGACTTCACCCTGGCGCATGACGCGATCCCCGCAACGCTGAACTATCGCGGCTACCCGAAGTCGTCGTGCATCTCGCTCAACCACGTGGTCTGCCACGGCATTCCCGGCGACCGGCGGCTCGTGGACGGCGACGTGCTCAACATCGACGTCACCTGCATCCTCGACGGCTGGCACGGCGACACCAGCCGCATGTACGTGGCGGGGCGTCCGTCGACCCGGGCGCGCAATCTGATCGACGTGACCCACGAGGCGATGATGCGCGGCGTGCGCGCGGTGCGTCCCGGCGCCACGCTGGGCGACATCGGCCACGCCATCCAGGGCTACGTGGAGGCCAACCGGTTCAGCGTGGTGCGCGACTTCTGCGGCCACGGCATCGGCCAGCGCTTCCACGAGGCGCCGAACATCCTGCACTTCGGCCGCGCCGGGGAAGGGCCCGCGCTGCAGCTGGGGATGTTCTTTACCATAGAGCCGATGGTCAACGCCGGGCGGCCGGAGGTGAAGGTGCTCGACGACGGCTGGACCGCGGTGACGCGCGACCGCTCGCTGTCGGCGCAGTTCGAGCACATGGTCGGCGTCACCGAAGACGGGTGCGAGGTGTTCACCTTCTCGCCGGCGGGGCTGCATCAGCCGAGCTTCGAGTAGGCAAGGAAGCAAGCGTCTTCTTTTTCTGAAGAAGAAGCAAAAAGATTTTCTCCGTTGATCCATTGCCCGACGTGCGGCAGGGGACTCCCTGGGCAGAAGTTCTTTGGTTCTTTCTTTCAAGAAAGAACGCGCTTGCTTTCTTCCAGCGGGCCTGCCGTCTGGCGCAGCGTGGCCCGTGCGGCCTCGACCTGCGGCCCGGCCAGCACCAGCGGCGCGCTGGGCTCGGCAGCGTCCGGGCCGGGGGCAAAGTCGGAGTGCAGGATTGTCACGGCCCCGTTGGCGAAGCCGGCGCGGTTGCCTGTGTCGAGGTAGCTTTCCGCCGGCAGGCCCTCGGCCAGGATCACGTCGTGGCGGTCGAGCTCCACGTGGAAGTACGTGACACGGTCCGGCGACTCCTGCGCCACGACCTCGCCGTCGACGAGCACGTGCACCGGGACCAGGGCGCCGCCGAGCAGCAGCGCGTGCTCCGGGCTGAGCCGCAGGTCGCGGCGCGGCAGGCCGGGGCCGAAGGCATGCGCGCGCACCCGCACCGGGCGCACGGCCTCCGGCCTGGGGTGGCGGCGCAGGTCGACGCGTCGGTGGCCGACCCAGCGCACCGGCGCGCTGCCGCCTTTGGCCAAGCTCACCCGGTCGCCGGGCGCGAGGTCCTCGACGGCGAGCGTGCCCCCGGGCGTGTCGACCCGCGTGCCGCGTGCGAAGCAGGGAGCCTCGAACAGGATCGTGCTTCCGTCCGCAGCGGCACCCAGCCTCAAGTCGTGCGCGCCGGTGATGTCGAGCTGGTCGATGCCGCCGCCCGCAGCGGAGACGAACACGTCCTGCGGCTTGGAAGGGTCCTGCTCGAGCTCGACGTTCTCGTCGAAGAAGAGGCTGCGCAGGTTCAGGACGTCGCCCGGGGCGAAGCCGTCGATCGTGCTGAACGCGCCCGGTCCGTAGCCAGGGCCCTTGTCGAGCACCAGGGTCGCGGGGCCGTCGAAGACGACGTCGCCGCCGTGGCAGAGCGGCCCGGCCAGCGTGAGCTCCAGGGTGCCGCCGGTCAGCGTGGTGCCGCCGGAGTAGGTTTCGCCCAGGACCAGGTTGTTGGAGGACGAGGCCGCGGACAGCACCACCCGGCCAGGACCGTCGATCCGCAGGCTGCCCGAGCCGGCCAGCGGGTCGCCGGCGGCGGACAGGCCGGTCTGGCCCGTGCTGCCGGTCTGGTCCGCGATCGCGTCGCCGATCGCGAGCGTCTGGCCGGCCGCGGGAGAGAGGACGATCTGCTGGTTACCCTGCAGGAAGAGTCCGGCGCCGAACCCCATCCCGGACCCGAAGGACCCGCCGTTGCCGCCCAGCGCCGCGCCGCCGCCGATCGTGCCGGAGGCGAGGCTCAGGCTGCCGCCCTGCTGGACGAAGATCGCGCCGCCCGCGCCCAGCCCGGCGCCGCCCTGGTCGAAGCCGGTCCGGCCGCTGTAGTAGGCCGCGGCGGCGCCGAAGCCG
>CAXSFU010000016.1:0-45302 GCA_964236695.1 uncultured Acetobacteraceae bacterium | reverse complement strand
GCCCTGGTCGAAGCCGGTCCGGCCGCTGTAGTAGGCCGCGGCGGCGCCGAAGCCGGGCGAGCCGCCGTAGCCGGCGCCGCCGCCGAAGCCGCCGTTGCCGACGTTGCTGCCGGCAGCGACACCGATCTTCAGGCCGCCGCCGCCGCCGAAGCCGCCGTTGCCGTTCTGCGCGCCGCCGCCGCCGAAGCCGCCATTGCCGCCGATTGCACCGGGATCCGCAGGGTCGGCGCTGCTGCTGCTGCCGCCCACGCCGCCACCGCCGCCGAGGTAGAAATTGCCGAGATAGCCGCCAGCCCCGCCGCCGCCGTCCGAACCGCCGAGGTCGCCATTCGAGTCGGCGCCGCCCGGAGCCGCGCCCAGCACGATGCCGGGCCCGCCGGAGTCGCCCGTGGCCAGCAGGCCGATGCCGCCGCCGCCCTTCGGACCGGCCGCGCCGCCCAGCCCGCCGCCGCCCCCCTCGTAGGGCACGCCGTTGCCGACCACTCCTCCCACTGCGCTGTCGCCCTGGAAGGTGACGCCGTCGAGCGACACTTGCGCGCCGGACGCGACGAACAGCCCGCCGCCCAGCCCCGCGCCCGAGCCGCCGCCGCCATACCCGCTACCGCCCACGGCCCTCGCGTTGTCGATGGCAAGATCGCTGACCGCAACGCTGCCCGCATAGGCAAACAGCCCGCGGTGCACGCCGCTCCCGTCCAGAGTGTGCCCCGCGCCGTTGATCGACAGCGCGTCGCCCTGGGCGAGGTTGATCGCGTACAGGTCTGTCGCCAGCGTGATGCTGCTGCTCAGGGTGATGATGTAGGCGGTGGACGTGGCCGATGAGCCGCCGGTACGGTCGATCTGCGCAAGCGCCGCGTTCAGATCGGCTTCCGAGGCTACGGTGAAGCTGGTCGGCATCCTGGCGTCCCCGTTCCGTTTTGTTTCCGCAACCGTGCGCCGCGTGCCATGCCGCGGTCAACCGAGCTAGCGCCGCGGCGGAGCGCCGCAGCGGGCCGACACGGCGTCGCGCATGTCCGAGCCGCCCGGGGGTGGTCAGATCTGCCCGTCGAGGCCCATCTGGTGGAACTCGTGGACGATGCGGTCCTGGTTCTCCAGCAGCCAGTCGATCGACGGCTCCTGGCGCATCGCCTTGCCGATCGCGGCCGCGGTCGCCGTGCGGTGGCTGTCGAACAGGGCTCTGTGGTCGAGCGTGTCGGTCTCGGCGACCGCGGGGTCGAGCCAGATCGAGCAGATGATGCCCAGCTCGTTGGCCTGCTCCTTGGGGATGTGGCCGGCGCGCACCGCGTCGAGCACGCCGTTGGCGACGGCGGCCTGCACCGTGCCCATCAGGATGTTGGTGTAGCGCGAGCTCTTCACCGTGACCTTGGACACGCACAGCGTCACCGGGCGCACCTGCACGTCGCAGTTCAGGATGGCGAACACCTTGGAGTGGCCGGCGGACTGGTCGCCGAGCAGGGTGGCGATGGCGGTGCCCACCGGGCCGTCGAGGGCGCCGATGACGATCTCGGGCTCGGCCTCGGTGCCGGGCGGGCCGTCGGCGCACAGCGCCTCGCCGGTGCGCAGGATGATGCGGTCGCTCATGCGTCGTGCTCCCAGGGCGGCGGCCCGGTCCGCACGCGGGACTGGGGCGGCGCCCGGCTATCTGCGATGCGGAAGGCCGATCCGGCGGCTCTCGATGTACAGCCCCGCTGCCACCACGACGGCGAACGAGGCGCCGGGGACCAGGGGTCCGTAGAGCAGTTCGGCCATGCCTCGATCCTCGCTGGAGGGGCTGGACGACCTATAGCCCATGGTCCGCAGCGCAAGAAGCTCGATCACCATCGGGAGACCTCGTCAGCCAGAAAGGCAAGGCTGGGCTCTGCCCAGACCCGCAAAGGGCCGTGAGGCCCTTTGATCCCTTGATCCAAGGAAGGCCGGGTCCAGGGGCGCTGCCCCTGGCGGAGCTTGAGGCAGAGCCTCAACCTTGCTTGCTTCACGCCGCCAGCCCCCGCAGCCAGTGCCCGACCTCCCCCCACCCGTTCCGGATCATCTCCAGCGCGACGTAGAGCACGATCGCGAGCCCCACCCAGGCGATCCAGCGCACCCGGTCCAGCAGCCGCAGCAGCAGCCCGGCCGCCAGCCCGGTGAGCGCCACCGACACCGCGAGGCCGACGACGAGCACCCAGGCGACGTTGTGGGCGGCGCCGGCCACGGCGAGCACGTTGTCCAGGCTCATCGACAGGTCGGCGACCACGATCTGCACGATCGCCCGCCAGGCGCTGCCGTGCCCCTGCGCCGCCGCCTCGCCGCGTCCCGTGCCGCGCAGCTCGCGGAACATGCGCCAGCACACCCAGAGCAGCAGCAGCCCGCCGGCAAAGGTGAGCCCGATGATCGCCAGCAGCTGCAGCGTCACCAGCGCGAGGCCGATGCGGAGCACCGTGGCCGCGCCGATGCCGAACACCATGGCGCGGGTGCGCTGCGCGGGCGGCAGGCGGCTGACCGCGAGGCCGATCACCACGGCGTTGTCGCCGGCCAGCGTCACGTCGATCAGCAGCACCTGCGCGAGTGCCGAGAGTTGGCCTAGAAGATCGTGCAGCACCCTGCCCCCGGGCCACCCGCCCGCACACGCAACGCCCGGACGACGCTCCGGACGCCGCCACGGAGAGTTTCCGCATGGTCCCACGCTACACCCGCCCCGCGATGGCCGCGATCTGGGCGCCGCTCAACCGCTACCGCATCTGGTTCGAGATCGAGGCGCTGGCGGCGGAGGCCATGGCGCGCACCGGCGAGGTGCCCGAGGCCGCGGCGCGCACCATCCGCGCGCGGGGCGACGCGCGCATGGCGGCGATGACGGAGGCCGACATCGAGCGCATCGACGCGATCGAGCGCGAGGTGCGACACGACGTGATCGCGTTCCTGACCTGGCTCGCGGAGGGGATCGGCGAGGACAGCCGCTTCGTGCACCTCGGGCTGACCAGCTCGGACGTGCTCGACACCACCTTCTCCGTGCAGCTCACGCAGTCCTGCGACCTGCTGATCGCCGACGTGGACGCGGTGCTGGCCGCGCTCAGGCGGCGGGCGTTCGAGCACAAGCACACGCTCACCATCGGGCGGTCGCACGGCATCCACGCCGAGCCGACGAGCTTCGGGCTCAAGCTTGCGGGACACCACGCGGAGTTCGCGCGCAACCGCGAGCGCCTGGTCGCCGCGCGCGCGGAGGTCGCGGTGTGCGCGATCAGCGGGGCGGTGGGCACCTACGCCCATGTCGATCCGGCGGTGGAGGAGTTCGTGGCGCAGCGCCTGGGGCTGGCCGCGGAGACGGTGTCGACGCAGGTGATCCCGCGCGACCGGCACGCGGCGTTCTTCGCCACGCTGGGCGTGGTGGCGTCGGGGGTGGAGCGGCTGGCGACCGAGGTGCGCCACCTGCAGCGCTCGGAGGTGCGCGAGGCGGAGGAGTTCTTCCATCCCGGGCAGAAAGGCTCCTCGGCGATGCCGCACAAGCGCAACCCGGTGCTGAGCGAGAACCTCACCGGGCTGGCGCGGGTGGTGCGCGCGGCGGTCGTGCCGGCGCTGGAGAACGTGGCGCTGTGGCACGAGCGCGACATCAGCCACTCCTCCGTGGAGCGGGTGATCGGGCCGGACGCCACGCTGGCGCTGGACTTCGCCCTCGGCCGGCTTGCGGGGATGGTGGAGACGCTGGTGGTGTATCCCGAGCAGATGCTGGCCAACCTGGAAAGCCTGGGCGGCGTGGTGCACAGCGGCGAGGTGCTGCTGGCGCTGGCGCGCTCCGGGATCTCGCGCGAGGACGCGTATTCGATCGTGCAGCGCAACGCGATGGCGACCTGGACGCGGCTCGGGCAGCCGGACGGCCGGGGGTTCCGCGCGAACCTCGACGCGGACCCGCTGGTGGCGGGGCGGGTGGCGCCGGAGGTGCTCGACGAGGCGATGCGGCCGGAGCGCCACCTGCGCGCGCTCGACGTCAGCTTCGCGCGGGTGTTCGGGGAGGCGGGGCCGGGGCCGGCGTGAGCGCGGCCGCACGGGGCGGCGCAGGGAGGGCGGGGATGGCGCGCGGGTTCGTGAAGCGCTGCCTTCATGGGGCCTTCATCCTGCCCGGATAGGGTCATCGCCGGCCCGTCATCTGTCGTCACGGCCACAAGGAGGTCCCATTCCATGCGCAAGCTTCTGCTTTCCCTCACCGCCCTCGGCGGGCTGACGCTCGGCGGCCTGGCCACGGCCGACGCGGCGCCGGCGTTGCCGCTGGCCGGGGTTTTCGCCCCGGCGCGGGTGCAGATGGTGCAGTACTACGGCGGCCCCGGTCGCTGGCACCACTGGCACCGCTTCCATCGCTGGCACCACTGGCACCACTTTCACCACGGCTACTATCGCGGCTACTGAGCCTCGGGCGTCGGGGCCGTCCGCGTCGCGTGCGGGCGGCTCCGGCGGGTCGCGGCCGGGCCCCTCGTCGCGGCGCGGCCGGCGTCCCATCTTATTGGGCAATGTGCACGCTCGTCCTGCTGAGCCGGCCCGGCCACGCCTGGCCCCTGCTCGTTGCCGCCAACCGCGACGAGAGCCTGTCCCGTCCCTGGCGCCCGCCCGCCGCCCACTGGCCCGACCAGCCCGAGGTCGTCGGCGGGCTCGACCTGCTCGGCGGCGGCACCTGGATGGCGGCGCGCGGCGGCTTGGTCGCCGCCGTGCTCAACCGCAGGCTCAGCCTCGGCCCGGCGCCGGGCAAGCGCAGCCGCGGCCGGCTGCCGCTCGACGCCCTGCGTCATCCGACCGCGCAGGCCGCCGTCGAGGCCCTGTCGCGCGAGGACGCCGCCGCCTTCCGCCCGTTCAACCTGATGGTCGCCGACCGCGACGCCGCCTTTCTGCTGCGCGGCCTCGGCGCGGGCCGGCCGGACGTGGTGCCGCTCACGCCCGGGGTGCACATGGTCACCGCGTTCGACCCCGACGATCCAGCCAGCGCGCGGGTGCGGCGCCACCTGCCCCGCTTCCTGGCCGCACCGCCGCCGGAGCCGCCGGAGTGGGGGGCGTGGCGCGACCTGCTGCTCGACGCGACGGGGCCGGCGGGGAGCGAGATCCACGTGCCGGCGTCGCAGGGCTTCGGCACGGTGTGCTCGTCGCTGCTGGGGGTGGACGCGGCGGGGAGGCGGCGGTGGATGTTCCTGGGGGAAGGAAGCAAGGCTGGGCTCTGCCCAGACCCGCCAGGGACCAGGGGTCCCTGGACCCCCGTCCCTTAAGAGAGGCCGGTCCAGGGGCGCTCCCTCCGGTGGCCTTTCCAACGATCCAAGCGGATCGTCGGAACCTTTGGCCACCTCCGCCCCTGGCGGAGTTTGAGGCAGAGCCTCAACCTTGCTTCCTCCTATACAAGCCGCCGATGCTCCAGCACCGGCATGTCCCGCCTGACCCGCTCGGTCATCGCCCGGTCGATGCGCGCGGAGGCCCAGCCGACCCCGTCCGAGGCGCGCGCCACCACGCTGCCCCACGGGTCGCAGACCAGGGCGTGGCCGAAGGTGGTGCGGGTGCCGCCGGGGTCCTGGTGCTGGCCCCAGGTGGCGGGGGCGGCGACCCAGCACTGGGTCTCGATGGCGCGCGCGCGCAGCAGCACCTCCCAGTGGTCGCGCCCGGTCTGCAGGGTGAAGGCGGCGGGCACCAGGATCAGCTCGGCGCCGGCGCGGCGCAGCGCCAGGAACAGCTCGGGAAAGCGCAGGTCGTAGCAGATCGACAGGCCCAGGGTGACGCCGCCGAGCGAGGCCGTCACCACGGAGTCGCCGGCGCCGTAAGTGGCGCTTTCCCGGTAGCCGGTGCCGTCGGGGGCGGTGATGTCGAACAGGTGGATCTTGCGGTAGCGGGCCAGCTCGCGGCCGTCGCGATCGAACAGCAGCGTGGTGTTGAACAGACGCTCGCCGTCACGCTCTGCGATCGAGCCGCCGTGCACCGCGACGCGAAGGGCGCGGGCGGCGCCGCGCAGGAATTCGTAGGCCTCGCCGCCTGGCTCGCCGGAGCCCTCCGGGGGCAGCGTCTCGGCGGCCGCGAACTTGGCCGCGCGGTCGCCGCCGAGGCAGCTCCACATCTCCGGCAGCGCCACTAGGTCGGGGGCGTCGGCGGCGCGGGCGGCCTCAAACAAGCGGCGCGCCTGGGCGATGTTGGCCGTCTTGTCCGAGCCGGCGTTGAGCTGCATCACGCTGATCCGCACGGCTCAGACCTCCTCGACCTTTTCTACCCCGGCCAGCGCCTTGATGGCGTGCGCCAGGCGCGGCGTCACGGTGTAGCCGCCGGGGAGCGGGATTTCGACGTCCTGGGTGACGCCCAGGCGGGGCAGCAGCACGATCCGGCCACGGCCCTTCGGCTCGCGGCCGAGCACCGCCTGCAGCGCCGGGATCGACACTCCCTCGCCCAGCCACACGCGCATCCCGGCGCCGGCGTCGGCGGCGGCCTTGTCGAGACCGACCACGTCGAGCGCGGTGATGCGCAGGGCGTCGGCCTCCATGCGCAGGTCGGCGGAGACGATCACCGAGCCTCCCGGTGCCAGCAGGTCGCGCGCCCGGGCCAGCACCTCGCTGAACAGCGTCACCTCGTAGGAGCCGCCGCCATCGGACAGGCGGACCCAGGCCATGCGGCTGCCGGTGCGGGTGATGCGCTCCTTGACGTTGACCACGCAGCCGGCGAGCTTGACGCGGCCGCCGCCCTGCTGCGCGCGCTCCTCCATGCGGTTGGACGCCACCGCGCCAAGGCGGCGCAGCAGCGGCGCGTAGCTGTCGAGCGGGTGGGCGGTGAGGTGGAAGCCGACCGCCTCCGCCTCGAACCCCAGCCGCTCCATCTCCGGCCAGTCCTCCACCGCGGGCAGGCGCAGCGGCTCCGGGGCGCTGCCGGCGGAGGGGGCGCCGAACAGGCCGATCTGGCCGGAGCTGGCCTCCTCCGCGTTGGCCTGGGCGCGGCGCAGGATGGTCTCGGCGCCGGCGAACAGGCGGGCGCGGTTGGGGTCGAGGCTGTCGAAGGCGCCGGCGCGCACCAGGTTCTCGATCTGCATCTTGCTGAGCTGCTTGGGGTCGATGCGCGCGGCGAAGTCCGCGACCGAGGCGAAGTCGCGGCCGCCGCGCGCCGCCGCCAGCGCCACCATCGCCTGCGCGCCGACCTTCTTCACCGCGGCCAGGGCGTAGCGGATCGCGGGCGTGCCCGTGGTGGTGTCGACGGTGAAGTCGGCGCCGGAGCGGTTCACGTCGGGCGGCAGCACGCGGATGCCGAGGCGCTCGGCCTCCTGGCGCAGGGCTGCGAGCTTGTCGGTGTTGCCGACGGCGAGCGACATGCAGGCGGCGAAGAAGGCGACGGGGTGGTTCGCCTTCAGCCAGGCCGTCTGGTAGCTGACGAGGGCGTAGGCGGCGGCGTGGCTCTTGTTGAAGCCGTAGTCGGCGAACTTGGCCATCAGGTCGAACACCTCGGCCGCCTTGGCCTTGGGCACGCCGCGCGCCTGGGCGCCATTTGCAAAAGTTTCGCGCTGCGTCTCCATCTCGGCGCGGATCTTCTTGCCCATCGCGCGGCGCAGCAGGTCGGCGCCGCCCAGGCTGTAGCCCGCCATGGTCTGGGCGATCTGCATCACCTGCTCCTGGTAGACCATGATGCCGTAGGTCTCGCTCAGGATGTCGGCGACGTCGGGGTGCGGGGCCTGCCAGGCCTCGCCGTGCTTCCTGTTGCAGTACGACGGGATGTTGGCCATCGGTCCCGGCCGGTACAGCGCCACCGCGGCGATCAGGTCCTCGAAGCGGTCCGGGCGCATCTGGCGCAAAACGTCGCGCATGCCGGCCGACTCGAACTGGAACACCCCGCCTGCGTCGCCGCGCGACAGCATCTCGTAGGTGCGCGCGTCGTCGAGCGGGATGCGGGCGAGGTCGACCTCGATGCCCGACGACTCGCGCAGCAGGATCAGCGCGCGCTGCAGGATCGTCAGCGTGGTCAGGCCGAGGAAGTCGAACTTCACCAACCCGGCCTGCTCGACGTATTTCATGTTGTACTGGGTGACGAGCGTGTCGGTCTTCGGATCGCGATACAGCGGGACCAGCTCGATCAGCTCGCGGTCGCCGATCACCAGGCCGGCGGCATGGGTCGAGGCGTGCTTGTAAAGCCCTTCCAGCTCCAGCGCGGTCTTCATCAGGCGGCGGTAGCCCTCGTCGCCGTCGCGCATCTCCTGCAGCCGCGGCTCGCCGTCGATCGCCTGCTTCAGCGTGACCGGGTGCGCGGGGTTGTTGGGGATCAGCTCGGCGACCTTGTTGACCATGCCGAACGGCAGGCCGAGCACGCGCCCCACGTCGCGCACCGCGGCGCGCGCCTGCAGCTTGCCGAAGGTGATGATCTGCGCGACGCGGCCGCCGCCGTACTCGCGGCGCACGTAGTCGATCACCTCGTCGCGCCGGTCCTGGCAGAAGTCGATGTCGAAGTCGGGCATCGACACGCGCTCTGGGTTGAGGAAGCGCTCGAACAGGAGGTTGAACGGCAGCGGGTCGATGTCGGTGATCGTCAGCGCCCAGGCCGCGACCGACCCGGCGCCGGAGCCGCGCCCTGGGCCGACCGGGATGCCCTGCCCCTTCGCCCACTGGATGAAGTCGGCCACGATCAGGAAGTAGCCGGGAAAGCCCATCGCCGCGATGACGCCCAGCTCGTACTCCATGCGCTCGCCGTAGCGCGCCCGCGTCGCCTCGTCGGCCGCCAGCGCGTCCATGCGGGCGGCCAGGCCCTCGCGGGCCATCGCGGACAGGGTCTCCTGCTCGGTCTGGCCGGAGCGGACCTTGGGGCACATCGGCAGCAGCGGCTTGCGGGTCTCTGCCATCACGGCGCAACGCCGGGCGACGGCGAGCGTGTTGTCGCAGGCGTCCGGCAGGTCGGCGAACAGCGCGCGCATGGCGGCGGCGGGCTTGAACCAGTGCTCGGGCGTCACCCGCCGCCGATCCTGCTCTGCCAGCGTACGCCCGGCGGCGATGCACAGCAGCGCGTCGTGCGCCTCGTGCATCGCGGGCGTGGCGAAGAAGCACTCGTTGGTCGCGACCAGCGGCAGGCCCGCCTCGTCGGCGAGGCGGATCAGGCCGGGCTCGATCGCGCGCTCGATCTCCAGGCCATGGCGGTGCAGCTCCATCATCGCCCGGTCGCCGAACGCCTCGGCCAGCCGCGCCAGCAGCGCGCGCGCTTCGGCCTCCTGCCCCTCGGCCAGCATCCGCCCGATCGGGCCGCGCGTACCACCGGTGAGCAGGATCAGGCCCTCTGCGTGCTCCAGGATGCGCGCCAGCGGCAGCGCCGGCTCCGCGGCGTCGCCTTCGATGAAGCCGAGCGAGGACAGGCGCTGCAGGTTGTCCAGGCCGCGCGCGTCCTGCGCCAGCACGACGATCTGGTCCGGCGACAGCCCGATCCGGCCGGTGCGCGCGATGCCGACCTGGCAGCCGATGATCGGCTGCACGCCCTTGCCGGCGCAGTACTGGGAGAATTCCAGGGCGCCGAACAGGTTGCCGGTGTCGGTGATCGCCACCGCCGGCATCTGCTCGCGCCGCGCCAGCGCCGCGATGTCGGGAACGCGGATGGCGCCTTCGCTCAGCGAGAAGGCGGAGTGGACTCGGAGGTGGACGAAATCGGAGTGCGGCATGGGGGAAAACTAGCGGCGCAAGGCAAGGAAGCAAGGCCAGGGCTCTGCCCTGGACCCGCCAGGGCGAGCCGCCCTGGACCGGCGCTACAAGGAAAGGCGGGCGAGCAGTGCGGCGGTCATGGCCGTGCGGTCCGCGGCGCTCATCCAGGCGCCGGTCACGTGCAGGGTGGCAATCGCCGGGCGGCCCGCCACCGCGCCCGTGCGCAGCAGCGTGCGCCCGGACGCGCTCCACAGCGCCGGCTCCGTCGGGCCGAACGCGGCCAGGCTGTCGAAGCCGATCGCCACGATCCGCGCCGGCCGCATCGCCCGCACCATCCGCTCCACCCGCACCGCGCAGAACGCCGCGACCTCGCGGCGCAGCGCGGCCCCCACCTCGCGACGGTAGGTCGCGACGTCTGGCGCGCGCAGGAACACGGCGTTGGTGCCGGTGCAGCGCGACAGCAGCGCCGTGCCGAACATCGCCCGCATGTGCGCCGCCATCGGCCAGGGCGCCGTCGTGTATTCGCATCCGTCCGGCCAGGTGCCGCCGAGGTCTGCGCCCTGCGCGCGGTGCTGGCTGACGCGGGTGCCGCCGGGCTGGGTGCCGATGAACAGGATCGGCGGCGCGTGCAGCGGCGGGCCATACAGGATTTCGTAGCCGCGCGCAGCCGCGCCCAGCCGGGGCGCGAGGGCTGCGTAGAACGCGGCCGTCTCGTCGTAGATCGCGCGGCAGGCGGCGTCCGGGTCATCGGGCATCGTCGAGACATCCAGAAAGCGACGGCCTCGCCCCGTCATCTGGCCACGCTGGCCTGTTACCCTTAAAAACGCCGGTCCAGGGGCGGCTCGCCCCTGGCGGGTCCGGGCAGAGCCCGGCCTTGCTTGCTGCCTTCGCCGGCCTTCAGCGCAGATCCACCAGCACCCCGTCGCGCAGCGTGACGACCCGGTCCATGCGCGACGCCAGCTCGGTGTTGTGGGTGGCGATCAGCGCCGCCGCCCCCTGGTCGCGGACCGCGTGCATCAGCTCGGCGAACACGCCGTCCGCGGTGGAGACGTCGAGGTTGCCGGTGGGCTCGTCGGCGAGCAGCACGCGCGGCGCGTTGGCGAGCGCGCGGGCGATGGCCACGCGCTGCTGCTCGCCCCCCGAGAGCTGGCCGGGCAGGTGGCGCCCGCGCGCGGCCAAGCCGAAGGCCGCGAGCAGCCCTGTGGCGCGCGCTTCCGCGTCGCGTCGGCGGGCGCCGGCGATCATCTGCGGCAGGACGATGTTCTCCAGCGCGGTGAACTCGGCGAGCAGGTGGTGGAACTGGTAGACGAAGCCGATCGAGCGGCTGCGGATCTGGGTGCGCTCCGTGTCGCCGAGCGCGCCGGCGTCGCGGCCGCCGACCAGCACCGCGCCGCCGTCCGGGCGCTCCAGCAGGCCGGCGGTGTGCAGCAGCGTGGACTTGCCGGTGCCGGAGGGAGCGACGAGGGCGACGATCTCGCCGGCGCGCAGCTCCAGGTCGACGCCGCGCAGCACGTCGAGCGCGCCGGCCTCGCTGCGGTAGGTCCGCACCACGGCGCGCAGGGCGAGGGCGGGGGTCACCGGACGCAAGGCCAGGGCTCTGCCCTGGACCCGCCAGGGGCAGCGCCCCTGGACCGGCTTCTCTTAAGGGAAGGGTTTCCAAAGGGCTCGGCCCTTTGGCGGGTCCGGGCAGAGCCCGGCCTTGCTTTCTCACTCATGCCGCAGCGCCTCGACCGGGTCGGTGCGCGCCGCCCGCCAGCTCGGGTAGAGCGTGGCCAGCAGGGACAGCACGAGCGCCATGACGATGACCTGGGTGACCTCGCGCCAGTCGAGCTTCGCCGGCAGGTGCTCGAGGTAGTACACCTCGGGGTTGAACAGGTCGGTGCCGGTGACCGACTGCAGCGCCAGGCGGATGCGCTCGATGTTGGCGCAGAACACCACGCCGAGCGCGGTGCCGATCAGGGTGCCGGTCACGCCCACCGACGCCCCGCACATCAGGAAGATGCGCATGATGGCGCCGCGGCCCGCGCCGAGGGTGCGCAGCACGGCGATGTCGCGGGTCTTGTCCTTGACCATCATGATCAGCGAGCTGACCACGTTGAAGGCGGCGACCAGGATGATCAGCGTCAGGATCAGGAACATGACGTTCTGCTCGATCTGGATCGCGGCGAAGAAGCTGTTGTTGCTTTGCGTCCAGTCGACGACGCGCACCGGGCCGCCCGGGGGGGGCTGCGCGTCGAGCGCCGCGCGGATGGCGCGTGTGACCGGGGTGACGCGCTCGGGGTTGGCGACCTTGACCGAGATCTGCGTCGCCTGCCCGGCCTTCTGGAAGAACACCTGGGCGGCTGCGAGCGGCAGGAACACGAAGGTGCTGTCGTAGTCGTTCAGGCCGGCCTGGAAGATCGCGACCACGCGGTAGGCGCGCACGCGGGGCACGGTGCCGAAGGCGGTCGCGGCGCCGTCGGGCGAGACCAGGGTCAGCTTGGAGCCGACCGCCAGGCCGAAGCGCTGGGCCAGCGTAAGGCCGATGGCGATGCCGTCCTCGGCTGCGGCGGGCGCCTTCGCGCCTGCGGCGGCAGGGACGGCGGCAGGCGCAGGGCCGCCGGCGGGCGGCGTTCCGGCCGCGGGCGCGCCCGCGCCGAAGGCGTCGAGCGAGCCGGCGCGGATGTTGTCGCTGATCTCGTGCAGGTCGCGCAGGTCGGCGCCGCGTATGCCGCGCACCAGGCCGCCGGAGCTGCCACGATCGGTGCTCAGCAGCACCTGGCCCTCGACCAGCGGCACGGCGTCCAGCACGCCGGGCACGGCGCGCACCCGGGCGGCGAGCGCGTCGTAGCCGGTGAGCGAGGGACCCGTGGCGTAGATCGACAGGTCGCCGTTCAGGCCGAGGATGCGGCCGAGCAGGTCCGACTTGAACCCGTTCATCACCGACATGACGATGATCAGCGTCGCCACGCCGAGCGCGATGCCGGCGAGCGAGAAGATCGCGATCACGGACACGAAGCGCTCGCCGCGCCGGGCGCGCAGGTAGCGCCCGGCGACGGTCCGCTCGAAGGCGCCGAACATCACGCTGCCCCGGACGCGCCGCCCCGCCCCGCCGCCCCTGCCTCGACCCGCGCCAGCGCGTCCTCCAGGGACAGCTCGACGCGCTCGCCTTCCGCGACCCCGCGCACCCGGCGCTTCAGCTCGACGGTGCCGGCCTTGGCGCCGCGCGGGCCGACGACGATCTGCCAGGGGTGGCCCATCAGGTCGGCGTCGGCGAACTTCGCGCCAGCCCGCTCGTCGCGGTCGTCGTACAGGGCGTCGCCGCCGAGCGCCGCGTAGGCCCGCTCGCAGAGGGCGTCGCAGCCGGCGTCGCCCACGCGCAGGTTGAGGATGGCGGCGCGGAACGGCGCCACGCTGTCCGGCCAGACAATGCCGGCGTCGTCGTGGCTGGCCTCGATCAGCGCGCCGATCAGGCGCGACACGCCGATGCCGTAGCTGCCCATCTCCGGGTGCACCGGCTTGCCGTCGGGTCCTGCGACGGTGAAGCCCATCGGGAGGCTGTACTTGGTGCCGAAGTTGAAGATGTGGCCGACCTCGATGCCCCTGCCCTCGCGCTGTCGCTCCGTGGGGACTTCGGCCCAGGCGGCGGGATCGTGCATCTCCTCGGTTGCGGCGTAGCGCCCGGTCATGCGGTCATAGAGCGCGGCCAGCTCGTCCGGCGCCGGGTAGGCGGGGAGCGCGGAGAAGTCCTCCTGCTCGAAGCCCTGGTCGTAGAACACTCTACTCTCGCCGGTCGGGGCGAGGATGATGAACTCGTGGCTCAGCTTGCCGCCGATCGGGCCGGTGTCGGCGCGCATCGGGATCGCCTGCACGCCCAGGCGCTGGAAGGTGCGCAGGTAGGCCAGCATCATGCGGCGGTAGCTGACCACGGCGCCTTCGTGGTCGAGGTCGATGCTGTAGGCGTCCTTCATCAGGAACTCGCGGCCGCGCATCACGCCGAAGCGCGGCCGCACCTCGTCGCGGAATTTCCACTGGATGTGATACAGGGTCTGCGGCAGCTCCCGGTACGACTTGACCGAGTGGCGCATGATGTCGGTCAACATCTCCTCGTTGGTCGGCCCGTACAGCAGGTCGCGCTCGTGGCGGTCGCGCACGCGCAGCATCTCCGGGCCGTAGTCGTCGTAGCGGCCGCTTTCGCGCCACAGGTCGGCGGGCTGGATCGTGGGCATCAGCAGCTCCTGCGCGCCTGCGGCGTCCTGCTCCTCGCGCACGATCGCCTCGATGCGGCGCAGCACCCGCAGGCCCGCCGGGAGCCAGGCGTAGATGCCGGCCGCGCTCTGCCGCACCAGGCCGGCGCGCAGCATCAGGCGGTGCGAGACGATCTGCGCCTCGGCCGGATTTTCCTTCAGGGTGGGCACGAGGGAGCGGGACAGGCGCATCGCGGATCCGGTTCGGTGGGGAATGCCGATGCTACAGGCCGGGCCTGCCTGCCGCCAGGGGCGGCACCCCGGGGTGATGCCTCGGGCCTGAAATCCAGGAAGGAAGGCCAGGGGCCCTGCCCCTGGACCCCGCCAAGGGCAGGGCCCTTGGAACCCCTGACTTAAGTAGGGCCGGGTCCAGGGGCGGCTCGCCCCTGGCGGGTCCAGGGCAGAGCCCTGGCCTTCTCTAACCGACGCACTATCCACCCCCGGGCATTGACCTGACACCGACCGCTTCCACCCCGCATGACGCACACGGGCGGGTCAACGTCATGTCCAAAGGCAACCCCCGGCGAAAGCCGCAGGCCGGGATGCGCCGCAACCGTTCGAGGTCATGCCGCGTGCCGCGTGTTGGACCCACCAGCCAGCCAGTATAGAACACAACCTATGCGTGTATCCGATTCTCGTTTCCTTTGCCTTGTCTCTCGACTGTTCTCTCTGCAGCATTCCGACAGCTCAGTCATTGTGCATTGCACAACAGCATTTACCAAGAATATGTTGTCATTGGACATTTTGCAGGGTGACAGGCGTGACAAACCTGTTATCAAAGAAACGGCCCGCATGCCGAGCATGCGGGCCAAGTTTGGGGAGGAAACGCCAGTCACACGGTAGGACAAGAAACCCTTGGTCCTGCCGTGATAATCAGCTTCGAGCCGACTGGCCGTCTACGGAAATCACCACCGCTGCACAGAGTATTCGCGGCACCCACGTGAAATATGCCGTGGCTCTGTGCAGACCGGCCCGATCCCGCCTAGTCGTCGGGCAGTGCCAGCCAGCCGTGGCGGAAGCTCAGCCAGTCACTGCTGATCACCGCATAGCACCCCAGCCAGATCACCGCCGCGATCAGCGTCGTCGCCAGCGCCTTGCGCAGCAGCAGGGGCCGCTCCGGGGCGCCGCGCCACCCTGTCGCCCCATCCGCGTCGGCCACGGGGCGCGTGCCGACCGGCAGAACGGCGAACAGCACCGTCCACCAGATCAGCGAGTACAGCACGCAGCCGGTGAACCAGCTCACCCGCTCAGACCCTGAGCAGGTGCACGTCCACCAGCGGGCGCTTCTGCAGCCTGCGGCCCAGGGCGCGGCGCAGCGCCGACTTGGCGGCGTCGAGCAGCGGCTCGTCGTCGCGGCGCAGCGCCAGCGGCAGGCCCTCCAGGGCGGAAACGAACTCGCGGCCGATGCGCACCGCCTCCGCCTCGTCCGGCTCGAACAGTCCGGGCGCCGTGACCTTCGGCGTGCCGCGCACGTGGCCATCGGCGTCCACCGCGATGGAGGCGATCACCATGCCGTTGAACAGCATGCGCCTGCGCGCCGTCAGGACGCCGCCGTTGATCGGCACGAGGCGGTTGCCGTCCAGCGCCAGGCGCCCGACGGTCGCCGAGTCCGTGACCTCCGGCCGGTTGCCGGACAGGCTGAGCAGGTCGCCGTCCTCCAGCAGGAACGGGGTCGCGCCCGCCTCCTGCGCCAGTGCGGCGTGGGACGACATGTGCCGCCACTCGCCGTGCACCGGCACCGAGAAGCGCGGGCGCACCAGCTGGTACATCCGGCGCAGCTCGTCGCGCGCCGGGTGGCCGGAGACGTGCACGAGGTGGTCCTCGGCGGTGATGATCCGCACGCCGCGGCGCACCAGGTTGTCCTGCACCGTGCCGATGGCGCGCTCGTTGCCGGGGATGGTGCGCGAGCTGAACACCACGGTGTCGCCCGGGCCCATGGCGATGTTGGGGTGGGTGTCCATCGCGATCCGGGCCAGCGCGGAGCGCGGCTCGCCCTGGGAGCCGGTCACCATCATCAGCAGGTTCTCGTCGGGCACCGTGCCGGCCTGGTCCTCGGGCACGAACTCGGGGATGCCGCGCAGGTAGCCGGTCTCGCGCGCCGACTGGTCGAGGTTGCGCAGCGAGCGCCCCACCATCGCCACCGAGCGGCCGGCGGCGCGGGCGGCGAGCGCGATGGTCTCGACCCGCGCCACGTTGCTCGCGAAGCAGGTCACCGCGACCCGGCCCTGCAGGGAGCGGATCAGCCCGGCCATCGAGCGGCGCACGTCGGCTTCGGAGCCGGAATGCCCTTCGACCAGGGCGTTGGTGCTGTCGCACACGATCGCCAGCACGCCGGCGTCGCCCAGCGCCTGCAGCGCCGCCTCATCGGTGGGCGGGCCGACCATCGGGTTGGCGTCGAGCTTCCAGTCGCCGGTGTGCAGCACCACGCCGTGCGGCGTGCGGATCGCCAGGGCCTGCGCCTCGGGGATCGAGTGCGCGACAGAGATGAACTGGAGCGAGAACGGCGCCAGCTCGAAGGAGCCGCCCGGCGGGATCACGTGAATCCTGACCTGGCTGACCAGTTGCGCCTCGCCCAGCTTGCGGCGCAGCACGGAGGCCGCGAAGGGGGTGGCGTACACCGGGCACTGGAGCTGTCGCCACAGGTGGGCGACGGCGCCGATGTGGTCCTCGTGCGCGTGGGTGATCACCAGGCCCACGAGCTTGTCGCGCCGCTCGGCGATGAAGGCCGGGTCTGGCATCATCACCTCGACCTCGGGCATCTCCGAGCCGCCGAAGCCGATGCCGCAGTCCACCGCCAGCCAGCTGCCATTGCAGCGGTAGAGGTTCAGGTTCATGCCGATCTCGCCCGTCCCGCCCAGGGGCAGGAAGGCCAGGTCAGCGCCTATCGCGTTCATTAATCGCCTTCTATCAGTCTTGTTCTGTCACGAGACAATGTGGGGGTGGGATTGCGCTGCGCCAACAGGCGCAGTCCGTCAAGGGTCAGATCGGGATCGATGCGTTCCATCACCAGGGTTCCCTCGGAGAACAGCGGCGCCAGTCCCCCCGTGGCCACGACCTTCAGCGGGCGATCGAACTCGCCCTGGATGCGCGCCACGAGGCCCTCGATCAGGCCGACGTAGCCCCAGTAGATGCCCGACTGCATGGCCGGGACCGTCGAGCGCCCGATCACCGCCTGCGGCCGGCCGATGCCGATCCTGGGCAGGCGGGCGGCGGCCTGGTGCAGCGCCTCGATCGACAGGTTGATGCCCGGCGCGATCACCCCGCCCACATAGGCGCCGTCGCCCTCCACCACGTCGAAGGTCGTCGCGGTGCCGAAGTCGATCACCACCAGCGGGCCGCGGTAGCGCTCGTGCGCGGCCAGCGCGTTGACCAGGCGGTCGGCACCGACCTCGGACGGGTTGTCGACGCGTATCTCGAAACCCCAGTGTAGCGTCGAGTTCGCGATCAGGGGCTCCACCTCGAACCAGTCGCGGCACAGGCGGCGCAGGTGGTAGAGCGCCGCGGGCACCACGGTGCCGATCACCGCGGTGCGGACCTCGGCGGGCGGGATGCGGCGCAGCGCCAGCAGTGCCATCAGCCACACGGCGTACTCGTCCGAGGTGCGCTGCGCCTCGGTCGCGATGCGGAAGTTGCCGACCCAGCGGGTCCCGTCGTGGACCGCGAACACGATGTTGGTGTTGCCGGCGTCGATGACGAGAAGCATGGGTCAGGCCAGGAAGGCCAGGGCTCTGCCCTGGACCCGCCAGGGGCAGCGCCCCTGGACCGGCGCACATGAAGGAAAAGCGGGAGGTGCCGCCGGCCCCGTCCAGGTTTCCAAAGGCTTGCCTTTGGCGGGGTCCAGGGGCAGAGCCCCCGGCCTTGCTGGCTGCCTCACCCGAACAGCGCCCGCGCCGCGGTCTCCGCCGCCTGCACCACCGGCGCCGGCATCAGGAAGAACAGGAAGGTGAACAGCCCGCCGACCACGGCAACGAACGACAGCGAGGACGCGCGGGTGTCGAATGCCTCCTCCGCGTCATCGAAGTACATCACCTTCACCACGCGCAGGTAGTAGTACAGCCCGATCACGCTGGTCAGCACGCCGATCACGGCCAGGGTCCACAGGCCGGACTGCACCGCGGCCTGGAACACGAACAGCTTGCCGAAGAACCCGGACATCGGCGGCACGCCGGCCATGGAGAACATCAGCACCGCCATCACCAGCGCCAGCACCGGGTCGGTCTTCGCCAGGCCACCCAGGTCGGAGATGCGCTCCAGGGCGAGGCCGCGGCGGCGCATCGCCACGATGCAGGCGAAGGTGCCGGCGTTCATGAACACGTAGGTCACCAGGTAGATCAGCGTGCCGCGGATGCCCGCCTCCGAGCCGGCGGCCAAGCCGATCAGCGCGTAGCCCATGTGGCCGATGGAGGAGTAGGCCATCAGCCGCTTGATGCTGGTCTGGCCGATGGCGGCGAGGCTGCCCAGGATCATCGAGCAGATCGACACCAGGATGATGAGCTGCTGCCAGTCGTGCAGCACGTGGCCGAAGGGAACCACCATGGCACGCAGCAGCACGGCGAACGGCGCCACCTTGGGCGCGGTGCTCATGAAGGCGGTGACCGGGGTGGGCGCGCCCTCGTAGACGTCGGGCGTCCACATGTGGAACGGCACCGCGGACAGCTTGAACGCCAGGCCAGCGACGATGAACACGATGCCGATCACGAGGCCGACGGAGGTGCCGCCCGGGGCCGCGACCGCCTGGGCGATCAGGGAGAACTCCATGGTCCCGGAGAAGCCGTAGCACAGCGAGATGCCGTAGAGCAGCAGGCCGGAGGCGAGCGCGCTGAGCACGAAGTACTTCAGGCCGGCCTCGGAGGAGCGGACGTCGTCGCGGGCGAAGGAGCACAGCACGTAGACCGCGAGGCTCTGCAGCTCGAGGCCCATGTAGAGGGTCATCAGGCTGGCGGCCTGCGCCATGACGAGCATGCCGATCGTGGAGAACACCACCAGCAGCGGGAACTCGAAGCGGGCGATCTCCTGGCGCTCGTTGTAGTCCAGCGCCAGGATCGTGGTCAGCGCGGCACCGGCCAGGATCAGCACCTGGGTGAAGCGGCTGAACGCGTCGGACACGATCAGCCCGCCATAGGCGATGCCGTCCGGGGACTGCACGACCAGGCCGGCGGTGACCAGCAGGGCGGCGAGCACGAGCATGGTGCAGGCCAGGGCCGAGTCGCGCGGGCGGGTGACGCCGTAGACCAGGATCAGCAGGCCGAGCAGCGCCAGCACGATCTCTGGCAGGGCGAGCGCCCAGTGCGACAGGCCGGCGACCGACGGGCCGGCGGCGGCAAGCGGCTGGCCGGCGATCAGGCCGGGTGCGGAGGAAGCCGGGTTCATCGTGCCGGCTCCGCCGCGGGGATGGGATTTGCGGCCGCCAGCGAGGCGGACCCGGCATCGGCAAGGTGCACTGTGGACGGCAGGCCGAGCGCGGCCTCGTGGTGGGCGACCACGGAGTCGACGGTGGCGCCGAAGAACTGCGTGAAGCTGCTCGGGTAGAAGCCCATCCACAGCGTCAGCACGACGAGCGGCGCGAAGATGCCGATCTCGCGCGGCGACAGGTCGAGCAGGCCGCGCAGGTCGTCGCGGGTCAGGCGGCCGAAGATCACCCGGCGGTACAGGTAGAGGCCGTAGACCGCGCCGAGCACCATGCCGAAGGAGCCGAGCAGCGCCAGCCACAGGCTCACCTGGAACGCGCCGACGAGGACGAGGAACTCGCCGACGAAGCCGGAGGTGCCGGGCAGGCCGATGTTGCCCATGGTGAACACCATGAACACCGCGGCATACAGCGGCATGGTCACGGCGAGGCCGCCGTAGCGGGCGATCTCGCGGGTGTGCAGGCGGTCGTAGACCACGCCGACGCACAGGAACATCGCCGCCGAGACGATGCCGTGGCTGAGCATGAGGAACAGCGCGCCCTGCAGGCCCTGCACGTCGAAGGTGAAGATGCCGATTACCACGACGCCCATGTGGGCGATCGACGAGTAGGCGATCAGCTTCTTCATGTCGGTCTGCGCGAAGGCGACCAGCGAGGTGTAGATCACCGCGACCACGGCCAGCGCGTACATCAGCGGCGCGAACTGCTGCGACGCCTGCGGCAGCATCGGCACGGAGAAGCGCAGGAAGCCGTAGGCGCCCATCTTGAGCAGCACGCCCGCCAGGATCACCGAGCCCGCGGTCGGCGCCTCGACGTGCGCGTCCGGCAGCCAGGTGTGCACCGGCCACATCGGCACCTTCACCGCGAACGAGGCGAGGAAGGCGAGGAACAGCCAGAACTGCATGCGCGGCGTGAAGCTGGTCGCCATCAGCGTCGGGATGTCGGTGGTGCCGGCGACGTACCACATCGCGAGCAGGGCCAGCAGCATCAGCACGGAGCCGGCGAAGGTGTAGAGGAAGAACTTGAACGAGGCGTAGACCCTGCGCGTGCCGCCCCAGACGCCGATGATCAGGTACATCGGGATCAGCACGCCCTCGAAGAACATGTAGAACACGACGAAGTCCATCGCCGAGAACATGCCGACCATCATGGTCTCGAGCACGAGGAACGCGATCATGTACTCGCGAACCCGGAAGTGCACCGACTCCCAGCTGGCCAGGATGCAGATCGGCGTCAGCGCGGTCGACAGCAGCACGAACAGCACGGAGATGCCGTCCACGCCCATGGCGTAGGCGACGTGGAACCCGGGCAGCCACTCGTGGCGCTCGGTGAACTGGAAGCCGGGCTGCGACGTGTCGAAGCGCACCCACAGCACGAGGCTGATCACGAACACCACGAGGCTGGTCCACAGCGCCGCCCAGCGCGCATTGGACGCGACGACCGCCTCGGTGCCGCGCACGGACATGATGAAGACGCAGCCCACCAGCGGCAGGAAGGTGACAAGGGAGAGGATCGGGAAGCCGGCGGCGTTCATCGTGTCACCGGAACAGGAGGAAGATGGTGACCAGGCCGACCAGGCCGATCAGCATGGTGAAGGCATAGACCGCGATCGAGCCGGTCTGGATGCGCACCACCTGCCGCGAGCCGTCGGTGGTCAGCAGGGCAATGCCGTTGGGCAGGCCGTCGATGATCCGCTCGTCGCCGACATGCCAGAACTCGCGCGCCAGCCACTTTGCCGGGCGCACGAAGATCGCGTCGTACAGCTCGTCGAAGTACCACTTGTTGAGCAGGAACAGGTAGAGCGGGCGAAACCGCGTCGCCAGCACCGCCGGCAGCGCGGGGCGCACCATGTAGAGGAAGTAGGCGAGTGCAATGCCGCCCAGGCCCATCACGGTGGGCAGCAGGGCGATCAGTGCCGGCACGTGCTCTGCCGACAGCAGCACGTGGTTGTTCGGGCCGGAGAAGATCGCGCCGCGCCAGAACCAGCCCTGGTCCTCGCCGATGAACAGCGACTTGAGCAATACGCCGGCCAGCACGGCGCCCACGGACAGCAGCACGAGCGGCACCCACATGGACGGCGGGCTCTCGTGGGCGTGGGCCAGCCTGTCGGGATCGTGGGCGCGGCCGTGGAAGGTCAGGATCAGCAGGCGCCACGAGTAGAACGCAGTGAGGAACGCGGCGATCGTGCCGAGCGTGAAGGCGTAGAGACCGACGCCGGTGTGCGCCGCCCAGGCGCTTTCCAGGATCGCATCCTTGGACCAGTAGCCGGCGAACGGGTAGATGCCGCCAAGCGCCAGGCTGCCGGCCCACATGCAGACGTAGGTGATGGGAATCTTCCGCCACAGGCCGCCCATGCGGAACATGTCCTGCTCGTCGTGCATGGCGTGGATCACCGAGCCCGCGCACAGGAACAGCAGCGCCTTGAAGAAGGCGTGGGTGAAGAGGTGGAACATCGACGCCTGGAAGGCGCCCACGCCGGCGGCGAGGAACATGTAGCCGAGCTGCGAGCACGTGGAATAGGCGATGACACGCTTGATGTCGGGCTGCACCAGGGCGATCGTCGCCGCGAAGAAGCAGGTCGTGCCGCCGATCACGGTGACCATGCGCAGGGCACCGGGCGCGAACTCCAGGATCGGCGACATGCGGCTGACCAGGAACACGCCGGCCGTCACCATGGTCGCGGCGTGGATCAGGGCGGAGACCGGGGTCGGCCCCTCCATCGCGTCGGGCAGCCAGGTGTGGAGGAAGATCTGCGCCGACTTGCCCATGGCACCGATGAACAGCAGCACGCCGATCACCTCGAACGCCCGCCACTCTGTCCCGAACACCCCGTAGGTGTCGGACACGTGGTCCTGGACGTGGGCGAAGATCGTGGGGAAGTCGATGGCGCCGAACAGCAGGAACACCAGGGCGATGCCGACCGCGAAGCTGAGGTCGCCGACGCGGTTGACCACCATGGCCTTGATCGCGGCCGCGTTGGCGGAGGGCCGGTCGTACCAGTAGCCGATCAGCAGGTAGCTCGCGAGGCCGACGCCCTCCCAGCCGAAGAACAGCTGCAGCAGGTTGTCGGCGCTGACGAGCGCCAGCATCGCGAAGGAGAACAGGCTGAGGTAGGAGAAGAACCGGTAGGTCGGCTGCTGCTCGTGGCCCATGTAGCCGACGCTGTAGACGTGCACGAGGGTGGCCACGCAGGTCACCATCGCCACCATGGAGATCGACATGGTGTCGCGGTGCAGGTCCCAGCCGACCTGGAAGCTGCCCACGTCCATCCAGGTGGCGATCGGCAGGGCGCCGGGCACGCCGCCGTGCCACACATAGTCCACCCAGTTCAGCGTGCCGCACACCGCGGCCAGCGCCATCAGCAGGATCGTCGCCGCCTGGGCCGCCCTGTCGCCGATGGCCCGTCCGAGCAGCCCCGCCACCAGCGAGCCGACCAGAGGGGCGAAGACGGCGGTCGCATACAGCATCCTCAGCCCTTCATCAGGTTCACGTCCTCGACCTGGATCGAGCCGCGGTTGCGGAAATACACCACCACGATCGCGAGGCCGATCGCAGCCTCCGCCGCCGCCACGGTGAGCACGAACATTGCCAAGATCTGCCCCGCGAGGTCGCCGAGCGCCGCGGAGAACGCCACCAGGTTGAGGTTGACCGCGAGCAGGATCAGCTCGATCGACATCAGGATGACGATGACGTTCTTGCGGTTCAGGAAGATGCCGAAGATGCCGAGCACCAGAAGGATCGCGCCCACCGCGAGGTAGTGGCCCAGGCTTACCGCCAGCATGCGATCCCCATCAGGTATGGCCTCCATGCGCTTCGTGGTCCGCCGCCACGCCGGCCGGCGTCGGGTGCGCGCCATGCGCGTCGTCGCCGGCCGGCAGCAGCGCCGGCTCCGGCAGCGGGCGCAGGATGCCGGCGCTGCCCACGCCCTGACGCAGCGGCACGCGCACCATCGAGAGGCTCAGCGCCGGGTCGCGGGCCTGCTGGCGGGCGATGTCCTGGTGGCGCGACGCAGTGCGCTCGCGCAGCGTCAGCACGATCGCCCCCATCATCGCCACCAGCAGGATCAGCCCAGAGAGCTGGAACAGCAGCGCGTAATCCGTGTACAGCACCCGGCCGATCGCGGCGGTGTTCGACACGCCCGCCGGCGTCGCAGACAGGCGCAGCACCGCGTTGGCCGGCGACACGCGCCAGCCGGTCAGGAACACCGCCAGCTCGACGAACAGCACCAGCCCGACGGCGGCGCCGACCGGGGCGTAGCGCTGGAAGCCCTCGCGCAATTCGGAGAAGTTCACGTCGAGCATCATCACGACGAACAGGAACAGCACCGCGACCGCGCCGACGTAGACGATCACCAGGATGAAGGCGAGGAACTCGGCGCCGGCCAGCAGGAACAGCCCGGCCGCGTTGAAGAACGCCAGGATCAGGAACAGCACGGAATGCACGGGATTGCGCGAGGTGACCACGCCGGCCGCCGAGCCGAGCAGGACGGCGGCGAACACGTACCAGAACAGGGTGGCGATCAACGTGACGTTCCCGGGCAGGAGATCGTGGGTGGCAAGGCGCGGGAATGGAAGCAAGGCTGGGCTCTGCCCAGACCCGCAAAGGGCCCGAGGACCCTTTGATCCCTTGACTTAAGGAGAGGGTTCCAAGGGCCTGCCTTTGGCGGGGTCCAGAGGCAGAGCCCCTGGCCTTCCTTGCCTCGCCGGCCAGCACCCGCCGGCGTCATCTCAGCGGTACGGCGCATCGAGCTCGAGCCGGCGTGCCAGCTCGACCTCCCAGCGGTCGCCGTTGGCGAGCAGCTTGGCCTTGTCGTACATCAGCTCCTCGCGCGTCTCGGTGGCGAACTCGAGGTTGGGCCCTTCCACGATCGCGTCGACCGGGCAGGCCTCCTCGCACAGGCCGCAGTAGATGCACTTGGTCATGTCGATGTCGTAGCGCGTGGTGCGCCGGCTGCCGTCGCCGCGCGGCTCCGCCTCGATGGTGATCGCGAGCGCGGGGCACACCGCCTCGCACAGCTTGCACGCGATGCAGCGCTCCTCGCCGTTGGGGTAGCGGCGCAGGGCGTGCTCGCCCTTGAAGCGGGGGCTCAGCGGGTTCTTCTCGTAGGGATAGTTGATGGTCGCCTTGGGCTTGAACATGTAGCCCAGCGTCAGGCCCATCCCGGCGATCAGCTCGCCCAGCAGAAGACTCCGCGCAGTGCGGTCCAGGAACGCCATCTCCAACCCCTACACAGGCGGGCGGGGAATACCCCGCGCCGCAGCATTCAGCAAGCAAGCCTGGGCTCTGCCCAGACCCGCCAGGGGCGAGCCGCCCCTGGACCGGCCCATGAAAGGACCAGGAAGGCCGGTCCAGGGCGGCTCGCCCTGGCGGGGTCCAGGGGCAGAGCCCCTGGCCTTCCTTTAGGCTCCGTCCGGCAGCCACCCCATCGCCATCAGCACGCTTGCCGTCAGCACCAGCCAGAACAGCGACAGCGGAAGAAAAACCTTCCAGCCCAGGCGCATCAGCTGGTCGTAGCGGAAGCGCGGAAAGGTGGCGCGCACCCAGACGAACATGAACATCACGAAAGCAATCTTGAGCAGGAACCACACCGTACCCGGGATCCAGGTGAACGGCGCGATGCCGAACGGCGCCTGCCAGCCGCCCATGAACAGGATCGAGGTCATGGCGCTCATCAGGAACATGTTGGCGTACTCGCCCAGGAAGAACAGGCCGTACGACATCGAGCTGTACTCGACCATGAAGCCGGCGACGATCTCGCTCTCCCCCTCTGCCAGGTCGAAGGGGGCGCGGTTGGTCTCGGCGAGCGCCGAGATGAAGAACACCACGAACATCGGCAGCAACGGGATGCAGAACCAGACGTGGCGCTGCGCGCGAACGATGTCGTTGAGGTTCAGCGAGCCCACGCACAGCAGCACGCAGACGATCACGAGGCCTATGGAGACCTCGTAGCTGACCATCTGCGCGGCCGAGCGGAGCGCGCCGAGGAAGGCGTATTTCGAGTTGCTGGCCCAGCCGGCGATGATGATGCCGTAGACGCCGAGCGAGCTGATCGCGAACAGGTAGAGCACGCCCACGTTGATGTCGGCGATCGCCCAGCCGTCGCCCATCGGGATCACCGCCCAGGCGATCATGGCGAGGACGAAGGTCAGCACCGGCGCCAGCAGGAACAGCACGCGGTTGGCGCCCGTGGGCACCACCGTCTCCTTCATCAGCATCTTCAGCGCGTCGGCGAACGGCTGCAGCAGGCCGAAGGGCCCGACCACGTTGGGGCCGACGCGCAGCTGCATCGCGGCGAGGATCTTGCGCTCGGCGTAGGTCATGTAGGCGACCGAGACCAGCAGCGGCACCATGATCGCCAGCGTCTCGGCCAGCGTGAGGACGAAGTGGCCGCCCATCGTGTCGTAGAAGAAATGCGTCACGCGATCACTCCGCCGCCTGCAGGACCGCGGCGGCCGCCTGGGCCGGGCGGGTCAGCTCCTCGGTGCACTCCGCCATGGTGGCGCTGGCCCGGCTGATCGGGTCG
Source organism: uncultured Acetobacteraceae bacterium (assembly GCA_964236695.1). Taxonomy (GTDB): domain Bacteria; phylum Pseudomonadota; class Alphaproteobacteria; order Acetobacterales; family Acetobacteraceae; genus CAXSEF01. The sequence goes on along the minus strand of CAXSFU010000016.1, from coordinate 19,565 downwards.
GTCTGGTAGTAGTCCGCGATCGCCGGGACGAACGGCGCGTCGCCCACAGCGCGCGGGTCGCCGACCGGGCCGCCGCGCTCGGACGCGCCGAAGCGCGGCAGGCCCTCTCGGGCGAACACCGGGTTGACCGCGGCCAGGCGGGCGCGCACCGCGTCGAGGTCGTTGTACGGCAGCGGGTGGCCGACCACCTCGCTGAAGGCGCGCAGGATGCGCCAGTCCTCGCGGGCATCTCCCGGTGGGAACACCGAGCGCAGGCCGCGCTGCACCCGACCCTCCGTGCTGACCCAGGTGCCAGGCTTCTCGACGTAGGCGGCGCCCGGCAGGATCACGTCCGCGCGCGCCGCACCCCGGTCGCCGTGGTGGCCCTGGTAGACCACGAAGGTGTCCGCCCCGATGCGCGCGGTGTCGAACTCGTCGGCGCCCAGCAGCCACAGCAGGTCCACGCCGCCGCCCATCATGCCCGCGAGGTCGAGCCCGCCCTCGCCCGGCACGAAGCCGAGGTCAAGCGCGCCGACCCGCGCGGCGGCAGTGTGCAGGACGTTGAAGCCGTGCCAGTCGGCTTCAAGCGCGCCCATGGCGCCGGCCAGGGACCAGCACGCCGCCAGCACCGCGGCACCGTCCGGACGGGCCAGGGCGCCCTGCCCCACCACGATCATCGGGCGCTTCGACGTCAGCAGCGCGTTGGCGAACACGCCGGCGCCGTCCGCCTGCGAGGCGTCCATCACAGAAGCCAGCGCCTGCGGGCCATCGCCCAGCCAAGTCACCGGGTAGGTGAGGTCCCAGCGCGTGCCGATCGCGCCAATCGCCAGCCCGCCGGCGAGGTAGCGCTTGCGGATGCGCGCGTTCAGGATCGGCGCCTCGTGGCGGGGGTTGGTGCCGACGAGGAGGACGGCGTCCGCCTCCTCGATGCCGCCAATCGTGGTGTTGAAGGTGTAGAACTCGCGGCGCGACGCATCGAGCGCCGCCCCGTCCTGGCGGCAGTCCAGGTTCGCCGACCCAAGCGACGCCATGAGGTCGCGCAGCGCCACCATGCTTTCCGCGTCGCACAGGTCGCCGGCGACGGCCCCGATGCGGGCGCCGGGCAGGCCGTCGAGCCGGCGCTGGATTGTGGCGAACGCTTCCGCCCAGCTCGCGGGCTTGAGCGTGCCGTCGCGGCGCACCCAGGCGCGGTCGAGCCTGCGGCGCTTCAGCCCGTCGATCGCGTGGCGGCTCTTGTCGCCGAGCCACTCCTCGTTCACCGCGTCGTTGGTGCGCGGCAGGATGCGCAGCACCTCCGGCCCGCGCGCGTCGATGCGGATCGCCGAGCCCACCGCGTCCATCGCGTCCACGCCGTCGGTGTGCATCAGCTCCCACGGCCGCGCCACGAAGGCGTACGGCTTGGAGGTCAGCGCGCCCACCGGGCAGATGTCGACCAGGTTGCCGGACAGCTCGGAAGTCAGGGCCTTCTCGACGTAGGTGCCGATCTCCATGCCCTCGCCGCGCGAGGTGGCGCCCAGCTCGGGGACGCCCGCGACCTCGGTGGCGAAGCGCACGCAGCGGGTGCACTGGATGCAGCGGGTCATGATCGTCTTGACGATCGGCCCGAGGTACTTGTCCTTCACCGCGCGCTTGTTCTCTGCGTAGCGCGAGTGGTCGCCGCCGTAGGAGTACGCCTGGTCCTGCAGGTCGCATTCGCCGCCCTGGTCGCAGATCGGGCAGTCCAGCGGGTGGTTGATGAGCAGGAACTCCATCACCCCGCGCCGGGCCCTGCGCACCATCTCGCTGTCGGTGAGCACGACCATGCCCTCTGCAGCGGGGTAGGCGCAGGACGCCACCGGCTTTGGCGCCTTCTCCACCTCGACCAGGCACATGCGGCAATTGCCGGCGACGGACAGGCGTTCGTGGTAGCAGAAATGCGGGATCTCGCGGCCGGCCTGCTGGCAGGCCTGCAGCACCGAGCTGCCGTTGGGGACCTCGACCTCGGTCCCGTCGATCGTGAGCTTGGTCATCGAATCGCCCCACAGAAGAAAGGCCAGGGCTCTGCCCTGGACCCGCCAAAGGCCGAGCCTTTGGAAACCATCACTTCAGCCCTGCGGCACACCCTGGCGGCCGGTGCCCCCAGTTCACGCCGGTCCAGGGGCGGCTCGCCCCCGGCGGGTCCAGGGCAGAGCCCTGGCCTTGCCTTCACTCCGCCGCGATCGGCAGGTTCGCCGGCGTGGCCGCGATACGCGGCTGCGCCGGCCGCGCCTTGCGCTCGGCGATCCTCGCCTCGATCACCGGCCGGAAGTTGCGGATCAGGCCCTGCACCGGCCAGGCGGCGCCATCGGCGAGCGCACAGATGGTGTGTCCCTCGATCTGGCGGCTGACCTGGTCGAGCATGTCGATCTCCTCGACCTCGGCGCGGCCCTCGACCATGCGGTCGAGGATGCGCATCATCCAGCCCGTGCCCTCGCGGCAGGGCGTGCACTGGCCACAGGTCTCGTGCTTGTAGAAATGCGCCAGGTTGGCGATGCACTTGATCACGTCGGCCGACTTGTCGAGCACGATCACCGCCGCCGTTCCCAGCGCGCTCTTGGCGTCGCGCAGGCTGTCGAAGTCCATCAGCACGTCGTCGCACGCGCCGGCCGCCAGGATCGGCGTCGACGAGCCACCGGGGATCACGCCTTGCAGGTTGTCCCAGCCGCCGCGCACGCCGCCGCAGTGCCTGTCGATCAGCTCACGGAGGGGAATGCTCATCTCCTCCTCGACGTTGCACGGCTTGTTCACGTGGCCGGAGATCGAGAAGATCTTGGTGCCCGTGTTCTTCGGCCGCCCGAAGGAGGAGAACCAGGCGGCGCCGCGGCGCAGGATCTCCGGCGCGGTGGCGATGGTCTCGACGTTGTTCACCGTGGACGGGCAGCCGTAGAGGCCGACGGCGGCGGGGAACGGCGGCTTGAGGCGCGGCAGGCCCTTCTTGCCTTCCAGGCTCTCGATCAGCGCGGTCTCCTCGCCGCAGATGTAGGCGCCGGCGCCGCGGTGCAGGAACACGTCGCAGTCCCAGCCGGAGCCGCAGGCGTTCCTGCCGATCAGCCCGGCCGCGTAGGCCTCGTCGATGGCGACTTGCAGGTTGAGGTGCTCGTTGTAGTACTCGCCACGGATGTAGATGTAGGCCGCGTGCGCCCCGATCGCGAACGCGCCGAGCAGGCAGCCCTCGACCAGCTTGTGCGGGTCGTGGCGCATGATCTCGCGGTCCTTGCAGGTGCCCGGCTCGCTCTCGTCGGCGTTGACCACGAGGTAGTGCGGGCGGCCGTCGGACTGCTTGGGCATGAACGACCACTTCATGCCGGTGGGAAAGCCCGCGCCGCCGCGGCCGCGCAGGCCGGACGCCTTCATCTCGTCGATGATCGCGTCGCGCCCGCGCGCCAGGATCGCGGCGGTGCCGTCCCAGTCGCCGCGTTTCTGCGCGCCCGCGAGGTGCCAGTCGTGCAGGCCGTACAGGTTGGTGAAGACGCGGTCGCGATCGTTCAGCATCAGCCGACTTCCCTTCCGTGCGGGGTCCGGGCGCCCCCGCCGTCGTAGCCCTCGCCCGTCAGCTCCAGCAGCGTCTGCGGCCCGCCTTCGGGCGCGGAGCCGCGGCGTCCGATCATCGAGCCGGCGGGCGGCGGCGCCTCGCCCCGCTTGAGGCCGAGCAGCAGCGCCTCGGTCAGCTCGCCGGTCAGGTCCTCGTAGTAGTCGTCGTTGATCTGCAGGATCGGCGCGTTGGCGCAGCCACCCAGGCACTCCACCGAGGTCAGGGTGAACAGCCCGTCGGCGCTGCTCTCGCCGAAGCCGCCCAGCCCGGCGACGCGCTTGCACGCATCCGTCACATCGTCAGAGCCGCGCAGCCAGCAAGGGGCGGTGGTGCAGACCTGCAGGTGGTAGCGGCCGACCAGCGTGGTGTTGAACATCAGGTAGAAGGTCGCGACCTCGTAGACCCGGATCGGCGCCATGCCCAGGCGCGCGGCCACCGCGTCCATCGCCACGCGGGGAACCCAGCCGGAGCCGGTCTGGCGGCGCATCTGGCCCTGCGCCTCGTAGAGCAGCGGGATCACGCCGCTGGCCTGCCGGCCCTCGGGGTACTTGGCCAGGATCAAGGCGATCGCCGCCTCGCTCTGCGCGTCGAAGGCGAAGCTGTCCGGCTCGCCGCGGTGCGGGCCGGGCGCGCCGCCGCCCATCACCTCGGCGGAGAACGCGCCAAGTGCCGGCTGCGGCCCGGCCTCGCCGGGCAGGCCGGTGGCGAGACCGCCCAGCGCCGGGCCGCGCAGGCCTTCGGCCACGAGCGTGGCGCCGCCAGGGGCGCCCACCGGCACGCCCGGCTGCTCGCGACCGCCGGTCGGCGTGGCGCCGTCGCCGCCGGAATGGCTGCCTTCTGTGCGCGGCGCCCCAGGCCCGCGTGGCGCACCCACGCCCCCGCCGCTCATCAGCGGTCGATCTCGCCGAACACCAGGTCGAGGGACCCGATGCAGGCGACGGCGTCGGCGAGCATGTGCCGCTTGCTCATGAACTCCAGCGCCTGGAGGTGGGAGAACCCGGTCGGGCGGATCTTGCAGCGGTACGGACGGTTGCTGCCGTCGGCCACGAGGTAGACGCCGAACTCGCCCTTGGGGCTTTCGGTCGCGGTGTAGGTGGCGCCCTTGGGCACGTGGTAGCCTTCCGTGTAGAGCTTGAAGTGGTGGATCAGCGCCTCCATCGAGCGCTTCATGTCCTCGCGCTTCGGGGGCGTGATCTTGTGGTCGACCACCTTGATCGGCCCCGGGCGCATGCGGTCCAGGCACTGGCGCACGATGCGCACGCTCTCCCGCATCTCCTCGATGCGCACGAGATAGCGGTCGTAGCAGTCGCCGTTGCGCGCCACGGGGATGTCGAACTCGACCTCCGCGTACTTGTCATACGGCTGGGAGCGGCGCAGGTCCCACGGCAGGCCGGAGGCGCGCAGGCAAGGGCCGGAGAAGCCCCAGGCCAGCGCCTGCTCCGCGGTCATGATGCCGATGTCGACGGTGCGCTGCTTCCAGATGCGGTTGCCGGTCAGCAGGCCGGCGAGGTCGTCGACGAACTTCGGGAAGCTCTCGCACCACTCGGCGATGCGGTCGGCGAGCCCGGCCGGCATGTCCTTGCCCACCCCGCCCGGGCGGAAGTAGTTGGCATGCATCCGCGCCCCGGACACCTGCTCGTAGAACTCCATCAGCTTCTCGCGCTCCTCGTGGCCCCACAGCACCGGGGTGAGGGCGCCGACGTCGAGCGCATAGGTCGTGATGTTGAGCAGGTGGTTCAGCACCCGGGTGATCTCGGCGAACAGGGTGCGGATCCACTGCGCCCGCTCCGGCGCCCGCACGCCGAGCAGCTTCTCCACCGCGAGCGCGAAGGTGTGCTCCATGCACATCGGCGAGACGTAGTCGAGGCGGTCGAAATACGGCAGCGCCTGCAGGTAGGTCTTGTGCTCGATCAGCTTCTCGGTGCCGCGGTGCAGCAGGCCGATGTGCGGGTCGGCGCGCTCCACCACCTCGCCGTCCATCTCGACGACGAGGCGCAGCACCCCATGGGCCGCCGGATGCTGCGGCCCGAAGTTCATCGCGTGGCTGTCGATCTCCACGGTCTTGCTGGTGCGCCCGGCCTGGGCGTTCGGCGCCGTGACCTCGGGGACGTCCGGCACCTCGATCATGGCACTCATGGCTTGGCTCCCCCCGGCGCGGGCGCGAGGCCCGGGGCGGCGGCCGATGCCGACGCCCCCTGCCGCGCCACGTGCGCCTTCTCGTCGCCCGGGAGCGTGACCATGCCCTCCCAGGGCGAGATGAAATCGAAGTTGCGGAAATCCTGCGTCAGCCGGACCCGCTCGTTGACCACCTGCTTGCGCTCCTCGTCGTAGCGCACCTCGACGTGGCCGGTCAGCGGGAAGTCCTTGCGCAGCGGGTGGCCCTCGAAGCCGTAGTCGGTGAGGATGCGGCGGTGGTCCGGCTGGCCCGCGAACAGGATGCCGAACAGGTCCCAGGCCTCACGCTCCCACCAGGTCGCCGACGGCCAGATCTCGTGCACCGAAGGCACCATGGAGGTCTCGTCGGTGCGCACGACCACCCGGACGCGCTGGTTCAGCGACACCGAGAGCAGGTTGTAGACGACGTCGAACCGCTCGGCGCGCTCCGGCCAGTCCACGCCGCAGACGTCCATGCACTGCTCGAAGGCGAAGCGCGGCTCGTCGCGCAGGAACACCATCAGCGGCAGCAGCACGTCGCGCGTCGCATGCACGACCAGTTCGCCCTGCTCCACCGCGGCCGCCGACACCCCGGCGATCCCGGTCGACAGCAGCATGCCCAGCGACTCCAGCCGCGCCACTTCGCCCGCAGGCAGCCCGCCCTGGGGGGCTGCCGGCAGGAAACCGGTCATCGTGCGGTCGACGGCCTTGACGCCCGCCGGCCTGCCGGCCTCGCCCTCAGCCACGCAGGATCGTCCCGGTGCGGCGGATTTTCTTCTGCAGCTGCATGATCCCGTAGACGAGCGCCTCCGCCGTCGGCGGGCAGCCGGGCACGTAGATGTCGACGGGCACCACACGGTCGCAGCCGCGCACCACGGAGTAGGAGTAGTGGTAGTAGCCGCCGCCGTTGGCGCAGGAGCCCATCGAGATCACCCAGCGCGGCTCCGGCATCTGGTCGTAGACCTTGCGCAGGGCCGGGGCCATCTTGTTGGTCAGGGTGCCGGAGACGATCATCACGTCGCTCTGGCGGGGGGATGCACGGGGGATCACCCCGAAGCGGTCCAGGTCGAAGCGCGGCATGTAGGCGTGGATCATCTCCACCGCGCAGCACGCCAGACCGAAGGTCATCGGCCACAGGCTGCCGGTGCGCGCCCAGTTCACCAGCTTGTCGACGTTGGCCACCACGTAGCCCTTGTCCGTGATCTCGCCGGTGATGCCGCGCACCACCGCGTCCTGCTCCGCGCCGGGCGCCAGCGCCTCGCGGTTCCAGGCGATCGCCACGTCCGAACCCGCCATTCCCGGCCGCCCCGTCTCAGCCCGCGTCTCAGAGGCCGCACTCATCGTGCCACTCCCACAAATGCCATCCGCACGGCGCCCGCCCGCTCACTGCCAGTCGAGCGCGCCCTTGCACCACTCATAGATGAAGCCGACCGTCAGCACGGCAAGGAACGCCATCATCGAGAAGAAGCCGAACACGCCGATATGCGACAGGCTGATCGCCCAGGGGAACAGGAAGGCAACCTCCAGGTCGAAGATGATGAACAGGATCGCCACCAGGTAGAACCGCACGTCGAAGCGGCGCCGGGCGTCGTCGAACGGCTCGAAGCCGCACTCGTAGGCCGACAGCTTCTCCGCATACGGCTTCTGCCGCGCAGCCAGCAGCGAGCCGCCGAGCATGGCGCCGGCGATCACCGCGGCCAGCACCAGGAAGATCGCGATCGGGAAGTAGTTGGCCAGCAGGTCCTGCATGGCAGACTCCGTGGTGCACCGCAGCAGCCTACGCGGGAACCGGGCGGCTTGCCAGGGAGGTGCGGGGGCGAAGGGAGAAAGCAAAGCCGGGCTCTGCCCGGACCCGCCAGGGGCGAGCCACCCCTGGACCGGCCTTTGTTGAGGTCGGAAATCGCGGGGCCCTGGTCCGGCCTGTCGGAGCTGCTTGGCGCGAGTGACGGGGCTCGAACCCGCGACCTCCGGCGTGACAGGCCGGCGCTCTAACCAACTGAGCTACACCCGCAGCGCCGCGGGGTTTATGGCCCAGTGGCCCGTGCGTCAACCCGTGATGTGGGGGAGTGGGCGGTGACGGGATCGAACCGCCGACCCTCTCGGTGTAAACGAGACGCTCTGCCGCTGAGCTAACCGCCCCCATGAGTCGGGTTGCCAGACGGACCGCCCACCACCTGCTTGAAGATGCGCGCCGGCTTGAAGCGCACCGAGCTGGTCTCAGGCAGGTCGATCACCTCGCCGGTGCGCGGGTTGCGGCCCTTGGCGGCCTTGCGGCGCGTCGGCATGAAGGTGCCGAAGCCGCTCAGCCTGACCTCGCGGCCGCCCTGCAGCGCGGCCTCGATCGCCGCGAGCGCCGCTTCCACCGCCTCGCCGGCCTTGGCGCGCGGCAGATCGGCCGCCGCTGCCACCGCGTCCACAAGCTCGGCCCTGTTCATCCCGCACCCGCTCCCGCCCCACGCCGCTGACCGGAGCACGCGCCGGGCCGGCGCGTCCACCCTGGCCGGCCGGCCCGGCGTCGCCGCCGGGCCGGCCGAGGCACGGTTCAGTGCGGCAGAGGCGCCGCCGCCACAGCCGCCGGCAGCGCCGCAGGCTCAGGCGGCTCCACCCAGTCGATCGGCTCCGGCTTGCGCACCAGCGCCTGGCTGATCACCTCGTCGGCGTGGGAGACGGCGATCAGCGTGAGCGCCTTCTTCACGGAGTCCGGGATGTCGGCGAGGTCCTTCTCGTTCTCCTTGGGGTAGAACACCGTGGTGATCCCCGCCCGCAGCGCCGCCAGCAGCTTCTCCTTCAGCCCGCCGATCGGCAGCACCCTGCCGCGCAGCGTGATCTCGCCGGTCATCGCGACATCGCGGCGCACTGCGATCCCGGTCATGATCGACACCAGGCTCACCGCCATCGCCACGCCGGCCGACGGCCCATCCTTGGGCGTGGCCCCTTCCGGCACGTGGACGTGGACGTCGCGCTTCTCGAACAGCGTCGGCTTGATGCCGAAGCTCGCCGCGCGCGAACGCACGTAGGACAGCGCGGCAGAAACGCTCTCCTGCATCACGTCGCCGAGCTTGCCGGTGTTCTTCACGTTGCCCTTGCCCGGCAGCATGACGCTCTCGATCGACAGGATCTCGCCGCCGACCTCGGTCCACGCGAGGCCGGTCACCACGCCGACCATGTCCTCGCTCTCGGTCTCGCCGTAGCGGAACCGCTTCACGCCGGCGTACTTCTCCAGGTTCTTGCGGGTGATCGTGACCCGCTTGGTCTTGGAGGTGACGATCTCCTTGACCGCCTTCCTGGCGAGGTTGGCGATCTCGCGCTCCAGCGAGCGCACACCGGCCTCGCGGGTGTAGAAACGCACCAGATCGCGCAGGGCGTCCTCATTCAGCGACCACTCCTCGGGCTTCAGGCCGTTGGCCTCCGCCTGCTTGGCGACCAGGTGGCGCTTGGCGATCTCGACCTTCTCGTCCTCGGTGTAGCCGGCAATGCGGATGATCTCCATGCGGTCCAGCAGCGGCTGCGGCATGCGCAGGCTGTTGGCCGTGGTGACGAACATCACGTCGGACAGGTCGTAGTCCACCTCCAGGTAGTGGTCGGCGAAGGTCGCGTTCTGCTCGGGATCGAGCACCTCCAGCAGCGCCGACGACGGGTCGCCGCGCCAGTCCGCGCCCAACTTGTCGATCTCGTCGAGCAGGAACAGCGGGTTGGACGTCTTGGCCTTCTTCATGCCCTGGATGACCTTGCCGGGCATGGAGCCGATGTAGGTCCGACGGTGGCCGCGCACCTCCGCCTCGTCGCGCACGCCGCCGAGCGACATGCGCACGAAGGTGCGGCCCGTGGCCTTGGCGATCGACTTGCCGAGCGAGGTTTTCCCCACGCCGGGCGGGCCCACCAGGCACAGGATCGGCCCGCGGATCTTGGTCGAGCGCGACTGCACCGCGAGGTACTCGAGGATGCGCTCCTTGACCTTCTCCAGCCCGTAGTGGTCGGCGTTGAGGATCGCCTCGGCCTCGCTCACGTCGTTGCTGACCTTGGAACGCTTCTTCCAGGGGATGCTCAGCATCCAGTCGAGGTAGTTGCGCACCACGGTGCTCTCCGCGCTCATCGGGCTCATGGTGCGCAGCTTCTTCAGCTCGCCCAGCGCCTTCTCGCGCGCCTCCTTGGTGAAGCGGGTCTTCTTGATGCGGTCCTCAAGTTCGGCGGTCTCGTCCTTGCCGTCCTCGCCTTCGCCCAGTTCCTTCTGGATCGCCTTGAGCTGCTCGTTGAGGTAGTACTCGCGCTGCGTCTTCTCCATCTGTCGCTTCACGCGGTTGCGGATGCGCTTCTCGACCTGCAATACGCCGATCTCGGATTCCATGTGCGCGAACACGCGCTCCAGGCGCTCGCCGACCCCGGTGATCTCGAGCAGCTCCTGCTTCTCGCTGATCTTGAGGTTCAGGTGGCTGGCGATGGTGTCGGCGAGCTTGCCTGGCTCCTCGATCTGGTTGAGCGAGACCAGCACCTCCGGCGCGATCTTCTTGTTCAGCTTGATGTACTGCTCGAACTGCCCGACCACGGTGCGGCCCAGCGCCTCCAGCTCTCGCTCCTCGGCCGTGGGCGCCGGCAGGGGCTCGACGAACGCCTCGAAGTGGCTGTCGGTCTCGGCGAACGAGGTGATGCGCGCGCGGCTCCCGCCCTCGACCAGCACCTTGACCGTGTTGTCCGGCAGCTTGAGCAGCTGCAGGATCGTCGACACCGTGCCGACGCGGTAGATGTCCTCGGAGCCGGGGTCGTCCTGCGAGGCGTTCTTCTGCGCCACCAGCAGGATCTGCTTGTTGTCGGCCATCACCGACTCCAGCGCGCGCACCGACTTCTCGCGGCCCACGAACAGCGGCACGATCATGTGCGGGAACACCACGATGTCGCGCAGCGGCAGCACCGCCAGCGTGCCGGGCAGCTTCGCCGCGGCGCCGGACGATGCTGCGGCCGCCTTGTCCCTGGCCGCCGCGTCCTGCACGGGCGTCGCCCCCGCCATGGGGGCTGCGGGTGCCGCCTCCGCTGCAATCCGGGCCTTGGCGGGCCTGGCGGCGGCCGGGCGCTCGCGGCGCACCGGCGGCGCGGCCTCGGCCTCCGGCTGGGCACGGCGCGGCGCGGCCTTCGGCGTGCCGGCAGCCGCCTTGGCCTCCGGCCTGGGCGCCTGCGCGACGCGACCGGCAGGCTTCGCCTTGGCAGCGGCGGCAGGCACGTCGGTGGCGGCCGGCTTGGCGCCGGGCTGAGCGTCCGGCACAGCGGGCTTGGCGGCCGGCTTCGCGGACCGGGACCTGGCGGAGCCCGGCTTGGCCGGGCGATCGGAATTGCTCATGGGAGGACCTCCATCAAGGACAGTCGAGACCGCGCGCCGCCCGCTCCGGCACGGCTGCGTCCTCTGGGGCAATGCCCCGCAGTGACATCGATATCGTCGGCCTGGAAGCAGCGAACAAGGCCCGAGCCCCGCCCGCCGTCGTGGGCGGGAACGCGCGGGCGGTAAGGGCTAGGCGCCCTCGGCACGCTCCTTGCCGTAGACGAACACCGGCGAGGCGCGGTTCTCCGCGACCTCTCGGTTGATCACCACCTCGTCCACCCCGTCCAGGCCGGGCAGGTCGAACATGGTGCCGAGCAGGATCGCCTCCATGATCGAGCGCAGGCCGCGTGCCCCGGTCTTGCGGGCGATGGCACGCACGGCGACCGACTTCATCGCGTCGTCGGTGAAGGCGAGCTTGACGCCCTCCATCTCGAACAGGCGGGCGTACTGCTTGACCAGGGCGTTCTTCGGCTTGGTGAGGATCTCCACCAGCGCCGCCTCGTCCAGGTCCTCCAGGGTGGCCACCACCGGCAGGCGGCCGATGAACTCCGGGATCAGGCCGAAGCGCAGCAGGTCCTCCGGCTCCACCTCGTGAAGGAGCTGGCCGACGCGGCGCTCGTCGGGGTCGCGCACCTCGGCGCCGAAGCCGATGCCGGAACCCTTGCCGCGCGCGCCGATGATCTTCTCCAGGCCGGAGAACGCGCCGCCGCAGATGAACAGGATGTTGGTGGTGTCGACCTGCAGGAACTCCTGCTGCGGGTGCTTGCGCCCGCCCTGCGGCGGCACGGAGGCGACGGTGCCCTCCATGATCTTGAGCAGGGCCTGCTGCACGCCCTCGCCGGAGACGTCGCGGGTGATCGACGGGTTGTCGGACTTGCGGCTGATCTTGTCGACCTCGTCGATGTAGACGATGCCGCGCTGCGCCCGCTCGACGTTGTAGTCCGCCGCCTGCAGCAGCTTGAGGATGATGTTCTCGACATCCTCGCCGACGTAGCCCGCCTCCGTCAGCGTGGTGGCGTCGGCCATGGTGAACGGCACGTCGAGGATGCGCGCCAGGGTCTGCGCCAGCAGCGTCTTGCCGGTGCCCGTGGGCCCGATCAGCATGATGTTGGACTTGGCGATCTCGACGTCGTTGTTCTTGGCGCCGTGCGCCAGGCGCTTGTAGTGGTTGTGGACGGCGACCGAGAGCACCTTCTTGGCGTGGCTCTGCCCGATCACGTAGTCGTCGAGGACCTTGCTGATCTCCTTGGGCGTCGGCACCCCGTCGCGCGACTTCACGAGGTGCGTCTTGTGCTCCTCGCGGATGATGTCCATGCACAGCTCGACGCACTCGTCGCAGATGAACACGGTCGGGCCCGCGATCAGCTTGCGCACCTCGTGCTGCGACTTGCCGCAGAACGAGCAATACAAGGTGTTCTTGGAGTCGCTCGGCTTGCCGACCATGGTCGCATACACTCCTGTCAGGCGCGCCGGGCCTGCACCCGGGATCGTCCTGCGATACTAGGCCCCCGCCCGCGCCGCGGACAAGGGATGGCCCCGGACCGGGCCTGGACGCCGCTGCGTCCAGATATGGTTGTGCCGGGGCTCCCGCAATGTTGCCGCCTCGCTGCGCGGACCGGCCAGGGCGTCACCGGCCGGGACATGGAGTGCACGTGGCGAGCCAGCGTTCGGCCCCGCGGCCGATGGGCCGGCCGTTAGACCTTGATCGCGTCGTCGCCCGGGGTCGAGGGCCGGTTCTCGACCACCTCGTCGATCAGGCCGAACGCCAGCGCCTCCTGCGCCGACATGTAGCTGTCGCGCTCCAGCTTCTCCTCGATCGCCTCCAGGCTCTGCCCGGTGTGGCGCTCGTAGATCTCGTTGAGCTGCTGGCGAAGGTGGAGGATCTCCTTGGCCTGGATCTCGATGTCCGACGCCTGGCCCTGCGCGCCGCCGGAGGGCTGGTGCACCATGACTCGCGCGTTCGGCAGGCAGTAGCGCTTGCCCTTCTGCCCGGCGGCCAGCAGCAGCGAGCCCATCGACGCCGCCTGGCCGATGCACACCGTGCTCACCGGCGAGCGGATGTACTGCATGGTGTCGTAGATCGCGAGGCCGGCGGAGACCACGCCGCCGGGGCTGTTGATGTAGAACGAGATGTCCTTGTTCGGGTTCTCGCTTTCCAGGAACAGCAGCTGCGCCGAGATCAGCGCGCTCACCCCGTCGTAGACCGGGCCGGTCAGGAAGATGATCCGCTCCTTGAGCAGCCGGGAGAAGATGTCGTACGAGCGCTCGCCGCGGGCGGTCTGCTCGACCACCATCGGGATCAGCGAGCTGTTGTAGACCTCGACGGGATCGCGATCCCTCATTCTCTGCATCCTTGGGAAGGGACGACACCCGGAACGGGACGCGCCATCATGAACCCTGCACAGATTAGGCCACGGCGGGGCCACGTCCAGGGGCGGGAAGAAAGCAAGGCCAGGGGCGCTGCCCCTGGACCCCGCCAAGGGCGAGCCCTTGGAACCCTCTCCTTAAGGAAGGCGGGTCCAGGGCAGAGCCCTGGCCTTCTTCAGGCCGCCTCGGCGTCCGCCGCCAGCTCCTCCGGCGTGACCGCCCTGTCCTCCACCTTCGCCAGCTCGAGGATGTAGTCCACGACCTTGTCCTCGAAGATCGGCCCGCGCAGCGTGTCCGACGCCTGCGGGTTCTTGCGGAAGAACTCCATCACCTGCGCCTCCTGCCCGGGGTAGCGCCCGGCCTCCTGGCGCATGGCGCGCACCATCTCGTCCTGGCCCACGGTGACGCCCGCGCTGCGCCCCGCCTCGCTCAGCAGCAGGCCGAGCCGCACCCGGCGCTCGGCGATGGCGCGGTACTCGGCGCGCAGCACTTCCGGGTCCTTGCCGGCGTCCTCGTCGTCGGTGCGGCCGGCCTTCATGTCGGTCTCCACCCGGTCCCAGATCTGGCGGAACTCGGACTCCACCAGCGTCTCCGGCGCGTCGAACGAGGCCTGCTCGGCCAGGGCGTCGAGCAGCTTGCGCTTCAGGCGCATCCGGCTCATCCCGTCGTACTCGCGCTGCATCTGCCCGGCGAGCACCTCGCGCAGCTTGTCCATGCCCTCGTCGAAGCCGAGCTTCTGCGCCAGCGCGTCGTCGAGCGGCGCGTCCACGCCGATCTTGATCGCCTTGCAGTCGATGTCGAAGGTCGCATCCTTGCCGGCGAGCGAGGTCTCCTGGTACTCGGCGGGGAAGGTCACGTTGATCACGCGGTGCTCGCCCGGGCGCATCCCCTCCATCTGCTCGGAGAAGCCGGGGATGAAGCCGGCGCCGCCGATCTCGACGCTCATGTCCTCCCCGGCGCCGCGGTCGAACGCCACGCCGTCCACCTTGCCGAGGAAGTCCACGGTCAGCACGTCGCCGGCCTGCGCGCCGCGGTCCTCGGTCATCTCGACCAGCTCGCGCTGCCGCTTGGCGATCTCGCCCAGCGCCTTGTCGATCGACTCCGGGGTGGGCTCGGCCTTCAGGCGCTCCAGGCTCAGCGAAGCGAAATCGGGCAGCGCGATCTCGGGCAGCAGCTCCATGTCGACGGTGAACTCGAGGTCGGTGGCGAGCGGGCCGGGCTCCAGCGTGCTCTTCAGCGCGATGCGCGGCTCGCCGACCGGGCGCAGGCCGCGATCGGTCAGCACCTGGCGGGTCGCGTCGTCCACGCTCTGCTGCAGCACCTCTGCCATCACCTCGCGGCCGTAGCGCTGGCGCACCACGCCGGTGGGCACCTTGCCGGGACGGAAGCCCGGCAGGCGCAGGGTGCGCGCCAGCTCGCCGAAGCGCGCCGCGCGCTTGCCCTCGATGTCGGAGGCCGGCACGACCACGGTGTAGCCGCGGCGCAGGCCTTCTGAGAGCGTTTCGGTGACCTGCATCGGCCGGGACTCCTCGTTGCGGCCCGGGCGACGGCTGGTGCGGGCGGAGGGACTTGAACCCCCACGGCTTGCGCCACCAGAACCTAAATCTGGCGTGTCTGCCAATTCCACCACGCCCGCACGCACGCCCGAAGCCCTGGACAAGCCGCGGGTCCTAGCGCAGGGCGGCCGGAGGGACAAGGAGGAAGCATGTCGCACATGGCGACAGCCCCGACCCGGGAACGCCGCATTCCCGTGCCGAAGCGGAAAGCGCTATCTCCCAGGCGCGGCTTGCACGGCTGGGGCGTCCGGGGCGGCAGGACCTGGGACGCCTGAGAACAGGCCCCTCAACAATGCGATTGGCGAGGGGTCCTTGGTCACGATGACGGATGACACGATGAGAACGAGCGAGAAGATAAAGGACGACAGGATGCTCAGCCCGACGTTTGGCCAGAAATTGGCCTTGAACGACGTTGCGGACGTTACGGTGGCCTCAATTGATTGATTGTGCCGCCTGATTTCGGTGTTGATCGACTCCAGCACGGCCTTGCGCTGGGCTTCCCTCATCGGGTCGGCCATGTATGCGCGCGCTGCGCTCCGAAACACACGGCTGGCCGCACTGTGGATCTCGTCAAGCCGGCTGTCCGGCAACTCGTCGATCCACTTGTCAGCCTCGGCCTGCGTCGGCTCCCTGCCGTTCTGCTCCAGGTACTTCTGGAACCACTCGAATTTCGAGAATGCGTAGGAAGCATAGGCGAGATAATCTACTTCTTCCGCCGTTTCCGCATTTCTAGAAAAATAGTCGAATATTCTCCGGTCGGCATCAGGCATAAACGTTTCATGCCTTCTTGAACAGCAGCTCGTCCGCGTTCGCGCTCCTCAGAGCCGCCTGGACATCCTGCGTGATCTTTCTGTCCCGATCCCTGAGGATCGATGCATACACGAGCTTCTTGGAGGACACCCGTTTCCCGGCCGGCGCGGTCCCGGAACGCTCGGTCAGCGTGGACGAACCCGATTTCGGCATATGCCACCCTCCTGCTTTGGCCATCCTAGAACCGGCTTGATGAATGGTCGATGCAACGTCCGGTCAACAGCACTGGAGACGGCGGGGCCGACCGCGTCGGGGCCTGATCGCACTCCCACCCGCCTACCGGTAGCGCGCGACGCCCAGGTCCTCGTGCTCGATGTTCGGCCTTCGCTCCGAGACCAGGTCCGCGGTGAGCCGCCCCGACCCGCAGGCCATGGTCCAGCCCAGCGTGCCGTGCCCGGTGTTGAGGAACAGGTTCGGGTATTTCGTGGCGCCGACGATCGGTGTGCCGTCCGGGGTCATCGGCCGCAGCCCGGTCCAGAACTGCGCCTGGGACAGGTCGCCGCCGCGGGGGAACAGGTCGCGCAGGGAGTGCTCCAGGGTGGCGCGGCGCGGCGCGCGCAGCCTGCGGCTGAACCCGGCCAGCTCCGCGGTGCCGCCGACGCGGATGCGGCCGCCGAGGCGGGTGATGCCGACCTTGTAGGTCTCGTCCATCACCGTGGACACCGGGGCTGCGGCCTCGTCGGTGACCGGCAGGGTGAGCGAGTAGCCCTTCACCGGGTAGATCGGCAGGTCGATGCCGAGCGCCCCGAGCAGGAACGGGGAGTAGCTGCCCAGGGCCACGACGTAGCGGTCGGCGACCACCCGCTCGTGCTCGGCGGCGGGGGCGCTGCGGGCAGGGCGGCCGGAGACGGCGCCGCCCGGGGTGGGGACGGCGCCGGCGGGGGCGATGCGCACGGCGGTGATGCGGCCGGCCTCGTGGTCGAGCGCCCGGATCTCGACGCCGTGGCGGAAGGTGACGCCGGCGGCGCGCGCCAGGGCAGCGAGGTTCTGGGTGAACTTGAAGGCGTCGCCGGTCTGGTCGCCGGGCAGGCGCAGGCCGCCGAGCACGCGGCCGGGGACCAGCGCGAGGGCGGGCTCGGCGGCGACGCAGCCGGCCTCGTCGAGCACCTGGTAGGCGACGCGGCCCTCGTCGAGCACGGCGGTGTCGTCGTGGACATGGTCGAGCTGCTTCTGGGTGCGGAACAGCTGCAGGGTGCCCTGCTGGCGGCCGTCGTACTCGATGCCGGTGCCGTCGCGCAGGTCGTCGAGGCAGTCGCGGCTGTACTCGGCGAGGCGGACCATGCGGGCCTTGTTGGCGTGGTAGGCGGGCTCCGTGCACTGGCGCAGCATCAGCACGAGCCAGCGGTACAGCGCGGGGTCGGCGCCGGGCCACAGCACGAACGGGCTGTGGCGCATGGTCATCCAGCGCAGCGCCTTGAGCGGGATGCCCGGCGCCGCCCAGGGTGCGGAATAGCCGGGCGAGACCTGCCCGGCGTTGGCGAAGCTGGTTTCCAGCCCGGCCTCCGGCTGGCGGTCGAGCACGGTGACCTCGTGGCCGGACTGGGCGAGATACCAGGCGGTGGTCACGCCGACCACGCCGCTGCCGAGGACTGCGACCTTCACCGGGTCAGGCCGGGAACGCGGCGGGGCGCGTCACGCAGGCGGGGTTCCCGAGGCGGGGTCGTGCGCCGTGGCGGTGGCGGACAGGCCGTCGCGGGCCAGCGTCGCCAACGCCACGTCGTCCGGCCGCGCGGTGGCGCACGCGGTCGCCGGGCGGGTGAGCTGGTCGACGTCGCGCACCGCGCCGCGCGAGGCGCTGGTGGCCAGGGCGGCGTAGGCGCGCAGGGCGGTGGACACCACGCGGTTGCGGCCCACCGGGCGCCAGGCGTCGCAGCCGCGCGCCTCCATGCGCGCGCGGCGCGCGGCCAGCTCGGCGTCGTCCACGGCCACGCGCATCGAGCGGCGAGGGATGTCGATCTCGATGCGGTCGCCCTCCTCCACCAGGCCGATCGCCCCGCCCTCGGCGGCCTCGGGCGAGATGTGGCCGATCGACAGACCCGAGCTGCCGCCGGAGAAGCGCCCGTCGGTGATCAGCGCGCAGACCTTTCCCAGGCCCTTCGACTTCAGGTAGCTCGTGGGGTAGAGCATCTCCTGCATCCCCGGCCCGCCCTTCGGGCCCTCGTAGCGGATCACCACCACGTCACCGGCCGCGACGCGGTTGCCGAGGATGCCGTCGACCGCCGCGTCCTGGCTCTCGAAGATGCGCGCGGTGCCGGTGAACACGAGGTTCGCCGGGTCCACGCCCGCGGTCTTCACGATGGCACCGTCCTCGGCGATGTTGCCGTACAGCACGGCCAGGCCGCCATCGCGGCTGAACGCGTGCGCGCTGTCGCGGATCACGCCGCCGGCGCGGTCCAGGTCCAGCTCGTCGTAGCGGCTTTCCTGGCTGAACGCCTGCGTGGTGCGCACGCCGCCGGGTGCGGCGGAGAACAGGTGGCGCGCCTCGGACGCCGCGGTCGGCACGGCCACGTCCCACTTCGCCAACGCGTGCCCCAGCGTCTGCGCGTGCACGGTCGCCACGTCGCGGTGGATCAGCCCGGCGCGGTCCAGCTCGCCGAGCAGCGCCATGATGCCGCCGGCGCGGTGGATGTCCTCCATGTGCACGTTGGCCACCGAGGGCGAGACCTTGCACAGGTTTGGCACCCGTCGGCTCAGCCGGTCGATGTCGGGCATCGCGAACGCGACGCCGCCCTCCTGGGCCGCGGCGAGCAGGTGCAACACCGTGTTGGTCGAGCCGCCCATGGCGATATCGAGCGACATGGCGTTCTCGAACGCCTCGAAGTTCGCGATGGTGCGCGGCAGCGCAGTGGCATCGTCCTGCTCGTACCAGCGACGCGCCAGGTCGACGATCAGCCAGCCCGCCTCCACGAACAACCGCCGCCGGTCGGCGTGCGTGGCCAGCGTGGAGCCGTTGCCGGGGAGCGCCAGCCCGAGCGCCTCGGTGAGGCAGTTCATCGAGTTCGCCGTGAACATCCCAGAGCACGAGCCGCAGGTCGGGCACGCCGAGCGCTCCATCACCTCTGCGTCGGCGTCGCTGATCGTCGGGTCGGCGGCCGCCACCATCGCGGTGATCAGGTCGGCGCGGCGCGTGATGCCGGCGGTGGTGATCTTGCCGGCCTCCATTGGGCCGCCGGAGACGAACACCACTGGGATGTTGAGCCGCATCGCGGCCATCAGCATGCCCGGCGTGATCTTGTCGCAGTTCGAGATGCACACCAGCGCGTCGGCGCAGTGCGCCTCGACCATGTACTCCACAGCGTCCGCGATCAGCTCGCGCGACGGCAGGCTGTAGAGCATGCCCTGGTGGCCCATCGCGATGCCGTCGTCGACCGCGATGGTGTTGAACTCCTTGGCGACACCGCCGGCCGCCTCGATCTCGCGCGCCACCAGCTGGCCGAGGTCCTTGAGGTGGACGTGGCCGGGGACGAACTGCGTGAACGAGTTGGCGACCGCCACGATCGGCTTGTTGAAGTCGCCGTCTCCCATGCCGGTGGCGCGCCACAGGGCGCGGGCGCCGGCCATGTTGCGGCCGTGGGTGCTGGTGCGGGAACGGTATGCGGGCATCGCTCGGTCTCCTCGGCGCTCGGGCGGGAGACTACCGCCGCACTCGGGCGGAAGGCCAGGAGGGAGCAGGGATGCAGGAAGGCCACGGCTCTGCCCTGGACCTGCCAGGGGCAGCGCCCCTGGACCGGCATCCGGAAGGAAGGGCGGGCGTGCCGCCGGCCCCGTCGGGGTTTCCAAAGGCGGGCCTTTGGCGGGGTCCAGGGGCAGAGCCCCTGGCCTTGCCTGTCCCGGGCTAGAG
>CAXSFU010000015.1:0-51158 GCA_964236695.1 uncultured Acetobacteraceae bacterium | reverse complement strand
TTCGACCAGGGCGGCTTCGACCAGGGCAGCTCGGACCAGGGCGGCGGCTGGGGCGACTCCGGAGATGCCGGCGGTGGCGGCGACCCGTTCAGCTGACGCACGCCGCCTAAACCCGAACCCGGGCACCCGCAACACCTCGCCGCCATCCCGCCCGGGTAGAACCCTGTCCGGGCGGACAGACCCGTGTCTCAAGGCACGCCACCCCGGACACCCGCCTCCCACGGCCCCGCATCACCCCGCCCGCAGCATCCGGTGCTGCTTGCGCCCGGCCGACAGCTTCGCAGCGCCTTCCCGCAGGTCGGCCACCGTGACGAGATACTGTTCGTCCGTCATCGCCACGTCGTTGAGCCGCGCGCCCCCGCCACGCACCAGCCGCCTCGCCTCCCCGTTGCTCGCCGCCAGCCCCGACTCCACGAGCACGCGGAACAGCGGCATCCCCGCCGCCAGCAGCGCCGCATCGACCCTGTGCTCCGGCAGCTCCGCCGCCTCGCCGGTCTCGAACGCGCGCCGCGCCACCTCCGCCGCCGCCACCGCCGCCGCCTCGCCGTGCAGCAGCCGCGTCGCCTCCGTGGCGAGCACCTTCTTCGCCTCGTTCAGCTCCGCGCCCCCCAGGCCCTCCAGCCGCGCGATCTCCTCCAGCCCCAGCTCGGTGAACAGCCGCAGGAAACGGCCGACGTCCGCATCCTCGGTGTTGCGCCAGAACTGCCAGTAGTCGTAGGCGGACCGCCGGTCGGCGCGCAGCCACACCGCCCCGCCCGCCGTCTTGCCCATCTTGACCCCGGACGCGGTGGCGATCAGCGGCGTGGTCAGCCCGAACACCTGCCGGGAGTCGGTGCGCCGCACCAGCTCCACCCCGGACACGATGTTGCCCCACTGGTCCGACCCGCCAAGCTGCAGCGTCACGTCATGCTGACGGCTCAACTCCCTGAAATCATAGGATTGCAGGATGGAGTAGTTGAACTCCAGGAAGGTCAGCCCCTGCTCGCGCTCCAGCCGCGTCCGCACGCTGTCGAACGACAGCATCCGGTTGACGCTGACGTGGGTGCCCACCTCGCGCAGCAGTTCGATGTAGCCCAGCCGGTCCAGCCACTCCGCGTTGTTCACCAGCAGCGCGTCATTGCCGTCCAGCACCGCCTCGCCGCAAGGCGCACCACTGTCATCCTGCCGCGCAACAGATGAGGCAGAGGGCGAGGAGAACCTCACAAACGGCTCGAAACACTGCTTTATGCCCGCCATGTTCGCCGCGATCTGCGCGTCGTCGAGCAGCCGCCTGGCTTCCTCGCGGAACGACGGGTCGCCGATGCGCGTGGTCCCCCCGCCCAGCACCACCACCGGCCGGTGCCCGAAGCGCTGCATCAGCCGCAGCAGCATGATCGACATCAGATGGCCGACATGCAGGCTGTCCGCGGTGCAGTCGAACCCCGCATACCCGCTCACCCGCCCGGCCAGCAGCGCCGCATCGAGCGCCGCCTCGTCCGTGCACTGGAACACGAAGCCGCGCGCGCGGGCTTCCTGCAGGAATTCGCTTCTGGGCATGGTGATCTCGGGAACAGGGAGCCGCGGCTCCTGGCGGGACCGCGCCGCCGCCGGCCGCAAGGCCGCGCAGAATGCCCGACAACGCCAGGGGAAGGAAGGCCAGGGCTCTGCCCCATGCCTGGAGCGCGGACCCGCCAGGGGCGAGCCGCCCCTGGACCCGGCCTTCCGAGCGCCGGCGGCATACGGTGCAGGCCGGGAGCCGTATCAACGGAGGGGTGTCCAGAGGCCCCTTGGCCTTTGGCGGGTCTGGGCAGAGCCCAGCCTTGCTTGCCTGCCCTGGAGCCAAGCCCGTCCTGGACGGAAAGGAGTGCCATGCTGCGCACGATCGGCCTGATGAGCGGCACGTCGCTGGACGGCGTGGACGCCGCCGCGATCGACACCGACGGCGAGCGCATCGCCGGCTTCGGCCGCAGCCTGACCCTGCCCTACCCGCCGCCGCTGCGCGCGGCGCTCCGCCGCCTCATCGACCGCGCCGCCGGGGACGCCCTGCCGCCCGGCGACCCCGAGCTGCGCGCCACGACCGAGGCGCTGACCCTGCGCCACGCAGAGGCGGTGACGGCCCTGGACACCCCCTGCGACCTGATCGGCTTCCACGGCCAGACCATCCTGCACCGCCCGGACCGCGGCCTGACCTGGCAGATCGGCGACGCCGCACTGCTCGCCCGCAGCGCCGGCGTTTCCGTCGCCTGGGACTTCCGCTCCGCCGACGTCGCCGCCGGCGGCCAAGGGGCACCCCTCGCCCCGCTGTTCCACGCCGCCCTGGCGCACGACCTGCCGGGCCCGCTCGCCGTCCTCAACCTCGGCGGCGTCGCCAACCTCACCTGGCTGGGCGCGGCGACGCACGGCGACCGCCCGATCCTGGCCTGCGACACCGGCCCCGGCAACGCGGCGCTCGACGACTGGGCGATGCGCCACACCGGCCGCCCGGTGGACCACGACGGCGCCCTCGCCCTCGCCGGCACGGCGGACGAGACCGTCCTGGGCCGCCTGCTGCGCCAATCCTTTTTCGAAAGACCGTCGCCCAAGTCACTGGACCGGCAGGATTTTGCCGACCCGCTGGCCGGCCTCCAACTCTCGGCCGCGGACGGTGCGGCGACGCTGACGGAGTTCACCGCACGCGCGGTCGCGGCGACATCCCTGCCGGCCCGGCCGGGGCGCTGGCTGGTGTGCGGCGGCGGCCGCCACAACCCCGCCCTGATGGCCGCCCTGCGCCGGTCGCTGCACGCCACGGTCGAGCCGGTCGAGGCGGCGGGATGGAACGGCGACGCCCTGGAAGCGCAGTGCTTCGGCTTCCTGGCCGCGCGCGTGGCGCGAGGCCTGCCGCTCAGCCTGCCGGGCACCACGGGAGTGCCGGAACCCTGGCCCGGCGGCAGGATGGAAGGCAGCAAGGCCGGGTTCTGCCCGGACCCGCCAAAGGCCTAGAGGCCTCTGGACACCCATTGCTTAAGTGAGGCCGGTCCAGGGGCGCTGCCCCTGGCGGGGTCCAGGGGCAGCGCCCCTGGCCTTGCCTTCTCAGTCCGCCGCAAACGCCATGGTGCGCCGCGCGACCACCTTGCTCACGTGGTCCTCCAGGTCCGACGCCACCTGGTCCGCATGCTCCGCGAACACGTGGTCCGCACCCACGGCGATGCGGTAGTCGACCTGCACGCCCTTCTGGGTGTTCAGCTTGTCGACCAGCTTGCGCACCGCCGGCTCGGGCACCAGCTCGTCGCTGTCGCCGTGCAGCATCAGCCCGCCGCAGGGACACGGCGCCAGGAACCCGAAATCGTAGTGGTTGGCCGGCGGCGCCACGCTCACCCACCCGGAGATCTCCGGCCGGCGCATCAGCAGCTGCATGCCCACGAAGGCGCCGAACGAGTAGCCGGCGATCCACAGCCCGCCCGAGTTCGGGTTGACCATCTGCATCCAGTCCAGCGCCGCCGCCGCGTCGCCGATCTCGCCGATGCCGCCGTCGTAGCGCCCCTGGGACCGGCCCACGCCGCGGAAGTTGAAGCGCATCACGGAAAAGCCGAGCTTCTGGAACGACTGGTACATCGTGTAGGTGATGCGGTTGTTCATGGTCCCGCCGTGCATCGGGTGCGGGTGCAGCACGAGGGCCAGCGGCGCGCCGGCCTCCTTGGAATGGTGGTAGCGTCCCTCGAGCCGGCCATCGGGGCCGGCGAACATCACCTCGGGCATGGATGCGGATTCCTTTGCCCACGCCTGCGCCGCGTGGGGATGCAAGAAGATGGTCCGGAACCGACGGCGGGGTCGGCCCGTGGCGTGGAAAAACCACCCCGGCGGGTCCGGCGGCGTGGTAGGCGTCCGGCAAGGGGCGCAGCGGGCATCGTGGCAGAACTGTGTCGCGCAGGGGCGCACCGGATCGCGATCCGTCCAATATAGGCAACGGACACGAGGGTGATAACGGATTCGCCGCCGAACTCCTACAATTTTGCGCACCTTCCCGTGTCGACTGCCGCCTGATGCAACCCTGACCATGGAGCGCGCCGTGCGAGTCGGCTCGCAGACGACCTACCTCGACGCCAACGCGAGCGAGCCGCTGCGCCCCGAAGCGCGCGAGGCGGTGCTGCGCGGCCTCGACCTGGCCGGCAACCCCGCCTCGATCCACACGGCCGGACGCGCCGCCCGCCGCGCGCTGGAGGACGCGCGCGCGACCGTGGCCGCCGCATTCGGCGCCGACCCGGCAGGCGTGGTGTTCACCTCCGGCGGTACCGAGGCCAGCGCCCTCGCCGTCCACGGCCTCGGCGCCGCCCGCCGCGTGCTGGCCGGCGCCACCGAGCACGACGCGGTGCTGCAGGCCTGCCCGGACGCCCCGCGCATCCCCGTGCTGGCGGACGGGCGACTCGACCTCGGGGCGCTGGACGCCCTCCTGTCGGACGGCAAACCCGCCCTGGTGTGCGCGATGCTGGCCAACAACGAGACCGGCGTGCTGCACCCCGTCGAGGCCATCGCGGCACTCTGCCGCCGCCACGGCGCGCTGCTGCACGTCGACGCGGTGCAGGCGGCGGGGCGGCTGCCAGTGGACCTGCGCGCGCTCGGCGCCGACAGCGTGGCGGTGTCCTCGCACAAGCTGGGCGGCCCGAAGGGCGCCGGCGCCCTGCTGCTCGCCCCCGGCCGCGCGCCGCGCCCGCTGATTGCCGGCGGCGGCCAGGAGCGCGGCCGGCGCGGCGGCACCCCCGCGCTGCCGGCGATCCTCGGCTTCGCCGCCGCCTGCACCGCCGCCGGCCTGCCCGCGGACCCGGGCGACGGCCGCCGCGCCGTCGTGGCGCGCACCCGCGACGCGATCGAGCGCGCGGCCGCCGAGCTGGGCGCGGTCGTGTGCGCCAACACGGCGCCGCGTCTCGACAACACCGCCTGCCTGGCCTGGCCCGGCCTGCGGGCGGAGATGCAGGTCATCGCGCTCGACCTCGCCGGCGTGCAGGTGTCCGCCGGCGCCGCCTGCTCCTCCGGCAAGGTGGCGCGCAGCCACGTGCTCGACGCGATGGGCCTCGGCGCCCTGGCCGGCCAGGTGATCCGCGTGTCCGTGCCGTGGAATGCCGACGGCACCGAGGCAGCCCGCTTCGCCGCCGCCTACGCCTCGATGCTGCGCACCGCCCGCGCCGCGTGACCCCGCCCGCCGCCGTGTTCACCCCCGGTTAGGAACCGCGGCGCATGCTGGCGCTCCTGGATCAAGGATCGGAGCAGGTACCCGCCATGATGACCCGCCGTCCGCTCCGCCTGCGCGCCGTCGTCCTTGCCGTCCTCCTGGCGATCGGCGCGGCGCCGGCCGCGGCGCAGCCGATCGAGGCGGGCTCGCGGGACGCGCTGGAGCTTCCGGACGCGCGGCAGTACGCCCCCCCTGCCGGCCGCCATCCCGGTGTCGCGGCCCGCCACGGCCAGCACCGCGACAGCGCCGGATACGGCGCGGTATCCCCCGACCTGCCGGCGACCCTGCCGCAGCAGCGCGGACCCGGCATCCAGCTGCCATACGGCGGCTACGGCCTGAACGGCTACGGCGGCCCCGTCGACGGCGACGCGCGCTCCGGCTACGCCGGCCGCGACGGCTATGGCAGCGGGGACGGTCACGGCGGCGAAAACGTCTACGGCCGCGGCGACGGCTACAACGGCGCGGGCGGCTACACTGGCGGCACCGGCTACGGCGGGGTCGGCAACGAGTTCGGCGCGGGCGAGCCGGCGTTCGTGGCGCCGTTCGGCGGCGGCCCGGGCAACCAGACCCCGATCCCGCTCGGCGCCGGAAGCCTCTACAGCGGCTCCGCCGTCAACGGCACCGCCGTCGGCCCACAGTTCTCGAGCCAGCTCCCGGCCTACCAGGGCCGCCCGCGCCGCTAGAGACCGTCATCGATCCGCCAGCCTCAATGTTCTGCGGCACCGCAGGAAGAAAGCATGTTCTTTCTTGAAAGAAAGAACCAAAGAACTTTTACCCACAAGGCTCCGTAACCGCCGACGCGCCCGGAACCCCATTGGCAAAGTCTTTTTGCTTCTTTTTCTTCAGAAAAAGAAGACTCTTGCCTTCGCGCCCGAAGCCGCGAGCAGCCCCGAGGCTCACGACAACCGCCCTCGCGTTCAGCCGTCCTGCCGCTCGACCGCCACGACGCGGAACAGCAGCCGAGTGCCGTCCGGGCTGCGCACCGACACGATCTCCCCGGGCCGGACGACGTCGCTGTCGAGCACCCAGAGCGGCTCGTCCTCGCCGTGGCTGCGACGCACCGCCCAGAAGCCGTCGAGCTCGCCGTCGATCAGCGCCACCTCCCCGCTCTGCTCGGGGTGGCCCGGCCGGGTGCGCTTCGCGCTCCACCCCAGCGGCGACGCGGTCCAGGCGGCCCGGTCCAGCTGGCCCACCGCGTTGAGCTGCACCTGCATCGCGAGCCGGTCCTCGATGTCGCCCTCCGGCCGCCCGGGACCCTGCGCCAGCACCATCGCCACCTTGGCCATCCGCACGCCCTCTTCCCGTCCCCACGCCAGCCACCCCAGTACACGCCTAGATCGCGACGCGCACCCCGAGCTCGACGACGCGGTCGCTGGGGATGCGGAAGAACTCGGTCGCCGGCACCGCGTTGCGCGCCATCACCAGGAACAGGTACAGCCGCCACACCGGCAGCTTGGGCACCATCGCGCGCACCAGCACCTCGCGCGACAGGAAGTAGCTCACCTGCATCGGGTCGTAGCCGATGCCGCTGTCGCGCAGCTCGTCGAGCGCCCTCGGGATGTTCGGGCTTTCCATGAAGCCGTAGCGCAGCACGATGCGATACATCCCCGGCGCCAGCTCGCTCACTGACGCACGGACCGCCGCCTCCGCCTCCGGCACGTCCAGCGTCTGCACCGTGACGAACAGCACCCGCTCGTGCAGCACCTTGTTGTGCTTGAGGTTGTGCAGCAGCGCGCCGGGCACGTAGTCCGGGTTGCCGGTCAGGAACACCGCCGTCCCCGGCACCCGGATGGTGCGCGACTGCGGCAGGCGCGCCAGGAACGAGGCCAGCGGCAGGCTGTCCTGCTTCCAGCGCGCCAGGATCAGCCCCCTGCCCTGCTTCCACGACGTCATCGCCGCCATCAGCCCGAGCCCGAGCGCCAGCGGCACCCAGCCGCCCTGCAGCACCTTGAGCACGTTGGCGAGGAAGAACACCCCGTCGATCAGGAAGAACCCGCCCCACACCCCGATCGCCGCGAACCGCGACCAGCCGAACTGCCGCCGGAACACCACCGCCGCCAGCACGCAGGTGCACAGGAAGGTCCCGGTGACCGCGATCCCGTACGCAGAGGCCAGCGCGTCCGACGAGCGGAACGACACCACCAGGAACAGCACGCCGATCAGCAGCGCCGTGTTGACCTGCGGCAGGAAGATCTGCCCCTCCTCGATGGTCGAGGTGTGGGTCACGGTCAGGCGCGGCAGGAAGCCGAGCTGCATGCACTGCCGCGCGATCGAGAATGCACCTGAGATCAACGCCTGGCTGGCGATCACCGTGGCCACGGTGGCCAGGATCACCAGCGGCAGCCGCAGCCAGTCCGGCCCCAGCAGGAAGAACGGGTTGGCAAGCGCCGCCGGGTCCGCGATCACCAGCGCGCCCTGGCCGAAGTAGTTCAGCACCAGGCAGGGCAGCACCAGCACCAGCCAGTCGAAGCGGATCGGCGCGGCCCCGAAGTGCCCCATGTCCGCGTACAGCGCCTCCGCCCCTGTCACCGACAGCACCACCGCGCCCAGCGCCACGAACGCCATCCAGCCGTGGTTCCAGATGAACACGAACGCATGGTTGGGCAGCAGCGCCTGCAGCACGAACGGATGGCGCGCCACCTCCAGCCCGCCCAGCACGCCCAGCACCAGGAACCACAGCAGCATCACCGGCCCGAACACCCGCCCGATGGTGTCGGTGCCGCGCGACTGCAGCCCGAACAGCACCAGGATCACCGCGATCGAGATCGGCAGCACCAGCCCGGCCGCGCTGGGCATCGCGACTTCGGAGCCCTCCACCGCGGACAGCACGGAGATCGCCGGCGTGATCACCCCGTCGCCGAAGAACAGGCACGCGCCGCCGATGCCGATCAGCCCCAGCGCCGCACGGATGCGCTCGCCGCCGGCCACCCGCTGCGCCAGCGCCATCAGCGCCAGGATGCCGCCCTCGCCGCGGTTGTCCGCCCGCATCACCAGCAGCACGTACTTCACCGTCACGATCAGGATCAGCGACCAGAAGATCAGCGACAGGCAGCCCAGCACCTCCCAGTCCGAGATCGCCCGCCCGCCGAACAGCGCCAGCGTGGCCTTGAGCGCGTACAACGGACTGGTGCCGATGTCGCCGTAGACGATGCCCAGCACGCCGAGCATCGCACCCACCCGCATCGGCCGCCGCACGGGGTGCGGCAGGGACGAGGCCGGCACGGACAGGTCGCTCACTCTGCGCGGTCCCGGCGGGCGGAAGGCGACGGATGCTGCGGGATGGCGAAGGGTTCCAGGCCGGACCAGGGCACGAATGTGCCGTGCTGAACGGTGCGGGCCATGAGGTAGGGGAGTGGGCCGCCACAGGCAAGTCCACGCCAGCGGCGGCGGTGTCGCAGCCAGGAAGGCCAGGGCTCTGCCCTGGACCCGCCAGGAGCGAGCCGCCCCTGGACCCGGCCTCCCTTAAGGAGTGGGTTCCAAGGGCCCTGCCCTTGGCGGGGTCCAGGGGCAGAGCCCCTGGCCTTCCTTGCTGCCCGCCTAGCCGGGCCGCCCGCCGAAGATGGCGCTGCCGACCCGGACGTGGGTGGCGCCGGCGGCCACCGCCGCCGGATAGTCCCCCGACATGCCCATCGACAGCACGCCCAGCCCGTGCGCCGCCGCGCGCCCCGCCAGCCAGGCGAAGTGCGGCGCCGGGTCCTCCCCCGCCGGCGGCACGCACATGAGCCCCGCGAGCTGCGCCCCGAACCGCGCCCGGCACGCCGCCACGAAGCCGTCCGCCTCCGCGCGCGACACCCCGGACTTCTGCGCCTCGTCGCCCACGTTGACCTGGACCAGCAGCAGCGGCTGGCGGCCCTCGCGCTGCGCCGCCTCGGCGATCGCGTCGGCGAGCCTCGGCCGGTCGAGCACCTCGATCACGTCGAACAGCCGCACCGCCTCGCGCGCCTTGTTGGTCTGCAGCCCGCCGACCAGGTGCAGCCGCAGGCCCGGCGACGCCGCGCGCAGGGCGGGGAACTTCGCCTGCGCCTCCTGCACCCGGTTCTCGCCGAAACAGAGCTGGCCCGCGGCGATCGCCTGGGCGATCCGCCCGGCCGAATGGGTTTTCGACACCGCCACCAGCGTGACATCCTGCGCCGCGCGCCCGCTGTCCTGCGCCGCGCGCGCAATCGCCGCGCGCACCACATCGAGCGCACGCGCCACCTCGCCGTCATCCGGCGTCGCGGCCTCGGACGGCCGCGCGTCCGCGAAGCCCTGGTCGAAAGGATCGTTCATGGACCCGAAGCTCCTCGCCTGGGCGCGGGCGGTCAAGGCGCGCCGCATTCGCGCCAGGCTGCCGGGCCACGCGCTGCCGGTGCTGTGGCTGTTCACCGACGCCGGCCGCCTGCCCGACCCGCGCGCGGCGGTGGCCCGGCTGCCGCGCGGCCTGTGCGGCGTGGTGCTGCGCCACGACGGGGCGCCGGAGCGCGCGCGGCTCGGCGCGGCGCTGGCGCGGATCTGCCGCGCGCGCCGCCTCGCGCTGTGCGTCGCCGGCGACTCCAGGCTGGCCGCAAGGCTCGGCGCGGGCGTGCACCTGCGCGACGGCCGCCGCCTCCCCGGACCGCGCTGTGGCAGAATGGTGACAAGTTCGGCGCATGGCCCGGCCGACCTGCGGCGCGCGGCGCGCTCCGGCGCCGCCCTGGCGTTCCTGTCGCCGGCGTGGCCGACCGGCAGCCATCCAGGCGACGCCATCCTCGGCCCGCTGCGCTGGAGAACCATGGCGCGTCAGTCGGTTATCCCGGTCTGCGCGCTGGGCGGCATCGACGCGCTGCGCCTGCGGGCGCTTCGCTCTACCATGGTATGTGCAGGCGCCGGCGCGATCGCCGCCCTCGCCTGACGAGGCGGCTCGTGGCCGCGACGCCACAGTGTTCCTGAAAGGCCATGACCGGCGGGTTCGACGATTGCGGGCACGCGCGCTGCGCCGCAATACTCCGCCATCGAACCGATCCGGGCGGCAGGCCTGCCTGGCAGGCCATGCCCGCCGTCGCTCAGGCGGGGGATCGGCTCGCCGTTGCTTTCGTCGCCGGCTGTCCGGCAAAAGGTGGAGAGACTGATGCGCAAGCTCCTGCTGGCCGGCACGGCCACGCTGAGTGCCTCCCTGGGGCTGGCGGACCTGGCACACGGCCAGACGTTCAACCAGGCAAGCATGGACCAGTCCAGCATGGACGACGGCGCGGCCGCCGCGCCGGCGCCCGGCACCATCAGCGTGCGCCTCAACGGCCGCTTCCGCTTCTACGCCGGCTACTTCGACGACAAGGACTACCGCGGCCAGACCGCCACCAACACCACCAAGCAGAACACCTACGGGTTCGCCGAATACGCCCGCCTCTACCCGGGCTTCGACGGCGTCGCCTCCAACGGCCTGAAGTACGGCGCCGCCCTCGAAATCCGGCAGGACAACACTGTGGCGCCGGGCGGCGGCGTGAACGGCTCGCCCTCGGCGGCCGACCGCGGCCAGGGCACGCTCTACTACCGCCGCGCCTTCGGCTACCTCGGCGCCAACAAGTTCGGCACCCTGCGCTTCGGTGAAACCGACAGCCCCTCCTCGCTCTACCTCACCGGCACCGTCGAGAACTTCGACGCCGGCGGCTGGAACGGCGACGTCTACTACCAGCTCGCGAGCAACGCGCAGCTGCTCTACCCGTTCGCCGACGTCGGCAACTTCTATTCGACGTCCAAGATCGTCTATCTCTCGCCCCAGGTCATGGGCTTCGACTTCGGCGCCTCGTGGGAGCCGAACACCAACAACTCCAACATCGACGACGGCAACTGCCCCTCGGCCAACACCCAGAACACCACCACCATCACCGCCAGCAGCGGCGCCACCGTGGTCGCCCCGCTCGCCAACGGCGCGGTGTACGGCTCCGACGCGGCGCTCGGCTGCGCGCGCACCTCGGCCACCGGCGTGATCGGCGAGACCTCTCGCCGCGTGAACACCACCGACGTGCTGCTGCGCTACCGCGGCACCTTCGGCCCGGTGGGCCTGGCCGCGACCGGCTCCTACATCCACTCCGGCAACGTGAAATATAACGGCCAGGCCACCCTGACCGCGGCGCAACGCTTCTCCGGCCTCGACATGTTCGACACCGGCGTCGCCGTGACCTACGCGGGCTTCAGCCTGCAGGGCAACTTCCAGCGCGGCCGCTACACCGGCCAGTGGGGTCTCGACACCCAGGGCGGCACCGTCGGCAGCGCCTGGGTCGCGGGCGCCACCTACACCGTCGGCCCGCTGATCTTCGGCGGCTCCTGGATCGACTACACCTACCAGGGCAACATCGCCCAGACCGGCATCAGCCAGGCCCGCGACCAGGGCGCGGCCGCCGGCGCCACCTACGCGCTGGCCCCCGGCGTGTCGCTGTTCCTCTCCTACATCTGGGACCAGCGCAAGCAGGGCGGCGTGAACATCGCCACCAACACCGTCTCGCCCACCGGCAACAAGCTGCGCGCCCAGGCCCTCGCCCTCGGCACCGGCCTGAGCTGGTAGCCTCCCACGGCCGCAGCGGCTCCCGCCGCTGCGCCTCGTCCTGCGGGGCGGCGGAGCGATCCGCCGCCCCGCTCGCGTTCAGGGGCCGAACGCCGACACGGCAGCGTCTCGCGGCGACCCCGATCCGGCAGCGCCGGAGGCCGTCATGGGCTGGGGATCGGCTCGCTGAGGCAGGCAGGACAGCAAGAATCTTCTTTTTCTGAAGAAAAAGAAGCAAAAAGACTTTGCCCATGGGGTTCCGGGCGCGCGGCCGGCGACCCAGTTCAATGGGCCAAAGTTCTTTGGTTCTTTCTTTCAAGAAAGAACACGCTTTCTTCTCGCCTTCGCGCAGCAGATCGAGGCCGGCAGATCCACAACACCTTCCAGGCCCGCCAACGCCCGCCTCGACAGCACCCGATCCGGCAGCGCCACGCCCGGCAGCGTCCTGCCCGGCGGCCTCCCGGCCGAAGCGTTGCATCCAGAACGCCTGTCTCCGGCGTATCCCCGACTTGGCGCACCGCCGCTCACGGTTTAGACATCGCCCCAACACTGGGGCGCAAACACGAGGGCGTGTGGTGCCCCGCGACAAAGGGCCGCCATGACCTCCTCGCCACTCCGTCCCGCCCTGCTGCTCGCCCTCCTCGCGCTGGGCGCATGCGGCAGCAACGCCCCCACCGTCCGGCCGGTGGCCGAGAACGAGTACAACGACTACCGCTACAAGGACCAGGCGCAGGGCAAGCTGTTCGGCGCCAACGGCCTGACCTTCGGCAACGCCAAGACCGGCCGCCCCGACGCAGAGCAGGGCAGCGGCATCGGCGTCAACGCCTACCTGTGGCGCGGCGCGCTGGACACGCTGGGCTTCATGCCGCTCGCCTCCGCCGACCCGTTCGGCGGCGTCATCATCACCGACTGGTACTCGCCCCCCACCACCAGCGGCGAGCGCTTCAAGGCCACCGCCTACATCCTCGGCCGCCAGCTCCGCGCCGACGGCGTGCGCGTGTCTCTGTTCCGCCAGGTACAGGACAGCGGCCGCTGGGCCGACGCCCCGGTCAGCCCGACCACCACCGGCGAGATCGAGAACCGCGTCCTCGCCCGCGCCCGCGAGCTGCGCGCGGACGCGACGGGGCACGCCAGCTAGGCAGGCAAGGCTGGGCTCTGCCCGGCAGTGTCTCGGATTGAACTCCAGAAAGGAAGGCCAGGGGCTCTGCCCCTGGACCCCGCCAATGGCAAGCCTTTGGAATCCATTCCGTGAGGGAGGCCGGGTCCAGGGGCGGCTCCCTCCGGTGGCCTTTCCAACGATCCAGGCGGATCGTCGGAACCTTTGGCCACCTCCGCCTGGCGGGTCCAGGGCAGAGCCCTGGCCTTCCTTCATACTGCCCGCGCCACACGCCGTCGCCTCCCGGCACCATGCCACGCAAATCCTCACGCGGCCCCTTGATCCCGCCGGGAGCCCGTGGCTATAAGCCGCCTCCCCGCGGGGAAGGGGCCATAGCTCAGTTGGTAGAGCGCCTGAATGGCATTCAGGAGGTCAGCGGTTCGACCCCGCTTGGCTCCACCACCCCGTCCCGGTAGCCTTCCCTCCCCGATCGGCAGCGCCGCGGGTCCGGCGCCGCCGGACCGGCCGGCGCCCGCTCCCAGGAGTGGCCCATGCAGCTCACCGGCCTCCACCATCTCACCGCGATCACCGCGCACGCGTCGGCCAACCACGCCTTCTTCACCGGCGTGCTCGGCATGCGACTGGTCAAGCGCACCGTGAACCAGGACGACGTGTCCGCCTACCACCTGTTCTACGCCGACGGCCTCGCCTCGCCCGGCAGCGACGTGACCTTCTTCGACTGGCCCGCCGCCCCGGAGCGCCGCGGCAGCGGCGCGATCAGCCGCACCGCGCTGCGCGTCGCTGGCGCCGACACCCTGGCCTGGTGGTCGGCCCGCCTGGACGCACACGGCGTCGCCCACGCGCCGCCCGCCGGGCGCGACGGCCGCCTGACCCTTGACTTCGAGGACCCCGAGGGCCGGCGCCTCAGCCTGGTCGACGACGGCGGCCACGGCGAGGCCCACCCCTGGGACCGCAGCCCGGTTCCCGCCGCCCGCCAGATCCGCGGCCTCGGCCCGATCACCCTGAGCGTGGCCGCGCTGGACGCCACCGCCGACGTGCTGACCCGCGTCATGGGCATGCGCGCCGTCCGCCGCTATCGCCACGACGGCGCCGAGGTCCACGTGTTCGCCATGGGCGAGGGCGGCGCGGCCGCGGAGCTGCACGTGGCGGTGGAGCCGCACCTGCCGCGTGCGCAGCAGGGTGCCGGCGGCGTGCACCACGTCGCGTTCCGCACCCCCGACGCCGAACAGTACCGCGCCTGGAACGAGCGCCTGCACGACCTGCGCGTGCCGTCCAGCGGCCCGATCGACCGCCACTACTTCCGCAGCCTGTACTTCCGCGAGCCCGCCGGCATCCTGTTCGAGATCGCCACCGACGGCCCCGGCTTCGACATCGACGAGCCGCTGGCCACCCTGGGCGAGCGCCTGGCCCTGCCACCCTTCCTGGAAGCCCGCCGCGCCGAGATCGAGGCCGGACTCAAGCCGATCTGACCCGCCCGGTCCCTTCCCGCAGGCCACCCCGCGCCCCCGCCGCACGACAAAACCCACTGCTCCGGACGCAGGGTGTCGCCGAACGGCCCCGCCATGTCCTGCCGCGCAGGACGACGCCCCCGGATCACCCCTGTTTCGTCTCGCTCCGCAGGATGGGTTAGTCCGGCGCGGCAGGACACCGGCGCCTCCTGCCAAGCGACGAAACCCACTTCCTAGGACGTAGCGTCTCGCCAATCGGGCTCAACCTGTCCTGCCGCGCAGGACGACGCCCCCGAAACACCTCTGTTTCGTCTCGCCCCGCAGTACGCCCTTGTCCTGCGCGGCAGGACACCGTCACAAGCCCCCTTGCCTCCCGCGAACAGGGCGCAGATCACGAGGCGCCGGCGCGTCGCGTCGCACGCCCGGCCCTGCCGCCACCCCACCCTCACCCCCGCGAGGCCGCATGCACTTCTCCGACATCCAAGCCCCCGTGCCGTCTCGCGAGTCGCTGGCCGCCGAGTACGTCGCAATCCACGCGCAGCTCGACGCGGGCCAGGACGCGCAGGCCCTGGCCGCCTGGGACGCCGCCCGCCGCCGCTTCGACAGCTGGACCGCGCTCGTCCACCTCCGCTTCGCCCAGGACACCACGGACGCCGCCCGCCGCGCCGACCGAGAGCTGGCCGACTCCCTGCAGCCAGAGGCCACCGGCCTGGACACAGCGCTGCGCCTGCGCCTCCTGGCCGGCGACCGCGCCGCGCTGGAGCGCCTGGCCGGCGCCCACGCCGTGCGCCTGTGGGAGTGCGACGTCACCACCTTCCGCCCCGAGATCGCCGCCGACCTGGAGGAGGAGGCCCGCCTGTCCGCCCGCTACACCGAGCTGCTCGCCGGCGCCGAGATCCCCCTCGACGGCGCAACCCTCAACCTGTCCGCCCTCGGCCCCTACGCCGAGAACGCCGACCGCGACACCCGCCACCGCGCCGAGCAGGCGCGCTGGGCCTTCTTCGCCGACAACGCGGACGAGCTGAACTCGATCTACGACCGCCTCGTCCACCTGCGCCACGGCATGGCGCGCAAGCTCGGCGAGGACACCTACACCCCGCTGGCCTACCGCAGGATGCGCCGTGTGGACTACGGCCCCGCCGACGTCGCCCGCTACCGCGACCAGGTCGTCGAGCACGTCGTCCCCCTCGTCTCGCGCCTGCTGGAGCAGCGCCGCGCCGAGCAGGGCTGGGACCGCCTGCGCTTCTGGGACGAGGCGCTGATCGACGCCCTCGGCAACCCCGGCCCCGCCGGAAACCACGACTTCCTTGTCGCCCAGGCCCAGACCCTGTTCGACCGCCTCGACCCCCGCCTCGGCGACTTCTACCGCATGATGGTCGCAGGCAACTTCCTCGACCTCGCCAACCGCCCCGGCAAGGCCGGCGGCGGCTTCTGCACCTCGTTCCCGACCGAGGGCGTCCCCTTCATCTTCGCCAACTTCAACGGCACCCAGGCCGACGTGAACGTCTTCACCCACGAGATGGGCCACGCCTTCCAGAACTGGGAAAGCCGCGCCCAGCCCGGCATCGACCTGCTCTGGCCGACCATGGAGGCCGCCAAGATCAACTCGATGGGCCTGGAGTTCCTCGCCTACCCCGAGATCGGCCTCCTCGTCGGCGAGGAGTCCGCCGAGCGCTTCCGCCGCATGCACCTGATCGCCAGCCTCGCCTTCCTGCCCTACGGCTGCTGCGTCGACCACTTCCAGCACGAGGTCTACGCCCGCCCCGACGCCATCCCCGCGGACCGCCACGCCATCTGGCAGCGCCTGGAGCGCCGCTACCTGCCCTGGACCGACTACGCCGACCTCGCCCACCCCGCGAAAGGCGGCCGCTGGCAGGCCAAGCCGCACATCTTCGGCAGCCCCTTCTACTACATCGACTACACCCTGGCCCTGTGCTGCGCGATGCAGCTCTGGGCCCAGGCCCGCCACGACCCGCAGGGCGCGCTCGCCCGCTACGTCGCCCTGTGCGGCCGGGGCGGCTCCGCCCCGTTCGGCGCCCTGGTCGAGAGCGCAGGCCTGGTGTCCCCGTTCGCGGACGGCGCCCTGGCCGGGGTCGTGCGCGAGGCCACGGCGGTGCTCGGCGCCTAGCAAGGCAAGGCCAGGGCTCTGCCCTGGACCCGCCAGGGGCGAG
Organism: uncultured Acetobacteraceae bacterium; assembly: GCA_964236695.1. GTDB lineage: Bacteria > Pseudomonadota > Alphaproteobacteria > Acetobacterales > Acetobacteraceae > CAXSEF01. Next base: position 34,744 of record CAXSFU010000015.1, on the reverse strand, counting down.
CCGCCCCTGGACCCGCCTCCCTAGGGCGCCGGCGGCACGACCCGTGACACCTGAGCACTGTCCCAGGTCGTGGCTTCCAAAGGCTCGCCTTTGGCGGGGCGAGGGCAGAGCCCTCGCCTTCCTTCCTTGGCAAAGCCCGCGCCCCATGGCTACGGTCCGGCGCACACGCTCAGGAGCCGCACAATGGACGTCAGCAAGATCAGCACCGGCAAGAACCCGCCGCACGACCTCAACGTCGTGATCGAGATCCCGCAGGGCTCCCAGGTGAAGTACGAGATCGAGAAGGAGAGCGGCGCGATCTTCGTCGACCGCTTCCTGTTCACGCCGATGGCCTACCCGGCGGCGTACGGCTTCATCCCCGGCACCCTGGCCGACGACGGCGACCCGGCCGACGCGCTGGTGCTGACCCCGGTGGCGATCGTGCCCGGCGCCGTGATCCGCTGCCGCCCGATCGGCATGCTGGAGATGGAGGACGAGTCCGGGCGCGACGAGAAGGTGGTGTGCGTCCCCCACGACAAGATCCACACGCAGTGGGCCGACGTGCACGCGGTCGAGGACCTGCCCGAGATCACCCGGCAGGCGATCGAGCATTTCTTCACCCGCTACAAGGACCTCGAGCCCGGCAAGTGGGTGAAGGTCACCGGCTGGGCCGACAAGGCCAAGACCGAGGCCGCGATCCTGCGCTGGATCGAGAAGGCGGCCTAGCAACCGTCATGGGCCGGCCAGCCTCGATAGGCTGCGTCACCGCGAGAAGAAAGCGTGTTCTTTCTTGAAAGAAAGAACCAAAGAACTTCGGCCCATGGGGCTCCGGAGCCACCCGTGCGCCCGGAACCCCATGGACAAAGTCTTTTTGCTTCTTTTTCTTCAGAAAAAGAAGAATCTTTTCCTTCCTGGCCGAAGCAGCGAGCTGCCGCAAGCTTCATAACAGCCTCCAGCCGCCCGGCCAGCCCCCGGCGCGAGGCCGGGCTCAGCTCCGCCGCAGCGCGCCCTGCAGCAGCTCGACCTGCCGCGCGATGCGCAGCAGCGACTCCGAGCCGCCGCCGGGCCGCTCCGGCACCGGCGCACGGGCGGCGACGGCGTCGAGCGCGTCGCCGACCCAGCGGCCCCAGCCACCCCGGTCGTCCGCCCGCGCCGCACGTTCCGCATCGTCGTGATGCAGCACGACCAGGCGGCCGGACAGGCGGCGCAGCGCGGCGTCGACCACCATCGCCGCCTCCACCCGGTCGCGGTTGCGCCGGCGCGGCTCCTGCAGCGCCCGCCCGATCGCGGCCTCCAGGTTGTTGCTCGCCAGGCCCGCCGCGCGCCGGGTCTCGCCCGGACCCGCGCCGCCGCCAGCGTCCATCGGCGCGAGCACCGCGCGGGCGTAGCGGGCATGGGCGCGGATCGTGCCCAGCACCTCGTCGGGCAGCCGGTCCGGCTCCCAGCTCGGCCACAGCACGACGCTGCCGGCCACCGCGATCAGCCCGCCCACCAGGGTGAACAGCGTGCGCATCGCCGCCACCTCCAGGCTGGAATGCCCAGGCTCGACCAGCTCCACCAGCACCACGATCTGCGGCGTCAGGCAGGCGATGTAGGCGCCGTAACTGACCTGGCGCGCCGCGAAGCCCACCACGCACAGCGGGAACATCAGCGCCGCCAGCGCCACCGGCGTGTGCGCCACCATCGCCAGCAGGCCGCCGAGCAGCGCGCCCGCCACCGTGCCGCCGATCCGCTCCAGCGCCCGCTGCCAGGTCGCGGCAAAGAACGGCTGCATCACCAGCACCACGGTGTAGGGCAGCCAGTGGGTGAAGGTCGTCTCGTAGGACAGCGTGACCACCAGCGCCGGCGCGGAGATCGCGGCGCAGCGCAGGGCGTGGCGCAGCATCACCGAGCGCCAGGTGAGGTTGTCGCGGATCGGCCCCAGGATGCACGCGCGCAGCGGCACCGCGGCCTCGCTGCCCAGTGTGCCGCCCGAGCGCTGTCCGCCCTGCGGCCCCGACACCGCCCCCATCACCCGCAGCCGGTCGGCGACGGCCACCGCGATGCCGTGCAGCGCCGGCTCCGCGTCGCCGGCCGCCACGACCAGGCGCAGCCGCTCCGCCATCGCGCTCCCGCCGCCGTCGCGGTTGTGCCCGATGTCGAAGACGATGCCATGCAGCATGGACTGCAGCGGCTCCAGCAGCCGCTCCGCCGCGTCGCGCAGGCCCGGCGTCTGCTCCAGCAGGTCCGACAGCGCGATCAGCGCCGCGAACAGCTGGTCGGCGGTCTCCAGCCGCACGCTGGCCTGCGCCGCGCGCGGCCCCACCTGCCCGCCGCGGCGCGCCAAATCGAGGACGCGGACCCGCGCGCGCTCCATCGCGTCGCGCACCGCCCTGCGGTGGGCGCGGGCATGCGCCTCCCACTCCGCCGGGCCGACCGCCGCCCGCCCCGCCAGGGCGCGCATGTCGATCGCCAGATAGGCGAGCATCTGCCAGACCTCGGCCACCGCGATGCGGGCGTCCCGCGCCGGGTACAGCCGCCAGATCACCAGCGTCAGCAGCGTGCACCACAGCCCGCCGGCCACGAACATCGCCGCGATCACCGCCGCCGCGCGCGGCGCGAGCGGCACGTCGAGCGCGAACACCAGCACCACGGTGAGCACGTTGCCGATCGCCGCCGCCGCCAGCCCGTAGACCCGGGCATAGGCATTGCAGAAGATCACCACGCAGGCCAGCGGCACCACCACCGGGATGCCCAGCGGGCGCAGCATGCCGAACCCCGCCCAGATCGCGGCGCCGACGCCGGTGAAGATCAGCAGCCCCGGCACCCGGCTGCGGATCGGCCCGCCCACGTCGCAGAAGCAGGCGAGGTTGGCCGCGAGCGCCATGTAGACCAGCGGCGGCCAGCCGATCCACTCGTTGGCGATGATGACGACCGCGCACGCCAGCGCGGCGCGCACGCCCTCGGAGATGTCGAGGCCGCGCAGGTCGAAGCCGATCGGCAGACGGCCGAGGTCGCCGCCGGGGCGCCGCAGGGAGGCCAAGCGCATGGGGGGGGACCGGGAAGGAAAGGAAGGCCAGGGGCTCTGCCCCTGGACCCCGCCAAAGGCAGGGCCCTTGGAACCCACTCCTTGAGGGAGGCCGGGTCCAGGGGCGGCTCGCCCCTGGCGGGTCCAGGGCAGAGCCCTGGCCTTGCTTCTACGCCGCCGCCGCCATCCCCCGCAGCACGTACTGCAGGATCCCCCCGTGCCGGTAGTACTCCACCTCGTCCAGCGTATCGACACGGCAGATCAGCTCCACCGTGTCGACGCTGCCGTCGGCGCGGTGGATGTGCAGCGGCACGTGCATGCGCGGCGTGATGGTCTCCAGCCCCACGAGGTCGAAGGTCTCGTCGCCCTTGAGGTCGAGCGAGTGCCGGTCCACGCCGAGCGGGAACAGCAGCGGCAGCACGCCCATGCCCACCAGATTGGAGCGGTGGATGCGCTCGAAGCTTTCCGCCACCACGGCGCGGATGCCGAGCAGCATGGTGCCCTTCGCCGCCCAGTCGCGCGACGAGCCCATGCCGTATTCCTTGCCGCCGAAGATCACGAGCGGCACGCCCTCCGCCTTGTATCGCATGGCGGCGTCGTAGATCGGCATCTGCTCGCCCGAAGGCATGTGGCGGGTGATGCCGCCCTCGATGCCGGCGACCATCTCGTTCCTGATGCGGATGTTGGCGAAGGTGCCGCGCATCATCACCTCGTGGTTGCCGCGCCGCGACCCGTACGAGTTGAAGTCGGCCTGCCGCACCTGGTGCTCGCCGAGATACTCGCCGGCGGGCGAGGTCTTCTTGATCGAGCCGGCCGGGCTGATGTGGTCGGTGGTGATGTTGTCGCCGAGCAGGCCCAGCACACGCGCGCCCAGGATGTTGCCCTTGGCCACCGGCTCCATGGTGATGCCGTCGAAATACGGCGGGTTCTTCACGTAGGTGGAGCCGTCGTTCCAGCGGTAGGTCTCGCTGCCGGTCTCGACCTGCAGCGCCTGCCACTCCTTCGTGCCCTTCGACACCTCGCCGTAGCGGCGCACGAACTGCTCGCGCGTCACCGAGGACGCCACGAGGTCGGCGATCTCCCGGTTGCTCGGCCAGATGTCGCGCAGATATACGGGCTGCCCGTCGCTGCCGGTGCCCAGCGGGGCGGTGGTGATGTCCTCCATCATGGTGCCGAGCAGGGCGTAGGCGACCACCAGCGGCGGGCTGGCCAGGTAGTTGGCGCGCACGTTGGGGCTGATGCGGCCCTCGAAGTTGCGGTTGCCCGACAGCACGGAGACCGCGACCAGCTTGTTGTCCTCGATCGCGTCGACAATCGGCTCGGGCAGCGGGCCGGAGTTGCCGATGCAGGTCGTGCAGCCGTAGCCCACGAGGTTGAAGCCGAGCGCGTCGAGGTCGGCGGACAGCCCTGCCCGGTCCAGGTACTCGGTGACCACCTGCGAGCCCGGTGCCAGCGAGGTCTTCACCCACGGCTTCGGCGTGAGCCCCTTCGCCCGGGCCTTGCGCGCCACCAGCCCGGCCGCGACCAGCACGTAGGGGTTCGAGGTGTTGGTGCACGAGGTGATGGCCGCGATCACCACGTCGCCGTGGCCGATCTCGTAGTTGGAGCCGAACACGTGCGCCTTGCGGCCGAGGTCGTTGGCCGGAACCCCGAGGCTGCGCGTCAGCTCCGCCTGGAACGCCTGCGACGCGGACTTCAGCGACACCCGGTCCTGAGGACGCTTCGGCCCGGACAGGCACGGCTCGACGCTGGCGAGGTCCAGCTCCAGCGTGTCGGTGAACATCGGCTCCGGGGTGGACGCGTCGCGGAACATGCCCTGCGCGCGCAGGTAGGCCTCGACCAGGGCGACCCGCTCCTCGTCGCGCCCGGTCTGGCGCAGGTAGTCCAGCGTGAGCGCGTCGACCGGGAAGAAGCCGCAGGTGGCGCCATACTCGGGCGCCATGTTGCCGATGGTGGCGCGGTCGGCGACCGGCAGGTGGTCGAGAGCGTCGCCGAAGAACTCGACGAACTTGCCCACCACGCCCTTGGCGCGGAGCATCTGCGTGACGGTGAGCACGAGGTCGGTGGCCGTGGCGCCTTCCGGCATCCGCCCGGTCAGCCGGAAGCCGATCACGTCGGGGATCAGCATGGCGATCGGCTGGCCGAGCATGGCCGCCTCCGCCTCGATGCCGCCCACGCCCCAGCCGAGCACGCCCATGCCGTTGACCATGGTGGTGTGGCTGTCCGTGCCATACAGCGTGTCGGGATAGGCGAAGGTCGTGCCGTCGACCTCGCCGGTCCACACCGCCTGCGCCAGATACTCGAGATTCACTTGGTGGCAGATCCCCGCCCCGGGCGGCACGACCCGGAAGTTCTCGAACGCCTCCTGGCCCCAGCGCAGGAAGGCGTAGCGCTCGCCGTTGCGCTCGAACTCGATCTCGACGTTGCGCTGCAGGGCGTCCGGCGTGCCGGACACGTCGACCATCACGGAATGGTCGATCACCAGGTCGACCGGCACCAGCGGGTTGACCTTCTGCGGGTCGCCGTTCAGCCGGGTGATGCCGTCGCGCATGGCGGCAAGGTCGACCACGGCGGGGACACCCGTGAAGTCCTGCATCAGGATGCGCGCCGGCTTGAACGGCACCTCCTTCGTCGAGGAGCCGTGCTCCAGCCAGCCGACGATGGCGCGCGCGTCGTCCACCTTGTAGGAGCGGCCGTCCTCGAAGCGCAGCACGTTCTCCAGCAGCACCTTGAGGCTGACCGGCAGCCGGTCGACGTTGCCCACGGCTTTCGCGGCTTCGGGGATGGAGAAGTAGTCGTAGCGGCGACCGCCCACATCGAGGGTCCGGCGTGTGCGGAGCGTGTCGTGCCCGACGTTCTTCATGGCCATCCTTGGGTGAGCGGTTGCGCAGCCTGGACCCTGGTGCGACCGGGCTGCTTGATCCCTGCCGCGGGTTACACCATACCCGCGCATTGCCCGTCCAGGCTGGCACCGGGGCGACGGGTATATGGCCCCGCGCGGCCTCCGCACGATGGCCGGGCGGACCCGCCGGCACCGCGACGCGGCCCCTGCCCTGCCGCCCGCCGGCACACCGACCGAGGACACAGGATGCGACTGGTGGCGAGCGGCCTGGCGGTGCTGCGCGGCGAGCGGCTGGTGCTGCGCGACGTGGACCTGTCCGTCGCCGCCGGCGGGGCGACGCTGCTGCTCGGCCGCAACGGCGCGGGCAAGTCCACGCTGCTGCGCGTGCTGGCGGGGCTGCGCCGCCCGGATGCGGGCCGCCTGAGCTGGGACGGCCGCGACGCCCTGTCCGACCCGGCCGGCCACGCCGGATGCTGCGCCTACCTGGGCCACGCCGACGCCATCAAGCCTGGCCTGACGGCCGCGGAGAACCTCGCCCTCGCAGCGCGGGCCGGCGGCGGGCGGGTGGCGGACGCGCTGGAGCGGCTCGACCTGGCGCCGCTGGCCGAGCTGCCGGCGCGGATGCTGTCGGCCGGGCAGAAGCGCCGGCTGGCGCTGGCACGGCTGTCGCTGTCGCGCGCCGCGCTGTGGCTGCTGGACGAGCCGACGCTCGGGCTCGACGTGGCGTCGGTGGCGCGGTTCGGCGCGATGCTGGCGGCGCACCGCGCGGCCGGCGGCGTGGTGGTGAGCGCCACCCACCTGCCGCTGCCGCTGCCTGGGGCGGGGGAGCTGCGGCTTGGCGTCTAGGCAAGGAAGGCAAAGGGCTCTGCCCTTTGATCCCGCCAAGGGCTCGCCTTTGGAAACCCCGACATGGCCCTGCGGCACGACGCCGCGAGCCTCCAGGAATGCCGGTCCAGGGGCGCAGCCCCTGGCGGGTCCAGGGCAGAGCCCTGGCCTTGCCTTGCCTTCGCCCCGATGACCCTGTTCGCCGCCCTGCTGTCGCGCGAGCTTCGCCTGTCCGTGCGACATGGCGCCGACAGCCTCGGCGCCGTGCTGTTCTTCTTCCTGGCCGGCGCGCTGTTCCCGCTGGCAATCGGCCCGGCGCCGGACACGCTCGGCCGGCTGGCGCCCGGCGTGGTATGGGTGTGCGCGCTGCTGGCGACGCTGCTGCCGCTCGACCGGCTGTTCGGCGCCGACCTGGACGACGGCTCGCTGGACCAGCTCCTGCTGACGGGGATGCCGGCGGGCGGCGTGGCGCTCGCCAAGGCGTGCGCCCACTGGCTGGTGACGGGGCTGCCGCTGCTGCTGGCCGCGGGGCCGCTGGCCATCATGCTGCGCATGCCGCCCGAGGGCGTCCCGGCGCTGCTGGCGGGCCTGGTGCCAGGCACGCTGGCGCTGTCGCTGCTGGGCACGACGGGGGCGGCGATCGTGCTGGGCGCGCGGCGCGGCGGCGTGCTGCTGCCGCTGCTGGTGCTGCCGCTGGCGACCCCGGTGCTGATCTTCGGGGCCGCGGCAGCCGACGCGGCGGCAACGGGGATGAGCGCGCGGCCGCACCTGCTGCTGCTGTGCGCGGTGCTGGCAGTGGCGGCGCCGCTGTGTCCGCTGGCGGCGGGTGCCGCGCTCCGCGGCGCCGTGGAATAGCGTCGGCGTCCATGACTGTGGCGCCGCGGACGAAACACTGTGGCAGGAAAAGCACGTCACCCAGCGATGATGCGGTGGAGGACACTGCCACCGCACGGCCGGGTCGGCGAAGCGGCGCCGTGTGCTAGGGCTTGGCTCGATCCGGACCCGACGGCGGCCGCATGCCGACGGGCGGAGCCCCCCCATCCTGGAGACCAACCGATGCGCCAGCTTGCCGTCGCAGCCGCCGTGCTGCTGTCCCTGCCTGCCCTAGCCCTCGCGCAGAGCTCGACCACCATGAGCCCGGCCAGCCCGAACGCCGGCTCGCAGATGCCGCAGCCCGAGAACAGCATGCCGCCGAGCGCATCCACCGGCATGCACACCGACACCACCGGTGCGATGCACCACCACGTGACTCGCCACCGCCACCGCACGGTGCACCATAGCAATCCCAGCCATGCGATGAGCCACACGGTTCCGCAGAGCACCGCCCAGTAACAACCGCCCAGTAACATTCGGGCCTTGATCCCGCTGCAAGAAGGTTTCTCCATGCGCAAGCTGATCCTCGCGGCCGCCATGCTGCTGGCCGCGCCCACGCTCTCGATGGCGCAGGACGCGCTGACCTCCACCACCAGCCCGCCCAATCCCGGCGCCGGCGGGCAGATGCCCCAGCCCGCCAACAGCCTGCCCTCCAGCAACGCGACCTCGGTCGCGACCTCCTCCACGCCCGGCCGCCGCCACCGCACCGTGAAGCGTTCGAACCCCGGCCGGGCCATGAGCACGACGCGTCCGACGCCGATGTCCCAGTAGCCGGTCGGCCGGAGCCCGGGTCCACACCGCGCTTCGGCCGAACCGTCCCCTTGGGACACCAGAGGGCGTTACGGGCCTCGTAACAGGCCGTCGTTTCGGACAAGAAAGCAAAACTCTTCTTTTTCTGAAGAAAAAGAAGCAAAAAAACTTTGCGAGTGAGGTTTTGGACGCGCATACAGTTCCGGATTTTGCGTTCAAAAGTTCTTTGGTTCTTTCTTTCAAGAAAGAACATGCTTTCTTCCTGTAGTGGCGCAGGACACCCAGGTTGGCAGGTCAGCAACACTCGCTAGGCGCGGCACTTCCCTCTGCTGTCCTTTTTCCATGGCCATTCCACGATGCTACCAAAACAGCTCCAGGAAGCCGCTTCCCTCCGGGCGGTCCTGCCCCTTCCACAGCGCTCAGCGACGGGCTCTCGGCTCGAAGCGGTAGGGACTGTCGCTCGTGGTCAGCGGATCGAGCGCCAGACGGTGCTCCAGCGGCGGGAACGCCCGGCTCCGGCAACCCTCGCGCTCGCACAGCCGGCAGGACAGGCCGATCCCGACCGTGGCGCGCTCGGTGTCCATGGCGTCGGCATAGACCAGGTCCGGCGCGTGTCCGATGTCGCAGCCCATGGCGATCACGTGTACCGGGTTCGGCTCGCCCCACATCGCCGCCGGCTTGCTGACCGTGCGGGCGAAGCACAGGAAGGTCGCCCCGTCGGGGAGCTGGGCGACCTGGACGCGCATCGCGCCGGGCGTGGCGAAGGCGGCGTGCACCACCCAGCGCGAGCACGAGCCGCCGAAGCGGGCGAACGGGAAGCCGGCGGCGGAGAACCGCTTGGTGACGTTGCCGGCCGGGTCGACGCGCAGGAAGAAGAACGGCACCCCGCGCGCCCCGGAGCGCTGCAGCGAAGACAGCCGGTGGCACGCCTGCTCGAAGCTGACGCAGAACCGCGCCGCGAGCAGCTCGACGTCGTGGCGCAGCGCCTGCGCCGCCTCCAGAAACGGCTGGTACGGCATCAGCAGGCAGCCCGCGCCGTAGTTGAGCAGGGCGATGCGGATCAGCGCGGCGGCCTCGGTCGACGAGGGCGCGATCACCGCCAGCTCTGCCTCCACGGTGTCGCGCGCTTCCAGCAGCATGAGCTGGAACGCCATGTGGAAGCCGCGGCTCTCGCGCGGCAGCTGCTCCGACAGGGTGAGGGAACGGGCGGCGGGGTCGTAGCGTCGCAGGGCACCCTCCAGCGGCGCGACGCGCACGCTCAGCCCGTGGGTGCGGCGCAGCCGCTCGGCCAAGGCATGATTGGTCTCGGACGGGGTGGCACCCAGCTCGGCGCCGATCGCCTCCGCGGCAGCCTCCATGCCGGGGAAGTGGTTGGCGCGCTCGTGGAAGGCGTCGCGCGCCTCCTCGTTGGGCAGCAGGATGCGCCGGCCCGACGGCAGGGCCAGGCCGCTGGCATCGTCGCGCGCCACCCGCCAGGCGCGGTACAGCGCCAGCACGGCACGCGCGGCGCCGGGCGAGTTGGCCAGGGACTCGATCTCGCTCTCACCGACGTGCTCGTTGCCGAGCAGCGGGTCGGCGAACGCTTCGCGCAGCCCGGCCTCCATCTGGCGCTCCTGCGCACCCGACAAGGCCGCAAGATCGACGCGCAGCACCTCGGCCAGGCGTATCAGCAGCGAGGCGGTCACGTTGCGCTGATCATGCTCGATCAGGTTGAGGTAGCTGGCGGAGATGCCGAGACGGACGGCAAGGGCTTGCTGGGACATCGCCTGTTCGAGACGCAGCCGACGCACAGTGCGGCCGATAAGGGGACGTGCCATGATGTGCGCGTTTTACAACTTCACAGCATGGTTTGTGAAGGCCTCGACTGGATTTCGCAGAAGTCTTCGTTTGTGCGGCGCAGCAACGCGCGGCTTGTGTTAATTGTTGACCAGCATTGATTGCCGAGGAGCATCAGCGATGACGCCAAGCATGAACCACAGCCCCGACGGAATGGCCGGCGGCACGCCGCGCGACCCGAAGCGGTTCGAGGGCATCCGCCGCGACTACACCCCCGCCGAGGTCGCCCGCCTGTCCGGCTCGTTCCACGTCGAGCACACGCTCGCCAGGATGGGCGCCGACCGCCTGTGGCACCTGCTGCAGACCGAGCCCTACGTGAACACGCTCGGCGCGCTGACCGGCAACCAGGCGATGCAGCAGGTCAAGGCCGGCCTCAAGGCGATCTACCTGTCCGGCTGGCAGGTCGCTGGCGACGCCAACAGCAACGGCGAGATGTATCCCGACCAGTCGCTCTACCCCGTCGACTCGGTGCCCAAGGTCATCACCAGGATCAACAACTCGCTGCGCCGCGCCGACCAGATCGCCCATCTCGAGGGTGACGACACCCAGTACTGGATGGCCCCGATCGTGGCCGACGCCGAGGCCGGCTTCGGCGGCGCCCTCAACGCCTTCGAGCTGATGCGCGCCATGATCCACGCCGGCGCCGCGGGCGTGCACTTCGAGGACCAGCTCGCGTCGGAGAAGAAGTGCGGCCATCTCGGCGGCAAGGTCCTGGTGCCGATCAGCCAGCACATCCGCACGCTCAACGCCGCACGCCTCGCCGCAGACGTCGAGAACGTGCCGACCGTGCTGCTGTGCCGCACCGACGCGCATTCCGCGCAGCTGCTGACCGCCGACGTGGACGAGCGCGACCGCCCGTTCATCACCGGCGAGCGCACCCCAGAGGGCTTCCACCGCATCAAGCCGGGCGTCGGCGTCGACTACGCCATCGCCCGCGGCCTGGCGTATGCGCCGTACTCCGACCTGCTGTGGTGGGAGACCAGCGAGCCGAACCTCGAGGAGGCGGAGCGTTTCGCCAACGAGATCCACGCGCAGTTCCCGGGCAAGATGCTGGCCTACAACTGCTCGCCGTCGTTCAACTGGAAGAAGAAGCTGCCCGACGACAAGATCGCCAGCTTCCAGAAGGCGATCGGCGCGATGGGCTACAAGTTCCAGTTCGTCACCCTGGCCGGCTTCCACAGCCTGAACCACTCGATGTTCAAGCTGGCGAAGGGCTACAAGGAGCGCGGCATGGCGGCGTACTCGGAGCTGCAGCAGGCCGAATTTGCGTCCGAGGTCGACGGCTACACGGCGACCCGACACCAGCGCGAGGTCGGCACCGGCTGGTTCGACGCGGTCGCCACCACGGCGGCGGGCGGCCAGTCCTCCACCACCGCGATGGCCGGCAGCACCGAGACCGAGCAGTTCCACGACAAGGCAGAGGCGGTCCAGGCACCCGGCCACAACTGGGGCTCCGAAGCTGCAGAGTAGACGGCACCAGGTTTAGGGAGGGTATCGGGGCGCGGGGATCAACTCCGCGCCCTTTTCATGTCTGGAGGCCGCTCAGGGCGCCGGACCGGAGGAAGCCTCGCCGGCGTCATCATCGGGAACGGCGGCCAGCAGGATGACGACCAGCACGAGCGTGGCGACGCCGAGGACGCCCAGGCCGGTCGGCCAGCCCAGCAGGGGCACGGCAATCGCGGCCGCGACAACGCCGGCGAGGCTGAGGATGCACAGGACTGCGCGGCGCGCCGCATCGGCGGTGCCGCTGGTGACGTGATCCTGCATGGCGCCTCTCCCGGAACGTGCGCGGACCGGGTTACAGACCGGAGCTGAACAAACCGTTAACCGGACGACAAACGGCGCGTTGCCTTATCGTTTCGCCCGGTCGAGGCCGTCAGAACCACGCTTCAACGGCCGGTTGCTCTAACCGGTCAGGACAGGAAGGCCAGGGGCTCTGCCCCTGGACCCCGCCAAAGGCAAGCCTTTGGAATCCAATTCTTAAGGAAGGCCGGGTGCAGGGGCGGCTCCCTCCGGTGGCCTTTCCAACGATCCAAGCGGATCGTCGGAACCTTTGGCCACCTCCGCCTGGCGGGTCTGGACAGAGCCCAGGCTTGCCTGCCTCGACAGGTCAAGACCCTCGGCCGCTGGCATCAGAAATCGATGCATCGGCCCTTGTTTTCCCAGTCGCCGTAGCGCGTGGGATCCTTGCCCTTCGGGCCACCGGTCTCCTTCGGCGGCTCTGGAGGCTGGGCGGCCGCATCGGGCGCCGGAGCGGCAGGAACAACGGGGCTCTGGTCTGGTGTCTTGCTCATCACCAGGAGATCGGAGCCACCCCCGCACGGTGCAAGGCATCCGCAAGGCAGCTCAGCCCGAACTCCGGCCGGGATGGCACGCCGCCTGCCGAAGGTGGGTGTCTGGACGCCCCGGCATTCGGCGGGTCCGGGCAACGCCAGACGCTTCCTGCCGCCGGTGCCCAACCGCTCAGTGGTGCTCCGCTTCCGCGAGCCGCTGCGTGGCGAGCACATGCCACGGCGCATCCGCCGCACCCGCCGCGAGCGCCTGGCGATACAGGTCGGCCGACTCGCCATCGACGTGGCCCTGGGCGCGCGTGGTCGCCTCCGCGACCTCGAAGGCGACGGTGGCGTCGAAGCGGATGCCCAGGGCGCGGCGCCAGGCGGCGGCGGCATCGCCCCAGTGCCCCAGGCTGGCCTCGGCCTGCCCCAGGATCAGGAAGCCCTGACGCGCCTGGTCGGACCCCGGCGGCAGCTTGGCGATGCTGTCGCGCAGCTCGCCCAGCAGCTTGCCGTCCTCCGCCGCCCGGCCGCTCGACGCCGCGATCCGCGCCGCCAGCGGCGCCGCGGGCAGGTCGGGCCGCCCCGCCGACATCAGGTAGAGCCCGACAGAGACGCCCGGCACCAGCAGCAGCGCGGCCACCAGGGGAGCGCGCGCCGCCCGCACGGGCGTGACCTCGTCGCGCGCGGCCTCGGCGAGCAGGCGGCGCTGCACCTCGAGACGCGCGCTGCCATGGTCGGCGGGGGCGATGCGGCCTTCCCCGAGATCGCGGTCCAGCTCCGCGAGCTGGGCGCGGTGCAGCGCGAGCGCGGGATCGCGCCGGCCGCGCACGGTGACGCCGCGGCCGATCGCCCACGCCACCGGGCTGAGAGAGACCACGCACAGGCACAGGATCGCCAGCCAGACCATCAGGCCTGCCCACCCGGATCAGGCTCCCCGCTCGATCCCGTGCTCATCGCGCGCCGGTCAGTTCCGCGAGCCGCGCCTGCTCGCCTTCGTCGAGCGGCGCCAGGCCGGCGGCCGGCCGCCGCCGCGCCAGCCACGCCGCACCCAGGCCCGCGAACAGCGCCAGGAACGGCGAGCCCCACAGCAGCAGCGTCGCCGCATCCAGCGGCGGACGCAGGCGAACGAAGTTGCCGTAGCGCGCGACCATCCAGGCGACCACCTGGCGGTCGCTGTCGCCCGCCGAGACGCGCTGCCGCACGATGGCGCGCAGGTCGCGCGCCAGGTCGGCGCCGGAGTCCTCGATGCTCTCGTTCTGGCACACCAGGCAGCGAAGCTGCGAGCCGACCTGCTCGGCCCTCGCCTCCAGCGCCGGATCGCGCAGCATTTCCGCGGGGTCGCTCAGCGCCTGCGCGGGCCCCGCCATCAGCCCGAGGACGAGGATGGCCGCCGGAACGGGCGCGAAGGCGGCGGCGAGTGTCTGGCGCAGGAACATGCTGGTCTGATCCGGTGTTTGGCGGAAAGGGCCGGTTACGTCGATCCGGCGGCGGACGCTTCGTCCAGGGCGGCGCCGCAGCCCATTTTCACCCCAGACGGCGCAGCAGCGGCAGCAGCTGCTGGCGCACGACGTCGGGATCGAGCGGCCCGGCCCAGTGCCAGTGCACGACGCCGGCCCGGTCCACGACGAAGCTCTCGGGCACCCCGGTCAGGCCCCAGTCGATGGCGGCGCGCCCGGTCGCATCACGGGCCACCCTGGCATAGGGATTGCCGTTGTGACGCAGGAAGTCGGTCGCGGCCTCGGTGCGGTCCTTGTAGGTGACGCCCCAGATCGGCATGCCGGAGCGGGCGAGCTGCGTCAGTAGCGGTGCCTCCTGCACGCAGGGAATGCACCAGGACGCGAAGAAGTTCACCAGGATCGGCCGTGGCGGCGCCGCGAGGTCGGCCGAGGAGAAGCCCTGCCCCGGCGAGCCATCCGGCAACGGCTGCGCCGGCAGGTCGAACGGCGGCACAGCATGGCCGACCAGCGGGCTCGGCACGCCGTGCGGGTCGAACGCCCCGGTGCGCATGCGGTCGAGCATGGTCCAGAACGCGGCGCCGCCCGCGGCAGCGATGCCCAGCGGCGCCAGCATCAGCACGCGGCGGCGGTCGAGGGCGATCATCGCGCGTGTCCGGTGCGTGGAGGCAGGCAGCAAGGCCGGGCTCTGCCCAGACCCGCCAAAGGCCAGGGGCCTTTGGAAACCCCTCCGTTAAGAAAGGAAGCCTGAAGGCACATTATTGGCGGAGGCCGGAGACACAGCCTCTGGCCTTGCCGGCTCAAGTCAGCCGCCGGAGTCATTCGGCCGCCACGACCAAGCTGCGCCGCCGCGCTGGTGCGCCGACGCGCAGGCGCCGGTCCGCCAGCGACAGCACGCCGCCCGCCGCCATCACCAACGCACCCAGCCAGATCCACGGCGCCAGCACGTTGTCGTGCAGGCGCAGCACCGCCTCCCCGTCCCGCTCGTCGCCGAGCACGGCGTAGAGGTCGCGCATCAGGTTGGTGTCGATCGCCACGTCCTCGACGGTCTGCCCCTGCGCGGCAAAGGTGTGGCGCGACGGGCGCAGCGTCACGACCGGGTGGCCGCCGCGGCTCACCGCAATGGTGGCGACGCGCGAGGTGAAGTTCGGCCCGGGCTCGTCGGCCAGCGCCTCCAGCGTCCAGGAATAGCCGGCGACCTCGACGCTCTCGCCGACGTGCACCGCGACGATCCGCTGCTGCGCCAGCGACATGCCCGCGATGCCGGCGATGGTCACGCCCATGCCGGCGTGGGCGATCGCCGCACCGAGCACGGACAGCGGCAGCGCCACCAGCCGCGCCCAGCTCGTGGCCAGCGGCACCCGGAACAGCCTGACCCGCTCCACCAGCTCGGAGAACGAGCCGAGGATCAGCCAGGCGCTCGCGGCGAACGCGAGCGCGGGCAGCACCGCCATTCGGAACACGCAGAACGCCGCCACGCCAGCCGCGATCAGCGCCGCCCACCACACCCGCATCAGCACCGGGGCGAGCTGCGCGCGCTTCCACGGCATCAGCGGCCCGATCGCCATGAACGCGAACATCGGGATCGCCAGCGGCAGCACCGTCGCATTGAAGAACGGCGCGCCCACAGAGATCTTGGCGCCGAGCAGCAGGTCGGCGAACGGCGGATACATCGTGCCGGTGATCACGACCGCGCAGATCGAGCACAGCAGGATGTTGTTCAGCACCAGCGCGCCCTCGCGCGACACCGGCGCGAACACGCCCCCGGCCGCCAGGGTCGGCGCCCGCAGCGCGAACAGCAGCAGCGAGCCGCCGATGACGATGCCGAGCAGCCCCAGGATGAACACGCCGCGCGCCGGGTCGTTGGCGAAGGCATGCACGGAATTGAGGATGCCGGAGCGCACCAGGAACGTCCCCGATAGCGACAGCGAGAACGTCGCGATCGCCAGCAGCACCGTCCAAATCTTCAGGCTCTCGCGCTTCTCCACCACGATGGCGGAATGCACCAGCGCGGTGCCGGTCAGCCACGGCATCAGCGAGGCGTTCTCCACCGGGTCCCAGAACCAGTAGCCGCCCCAGCCCAGCTCGTAGTACGCCCACCACGAGCCGAGCGCGATGCCGCAGGTCAGGAAGCACCACGACACCAGCGCCCACGGCCTGACCCAGCGGCCCCAGGCGGCGTCGATGCGGCCCTCCAGCAGCGCGGCCACCGCGAAGGCGAACGGCACAGCGAAACCGACGTAGCCCGCGTACAGGATGGGCGGGTGGAACGCGAGGCCGGGGTCCTGCAGCAGCGGGTTCATGCCGCGCCCGTCCGTCGCCGGCGGCCACATGCGCAGGAACGGGTTGGAGGTCAGCAGCGCGAACAGCAGGAATCCCGCAGAGGTGCCGCCCAGCACGCCGAGCACCCGCGCCCGCAGCGCCGACGGCAGCCCGCGTCCGAAGCACGCGACCGCGCCGCCGCACAGACCGAGGATCAGCGCCCACAGCAGGATCGAGCCCTCGTGGTTCCCCCAGGTGCCGCTGATCTTGTAGAGCAGCGGCTTCGCGGCCGCGCTGTTCTCGGTGATGTTGGCGACCGAGAAATCGTCCGACACCGCGCTCCACACCAGCGCGCCCGACGCGGCCACCAGCGCCAGCAGTTGCCCGATCGCAAGACCCGGGGCCGCGGCCATCAGGCGGGCGTCGGCACGGTGCGCCCCGTACAGCGGGATGGCGAACTGCGCCACCGCGAGACAGCAGGCCAGCGCCAGGGCGAAGTGGCCAAGCTCGGGGATCATGCCCGGAAACCTCTCATGCAAGTGCCTCGGCCACGGAGGAACGACGTCACGAGCCGCGCGCCGGGCTTGCGGCCAGCGCGGTCCACTCCGCGGCCGGCGGCGGTCCACCCTTCGACGGGTCCCAGCGTCCGGATTTCTTCAGAGCGTCGGCGACGTCCTTGGGCATGTAGGCCTCGTCGTGCTTGGCGAGCACGTCCTGGGCGCGGAAGGTGCCGTCGGTCTGCAGGCTGCCGAGCGTGACCACACCCTGGCCCTCGCGGAACAGGTCGGGAAGGATGCCGACGTAGGTCACGGCGATCGCGGTCCTGCCGTCGGTCACCTTGAACGACACGGCCGGCTGGCCGTCGACGTTGCTGCGATGCAGGCTGCCGGCCTCGACCATGCCACCGAGACGGATGGTGCGACTGGGCGGCGGCAGGTCGGCCTCGATCTGCGTCGGCGCCATGAAGAATACGAGGTTGCCGCCGAGCGCGGACAGCGACAGCGCGGCCGCCGAGCCAAGCCCCACCCCGCAGGCCAACACCACCCACAGCCTGCGACGCTTGCGTGTCATGGGTTCCCCTGCCCTGCCGTGGCCCTCGGGTCCAGTGCCCGCAGCCTGCGCCCGGCCTGCCGCAGCCGCAGCGCCGCACCTGCCGAGTATGCCACCACCAGCACAATGGCGAGGCCGTAGGACGCCGCGATGAACGGCAGATGCGTCATGCCGCGCCGTCCACAAGCCCGGCGAGGCGGCCGCCCGCGGCCTGCGCACGATCCGCCTCTTCGCGGCCCGCACCGTCCGCGCGCGCCATCAGCAGGCCGCGCACCCTGCGCTCCATCACCGCCGCGCGCAGCCGGGCGCACACGACCGCCGCGAAACCGACCGTGAAGCCCAGCGTGGACACCGCCAGCGGCCACAGCATGCGCGAGTCCATGGTCGGCGCGCCGGTCAGGGTGATGCTGTCCGGCTGGTGGAGCGTGTTCCACCACTGCACGCTGAACTTGATGATCGGCAGGTTGACCACGCCGACGAGGGCGAGGATCGCGCCGGCCCGGTAGCCGCGCTGCGGGTCGTCGAAGGCGCGCACCAGGGCGATGTGGCCCAGGTAGAGGAAGAACAGCACCAGCACCGAGGTCAGCCGCGCGTCCCAGACCCACCACGCCCCCCACATCGGCTTGCCCCACAGCGAGCCGGTGGCCAGGCACAATGCGGTGATCCCGGCACCGACCGGCCCGATCTCGACCGCGGCGAGGTCCGCGAGCGGGTGGCGCCAGACCAGCGAGACGAAAGAGCACGCCGCCAGCGACGCATAGCCGGCCGAGGCCAGCCAGGCCGACGGCACGTGGATGTACATGATGCGGACGGTGTCGCCCTGCTGCCAGTCGGCGGGCGAGAAGAACAGGCCCCAAGTCAGCCCGGCCAGCGTCAGCACCAGGCCCGCGCCGTTCAGCCAGGGCTGCATCCGCGCGCCCAGGCGCAGGAACCGGCCGGGATTGGCGAAGCGGTGCAGCCAGTTGCCGGTGCGGCCTGCGACGGGCGTGTAGGTCGTGCTTGCGTCCACTTCGCTTACCTGTAGCTGCCGCAGGGAATTGCGAGGCGCCGTCCCGAGACCAGCGGATGGCGGCAGGCCCCGGTGCGCACGTCGGCGCGCGCCCTGGCGTTGCGGCAAAACGAGTCCTGCACCATTCGGCCCCTCCCGCGGTCCCGGCCCTTCGGGACCGCATTGCCGATCTCTGCCCGGCACGCCCGGCAAGGGGGTATCGCACCGCCGTGCTTACCGTATCGTGGCGGGAAGCTGAACAGGGAAGAGTTTCGCGCCGATGCTGTTTGCAATCACGTGCACCGACAAGCCGAACGGCCTGCCGATCCGGCTGGCCACCCGCGACGCCCACATCGCCTACCTGCGCGGCCACGCCGCCAGCCTGGTGCACGCCGGGCCGCTGCTCGACCCGCAGGGCCGGCCGTGCGGCAGCCTGCTGCTGGTCGACGTCGCGGACGCCGACGCCGCCGAGGCGCTGACCGCCGGCGATCCCTACGGCAGGGCCGGGCTGTTCGAGAGCGTGGTGGTGCGCCCGTTCCGCAGCGTGTTCCGCGACGGCGCCCTGGTCGGCTGAGGCGCGGCCGGTGCCCTGGCTGGTGAAATCCGAGCCGGACAGCTTCTCCTGGGCGCAGCAGGTCGCGATCGGCACCGAACCCTGGACCGGCGTGCGCAACCACGCCGCGAGGAACAACCTCGCTGCGATGCGTCTGGGCGAGCTGGCGTTCTTCTACCACTCCGGCACCGGCCGGGAGATCGTCGGCATCGCCGAGGTGGTGCGCGAGGCCTACCCGGACCCGACCGCCGAGGCCGGGCCCTGGGTGTGCGTGGACCTGCGCGCGGTCGGGCCGATGCCGCGGCCGGTGACGCTGGCGCAGGTCAAGGCGGAGCCGGCGCTGGCGGCCATGGCGCTGGTGCGGCTGTCGCGGCTCTCGGTCGGACCGGTGAGCGAGGCGGAGTGGCGCTGCGTCTGCGCGATCGGGGGCTGGGACGAAGAAAAGGCCGGTCTCCGCCTGGACCCGCCGGGCCGAGCCCTTTGAAAGACCAATAGCTAAAGACTGTTATGAGCCTCGCGGCAGCTCACTGCTTCAGGCAGGAAAGCAAGGCTCTTCTTTTTCTGAAGAAAAAGAAGCAAAAAGACTTTACCAATGGGGTTCCGGGCGCACGGGCGGCTCCGGACCCAATGGGCCAAAGTTCTTTGGTTCTTTCTTTCAAGAAAGAACACGCTTCCTTTGTGCGGCGGCGAGCATTTCGAGCCTGGCAGGTTCATTACAGCCTCCAGGTCACGGCGTCCGAAGGCCGCCTCGGGCGGAGTTCGAGGCGGAGCCCCAAGTTCGCTTCCTTTCGCCCCCGCACCTGCCCATGATGCCGGCAAGCCGCCGCCAGGGCGGCGCTGCCCGGGAGAAACCGATGTCCGCCGACGCCCTGTACCACGTCAAGCCTGCCCTGGCCGCCTCGTCGCACGTGAACGCCGAGCGCTACCGCCTGATGGCCAACCACGCGGCGATGGAGCCCGACGTGTTCTGGGCCGGGGAAGCGCGCCGCATCGCCTGGATGCGCGAGCCCGACACCATCCGCGACGCGAGCTTCGGCAGCGGCCAGGCACCCGGCGCCGACGACGTGTGGATCCGCTGGTTCGCCGACGGCACGCTCAACGCCTCGGCGAGCTGCCTGGACCGCCACCTCGCCGAGCGCGGCGACCAGGTCGCGATCATCTGGGAAGGCGACGACCCCGACACCCAGCGCCATGTCACCTACCGCGAGCTGCACGCCGAGACCTGCCGGCTCGCCAACGCGATGACCGCGCTCGGCGTGGGCCGTGGCGACCGGGTGACGATCTACCTGCCGATGGTGGTCGAGGCCGCCGTCGCGATGCTGGCCTGCGCGCGCATCGGCGCGGTCCATGCCGTGGTGTTCGGCGGCTTCTCGCCCGACAGCCTGGCCGGGCGGATCCAGGACTGCGGCTCCACCCTGCTGATCACCGCAGACGAGGGCCGACGCGGCGGGCGGCGCGTGCCGCTCAAGACCAACGCCGACGCGGCGCTGGCGTCCTGCCCGACGGTCGCCCACGTGATCGTGGTCGCGGTCACCGGTGGCGCGGTGCCGATGCAGAAAGGGCGCGACCACCGGTATGCGGACCTGCTCGCGCGCGCGGCACCGGAGTGCGCGCCGGCCGAGATGGCGGCGGAGGACCCGCTGTTCATCCTCTACACCTCCGGCAGCACCGGCAAGCCGAAGGGGGTGATCCACACCACTGGCGGCTACATGGTCTGGGCGAGCTACACCCACGAACTGGTGTTCGACTACCGGCCGGGCGAGATCTACTGGTGCACGGCGGACGTGGGCTGGGTCACCGGGCACACCTACATCGTCTACGGCCCGCTGGCGAACGGCGCGACCACGCTGATGTTCGAGGGCGTGCCCTCCTGGCCGGACAGCTCGCGCTTCTGGCAGGTGGTGGACAAGCACGCGGTCAACATCTTCTACACAGCGCCGACCGCGATCCGTGCCCTGATGCGCGACGGCGATGCCCCGGTGAGGAGGACGTCGCGCGAAAGCCTGCGCGTGCTGGGCAGCGTCGGCGAGCCGATCAACCCGGAGGCGTGGCACTGGTACTACGAGGTGGTCGGCGGCAGCCGCTGCCCGGTCGTGGACACCTGGTGGCAGACAGAGACCGGCGGCATCATGATCTCGCCGCTGCCCGGCGCCACCGCGCAGAAGCCCGGCTCGGCGACGCTGCCGCTGCCAGGGGTCAGCCCGGTGCTGGTGGATGCGGAGGGACGCGAGCTGGAGGGTGTGGCGGAGGGCAACCTGTGCATCGCCGAGAGCTGGCCCGGGCAGGCGCGCACCCTGTATGGCGACCACGCGCGTTTCGTGCAGACGTACTTCTCCACCTACCCGGGCAAGTACTTCTCCGGCGACGGGGCGCGGCGCGACGCCGACGGCTACTGGTGGATCACCGGGCGGGTCGACGACGTGATCAACGTGTCCGGCCACCGCATGGGCACCGCAGAGGTGGAGAGCGCTTTGACCTCGCACCCCAAGGTGTCGGAAGCCGCGGTCGTCGGCTTTCCGCACGACATCAAGGGACAGGGCATCTACGCCTACGTCACGCTGGTCGCCGACGAGGAGCCGACCGAGGCGCTGCGCAAGGAGCTGGTCGCCTGGGTGCGCAAGGAGATCGGGCCGATCGCGGCACCCGACGCGATCCAGTGGGCGCCCGGCCTGCCCAAGACCCGGTCCGGCAAGATCATGCGCCGCATCCTGCGCAAGATCGCCGCCGGCGAGACCGAGGGCCTGGGCGACACCTCCACCCTGGCCGACCCCGGCGTGGTCGACGAGCTGGTCGGCACCCGCGCCGGCTGAGCCGGAGCGCGCACGGGCGGCAGCGCGACGGGTCAGCGCCGCCCGCCCACCGTTGGCCGTTTGGTGACGTTTGCGTGCGACGATCGACGCTCGAAAAGCCGGATCATCCTCCCGAGGGCGGAGAGGTTCGCACCGGAAAGGCGCCCGATGTCTCCATGCTGCACAGACGCCGGCCTGGTCCGCCGTCCCGCGACTCCCGCCCGCTCCCCGGCAGGCCGGGAGTCCGCGCCGCCATGAGCGCTCTCGGCAATCCGGACACGGTGGCGCTGCGCGATCCGGCGCGTCCCGACAGCCTGGTGTTCGCACCGCTGCGCGCGGCGGTGGTGGCGACGGCCGAGTGGCGGCGGGAGCGGCCCGAGGTGCCGGCCGGCGCACTGCCGCAGCTCCTGGCCATCGTGCGCGACGGCCTCGGCGACCAGCTCGCGGCAGCGCGCCCGTCGGCGGCCGGAGGGCCGCCCGGCGCGGCACCGTTCCCCGGGGCGACACTGTGGCCGGCGGCGGCGAAGCTGCTGCGCGCGGCGAGCTGCCCGCCGCTGTGGAGCCCTGCGACCGGGCTAACGACCCAGGATTTCGAGACGGTGCGCACCCCTGTCGCACAGCTGCTCTCCCACGCCGCGGCCATCGAGTCGTTCGTCGCGCAGTGCGAGCCGCCCCGCCCGCCACCGGAGCCGCGGCACGTCAGGACGCTGCTGGACGACCTCGCCCGCGGCGGGGCACCCGGCTTCCGGCTCGCACTGGTGATCCTGCTGCGCCGCTGCCCGCGCCAGGAAAACCTGGCGGCGCTGGCGTTGTCCACGGCGCGCGGCGACGACGCCATCGAGGAGGCGGCGTACTCCGCCGCGACCCATGTTCTCGACGTCGCGGTCGCCCGTCACCAGAGCGCCGCAGCGGCCTCCGGTGGCGGCGGCATGGGAGCCGGCCAGCCCGGCGCGCTCGCGGCGGAGATCGCCGACGCGGCCAGGCTGACGCGCTGCATCGAGGCGATGGCGGCGCTGCGCCCGTTGTCGCGTCTGCACCGCGAGGTCGGCCGCAAGCGCGTGATCCTGCAGACCGTCTGCCTCGACCGCGTCGAGGAGCAGATCGCGGCGTTGCTGCTGGAGCCGCTTGCCGCGGGACAGGCGACAAGCCCCGGCGGCCTGGCGGCGCTGCGCAAGGCCGCGGCGGAGCTGGGCGAAGTGTGCGATGCCCTGCGCCTGCTGGGCGACCGGCACGGCACCGAGCGCGCGATCCAGAAGGCGGCGCGCCGGGCGGGCGATGCGCTGGGCGGCTCCGACCCGCAGGGCAGCATCGCCAACGCCCTGGTCGCGCGCCTGCGCGGCGTGTCCCAGGCGTGAGCCGGGAACGGCTGTCTTGAGCATCGTCGGCACTGCCCTGGGCACGATGGCGGGGCTCGCGCTGCTGGTGGCGGACGGGCCGGCGGCCGCGGTGTCGCCCGGCGACCTCGTGGCCTCGGACCACCTGACCGCCGGCTGCCCGACGGAGGAGCTGGCCGTGGCGATGAACCCCGCCGGGCTCGCCGGCTCCTCCCCGGCCCTTGCCAGGATGGCGCAGGCGCACTGCAAGGCGATCGCGCCGGACACCCGGCTGCTGGTCACCGCGCCCGCGGAGAAGGGCGCCATGCGGGTGCAGCCTGCGAGCGGCATCGCCGAGCCGCTGTTCGTCATGACAAGCGATTTCGACCTGCTGTCGCGCCGCCGGTAAACGTTGCGTGCGGCCCCTCCGCCAACCATGGCCGCCGGATCAGCGTCGGCGAGACGGACTCATACTAACGGCCGAAAGCTTTGACCTGTCGAGGCGAGCAAGGCTGGGCTCTGCCCAGACCCGCCAGGCGAAGATGGCCAAAGGTGCCGACGATCCGCCTGGATCGTTGGAATGGCCACCGGAGGGAGCCGCCCCTGGACCGGCTTCACTTAGGTATTGGATTCCAAAGGCTCGGCCTTTGGCGGGGTCCCCGCCTTCAAGCATGGGGGCAGAGCCCCTGGCCTTCCTGCCCCGACCGGTCAGGGCAATCGGCCGTTGGTATCAGCCGACCTTGGAATGGATCAGCGTGATCATGTCGCCGACGCAGGCGACCTTGTCGATCTCCTTGGAGCGCAGCCTGACGTCGAAGCGCTGCTCCACGGCGACGATGATCGCCACCATCGCCACCGAGTCCCAGCCCTTCACCTCGGCGGCCGTGGTCTCCGGCCGCAGCTCGATGGAGTCATCGTCAAGCGACTCGCGCACGATCTCGGTGAACCCCGCGGAAATCTCGGCCTCGGTCATCAATAGGCTCCCTCGCTGACCTGCATGAACAATGTTTCCGGCTCGAACCCCTCGAGCGGAAGCGCATGGAAGGTGACGCCCGGCACGTCGTCGCCCGCGGCACCGGCCGGCGGCTCGATCGTCGTGAAGCCCAGGCGCCGGTAGTGCTCGCGCACCATGTCGTTCTTCGCCGTGGGACGGTACTCGCCGACCAGCCGCGTGGCCCCGAGCCGGCGTGCCTCCTGAGCGATCAGCATCAGCGTCGCCGCCTCCACCTGCCGCCCCAGCACACGGCAGCTCATCACCCAGGAATGGATCAGCACGTCCGCGCCGTCGGCGGACAGCCGGCCGATCACCAGGGCGATGATGCCGTTGTCGCCGAACTTGTCGACGAGGCGCAGCTGGAGGCCGAACTGCCGGGGGTCCTCGATCACGGCGGCGATCTCGGCATCGGTGGTGCGGATCGTGGTGAGATTGAACTGGTTGGTCTTGTTGAACAGCTGCACGGTGCGCGCGAGGCCGATGCGGTCGAAGCGGTTCCACACCAGCCTCATCTCCAGCGAGCGCAGATAGGCCGGCAGGTCGGTGGCCGTCTCGGCCAGCGCCGCGCGCTCCCGGTTCTCCTGGTACTGCGCGGTGCGCTTGCGGTCGTCGGCGGTGATCGCGAGCATGTCGAAATACCCGGCGTCGGCCAGCATCTGCGGCACCAGCGCCGGGTCGTCCTCCGGGAACTCCGGGATCGCCACCTCTGGCAGCTCGCCGCGCACCAGGTTGCGCTCGAACGGGTTGTCGTCGAGGAACACCAGGGAATCGAGGCCGATGTTCAGCTCGCGGGCGATGCGGCGCAGGTTGGTGGCCTTGTCGTCCCAGTTGGCCACGAAGCTCGCGATGTCGTCGCGGCGCAGCACCATCTCCGGATGCTTCTCGAATGGCGACAGCGCGTTGGCCTCGTCGTTCTTCGAGCACACCGCAAGGATCACGCCGCGCCCGGCCAGCCGCTTGGCGTGCGCCTGCAGCGCCGCGAACGCCTCGCCCGAGGCGTTGCCCTGGCCGATCTCGATGCCCTCCAGCCCGTCGTCGCCGATCACCCCGCCCCACAGGGTGTTGTCGAGGTCGAGCACCAGCGCCTTGCGCGAGCGGCCGCGGAACGCCGCCAGCAGGTTGCCCACCATCTCGCCGAACACCGGCGCTGCGGCGTTGCCGATCTCCTGCTTGGCGTGGTGCCACACCGACGGGTCGTGCCAGAGGTGCAGCCCGAAGCGTGCCGCGCGCTCGTCCACCGCGAGCAGGTGCACGCCGGCCGCGTCCGCCGCCGGCCGCAGCGCCGCGTTCAGCCGCGCCAGGAAGCCGGACTGCGACGCGGGCAGGCGGTGCTCGTTGTCGCCCATCAGCTTCGGCAGCACCGGCAGCGCCGCCTGCTGGATCACCGCGGCGCCCATCACCTGCGCCGCCTCCCAGACCTGGCGCAGGTCGGCGAGCGTGGCTGCGAGCACCCGCTCCGCCTCCGCCTCGTCGGCCGCCGCCGGCAGCCCGGCCGCGAGGTGGCGCGCGTCCAGGCACAGCAGCACCACGTCGGGGCGGAACTCCGCCAGCTCCGGCGCCGGCTGCATCAGCTCCTGGCGAAACTGGCCGTATTCGCCCTCGTGCACGGTGACGTGCAGGCCGCGGCGCAGCGCCGCCACCCGGATCGCCGGCACCAGGTGCGCCAGCGTGGACGAGCCCAGCACCGCGAGGCGGATCGGCGGCGCAGCCAGCCCGGACTCCGGCGGCCCCGGGAAGCGGCGGCGCAGCAGCCGATCGAGCCTTCCGGTGGCGAGCGGGTCGAGGCGGGCGCGCGCCAGCAGCACCAGCGCGGGCCAGTCCGCCTCGCCCGCCGCCTTCAGCCGCTCGGACCAGTCGGCCTCGACGGGAAGCCAGGCCAGGTCGGTCAGTGCCATGGGTGTCCCTCGTGCTTGGACAAAGCGTTGTATGCAGGACGGCCGGCGCCGGCCAGCGGCAATCGGGAGAAGGAAAGCAAGGTTGAGGCTCTGCCTCAAACTCCGTCAAAGGCAAGCCTTTGGAATCCGTTCCTTGGGTAGAGGGTTTCCAAAGGGCTCGGCCCTTTGGCCGGTTCGGGCAGAGCCCGACCTTGCTTTCTTGCTTCAGGGCCGCAGCAGCGGCCGCAGCGCGTCCTCCACCCCGCCGAGCGTGATCTGGGTGCCGATGCACAGCAGCAGGAACGCCGCCAGCCTGGTGACGACGCGCGCGCCGCCAGGCCCGAGCAGCGCGATCAGCCGGTCGGCGAAGCTGTAGGCCACCCAGACGATGGCCGAGACCGCCGCCGCCGCCGCCGAGACCCCGGCGAAGAACGCCAGCACCGAGTCGTGCGGGTGCTCCGAGCCCAGCGCGACCGCGACCGAGATGGTCCCCGGCCCGGTGGTGAACGGCATGGTCAGGGGGAAGAAGGCGATGTCCTCGATCGCCGGCCTGGTGTCCGGCGAGGCGCCGCGCGCGGGCTCGGCCTGGCGTTCCTTGCGCGCCTGTGTGGTTTCCGGCGCGTTGAGCAGCCCCCACGCGCGCGTGGCGACCACCAGGCCGCCTGCGATGCGCAGCGCCGCCAGCGTGATGCCGAAGAAGCTGAGCACGTAGGACCCGCCCCACAGCGAGACCAGCAGCACCAGCAACGAGTAGAGCCCGATTCGCCGGGCCAGGGCGGCGCGCTCGGCGTGGGAACGCTCTGCCATCACCTGGCTGAAGATGAGTGCCCCGCCGGCGGGATTGACGATGGAGAACAGCGCGGGGAAGGCCAGCAGGAAGCCGCCGAGGTCAGGCACGCGCCGCGCCCGTGCCCGATGGCGCCCGCACGCTCAGGCCTCCTTGCGCCGCCAGACAGGCGCGGGCGCGGGCTTTCTCATCTCCCTGCGCGCCTCGTCGAGCAGCAGCCGCTCGTTGCGCTTGACGAACACCAGGCCGCAGACGAGGGCGATGGCGCCGACCACGGCCATCGCGATGCCGACCGGCCCGCTGACCCGCCTGACCGCGTCGCCGAGGACGTAGGCGCCGAAGCCGTAGAGGCTGGTCCAGCCGATCCCGCCCAGCGCGTTCCAGATCAGGAAGCTGTGCCAGGCCATCTGGTTGGCGCCGGCCAGCAGCGCCACGAAGGTGCGCAGCACGGCGACGAAGCGGCCGAGGAACACCACCCGCCCGCCGTAGCGCCGGAACAGGTAGCGCCCGAGCTCCAGCCGCTCCTCGCTCAGGCCGATCCTGCGGCCCCAGCGCGACAGCACGCGGAAGCCGATGCTCCTGCCGATGAAGTAGCCGATCTGGTCGCCGACGATGGCGCCGACCGCCGCGACCGGCACGATGACGAGGATGTCGAGCCGATGCGTGGCGGCGGCATACAGTGCGGCCGCGATCATCAGGCTCTCGCCCGGCAGCGGCAGGCCGGTCGCCTCCAGCATCACGCCGATGCCGACCACGGCGTAGCCGTATTCGGAGAACAGGTGGTGGAGCCCGTGCATCGAGAACAGGTCCAGGGCCGTCAGCCCTGCAGGAAGGGGTTGGAGCGCCGCTCGGCCCCGACCGTCGAGGAAGGACCGTGCCCGCACAGGAACGCCACGTCGTCGCCGAGCGGCAGCACCTTGTCGCGGATCGCCGACAGCAGCGCGTCGGGATCGCCATACTCGAAGTCGGTGCGCCCGACGGAGTCGCGGAACAGCACGTCGCCCACCAGGGCGAACCGGCCGGGCCTGTCGAACAGCACCAGGGAGCCGGGCGTGTGCCCCGGGCAGTGCAGCACCTCCCAGGTGCGCCCCGCCGCCTGCACGCTGTCGCCCTCGGCGAGCCAGCGGTCCGGGACGACGTTGCGCATGGGGACGCCGTACTGCCGCCCCGCCGCCTCCAGCCCGTCGAGCAGGAAGGCGTCGCGCCGGTCCGGCCCTTCGATCGGCACCGGATGGTCCGGCGCGCGGGCCCGCAGCCGGTCGCGCAGCTCGGCCGCCCCGCCGGCATGGTCGAGGTGGCCGTGGGTCAGCAGGATGCGGCCGGGGGTCACGCGGTGCTGGTCGAGCACGGCGAGGATGCGGTCCACGTCGCCGCCCGGGTCGACCACGGCCGCCTCGCCGCTGTCGGCATCCCACAGGATCGCGCAGTTCTGCCGGAACGGCGTGACCGGAACGATCACCTGCCTCATCTCGCCCATCGTGACCTCCGGTGACGCCGTGCCATGTTACAGTTCTGGCCGGCGAAGGCCAGCAACAGCGGTGCGGACGGCGCCGAACCATCCGCATCCCGCGGTGCGGCGGTCGTCCAGCCGTGCCCGAGGCCCGCCATGAACCGTCAGGACGACTCCGGACCCGTGGAACGCGATGTGGTGCTGCTCGGCGCGGGCCACGCCCATGTCGCCGTGCTGCGCGCCTTCGGCATGCGGCCGGTGCCAGGGGTGAGGCTGACCCTGGTCACGCCGCAGCCGGAGTCCGTGTACTCTGGCATGCTGCCTGGCGTGGTCGCCGGGCTGTACCGCCCGGAGCAGGCGCGAATCGAGCTGTTCCCGCTGGCCCGGTTCGCCGGCGCGCGAATCCACCTGTCCTCCGCCTTCGGGCTGGATCTCGCGCGGCGCGAGGTGCTGTGCGAGGGGCGGCCACCGGTGCCGTATGATCTGCTGTCCATCGACGTCGGCGCCACGCCGCGCATCGCCGACGTCACGGGGGCGGCTTGCCATGCGGTGCCGCTCAAGCCGATCGACGGCCTGCTGCCACGAATCGGCGTGGTGCTGGACCGGGCACACGCCCGGGGCGGGTCGGCCAGGGTGGCCGTGGTGGGCGGCGGCGCGGGCGGCACGGAGCTGGCGTTCGCGCTGGGGCGCCGGCTGCGCGAGGCGGCGGCGCCCGGCGTGGCGGTACAGGTGGTGCTGCTCACCGGGTCGGGGCTGCTGCCCGGCTTCGCGTCCGGGGCGCGGCGCCGGGTGCACGCCCTGGCGGCGGCACAAGGGGTGTCGGTGCGGGACGCGCGAGTCCTTGCCGTGGAGGTGGTCGACCCTCGGCATCCCGCCGGCGGCCTGCGCGTGGCGCTGGAGGACGGCGCGGCCCTGGAGGTCGACGAGGTGGTGTGGGCGACGCAGGCTGCCGCACCCGCCTGGCTGCGCGGCACCGGGCTGGCGACGGACGCCGGCGGCTTCGTGACCGTGGACGGCGAGCTGCGCGCGTCCGGGCGCCACGACGTGTTCGCGGCCGGCGACGTTGCGGCGTTCGCGCCGCGCGATCTGCCGAAGTCCGGGGTCTATGCGGTGCGGGCCGGGCCGGTCCTGGCGCACAACCTGCGCGCCACCCTGCTGGGCTGGCCGCTGCGGCGGTTCCGGCCGCAGCGCCAGGCGCTCTACCTGCTGTCCACCGGCGGTCGGCACGCCGTGGGTACCCGCAACGGCGTGACGCTGGAGGGCGACTGGCTGTGGCGCTGGAAGGACCGGCTCGACCGTAGCTTCGTGGACCGCTTCAACGTCCTGCCGACGATGCCGACGCCTGCCCGGCTCGCCTCGCCGCTCGCGGATCTCCCGCAAGCAGGGCACCCGCACACGCCGGCCCCGGGGCAGCGCGACGTCGCCGCGGCGGACGGCATGCGCTGCGGCGGCTGCGGCGCCAAGGTGGCGGGCGACGTGCTGGCGCGCGCGGTCGGCGGGCTGCGGCCGTTCCCGCGCGCCGAGGTGCTGGCGGGACTCGACGCCGCCGACGACGCCGCGGTGGTGGACTGCGGCGGGCCGCGCCTGCTGGTGCACAGCGTCGACCAGTTCCGCGCCATCGTCGACGACCCCTACCTGTTCGGCCGCATCGCCGCGACCCACGCCCTGTCCGACCTGTTCGCCACCGGCGCCGAGCCGCACACCGCGCTCGCCCTGGCCACCCTGCCATACGGCCCGCCGCGCAAGGTCGAGGCCGAGCTGTCCGCCCTGATGCGCGGCGCCAACGAGGTGCTGTCTGCGTGCGGCTGCACCCTGGTCGGCGGCCACAGCGCGGAGGGCGCGGAGCTGTCGCTCGGCTTCGCGGTCAACGGCCTGGCCGCGCGCGACGGCGCGGTGCTGCGCAAGACCGGCCTGCGGGTCGGCGACGCGCTGGTGCTCAGCAAGCCGATCGGCACCGGCACGCTGCTCGCCGCCGACATGCGCGGCCGGGCCAGGGGACGCTGGGTCGCGGCCGCGCTGACGCACATGCAGCGCGCCAACCGTTCGGCCGCCACGGTGCTGCGCGCCCACGGCGCGGTGGCGGCCACCGACGTGACCGGCTTCGGCCTGGCGGGGCACCTGCTGGAGATGCTGCGTGCCTCCGGCCTGGATGCGGAGCTGTGGCTGGAGCGTGTGCCGCTGCTGGACGGCGCGCTGGAAACCGCGACGCTCGGCCTGCTTTCCTCGCTGCACCCCGCGAACGCACGGCTCGGGGCCGGTCTCCGCGGCGGGGCGGGGCCGCGGCGCGACCTGCTGTTCGACCCGCAGACCTCGGGCGGGCTGCTGGCGGGCGTGGCGCCGAGCGACGCTGCGGCCTGTGTCGCGGCGCTGCAGGCAGCGGGCGACCGGGGGGCCGCAGTGATCGGGCGGGTGACGGCGCGGCGTGGCGCGGACGCGGAGATCCGGCTGCCCGAGGAGGCGGCACGCCCGGGCACTGCCGACACCGTCTGATACCAACGGCCGAAAATCTTGACCTGTCGAGGCAAGCAAGGCTGGGCTCTCCCTCCGGTGCCCATTCCAATGGCCCAAGCGGGCCATCGGAACCTTCGGGCACCTCCGCCCAGACCCGCCAGGCGAAGGTGGCCAAAGGTTCCGACGATCCGCCTGGATCGTCGGAATGGCCACCGGAGGGAGCCGCCCCTGGACCGGCTTCACTTGAGTAGGGGTTTCCAAAGGCCCGGCCTTTGGCGGGGTCGCCACCTTCAAGCATGGGGGCAGAGCCCCTGGCCTTCCTGTCCCGACCGGTCAGGGCAACCGGCTGTTGGTACAAGAGCTCAAGGTCTGAGGGACATCGGCATCCGGCTCACCAGCAGAGCGGATGTCGTGGCCGCTGCCAGTCGGAGCCGGGTTTCGCTTTTCCGGGGCGCGGTTCCCCCGTTCCTCGAAGGAAGGCGGCATCGCGCCCTGTTCCGCCGTCGACGCTCCGCTCGACTGTTTCGCGCAGCGTCACGGGCACGGACCCAAGTACTCTCCCACAGCATGGTGTTCACGACTGCTGCAACAATGTCTCCGCGCCGGGGTTGATGCTGGTCCGGACAGAAAAGCCGGAGCGGATCCAGGAGACGGCTGTTGTGCGTGCTGCTGGTTGAGGACGAGCCCGTGATACGGGAGATCATGGCGGAAAGCCTGTTGGATGCCGGCTACCTCGTGGTCGAGGCGAGCTCGGGTGACGAGGCCTTGGGGATCATCCGGGCCCGGATGCATGCGCTTTCCTTCCTGGTGACCGATTTCCACATGCCGGGCGACGCGAACGGCGCCGATGTCGCCGCCTGCCTGAGGATCGAGTATCCCGATCTGCCCGTGGTGATCGCCTCGGGGCGGCCGGACGTGTTCAAGCCGTCCTGGCGCACGGAACTGGGCTACGGCCTGCTGCGCAAGCCGTATGTGCCGCACGAGCTGGTTGCGCTCATCCGGCTGATGACCGGCAAGGACGGCCCGGCGGCCTGAAAACCGAGCCGATGATGCTGGGCTGCAGGCTGTCACGAACCTCCTGGCTCCGACGCCGTGCGCGAAGGAGAGAAGAAAGCATGTTCTTTCTTGAAAGAAAGAACCAAAGAACTTTTGCCCGTAAGGCTTCACAGACGCCCGCACGCCCGGAACCCCACGGGCCAAAGTCTTTTTGCTTCTTTTTCTTCAGAAAAAGAAGAGTCTTGCCTTCCTGTCCGAGTCAGCGAGCGGAGACTGAGTCCACGACAGCCTCTAGGGTGCCGCCTGGCCGCGCTTCGCCTCGATCACGTCCCAGATGGCGGCGGACAGGTCCACCCCGTCGAAGCGTGCGATCTCCTGCAGCCCGGTCGGCGAGGTGACGTTGATCTCGGTCAGCCAGTCGCCGATCACGTCGATCCCGGTAAAGACAAGGCCCTGGGCGCGCAGCACCGGCGCGATGGTGTCGCAGATCTGGCGGTCCCGCGCGGTCAGCGTCGACAGCTCGGCACGGCCGCCGACGTGCATGTTGGAACGGGCCTCGCCCTGGGCAGGAACGCGGTTGATGGCGCCGAGCGGCTCGCCGTCCACCAGGATGATGCGCTTGTCGCCCAGACGCACCGCCGGCTCGTAGCGCTGGATCATCAGCGGCTCGCGCGAGCGCGCGAAGTGCATCTCCAGCAGCGAGGCCAGGTTCTCGTCGTCCTCGCGGATGCGGAACACCCCTGCCCCGCCGTTGCCGAACAGCGGCTTGACGATGATGTCGCGGTGCTCGGCTCGGAAGGCGCGGATCGCGTCGAGGTCCCAGGTCACCAGCGTCGGCGGCATCAGCTCGGGGAAATGCGTGACCAGCAGCTTCTCCGGCGCGTCGCGCACGGATTTCGGGTCGTTGACCACCAGGGTGCGCGGATGGATGTGCTCCAGCATGTGGGTGGCGGTGATGTAGGCCATGTCGAACGGCGGGTCCTGGCGCATCAGCACCACGTCCATCGTCGAGAGGTCGAGCGTCAGCGCGCTCTCGAACGCGAAATGCGCGCCGCGCTCGCGCTTGACGGTGACCGGGCGTGCCCGCGCGGTGAGCCGCTCGGTGCGCGCGGCGCCGGGCGAGACCTTGCCCTCGCGCAGGGCCATGCCGCGCACGTCGTAGTGCCACATCGCGTGGCCCCGCCGCTGCGCCTCGAGCATCAGGGCGAAGGTCGAGTCGCCGTTGATGTCGATGCCCTCGATGGGATCCATCTGGACCGCGACCCTGAGCGTCATGGCGCTGTTCCTCGTCTGGTCCGGTCCGCGACACGGACCGGTTTGAGGGCTACGGCCGTCCCGTTGCCGAAACGGCGGGCGTGAGCCAGCGCCCGCCCGCCGCTGCTACTTCAGCAGCGACATCAGCATCTTTCCTGCCGGAGTCGCCTGTTCGGACTTGTCGAGCGTCCCCTCGTTGTCCTTGTCGGCCGCCTTGAACTGGTCCTCGACCAGCTTAAGGTACTCCGCCTTGTCCAGCGTCGCATCGCTGTCGGCGTTGGCCTGCTTGAACTCCTCAGAACCCACCCGCTTGCCCAGCTCCTTGCGGCTGAGCGTGCCGTCATGGTCGACGTCGAGCTTGTCGAAGCGATAGGCCGCGGCGCTCTTCGCCTCGGCCAGGCTGAGCGTGCCGTCGTGATCCAGGTCGAACTGGCCGTGATCGTAGCCGCCCTGGAGGCTGTTGACCGGCTTGTCGGCCATCGTCTCGGTCGAGTCCTTGGACTGCCCGGCGACCGCGGTCTGGGCGGCAGGTGCCGTGCCCTGGGCGCGGGCGTCCGCGTGGGCGAAGGTGGCGCCGGCCGCGGTCAGCAGCGCAACGGAAAGCAGCCTGGTGATGTGCAATCAAGTTCTCCTGGAAGCGGCCGGCAGGGGGCGAGACCGCGCAGCCTCGCCCGAGGCGTGGCCGCTGTTGGCAACGTGAACACCGCGCGCGCGGCGTGGTTGCGACAGGACGACGCGGAGCAGTCAGTCCACAGGACCGCCTCGTCGCCGGACCACCGCCCTCGGGCAGGATGAGGCCTCGATTGTCCGGCATGCCGCGAAACAGGGAGTCACG
Source organism: uncultured Acetobacteraceae bacterium (assembly GCA_964236695.1). Taxonomy (GTDB): domain Bacteria; phylum Pseudomonadota; class Alphaproteobacteria; order Acetobacterales; family Acetobacteraceae; genus CAXSEF01. The sequence continues at coordinate 1,306 of CAXSFU010000015.1, read as the reverse complement.
CGCACGCTGGTAGCGGCGGACGGATTTGAACCGCCGACCAAGGGATTATGATTCCCCTGCTCTACCACTGAGCTACGCCGCCATGCGCGTGAGGAGGCGCAGATACCGCCTCCGGCCGCGGCCCGTCAACTGGCCGCGGCGCCCTGCGCCGCGGTGCCGGCCTGCGCGGCGGCGCGGCGCACGAAGCCGCCGCCGAGCACCCGGCTGCCCGCGTAGAACACGCAGGCCTGGCCCGGCGCCGCCAGCGCCGGCTCGTCCAGCACCACCGTCGCTCCGCCGTCGTCGCCCGCGATCACCTCGGCACCGCGCAGCCCGTCGCGCGCCCGCAGCCGCACCTCGCAGCGCAGCCGCGCCGCCGGCTCCACCAGCCAGTTCACCTCGCGCAGCGCCACGTCGCGCGACCCGGACGCCGCGCCCCTCGGCCCCACCACGATCCTGCGCCGCGCTGCGTCCAGCGCCACCACCACCTGCCGCTCGCCGCCGAGCTGCGCCGCCTCGCCCAGCCTGCGCCCCTGCCCCACCGTGTAGCCCGCCACCCCCGCGTGGCGGCCGACCACCCGCCCGCCCGCGTCCACGATCTCGCCCGGCTCCGCCGCGTCCGGCCGCAGCGTCGCCACCAGCGCGTCGTAGCGCCCGTCCGGCACGAAGCAGAGGTCCTGGCTGTCCGGCTTCTCCGCCACCGCCAGCCCCAGCCGCTGCGCCTCGGCCCGCACCGCCGCCTTGTCGGCGAAGTCGCCGAGCGGGAAGCGCAGCCGGCCGAGCTGCCCCCGCGTGGTGGCGAACAGGAACCAGCTCTGGTCGCGCGACAGATCCGCCGGGCGGTGCAGCTCCGGCCCGTCCGCGCCCTCGACCCTGCGCACGTAGTGCCCGGTCGCCAACGCCTCCGCCCCCAGCTCGCGCGACAGCGCCATCAGATCGGTGAACTTGACACCCTGGTTGCAGCGGATGCACGGCACCGGCGTCTCGCCCGACGCATACGAGTCCGCGAACGCCTCGATCACGCTGGACCGGAACCGGGCCTCGGCGTCGACCACATAGTGGGGAATGCCGATGCGGTCGGCGACGTCGCGGGCGTCGTGGATGTCCTGGCCGGCGCAGCACGCACCCCGCCGCTTCGCCGCCGCGCCGTGGTCGTACAGCTGCAGCGTGACGCCGACCACCTCGTGGCCGGCCTCGTGCAGCAGGGCGGCGGCGACGGCGCTGTCGACGCCGCCGGACATCGCGGCGACGATCCGCATCGGAGCCTCCAGAAGAAAGCAAGGCTGGGCTCTGCCCAGACCCGCCAGGGGCGAGCCGCCCCTGGACC
>CAXSFU010000014.1:29087-59669 GCA_964236695.1 uncultured Acetobacteraceae bacterium | reverse complement strand
TTCCCTTCCGCCCCACCCCCGGTTCCCTTCCGCCCCACGTTGTGGCTACGCTCCCGTCGCCGCCGGAGCGGGCGGGATCAGCAGCCAGGAGGGATGCCGACATGTCAGGTACTGCGACTGCGGGCGCGAGCCCGGGGGGCCAGCAATGGGGGCCTCACAACACGGTGACGGTGGTCGACCCGTCGCCGGTGAACTGGCTGTCGGTCACGTGGAACACCATGGAGGAGCCCAACCGGGTCGACCATGAGGGCATGGGGCAGCCGAGCCTGGCGGCCGGGTGGTCCTGGGTGGACGACGAGACGCTGGAGCTGGATATGCGCCGGGGCGCCGTCTACCAGGACGGCGAGAAGTACGACGCCAATTCGTTCAAGCTGGCGTTCGACAAGGTGCAGGAGTGGACCAACCCGCATCCGCCGGGCGCGTTCCTGAACTTCGCGCCGGACACCACGCTGACGGTGGTGGACGAGAACACGGTGCGGATGCGCTTTCCCGGTGGCGATGCGGCGGCGCTGATGAAGCTGCGCGGCATGCACATGCCGTCGACCCGGTTCTGGAACGAGTGGGGTTTCGTCGACCCGAAGACGGGGTCCGCCGAAGGCCACTGGTGAGTGATCGATGCGCCCGGTCCGTGGGGGACCGGCCCATTCGTGCTCACTGAAGGCTATTCGAGGATCGACGAGCGCACGCCGCAGGTGGTGCTTGAGCCGAACCCGACGCACTGGAACCCGGAGCGGATCCCGGCGGCGCGGATCGTCTACGACAACGCCATCGGCAAGGAGGCGGCGCTGGTCTCGGTCGCGGCCGGGGACGGGCGGGTCGACGTGGTGATGGACCTCAGCCCGGCGGATGCGCGCGCGTTCTCCGGCGGCGAGCATGCCGACGTGCAGGTGAAGGCGGCGAAGACCGTGCTGGTCGGCGTGTTCAACGAGACGCCGGACGACTCGCCGTGGCGCGACGTGGCGATGCGCCGTGCGCTCAACCGGTCGGTGGACCGCGCGGCGATCGTGGCGGCGCTGGACGGGCACTCGGAGCTGCTGCCGGCGCTGATCCAGGCGGGGCGCTACGGGGCGGACCCGTCGCTGCAGCCGTTCGACCACGACCCGGAGGCCGCGAAGGCGGTGGCCGCGGGGCTGGGCGGGCGGAGCCTGGTGGTGCTGTCCTCGCCGGATTGGGCGCCGGTGGCGGAGGCGCTGGTCGGGCAGCTTGGCGGGGCCGGGATCACCGTGGAGGTGGTGTACGGCAAGGAGGAGCCGGCGCGCTGGGACCTGCGCCTGACGTGGCACTTCGACTGGAGCCCGCAGTTCCCGGTGGGCGTCGTACACCGCGAGTTCTTCGGCGCCAACGGCGGGCTGCGCGCGGGGCCGGAGGACCCGGCGTTCGACGCGCTGTACGCCAAGCTGCTGGGCACGCCGCACCAGCCGGCGCAGGAGGAGGTGGTGCGCGAGGTCGAGCGCTACGTCCACGGGGAGGCCAAGGCGCTGTTCCTGGTGTCGCCGCACACGCTGTTCGCGGTGAGCCGGCGCGTGGAGTTCGTCGCCTACGACACGTGCATGTCGGAGCTGGCGGAGACGCGCATCCGCTAGGCGCGCGGCGGGGAGGGCCCGGTGGGTTCTCCCCGGACTGCGGGAAGGAAGGCCAGGGCTCTGCCCTGGACCCGCCAGGGCGAGCCGCCCTGGACCGGCGCACATGGGACTTCTCTTCGGAATGGATTCCAAAGGCTCGCCTTTGGCGGGGTTCCCTTCTTCAAGCATGGGGGCAGAGCCCCTGGCCTTGCTTCCTTTGCGGCGTGCACACTGCCGCGATGATCGTCGTCACCGCGGGCCACATCGACCACGGCAAGACCGCGCTGGTGCGCGCGCTGACGGGCACGGACACCGACCGGCTGCCCGAGGAGCGGGCGCGGGGCATCACCATCGAGCTGGGGTTCGCGTTCCGCGGCGCGGGCACGGCGGCGGCGCTGGCGTTCGTCGACGTGCCCGGGCACGAGGCGCTGGTGCGCACCATGCTGGCCGGCGCCACCGGGGGGGAGTTCGCGCTGCTGGTGGTCGCCGCCGACGAGGGGGTGCGGCCGCAGACGGTGGAGCACCTGGCGATCCTGGACCTGCTCGGCGTGCGGCGCGGCGTGGTGGCGCTCACCAAGTCCGACCGGGCGGACGCGGCGCGGCTCGCGGCGGCGGAGGCGGAGGTGCGGGCGCTGCTGGCCGGGACCGGGCTCGCGGACGTGCCGGTGCTGGCGTGCTCCAGCGTCAGCGGCGAGGGGATCGAGGCGCTGGCGGCGTTCCTGGCGGAGGCCGCCGTGGCCTCGGCGGGGGGGCGGCGGCACGCGGGCGCGGGGGATGGCGGGGAGGCGGCACAGGACGCGGCTGTTGTGCGCGGCGCGGGCGGGGGGTTCCGGCTCGCGGTGGACCGGGCGTTCACCCTGCCGGGCGTGGGGCTCGTGGTGACCGGCACGGCGCACGCGGGGGAGGTGCGCGCGGGCGACCGGCTGGTGCTGTCGCCGTCGGGGCTGGAGGCCAGGGTGCGCGCGGTGCACGCCGAGGGCACGGCGGCCGCGGTGGGGCGGGCCGGGCAGCGCTGCGCGCTCAACCTGGCCGGGCCGCGGCTGTCGCGCGAGGCGGCGGGGCGCGGCGGCTGGGCGGTGGCGCCGGCGCTGCACGCGCCGACCACGCGGCTGGACCTGCGGCTGACGCTGTCGCCGGGGGAGAAGCCGCCGCCGGCGCGGGGGCTGACGGTGCACGCCCACCTCGGGGCGGCGCGGGTGCCGGGGCGGCTGACGCTGCTGGACCGCGACGGCGCGGCGGACGGGGCCGCGGCGGGTGGGGACGCGGCAGGCGGGGACACGGCAGGCGGGGGGCGGCTGGTGCGGCTGTCGCTGGACGCGCCGGTGGGGGCGCTGGTGGGGGACCGCGTGGTGCTGCGCGACGTGTCGGCGCGGCGCACGGTCGGCGGCGGGCGGGTGCTCGACCCGTTCGGCCCGGAGCGCGGCGCGGCGGGCCCGGCGCGGCTCGCGGCGCTGGAGGCCGGCGACCGGGCCGACCCGGCGGCGGCGCTGCGCGGCCTGCTCGCGGTGTCGGGCGCGGTGGCGCTCGACCGGTTCCGGCTCGGGCGCAACCTCGACTCGGGCGACGAGCCGGGCCTGCTTGCGGCCTGCGACGCCGTCGTGCTCGCCGCCGACCACGGCGGGCGGGAGGCGCTCGGAGGGCGCGCGGGCGGACGGGCGGGCGGCGGGGCGGGCGGCGACGGCGGGCGGGTCGCGGTCGCGGGGGCTGCGTGGCGCGCGGCGCTCGGCGCGGTGCCCGTCGTCCTGGGGGAGCGGCTCGCCGCGGCGCCGGACAGCTTCGGCCTGGCGGCCGAGGAGGTCGCAGCCGCGCTGCCGGAGGCGCTGCGTCCGCTGGCCGTGGCGGCGTTGCGCGTGCTGGTCGCGGAGGGCGCGGTGCAGCGGTTCGGGCGGCTGCTGCGCCTGCCCGGGCACGAGGCGCGGCTGGCGCCGGAGGACGAAGCCGCGTGGGGCGCGGTGGCGGCCGCGCTGCGCGACGCGGGGCTCGACCCGCCGCGGGTGGCGCTGCTGGCCGAGCGGCTGGGGATGGAGGAGGCGGAGCTGCGGCCGCTGCTGGCGACGCTGGCGCGGCTCGGGCGGCTGCGCGCGGTGTCGGCGCAGTACTTCGTGCTGCCGGAGGTGCTCGACGGGCTGGCGGCGCGTGCGGCCGACGCGGCCGGGGACGCGGGGCTGCTCACCGTGGGGCCGTTCCGCGCGGCCACCGGGATCGGGCGGCACGCCACGATACCGGTGCTGGAGTTCTTCGACCGCGTGGGGTTCACCCGGCGGGTGGCGGAAGGGCGGCGGCTGGCGCAGGCGTGGCCGGGGACCTGATGGGCCTCGGTGTCCAAGGAAGGCCAGGGGCTCTGCCCCTGGACCCCGCCAAGGGAGCCCCTTGGATGGCTTCACTGAAGGGAGGCCGGGTCCAGGGCAGAGCCCTGGCCTTTCTGCCTTTCTTTTCCGTCAGGCCGACGTCTGCACGCCCACGCCGAACAGCGTCAGGTGGCTGCCGTCGCCGAACAGGAGGGTGGTGCCCCAGGCGCCGTGGGTGGTCTGCACCGGCGGCACCGCGTTCGGCCCGCTGTAGAACGCGTGGTCGACGCCGGGCTTGAAGCCGACCACGTCGATCTCGCCGCCAAGGCCGTAGGGGGTGTCGATAGCGTCGGCGCCGCTGCCGGCGAACACCGTCAGGGTACCGCTGCCGCCGACGAGGGTGGCCGCGCCCTGCCCGGCCACCGCGACCTCCTGCCCCGCGCCGCCGGCGACCAGGTTGCCGTCGCCCTGGCGCGCGCAGAACATCGCGTCGCCCGCGCCGCCGCCGACCAGGGTGGTGTTGCCGGCGCCCGCAACCAGGATCGAGCCGCCGCCGTGCCCCGCCTCGAACACCCCGCCGCCGGTGCCGCCGAACAGGGTGGAGGCGCCGGCGCCGCCGCGCACCGTGTCCAGGCCGTAGCCGCCGACCACGACCAGCCCGCCGCTGCCGCCCAGCACCGACACGCTCGGCCCGGCGGCGTACAGGGTGACGGACCCGCCGCCCGCCTGCACCGTGTCGCTGCCGCCGCTGGTCAGCACGCCGGAGTCGACGCGCAGCAGGCTGGCGGTGTTCGGCGCCGTGGCCGCGCCGGGCGCGGGGGTGGCGAGGCTGTCGGCCGCCTGCCAGCCGCGGATCTGCGCCACCAGGGCGGTGGTGAGCTGGGTGGCGTACTTGCTGGTGGACACGGTGCCGATGATCGCCACCTCGCCGCCGGCACCGGTGACCCAGATCGGGCCGCCGCTGCTGCCCGGCCCGAGCTGGTTGGTGCCGGCCAGCGCCGTGTAGCCGGGCACCTGGGTCACGGTGCCGGTGGCCGTGGCTTCCGGGTCCACCCCGCCGGGAAAGCCCGCGATGCCGACCTCGGCCGAGGCGATGCCCGGCAGCAGCCCGAACACCGGGCCGTTCGTCAGCGGCGTGCCGAAGTCGACCAGCGCGATGTCGGACTGCGTGGTGGCAAGGGTTTCCTGGCCGTTGGTGTCGTCGATCTGGTTGGTGTGGACCGCCGCGGCGTAGGTGCCGGACTGCAGCTCCATCTCCCCGCCGAGCGAAACGTACCGCGGCACCCCGAACGGCAGCGCCACGACGCTGACCGCCCGGCCGAGGCCCTGGCGCCAGACCCCGTGCGCCGCGGTCAGCACCTCGGTGGGCGAGATCAGCGCCCCGGAGAACAGGATGCGCGAGCCGTCGGAGAAGGTCGCGACCAGGCCCACGACCGCGTTGAAGGGGGCCACGTCGGCCGGGCTGGTCGTTCGCGTGTCGCTCAATTGTCACCTATTTGTCTCATTATTCGATATGATAACATAAAATTAGGAAATTGTCAGCCGTTCTGCGGCTTTCACGACAGGGCTGTTGCGGATGGCCCCCGTTCCATTCTTGCCGGTCTCAGGCCGGCAGCGTCGCCGGATCGGGGCGGGCCGGGTCCTGCAGCGCCTGCCCGGCGGGGCACAGCTCCAGCAGCGGGCAGCGGCCGCACGCCGGGTCGCGCGGGAAGCAGCAGCGCTGGCCGTGCAGCATCAGCACCTCGTGGTTGTCGTAGACGTGCTGCGCGTCCCAGTCGGGCGGGAGCTGGGCGGCCAGCACCCGGTGCGACGGACCCACCGCCAGGCCGGACGGGATCAGTCCGGTGCGCGCGGCGACGCGGTGGTGGTGGCTGTCCACCGGCAGGGCGGCGCGGCGCAGCACGGAGAAGCTGAGCACCGCCGCGCTGGTCTTGGGGCCGACGCCGGGCAGGCGCTCCAGCCAGGCGCGGGCCTCGTCGACCTCCATGTCGGCCAGGAAGTCGAGGGACAGGGCGCCGCGCTCGGCCTGCACGGCGCGCAGCACCGCCTGGAGGCGCGGGGCCTTCTGCTCCGGCCAGGTCGTGCGCGCGATGGTTGCTTCCACCTCCGTGGTGGGCGCGGCGGCCACCGCGGCCCAGTCGGGGAAGCGGGCGCGCAGGGCCTTGAAGGCGGCGCCGCTGTCGGCGTTGCGGGTGCGGTGCGACAGCAGCGAGCTGATCAGCTCGCTCAGGGGGTCGAGGTCGTGGAAGTAGGCGATCGGGCAGCCATACAAGCGGCACAAGCGGCTGTGGATTTCCAGCGCCTTCTCGGACAGGTCCATGCGGGGGGGAACGCCGGGGGGCGGGGGCGGTTCGGAGGAAGGCCAGGGCTCTGCCCTGGACCCGCAAAGGGCCGTGGGGCCCTTTGATACCTTGACTTAAGGAGTGGATTCCAAAGGCTCGCCTTTGGCGGGGTCCAGGGGCAGAGCCCCTGGCCTTCCTTGCTGCCGAGGCCACCTGGGTGCAGGCAACGTGCGCGGAGGCACTCGATGGCGGACCCGGTGGTGGTCGTGGGCGGCACCGGCGCGATCGGCGCGGCGGTGGCGCGGCGCGTGGCGGCGGCCGGCGGCGCGGTGCACCTGGTGGGGCGCGACGCGGCGCGGCTCGCGGCCCTGGCCGGCGAGCTGGGCGGCACGCACGCCGTGGCCGACGCGATGGACACCGACGCGCTGGGGCGCGCCGTGGCGCTGGCCGGGCCGCGGGTCGCGGGGCTCGCGTACTGCGTGGGCTCGATCGTGATGCTGCCGCTCGGGCGCGCCCGGCCGGCGGACTTCCTCGACGCGTTCCGGCTCAACGCCCTGGGGGCGGCGGTGGCGGTCGCGGCGGCGGGCGAGGCGCTGCACGCCGTGCCGGGCAGCGGGGTGGTGCTGTTCTCCTCGGTGGCGGCGCGGGCGGGCTTCGCCAGCCACTCGGTGATCGCGACCGCCAAGGCCGCGGTGGAGGGGCTCACGGTGTCGCTGGCCGCGGAGCTTGCGCCCCACACGCGGGTGAACTGCATCGCGCCGAGCCTGACCCGCTCGGGGATCGCGGCCTCGATGACGAACAACGCCACGCTGTCCAGGGCGATCGCGGCGCAGCACCCGATCCCGCGCCTCGGCGAGCCGGAGGACGCGGCGGCGCTGGCGGCGTTCCTGCTGTCGGCGGAGGCGGGGTGGATCACCGGGCAGGTGTTCGCCGTCGACGGCGGGCGCTCCACGGTGCGCACCCGGGGGTGACGGCGGGCCGGGGCGCCGGGTCGGGCAAGGAAGCAAGACTCTTCTTTTTCTGAAGAAAAAGAAGCAAAAAGACTTTGCCCATTGGGTTCCGGGCGCGCGGGCGAGACCGGAACCCAATAGGTAAAAGTTCTTTGGTTCTTTCTTTCAAGAAAGAACACGCTTGCTTCCTGCCTTCGCGCGGCGGACCCTATGCGGCGAGGGCGTGGCGGCGGCAGTGATCGAGGTAGGCGGCCTCGTGGGTGCCGACCAGCTCGACGATGGCGGTCCACAGCCAGGACGGGGCGTCCAGCGCGCCGGTGCGGTCGCGGGCCAGCTCGGCGCGCCAGGCGGTGCGTTCGGCGCGGGTCATCTGGCGGGCGTGGGCGTGGCCGACGGTGGTGGCGAGGAAGGCGGCGACCTCGACGGCCTCGGCGCGCGACAGGGCCTCGATCTCCAGCTTGAGGTCCTGGGGCATCAGCTCGCGGGCGAACACGGCGCGGTCCAGCAGGCGCACCGGCAGCATGCGCTCGCCGAGGTAGGGGGAGAGGTGGCGGGCGCCGGCGACCACGCGCGCGGCGTTGTCGCGCGGCATGGCGGCGTCGGCGGCCCGTGGCGCCGCGGCGGCGACGGCTTCCTTGAGGTCGACGAGGCAGTGGCGTTCCGAGCGGCCGTGGCCGACGGCGACGAGCACGGCGTAGCGCAGGCGGCCGAGGGAGCTGCAGCCCTTGCGCCAGTAGGCGGCGTCGAGCACGGAGATGGCGGCGTCGCTGTCGCGCGCGCGCAGCGAGGTGACGAGGGCGCGCAGGTCGTCGCGGGCGAACAGGGCGTCGATCGCGGCGCGCTCGTTGCGCTCGAGCGGCCAGAAGCGGCGGCCGAGCGGGATGGCGGGGCCGGTGCCCTCGATGCGCTCGTCGGCGAGGTGCTTCCAGGAGCGGCCGGCGGCGCGGCGCATGGTCAGGCGCACGATCTCGGGGCCGGCGGCGGCGGGGCCGGCCGGGTCGCCGGCCCCGGGCGGGTCGTTGCCGTCGGACTCGGCGGCGGCCTCGGCGAAGGCGGCGGCGTAGCCCTCGATCATGCGCTCGACCATGTGCGCGGTGGTGGCGCCGGGGAGGTCGGAGCCGCGCGCCGCCATGGCGAGCGAGAGGCCGAGGCGCACCAGGTCGTGGGCGGGGTTGCCGATCACGGTCTGGTCGAAGTCGCGGATCTGGACGGCCAGCGCGCCGCCGGTGCTGGCCACCGGGCCGAGGTTGCCGATGTGGCAGTCGCCGCAGATCCACACCGGCGGGCCTTCGGGGATGGCGGTGCGGCCGGCGGCGTCGAGCCACTCGTAGAAGCGCACGGTGCTGCCGCGGACGTAGGCGTGGGCGGACTCGGCCATCTTCTCGTGGCGAAGGGCGGTGAGCCGGGCGGCGCGGTCGGCGGGCCGGACGGTCGGCGGGGGCTTCTTCATGGGGGCGATAGAAGGGCCGGGGCGGGCGTTCGGCAAGGCGGGGCGGGAACCGACGCCCTCCCCTGCCCCGGGCTGATCGTTGCGGGGCATGGTCCCCGTCGAGGTTTCCAGAGACCCGGCCTTTGGCGGAGTTCGAGGCAGAGCCTCAACGCTTCCTATGCTTCGGGCGGCACCTCCTCGCCGCGGTAGGCCTCCGGGGCGATCGGGCCGCCGGCCGCGTCGACGGCGTGGCGGTCCGCCTCGCCCAGGGTCTCGGCGAGCGGGGCGATGCGCTTCCAGGCCGGGAACGGCTGGCGGCCGTCGGCGTCGGGCACGTGGCGCGACAGGCCGGCGGGTGCCGCCGGGTGGATGTAGCGGCCGCAGTTGACGAACATCGTCTCCACCGTGACGCGGACCACCAGTTCCGCCCCCGGGTAGGCGGGGAGCAGGGGGTCGTCGGGCCGCATCCGGGCGCTGCCCTGCACGCGCAGGCGACGGGGGTGGGCGAAGTCGATGAACAGCAGGCCGACCCGGGGGTTGGCGGCGAGATTGCCGAGGGAGAGGAACATGCCGTTGCCGTCGTAGGACGGGAACGCCAGCTCGCCGGGCGCGGTGATGCGCACGAAGCCGGGGGCGCCGCCCTTGTGGGAGACGGTGGGGCGGCCGGCCTGGTCCACGGTGCTGAGGAAGAACAGCGCGGCGGCCTCGATGAAGGCGCGGTCGGCGTCGTCGAACTCGGGGTGGGCGAGGCTTTCCAGGCGATCGGCGAGGCGCTGCGTGCCGTGTCGGTCCTGCAGCGCGCGGTGGGTCGGTCCGTAGAGGAGGCTCATGGCGGGCGGCTCCGGGGTGGGGCGCGCATCATGCGGCGCCGGGGGGCCTGGCGTGAAGGTGGGGCGTTCCGTGCCGGGGGCCGGGGAGCAAGGCCAGGGCTCTGCCCTGGACCCGCCAGGCGGAGGTGGCCAAAGGTTCCGACGATCCGCCTGGATCGTCGGAAAGGCCACCGCAGGGAGCCGCCCCTGGACCCGGCCTCACTTCAGTAAGGGGTTCCAAGGGCCCTGCCCCTGGCGGGGTCCAGGGGCAGAGCCCCTGGCCTTCCTTTCCGGCCGTCCGGGACAACCGGCGTCGGCTCTGGCGTGCGGCTTGCTTGGCCGGGGGCGGAGCGAGCGGGAGGACCGATGACCAGGCTGTTCCACGATCCCGGCGCGGCGGGGTGCGGCTGCGGCGGCCACGAGGGGCTGGCGTGCTGCGGCGGCGCGGAGGCGGTGGCGGCGCGCGTGGTCGAGGCGGCGGTGGCGCGGGCGGTGCTCGGGCACGGGGCGGGGCGGCGGCGGCTGCTGGCCGGCGTGGGAGCGGCGGCGGCGATGGCGGCGCTGGCGCAGGCGTTCCCGGTGGCGGCTGCGGCGGAGGCGTTCGCGCAGGCGCCCGGGCCGCCGGAGAAGCGGTCGCTGCGGGTCGGCTTCCTCCCGATCACCTGTGCGACGCCGATCATCATGGCGGGGCCGATGGGGCACTACGCGCGCCAGGGCCTCGACGTGGAGCTGGTCAAGACCGCGGGCTGGGCGATCGTGCGCGACAAGGCGATGGCCGGGGAGTACGACGCGGCGCACATGCTGGCGCCGATGCCGCTGGCGATCTCGATGGGCGTGGGCTCGGCGCCGGTGCCATGGACGGTGCCGGCGATCGAGAACGTCAACGGGCAGGCGATCGTGCTGGCGATGAAGCACCGCGACCGGCGCGACCCGCGGGAATGGCGCGGCCTGAAGCTCGGCGTGCCGTTCGATTTCTCGATCCACAACTACCTGCTGCGCTACTACCTGGCGGAGGCGGGGCTCGACCCGGACCGCGACGTGCAGATCCGGGTGCTGCCGCCGGCCGAGATGGTCGCCAACCTGCGCGCGGACAACCTGGACGGTTTCCTGGGCCCGGACCCGGTCAACCAGCGCGCCGTGTACGACGGCATCGGCTTCATCCACCTGCTGTCGCGCGAGATCTGGGACGGGCATCCGTGCTGCGCCTTCGCGATGTCGCGCGGCTTCGCGGACGCGGCGCCGAACACCACGCACGCCCTGCTGCGCGCCGTGGTGGAGGCCGCGGGCGACGCGCAGAAGGCGGAGAACCGCAAGGACATCGCCGACACCATCGCGGTGCCGAACTACCTCAACCAGCCGCCGGTGGTCGTGGAGCAGGTGCTGACGGGCACCTACGCGGACGGGCTGGGCGGGGTGAAGCACGTGCCGGACCGGGTGGGCTTCGCGCCGATGCCGTGGGACAGCTTCGCGGTGTGGATCATGACGCAGATGAAGCGGTGGGGGCAGGTGCGCGGCGACCTCGACTACGCGGCGGTGGCGCGGCAGGTGTTTCTGGCGACGGACGCGGAGCGGGCGATGCGCGAGGCGGGGCTGGCGCCGGCGGCACCGTCGGGGCGCACGATCGTGGTGATGGGCAAGCCGTTCGACGCGGCGGAGCCGGAGGCATACCTGGCCTCGTTTCCGATCCGGCGGGGGTGATGGAAGCAAGCAAGGTTGGGGCCCTGCCCCAAACCCCGCCAAGGGCCAGCCTTTGGAATCCATTCCTTAAGTCCAGGGTTTCCAAAGGGCTCGGCCCTTTGGCGGGTCCGGGCAGAGCCCGGCCTTGCCTGCCTTGACTTCCCTGAACGCGCGCGCCGCCCTGCTCTCGCTGGCGCTGCTGGCGCTGTTCCTGGGCGGCTGGCAGCTTGCGGTGCGCGGCACCGGCCCGGTCGCGGCGATGGACCCGGCGTATGCGGCGCTGATGGGACAGGCCGCGACGAAGGGCACGTCGGCGATGCCGGGGCCGGGGCGGGTGGGGGCGCGGCTGGTGGAGTTGCTGTCCGACCCGTTCTACGACCGGGGGCCGAACGACAAGGGGATCGGCATCCAGCTCGGGTGGTCGCTGCTGCGGGTGCTGCTGGGGTTCGGGCTGGCGGTGGCGGTCGCGGTGCCGCTGGGGTTCGCGACCGGCGGCTCGGCGCTGCTGGGGCGGGCGCTGGACCCGTTCATCCAGGTGCTCAAGCCGATCTCGCCGCTCGCGTGGATGCCGCTGGCGCTCTACACGATCCGCGACAGCGGGCGCTCGGCGATCTTCGTGATCTTCGTCTGCTCGGTGTGGCCGCTGCTGCTGAACACGGCGTTCGGGGTGCGCCAGGTCAGGCGCGAGTGGCTCGACGTGGCGCGGACTCTGGAGGTCGGGCGCTGGCGGATGGCGACGCGGGTGGTGCTGCCGGCGGCGGCGCCGACGATCATGACGGGGCTGCGCATCTCGATCGGCATCGCGTGGCTGGTGATCGTGGCGGCCGAGATGCTCGTGGGGGGCACGGGGATCGGGTATTTCGTGTGGAACCAGTGGAACAACCTGTCGATCACCGACGTGATCGTGGCGATCCTGCTGATCGGGCTGGTGGGGATGGCGCTGGATCAGGCGCTGGGGTGGGCGGCCAGGCGGGTGGGGTACACGGAGTGAAGGGAGCAGCAAGGAAGGCCAGGGGCTCTGCCCCTGGACCCCGCCAGGGCGAGCCGCCCTGGACCGGCCTTCCCAGGGGATGCGTTCCAAGGGCGCAGACTTTGGCGGGGTCCAGGGGCAGGGCCCCTGGCCTTGCTTCGTGACGGCCCCGCACATCTCCGTCCAGGGCCTGCGCCGCCGTCACGCGGGCGCGGCGCTGCCGGTGTTCGACGACGTCTGGTTCGACGTGGCGGAGGGCGAGTTCGTCTGCATGGTCGGCCATTCCGGCTGCGGCAAGACGACGGTGCTGAACATCCTGGCGGGTCTGGACCGGGCGGACGCGGGCGTGGTGCTGGTGGGCGGGCGCGCGGTCAGCGGGCCGGGGCTGGACCGGGCGGTGATCTTCCAGGGGCACGCGCTGCTGCCGTGGCTGAGCGTGCTGGGCAACGTGGCGTTCGCGGTGCGCGCGCGCTGGCCGTCGTGGAGCCGGGCGGAGGTGGCGGCGCACAGCCGCGCGAGCCTGGCGCTGGTGCACCTGGCGGGGGAGGAGCGCAAGCGGCCGGCGCAGCTCTCGGGGGGGATGCGGCAGCGGGTGGGGATCGCGCGCGCGCTGGCGATCCGGCCGGCGATCCTGCTGATGGACGAGCCGTTCTCTGCGCTGGACGCGCTGACGCGGGGCGCGCTGCAGGACGAGGTGGTGGCGATCTCCCGGGAGGGTTCCCGCAGGGGCCTGCAGGCGGGGGGCGGGGCGGACGGGCCTGCGGGTCCGCCTCCGGGGCGCCCGACCACCTTCATGATCACCCACGACATCGACGAGGCGATGCTGCTCGCGGACCGGATCGTGCTGATGACGGCGGGCCCGGACGCGCGCGTCGCGGAGATCGTGGAGAACGGACTGCCGCGTGGGCGCACGCGCGCGGTGCTGCACCGGTTGCCGGGCTATGCCGCCTTGCGCAATCATCTGCTCGACTTCCTGGTGGAGCGGCCGTGCGGCCGCCCCGCCGACCCCCGCCATCCGCCGGTGCGGCGCGTCGGCGACCCCGACGCACCGGCGGACCGTGCCCGCGCCTGAACGGGCGGGCGGCGCGCCCGAACCGCGGGACCGGGTGCCGTGCCTGCCAGACCCCATCCTCAAGGAGACCCGACATGACTGCACGCGCCCTGCTCACCGAGAAGATCGTGCGCATCAAGATCGAGCAGGACCTGACCTGGTCCGGCCTGGCCGAGCTGGCGGACGGGCTGTCCAAGGAGTACGTGACTGCCGCCCTGATGGGGCAGATGCAACTGTCCAAGCCGGCGGCGGAGGCGATCGGCCACCACCTCGGGCTCGACGACTACGAGATCAGGCTGCTGCAGGAGGCGCCGTATCGCGGCTCGCTGCCCACCGTGGTGCCGACCGACCCGCTGATCTACCGCTTCTACGAGCTGATCTCCGTGTACGGCACGACGTTCAAGGCGCTGATCCACGAGGAGTTCGGCGACGGGATCATGAGCGCCATCGACTTCAAGATGAATCTCGGGCGGGAGAACAACAACGCCGGGGACCGGGTGTCGATCACGATGAGCGGCAAGTTCCTGCCCTACAAGCAGTACTGAGGCGGGCGGGCGAGGCAAGGCCAGGGCTCTGCCCTGGACCCGCCAGGAGCGAGCCGCCCCTGGACCCGGCCTCGACCGGATCAGGGGCTTCAAGGGCTCGTCCTTGGCGGGTCGGGGGCGGGCTGGCTGGGAGGTCCGGCGGGCCGCGGCCGCCCGCGGGAACGTCATGCAACTCCCGGCGCGCGGTCCCGTAGTCCCTGGCAGACACCAGGAAGGTATCGCCCCATGTTCATGCGCATCGACAAGCTCCAGGCCGCGCTGCCGGAGCCGACCAAGCCGGAGCCCAACGCCGCGGCCGCGCTGCAGGAGCTGCTCGGCGGCAAGTACGGCGAGATGTCGACGCTCGGCAACTACATGTTCCAGAGCTTCAATTTCCGCTCCAAGACGAAGCTGCGGCCGTTCTACAGCCTGGTGTCCGCGATCTTCGCCGAGGAGCTGGGTCACATCGAGCTGGTCAGCACCGGCGTGTCGATGCTGAACTGCGGCCCGGGGGATTCGACGAAGAACGTCGACATCTCCAAGGCGCCGTTCGCGGAGATGCAGGACGTGCGCCTCGCCGGCTCGTTCCTGTCCAACGGCGGCGGCTCGATGCCGATGAATTCCAACGCCGCGTCCTGGAACATGGACATGGTGACCACCACCGGCAACATCATCATCGACCTGCTGCACAACTTCCACCTCGAGTGCGGCGCGCGCATCCACAAGCTGCGCGTCTACGAGACGATGGTCGAGCCGACGGGCCGCGAGGTCTGCGCCTATCTGCTGGTGCGCGGCTCGGTGCACGCCCACGCCTACGCGCTGGCGCTGAAGAAGCTCACCGGCGTCGAGATCGAGAAGATGCTGCCGACGCCCAACATCGACCTCGACCGGGTGCCGGAGTGCCAGAAGTACCTGAACGAGGGCAGCCACCGCCGGCTGTACAGCTTCAGCCCGGACGACTACAAGGAGGCCGCCGGCGTGTGGTCGAACGACGAGGTGGCGCTGCCGGGCGACCCGCCGGGCCAGCTCGAGGTGGTCGAGGGCATGCCCGAGGGCGGCAAGATCCCCGAGCTGGACGGCAACTACGGCGCGTTTACGCCGAACTACGCGCCCGAGGAGATCTTCGAGATCGCCAGCAAGCTGTACAAGAAGAGCCGCTGACGCCTTCGGGCCGGCGCGAGGGGCGGCGGGGCATGGATGTCCCGCCGCCCCTTTTTTGTCCGAGCTCTGGGTCCTGTCGTGGGATGGGCCGAAGGCAGGAAGGAAGCGTGTTCTTTCTTGAAAGAAAGAACCAAAGAACTTTTGCCTGTTGGATTCCGGACCTGCCCGCGGCAGGGACCCCATGGGCAAAGTCTTTTTGCTTCTTTTTCTTCAGAAAAAGAAGGGCCTTGCTTTTCCCGGGAACGGAGCCGTCCTCACGGCGCGGGCGGCCCGGGGGACGCCGCGTGCGGGCACAGGCTGGCGCGTGCGAGCGCCGCGGCGGCGGGCGGCGACAGCGCCAGCGAGGCGAGCGAGCCGCCCAGCGCGCCGATGGCAAAGATGCAGCCCATCCAGGCCCGCCCGACGAGCCGCTCCAGCGTCCAGCCGGCCATCACCAGGGCCGCCGCGTTGCCCAGCAGGTGCGTGGCGCTGCCGTGCAGCAGCGGGGCGGACAGCAGCCGGTGCCACTGGCCGGCCTGCACGAGGGCGCGGCTGGAGCCGCCCAGCGCCACCAGCGTCGCGAGCGAGGGGCTTGCGGGCGCGCCCGGCGCGGTGCCGAGCACGGCGGCGGCCTGGCGCTCGGCCGCGAACACCGCCACCAGCACGGCCAGGATCGTGGCGGTCAGCCACGGCCCGCGGAAGCCCGGCACGCCGCAGGGCCGCTCCGGCGGCGGCGGGGCGGCCAGGCCGGGCGTGTGCGGGCGGCGCACCGCGATCATGTCGAGCAGGAGCGGCAGGGGCGTGTCGAACACGTCGCGCAGCACGATGTCGCGGCCGGGCCGCCCGCGCCCCCTGGCCAGCCGGGGCGCCGCCGCCCGCGTGCTTCCCGCGGGGCCGGCGAGGGCGAAGGCGCCGATCCGGTCCCAGGCCACCGTGGTGGTGCGCCAGAACCGGCGCAGCGTCAGGCCGTCGGGGCTCACCTCCAGGCGCGGCCGCCCGCGCGCCAGGGCGAGCAGCGTGCCCAGCGCGCCGCCCAGCAGCGCCGGCGCCGCCAGCGCCGCCAGGGGGTGCGGCCCGCCGCCCCGCAGCGCCGCGAGCGCGGCGGCGCCCGGCACCAGGAACAGCGCCACCCTCCGCCACAGCCGGCCGCGCAGCGGCCCGAACGCCGCGAAGTCCTCCACGCCCATCGCACACCCGCCGCTCGCCCGGCCGCATCGTGGTCCCGCCGGGGTTAGCAATCCGTTTGCGCGCGGCCGGGCCTACGCCCGCGGGGCGTCGCCTCCGGGGAGCGCCTCCAGCGCAGCCACCTCCACCACCGCCGCGACCGGGATCGCGCCGCGCAGGTGCGGGAACGGCGCTTGGTCGGGCTCGCTGCGCACCCATTCCACCGCCGCGCCGCACAGCCCGGGGCGGAAGCGCAGCGCCAGCATTCCCGTACGCCCGGCGAAGTGCCGCCCGGCCACGAAGCGGAGCTGCGCGCGGGTGCAGCAGTGCAGGAAGCCGTCGCGCGACAGCTCCGGCGGCGCGTGCCGGCCCGACGCCTGCGCCATGGCCCAGGCCGGCGCGTCCAGCACGTGAAACAGCGTGTCCGGCATGGGTTCCTCCCGTGCGGAGTCTTGCGGCAGGGGCGGCAGGAAGCAAGGCTGGGCTCTCCCTCCGCTGCCATTCCAACGACCCAAGAGGGTCGTCGGAACCTTTGGCAGCTACGCCCAGACCCGCCAGGAGCGAGCCGCCCCTGGACCCGGCCTTGCTTGAGGAGTGGATTCCAAAAGCTTGCCTTTGGCGGAGTTTGAGGCAGAGCCTCAACCTTGCTTGCCTTCGCGCGCGCCGCGTTGCACGCAGGGGCCCGATGCATCCGTCGGGGAAGGCTTCCGCCATGGCACCCAGCGCGACCCTGCGCATCGAGACACTGTCCGGCGACGCGCTGCGGCCGGTGCTGCCGGCGCTGCACGGCCTGCGCGCGGCGGTGTTCCGCGGGTGGCCGTACCTGTACGACGCGGACCCGGAGTACGAGGAGGCATACATGCGGGTGTATGTGGAGAGCGAGCGGGCGGCGATCGTGGTGGCGTTCGACGGCGAGCGGGCGGTGGGGGCGTCGACGTGCCTGCCGATGGTCGACGAGAGCGCGCAGGTGGTGGCGCCGTTCGTGGCGCTGGGGCTGGACCCGGACCGGTTCTTCTATTTCGGGGAGTCGGTGCTGCTGCCGGAGTATCGCGGCCGGGGGGTCGGGGTGGCGTTCTTCGCGGGGCGGGAGGCGCATGCGCGGCGGGTGTCGGACGCGGACTTCGCCTGCTTCTGCTCGGTGCGGCGGGCGGCGGACGATCCTCGGCGGCCGGCGGGGTGGGTGCCGCTCGACGGGTTCTGGCGCAGGCGGGGCTTTGCGCCGGTGTCGGGGCTGGCGTGCGTGATGAGCTGGCGCGAGGTCGGGCACGCGGAGGAGACGCCGCACGAGCTGGCGTTCTGGGCGCGCCCGCTGGGCGGCGCGGCGCTGCCGGCGACGGGGGTGGAGGCGGGGTCGGCGACCGGGGCGGGGATGCCGGCGTGAGCGTGCTGCGCCTCGCCCTGCTGCAGCAGCCGATCGCGCGGCCGGCGGACTTCGCGGCGTGGGTGGCGCTGCTGGACGCGCGGGTGGCGGAGGCCGCGGCGGCGGGGGCGGAGCTGCTGGTCATGCCGGAGTACGGGTGCGTCGAGCTGGCGGGGTGCGGGGCGGCCGACGCGGGCGGCGTGCCCGACGTGGCGCGGGAGCTGGACCTGGTGTGCGACGCGGCGGGGGCGCTGCTGGACGCGATGCGGGACTGTGCGCGGCGGCACGGGGTCTGGCTGCTGCCGGGGACGCTGCCGGTGCGCGACGCGGGGCCGGACGGGCGGGCGCGCACCCGCAACCGCGCGCCGCTGATCGCGCCGGACGGGCGCGTGGCGTTCCAGGACAAGAGCGTGATGACGCGCTTCGAGTCCGAGGTGTGGGACATCAGGCCGGGCGAGCCGCCGCGGGTGTTCGACACGCCGTGGGGGCGGATCGGCATCTGCATCTGCTACGACATCGAGTTCCCGCCGCTGGCGCGCGCCCAGGTGGAGGCGGGGGCGTGGCTGATCCTGGCGCCGTCGTGCACGGACACGATGGCGGGGTTCAACCGGGTGCGGCTGTCGGCGCGGGCGCGGGCGCTGGAGAACCAGTGCTTCGTGGCGATCGCGCCCACGGTGGGGGCGGCGCCGTGGCTGGGCACGCTGGACGCCAACCGGGGGTACGCGGCGGTGTTCGGGCCGGTGGACCGGGGGTTTGCGGAGGACGGGGTGATCGCGCGCGGGGCGCTGGACGCGCCGGGGTGGGTGTACGCCACGCTGGACCCGGCGCGGCTGGAGGCGGTGCGCGCGGACGGGGGGGTGCGCAACCACCGCGACTGGCCGGGTCCTGTTCCGCCGTGCGGCGTGGCGGAGTTCAAGTGAGGAAGGCCAGGGGCTCTGCCCCTGGACCCCGCCAAAGGCAGGGCCCTTGGAACCCCCACTTAAATGAAGCCGGTCCAGGGCAGAGCCCTGGCCTTGCTTCTCCGTGACCACGATCTGGCTCCTCGCCGGCGAGGCCAGCGGCGACGTCCTGGGCGCGCGGCTGATGCTGGCGCTGCGGGCGCGGCGGCCCGAGCTGGCGTTCGCAGGGGTGGGCGGGCCGCGGATGGCGGAGCTGGGGTTTGCCTCGTTGTTCCCGATCCATGACCTGGCGGTGATGGGGCTGGTGGAGATCCTGCCGCGGCTGCGGCTGCTGCGGCGGCGGCTGGCGGAGTGCGCGGCGGACGTGGCGCGGGTGCGGCCGGACGCGGTGGTGACGATCGACAGCCCCGGCTTCGCGCTGCACCTGCTGCGCAGGATCGCGCCGCTGGGCATCCCGCGGGCGCACTACGTGGCGCCGCAGGTGTGGGCGTGGCGCGAGCACAGGGTGCGGCGGTTCCCGGGGCTGTGGGAGCGGCTGCTGTGCCTGCTGCCGTTCGAGCCGGCCTGGTTCGCGGGGCACGGGCTGGAGGCGCGCTTCGTCGGGCACCCGGTGCTGCAGTCGGGGGCGGACGGGGGGGACGGGGCGCGGTTCCGGGCGCGGCACGGGGTGGCGGCGGGGGCGCCGGTGGTGGTGCTGATGCCGGGGAGCCGGAGGAGCGAGGCGCCGCGGCTGCTGCCGGTGTTCGGGGACGCGCTGGCGCTGCTGGCGCAGAGGGTGCCGGGGGTGGTGCCGGTGGTGCCGGTGTCGCCGATCGTGGCGGGGGTGGTGCAGGCGGCGGCGGAGGGGTGGGCGGTGAAGCCGGTGATCGTGACGGAGCTGGGGGACAAGCACGACGCGTATGCGGCGGCCGGCGCCGCGCTGACCAAGTCGGGAACGTCGACGCTGGAGCTGGCGCTGGCGGGGGTGCCGATGGCGGTGACGTATCGGGTGAACCCGATCAGTGCCGTGATGGCGCGGCGGATGATCCGCGTGCCGCACGTCGCCATGGTGAACCTGCTGGCGGGGCGCGCGGTGGTGCCGGAGCTGCTGCAGGGGGACTGCACGGCGGCCACGCTGGCGGCGACGCTGGCGCGCCTGCTGGGGGACGCGGCGGAGGCGGAGGCGCAGCGGGACGCGTTCCGGGGGGTGGTGGCGAGCCTGCATCCTGTCGGGGAGAGCCCGTCGGAGGCGGCGGCGCGGGAGGTGCTGGGGCTGCTGGGGTAGGCAGGCAAGGCCGAGCTCTGCCCGGACCCGCCAGGAGCGAAGCCGCCCCTGGACCGGCCTTGCTTAAGGATTGGATTCCAAAGGCTTGCCTTTGGCGGGGTCCAGGGGCAGAGCCCCTGGCCTTCCTTTCCGGCTTTCAGACCGAGACATTGCCGCGCCGCCGGGGTTGTTGACGTTGACGGTGCCTTCCGCGTCGCCGCTGCCGTTGGCGCCCTGGTGTTGGCTTGCGAGCCCTCCAGCGAGGCGGCCAGCCAGATGCGGTGGTCGTCGAAGTCGCGGGCGACGCGCAGCTGCGGCTGGCGGGCCCAGTTGAAGCCGGGGACGTGCTGGGCGTCGATGGTGGGCGGGATGTCCTCCCGGCGCGGCGTGATGCCGGCCTTGTTCAGGGTCAGCGGGCTCCAGGACTGGCCGGCGAGCAAGTGCACGCCGGGGTCCCTGCCGTCGAAGGTCGCGTAGTGCTGGCGCAGCCGCGGGGTGTAGCTGTCGCTTTCGAGGGAGTTGGCGGTGGGGGTCGCGCCCAGGAGGTCGGCTTCCAGGTAGGCCGCGAGGTGGACGGGCGGCGTCGGGTCGTCCTGCACCAGCAGCGACACGCGGCTCTGGCGCGCGGAGAAGCGGAACTCGTGCTCGTGGGCGGCGGGCGACTGCGGCTCGGGGATGCCGATGCAGGTGGAGCGGCGCGCGCCGGGCCGCCGCACCAGGCGAGGGCGGAGGCCGCGAGCAGGGCGACGCGCAGGTGGCGGGGGGGGGCGCCTTGCAGCCTCGCCGGCCGGCCGTCATGCTCGGCCGCACGCACGTCGCGCCGGCCCGGACGAGGCGCGGCGGCGCGGGTACCCGACCTGCAGGGAGGCATGGATGAGCGTGACGCAGCACAGCGTGTTCATCGGCCAGGACTCGCGAACCGGCGGCGATGGCGCCCGCTACGGCCTGTGGGGCTCGGACGGCAGCACCGCGGGCGAGCTGGACGCGTTCAGCGCGACGGCGGTGGAGCCCACCTCCTCGGTCATCAGCACCGCCGCCAGCCTGCCGGGGTCGCTGGTGTTCGCCGTGCCCCATGCCCCCGGCGGCGTGCTGTTCGCGACCGACCCTGCCAGCGGGCGGCCGGTGGAGCTGGCGGTGGCGGGGCTGCCGATCGACGACGCGCCGAGCGGCATGACGCGGGTCGGCGACGCCGTGCTGTTCGCGGCCGGCGACGACCTGCGCACCAGCCGGCTGTGGCGCACGGACGGCACCGCCGCGGGCACGGCCCCGCTCGCCATCCCGGCGGCGCCCGGCGGGATCAACGCCACCGAGATCACCGCGTTCGGCGTCGGCGCGCTGTTCCTGGGCAGCGGGGCGGACGGCTTCAACGACATCTTCTTCACCGACGGCACCGCCGCCGGCACGCGCGAGATCGCGGCGTTCGCGACGCCCGTTCCGTCCCCCAACCCGTTCGGGCTGCTGCCGCAGATTCCGATCGAGTATTTCGACCCGCTCGGCTCCGTGGGGGGCCGCGAGGTGTTCGTGGGTCCCGGCGGCGGGACATCGCTGTGGAGCACCGACGGCACCGCCGCCGGCACCACGCCGGTCGCCGCGATCCCGTTCGCGTCCGACCTCAACTCCTACGGCAGCCTGTCCTACAGCTCGGCCACGATCGGCGGGCGCATCGTCTACGGCCAGGGCGGCGTCCTGTCCGTCACCGACGGGACCGCCTCGGGATCGTCGGCGCTGGTGGATTTCACCGCGCAGGCCGGCGTGCTCGGCAGCGCCGAGGTCTACGGCCTGACGACGATCGGCAGCCGGGCGGTGTTCGGCGTGTATGACCAGGGCGACCACAGCGACGACAGCGCCAGCCTGTACGTGACCGACGGCACGACGGCGGGCACCGCGGAGCTGGATGTGCCGGTGCTGTCCGGCGGGCTGCCGGCGGGCCTCGACCCGGGTGACCTGACCGCGTTCGGCAGCCGGGTGCTGTTCACGGGGCGCGACGCGGGCGGCGGCTCCGTCAGTCCCGTCGGGCTGTGGATCACCGACGGCACCGTGGCCGGCACGGTGGAGATCGGCGCCGGCCTCGACCCCACCGGCATCACCGCGCTGGCCGGCGGCACAGCGGAGTTCGCCAGCGGCGGCGCCCTCTACGTCACGGATGGCACGGCCGCCGGCACCCGTCCGGTCGCAAGCCCCGGCGCCGCGTCGGTCGGCCTCGCGCCGAACACGATCCAGGCGGTGCCGTCGCCGCTCGTCTTCTCGGGGCCGCAGGGGCAATACGCCATCGCGCCGACCGCCGCCGGGGCGCTGCAGGTCCGCGACCTCGCCGGCGGCGCCGCGACCGGACCGGTGCCCGACGCCCGCGTGGTGGATTTCGCCGACGGCAGCGCCGCCGTGTTCGACGCCAGCGGCAATGCCGGGGCCATCGCGCGGATCTACCTGGCCGCATATGGCGCGGCGCCCGACGAGTCCGGCCTGCTCGCCTACACCGCGCAGGCCGACGCCGGCACGGTCACGCTGGCGCAGATCGCGGCCGCGGCGCCCGGCTCGCCGCAGTTCCTAGCCATGAACGCGGGCCTGTCCGACGCGCGGTTCGTGACGCTGCTGTACCGCAACGCCGACGGCCGCGCCCCGGACGCGGGCGGGCTCGCCGGCTACACGGCGGCGCTGGCGGGCGGGCAGACGCGCGGCCAGGTGCTGCTCGCGATCGCGGAAAGCCCGGAGGCGCGCCTGCACTCGCTCGCGCTCGCCGGCCAGGCCGACGACGCCGCGGTGACCCGGCTCTACACGGCGATCGACGGCCGCGCGCCCGACGCGGGCGGCAAGATCGCCTATGCCGGGGCGCTGGACGCGGGGCGGAGCGTGCAGCAGGTCGCCGCCGCCATGCTCGCCAGCCCGGAATACGCGGCGCGGTTCGGGGCGCCGGGCGACGCGGCGTTCGTCACCGAGCTGTACGGCAACCTGCTCGGCCGCGCGCCGGATCCCGCCGGGCTGGCCGGCTACACGGCGGCGCTGGCGGGCGGCGAGAGCCGGGCGGCGCTCGTGGCCGGCATCGTGGGGAGCGACGAGGCCCGGCTCGCCACGGCGCCGCTGACGCACGAGGGTTACGTGTCGCTGGGGTGAAGGAAGCAAGGTCGAGGCTCTGCCTCGAGCTCCGCCAAAGGCAAGCCTTTGGAATCCAATTCTTAAGGAGGGGGTTTCCAAAGGGCTCGGCCCTTTGGCGGGTCCAGGGCAGAGCCCTGGCCTTGCTTCACCCCCGGACCAGCCCGGACAGCTCCGCGCGCGCCCGCGATGCCGCCATGCTTTCGCCGACCGCCAGCGCCGCCGCCAGGGCGCGGCGTCCCGCGAGGGCGTCGACCAGCACCGGGGCGCCGTCGAGGCAGGAGGCCGCGAAGGCCTCGTGCTCGGCGGCCATGGAGTCGTGGTCGCGCCAGGTCACGGCCTCGCGGCGGAAGCCGCCGGTGCCGGGCAGCGGCAGGCCGCGCTCGCGCCCGATCATCACCAGCTCGCGCGCGCCGAAGTCCGCCGACAGGTAGCCTTCCTGGCTGAACAGGCGCATGCGGCGCTCGGTCTTGAGCGAGATGCGGCTGGCCGTGATGGTGGCGACGCAGCCGTTGGCGAAGCGCACCCGGGCGTTGGCGATGTCCTCCAGCGGGCTGGAGACGGCGGCGCCGAGCGCGTCCACGCTCTCGATCGGGCTGTCCACCAGCGAGAGCACGAGGTCGAGGTCGTGGATCATCAGGTCCAGGATCACAGAGACGTCGGTGCCGCGCGGCTTGAACGGCGCGATGCGGGTCGCCTCGATGTAGAGCGGGCGGGCGATGCGGCTCGCGATCGCGGCGTGCTCGGCGGAGTAGCGCAGGAGATGGCCGACCTGGAGCACCAGGCCGCGCTCGTGCGCCAGCGCCGCGAGCGCGTCGGCCTCGGCCAGCGTGGCGGCGATCGGCTTCTCCACCAGCACGTGGCGGCCGGCGGACAGCGCGGCGCGGGCGACGTCGAAGTGGGCCTCGGCGGGGGCGGCGACCACCACGGCGTCCGACGCGGCGAGCAGGGCGTCGAGGCCCAGCGCGGGCGCGCCGGCCTCGCGCGCGACGAGGCTGGCACGGGCGTCGTCGGGGTCGTGCAGGCCGGCCAGCGTGGCACGGGGGGAGGCGGCGACCTTGAGCGCGTGGAAGCGGCCGAAGTGGCCGCAGCCCACGACGCCGATGCGCAGTTTGTCCATGGGCGGGGTTCGTAGCAGGCGGGGCGCGGCAGGGCAAAGCCAAGCCAGGAGGCTGACGGGTCAGCTCAATTTTCACTAGAGCTTCCCGAAAGCTTCCGCTTAGAGGGTGTCATACGCCCGGCTTGATCGTCCGACTCTCGGGGTTCCCAGGCTGGTGCTGCCGTGATTCGGTGTGCTCTGCACGAGGTGTGCGGAGGTCAGCATGGCAGCACCGATCAGGATCATACGGGAAGACCTGGACGCGGCCGGGCTGCGCCGGGCAGCCCGGCGCGCCTCGAGCGTTGCGGCCTCGCGTCGCATGCTGGCGCTGGCCCTGGTGCTGGAGGGCACGTCGCGCACCGAGGCGGCGCAGGCGGCGGGGATGGACCGGCAGACGCTGCGCGACCGGGTGCATCGCACCAACGAGCAGGGTCTGGACGGGCTTACCGACCGGCATGGCGAGTTCGGACCGAAGCGGCTGCTCTCGCCCGGGCAGGAGGCTGAGGTTGCCGAATGGGTCCGCCGCGGGCCTGACCTTGCCGAGCATGGCGTGGTGCGGTGGCGCCGGGTCGACCTCGTGCGTGCGATCGAGGCCAGGTTCGGCGTCGTGCTTGCCGAGCTCCGCATCGGCACGGTGTTGCGCCGGCCCGGCTTCAGGCGGCTGGTCGTGCGGCCCCGCCACCCCGGGCAGGACACGGGGGCACAGGCGTGTTTCAGGCCGGCCTTGCGGGCCTCGTAGACGCAGTCCTGCCGGAGCACGCCCGCGGCAAGCCGCTGGAGCTCTGGTGGTCGGACGAGGCCCGCATCGGCCAGCAGGGCACGCTGACCCGGGTCTGGGCCGAGCGCGGCTCGCGTCCCTGCGCGCCGCGCGACCAGCGCCATGACTGGGCGTCTCTGTTCGGCGCCATCTGTCCGGCGCGTGGTCCCGGTGCTGCCCTGGTGCTGCCGATGGCCGACGCCGCCATGGTGACCCTGCACCTGGCCGAGATCAGCGCCGCCATAACACCTGGCGCCCACGCCATGCTCGTCCTCGACGGTGCCGGCTGGCACCGGATCGGCGGCAGGCTACGCGTGCCCCACAACGTCACGCTGCTGCACCTGCCGCCCTACAGCCCCGAGCTGAACCCGGTCGAGAACGTCTGGGCTTTTCTGCGCGGCAACGCGCTCAGCAACCGGGTGTTCGACACCTGCGACGACATCGTCGATGCATGCTGCACTGCCTATCGGAACCCGCGAGTGGGCATGTGTCAGTCAATGATGCCGGGCGTATTACTTAAGGAGTGGATTCCAAAGGCTTGCCTTTGGCGGGGTCCAGGGGCAGAGCCCCTGGCCTTCCTTTCTGGATGTCGAACCGAGACCTTGCGGGTCTGGGCGTAGCCTGCCAAAGACTCTGATGGCTCGCTTCAACCGCTGGAAGGGCGGGCCCGGCCTCGCCTCCTGGCGAGCCCGATGCCGCCGGTCTAGAACCCGCGCCATGCCCGACCCGTGCGCCGCCATCGTCCTGCCGCCGCGCGAAGGGTTCTCCCCGCAGGCGGTCGGCGCCGTGGGCCTGCTGGTGCGCAGGCTTGCGCTGCCCGGCGACGTCGTGGTGGGCGCGCCGCAGCCCGACCCGTTCCCGGATGTCGATTTCCTGCCGGCCCCGCTGCCGGCCTGGCCGCCGCTCGGGCGGCTGGCGCGCTATGCCGCCGGGGTTTCCCGGGTGCTGCGGCCCCGCCGGCCGCGACTGGTCGAGGTGCACAACCGCCCTTCCGTGGCGTGGCACCTCCGCCATGCCCTGCCGGACGCGAGGCTGGGCCTGGTGCTGCACAACGACCCGCAGGGAATGCGCGGCGCCCGCACGCCCCGGGCGCGGCTGAGGCTGCTGGCGCGGCTCGACGTGGTCTGCGTGTCCGAGCACCTGCGCCGCCGGTTCATGGAGGGCCTGCCGGAGGGCACGCACGGCCCGGCGGTGCTGCCGAACTGCCTCGACCTGTCCGCGCTGCCGCCGCCGTTGCCGCCCGGGGCGCGCGACCCCGTGCTGCTGTTCGCCGGCCGCCTCACCGAGAGCAAGGGCGCGGACGCCTTTGTCGAGGCCTGCGCGTCGGTGCTGCCACGGTGCCCGGGCTGGCGCGCGGAGATGATCGGCGCCGACCGGTTCTCGCCGGACGCGGCGGACACGCCGTTCCTCGCCGGCCTGCGGCCGCGCGCCGCCGCCGCCGGGGTGCGCCTGCTCGGCCACCGCCCGCATCCCGACGTGCTGGCGGCGATGGCGTGCGCCGCGATCGTGGTGGTGCCGTCGCGCTGGGAGGAGCCGTTCGGGCTCGCGGCGCTGGAAGCGATGGCGAGCGGCGCCGCCCTGGTCGCCTCGCCGCGCGGCGGCCTGCCGGAACTGGTGGGTAGGGCGGCGCTGCTTGCCGGGCCGGACACCGCGACGCTGGCGGCCGCGATGCTGCGCCTGACCGCGGACCCGGCCGCGCGTGCGGCGTTGTCGGCCGCGGGCCTCGCCAGGGCGCGCGACTTCGACCGGCCGGCGGCCCGTCGCCGGCTGGCGGAGCACCGGGCCGCCTGGCTGGGCGACACGGGTCTGCGCGACACCGGCCTCGGCGCATGACTCGGCCCGGGCTGCGGCGTGCGGCGGACCGCCTGCGCCTGCTCGCCTTCGCTCCCGCGATGCCGCCGTCGCCGCCGGAGCTGGCACCTCGCCCAGTGCGCGCGCTGCTGCTGGCGCTGCCGCTGGTGCTGCTGCACGGGCGCGGCTTCGCGGAAGCCGTGATCGCCACGATCGCCATCCTGTTCCTGCTGCACTCCGCCCGGCGGCGCGACTGGCGCTGGCTGCGCACAACCTGGGTGCGGGTGGCGGCCGGGTGGTGGCTGTGGCTGGTGGCGTGCTCGCTGCCGGCGGCGGGGCTTGGCCAGGGCGGGGGGCGCTCGCTCCTGCAGGCGGTGGTGCTGGTGCGTTTCCTGGTGTTCGTGGTGGCGCTGGAGCACTGGGTGCTCGCCGGCACGATCCGCCCGGATCGCGCCGCCGCCGACCCGGCGGGGTGGCGCGCGGCCGAGGCGCGCTGGGCCGCGACCCGGCGCTGGCTGGCGCGGCTGGTGGCCCTGGCCGGGCTCTACGTCGCGCTGCAGTGCTGGCTGCAGGCGCTCGCCGGGCGCAACCTGTGGGGCTGGCCGCGCTGGGGCGACGGCTCGCTCACCGGGCCGTACCGCGAGCCGCGCGCCGGTCCGCCGATGTCGCGTCTGCTGTTCCCCGCCATGCTGCCGACCGCCGCGCGCTGGATGGCCCGCAGGCGGGGCTGGGCGGCGCTGGCGCTGGTGCTCGCCGGGGTGGTCACCGTGGTGCTCATCGGCCAGCGCATGCCGCTGCTGCTCACCGGGCTCGGCCTGCTGGTCGGCGGCCTGCTGCTGCCCCGCCTGCGCCGCGTGGCGGGGGCCTGCCTGCTGGCCGCCTGCCTGCTGGTGCCCGCGACCGCGATCCTGTCGCCGCCGACCTTCGGCCACCTGGTCACCCGGTTCGGCCAGCAGATGCGCCACTTCCCCGACAGCGACTACGGCCGCATCGCCGTGCGCGCCCTGGTGATCGCGCGCGCCAACCCCTGGACCGGGCGCGGCTTCGACGGCTACCGCACCGGCTGCCCGGACCCCTCGACCTTCCACGCCCTGGGCGGCGTGGCGGGGGACGGCGGGGGCGACGGCGGCGGGGGTGCGCCGGACGTCTGCGTGCAGCATCCGCACAACCACTACCTCCAGGCGCTGACCGATGCCGGGATGCCCGGGCTGCTGCTGTTCGCGCTGCTGGTGCTGGCGTGGCTGCGCGCCCTGTCGCGCGGGCTGTGGCGGGGCTCGGCGCGCGGTGGCCAGGCGGCGCGGGGCGGCACGGAAGCCGGCCTTCACGCGCTGCGCGTCGGCCTGTTCGTGGCGGCGCTGATCCAGGAATGGCCCGTCGCCTCTGCGTCGAGCTTCACCTCGATGCCGCTTTCGGGGTGGTTCTTCCTGCTGCTGGGATTGGGACTGGCGGAGACGCGCGCCTATATGTCGGCCGAAGCCAGCGGAGACCCCCCATGAGCGACACCACCGCCCCCGACCAGAAGCGCGCCGCCTTCCAGCCGGGCCAGGATGCCGACGCCATGGCCCCGGCGGTCCGCGACGGCGTCGCCGAGCAGGCCAAGGTCCCGGTCACGGTGCTGACCGGCTATCTCGGCGCGGGCAAGACCACCCTGCTGAACCGCATCCTCACCGAGAAGCACGGCCGTCGGTATGCCGTGGTGATCAACGAGTTCGGCGAGCTGGGCGTGGACAACGACCTCGTGGTGGACACCGACGAGGAGGTGTTCGAGATGAACAACGGCTGCGTGTGCTGCACCGTGCGCGGCGACCTGATCCGCATCCTGGCCGCGCTGATGAAGCGGCGCACGAGGTTCGACGGCATCATCGTCGAGACCACGGGCCTCGCCAACCCGGCGCCGGTGGCGCAGACCTTCTTCGTCGACGAGACGGTGCGCACGAAATGCCGGCTCGACGCGATCGTCACCGTGGTCGACGCCAAGACCCTGTCCGACCGGCTCAAGGACTCCGAGGAGGCGGCGGCGCAGATCGCCTTCGCCGACGTGATCGTGCTGAACAAGACCGACCTGGTCGACGAGGCAGGGCTGCTCGCGGTCGAGGCGCAGGTGCGTGCGATCAACCGCTTCGCCCGCCTCCATCGCGCGACGCGGTCCGCCGTGCCGGTGTCCGAGATCCTCGACCAGGGGGCGTTCGAGCTGGACCGCATCCTGGCGTTCGACCCCGACTTCCTGTCCCACGGCGACGAGCACAGCCACGACGCCGACATCGCCAGCCTGTCGTTCGAGGCCACGCGCCCGATCGACGGGGAGAAGTTCAACGCCTGGATGAGCCAGCTGCTGGCGGAGAAGGGCGGCGACCTGCTGCGCACCAAGGGCATTCTCGGCTACGCGGGCGAGGACCGGCGCTTCGCGTTCCAGGCGGTGCACATGATGGCCGACGGCGACTTCATCGGGCCGTGGAAGGACGGCGAGGCGCGGACCTCGCGCCTGGTGTTCATTGGCCGCAACCTGAACCGCCCGCAGCTGCGGCGCGGCTTCGAGGCGTGCCAGGTCGAGGCGTAGGCAAGGCCAGGGGCGCTGCCCCTGGACCCCGCCAAAGGCTCGCGTTTGAAAACCTCGACCTGGGCCTGTGCCTATTTGCGC
The DNA here is from genome assembly GCA_964236695.1 of uncultured Acetobacteraceae bacterium. GTDB lineage: Bacteria > Pseudomonadota > Alphaproteobacteria > Acetobacterales > Acetobacteraceae > CAXSEF01. The sequence continues at coordinate 30,949 of CAXSFU010000014.1, read as the reverse complement.
GGGTCTGGGGGCGCTCGCCCCCAGCGGGTCCAGGGCAGAGCCCTGGCCTTCCTGCCCTTTCCTGAACAGGACCCGAGATGGGCAACACCCTCGCCCCCGACCACCTCCTCGCCGAGCGCGGCACCCACCAGGCGCTCGACGCCCACGTGGTCGCCGCGTGCTTCTCCCGCGATGGCGCCACCTGCGCGTTCGCGACCGCCGACGGCACGCTCCATCTGGCGCCACGCGCCGGCGCGTGGCGCACGGCGCAGGTCCATGACGGCGGCCTGCTGGCGCTGGCGCCCGACATCTCGCGCGACGGCTTCGTGTCCGGCGGCGACGACGGCGGCTTCCGGCGCACCACGGCCGACGGCGAGACCACGGAGATCGCCGGCTTCGGCATGAAGTGGGTGGAGCAGGTCGCGAGCCACGCCGACCCGAAGTCGGGGCTGCTGGCCTGCTCGGTGGGCAGGCGGGCGCACGTGTTCGACGCGCGCGGCGGCACGCTGAAGGTGCTGGAGCACCCGAGCACGGTGACCGGCCTCGCGTTCGACGCCAAGGGCAAGCGGGTCGCGGCGTCGCACTACAACGGGGCGTCGCTGTGGTTCGTGGCGGCCAGGACCGACAGCGCTCGCGCGCTGGAGTGGAAGGGTAGCCACACCGGCCTCGTCATCCATCCCGCCGGGGAGGCGGTGGTCACGACGATGCAGGAGAACTCGCTGCACGGCTGGCGGCTGGCCGACGGCCAGCACATGCGCATGAGCGGCTACCCGACCAAGACGGAGTCGCTGTCGTTCAGCAGGACCGGCAGGTGGCTCGCCAGCTCCGGGGCGGAAAGCATCGTGCTGTGGCCGTTCCACGGCGGCGGGCCGATGGGCAAGGCGCCGACGGAGCTGGCCACCGCGCCGGACGGGGTCATCTGCACCCGCGTCGCCTGCCATCCGGAGCGCGACTTGGTCGCCGCGGGGTTCTCGGACGGCACGGTGGTCGCGGTCGACATCCCCACGGCGCGCGTGCTGCCGCTCCTGGCGTCGGGGCGCGGAGTGATCTCGGCGCTGGCCTGGAGCGGGGACGGCGCGGTGCTGGCGCTGGGGAGCGAGACCGGGTTCGCGGCGCTGCTGGACCTGTCGGAGCGTTAGGCAAGGAAGGCCAGGGGCTCTGCCCCTGGACCCCGCCAAAGGCCGAGCCTTCGGAAAACCACTACTTAAGGGAGGCCGGGTCCAGGGCAGGGCCCTGGCCTTCCTGGCCGGTCTTGCTGCGCTCCGGCGTCACTGTACCGCCTCGCCCGCGTCGGTGCCCCAGAACGCGTCGCGCCGCAGCCAGCCGCGGTACTCGCCGACCTGCACCTGGCACCAGGCCGCGCCGGCGTCGCAGGCGCGGATGCGGCCGATCACGCCGGGCTTGAGCCTGGCCACCACGGCGGCGTCCTCGCTCGCGGCCGCACGCATCGCCCGCTCCGGCACCGCGGCGGCGCCGGTCACGCTGAAGGTGCGGTGCGTGACCAGCGTGGCGCCGCTGACCCAGCCCCTGGTGCCGTCCGGCAGCGCCACCAGGCGCCAGACGTCGAACTCGCGCTCCACCTTCACCGGCAGGTCGCGCCGCTTGTACACCCAGTCGATCGGGTAGCGCGTGCCAGGCCCGGTGCGCAGGTTCACCTCCTCGGTGCGCAGCGCCGACCAGCGCGGCAGCGGCAGACCGGTGTTGCTGCCCTTGTCGGGCACCGCCGGCACCGGGACAGGCTCGGCGACCGGGGTGGGTGGGAGCGCAGGATGGGCCGGCGCGGGCTTGCCGGCGCCTGGACGCGGCGGGCCCGGGTGCGTGGCGCCGGGCCGGGCCGGAACAGAATGGGCGGGGCTGGAATGGACCGGGCCGGAATGGGCGGG
>CAXSFU010000014.1:0-28987 GCA_964236695.1 uncultured Acetobacteraceae bacterium | reverse complement strand
GCCGGGCCGGAACAGAATGGGCGGGGCTGGAATGGACCGGGCCGGAATGGGCGGGACCAGAGCCGTGGGCCACCGGATGCGCCGTCGTCACGGCCACCGGCGCGGCGTGCGCCAGTGCGGAGTGCGCGATTGCGGGGCGGGCGGGGGCGGGATGCGGCGGGCCGGGCGGCGCGGGATGGGTTCCTGCCGGGACGGTGCCGCCGGCGGCGGGATGCGCGGCAGGCGTGGGGCGGTGCTGCGGGCCGGCCGGCGCGGGATCGGCGGCCTGGGCGCCGGGGGCGGCCAGGAACGGCAGGGCGAGCAGGGTCAGCAGGAACAGGCCGGCGGGGGCGTGACGCATTCCCCTGCGTGCCAAGCCTGCACGCGGCCGGTCAAGCACCGGCGGCGCGCGCCCCGGCGTTTGCGTGCGATGCCCCGCTGCGCACGGTCGCGTCCGGGCGCCCGGCCACGCTACAGCGAGACGATCTGGCCGCGCCCGGCGGCGTCCAGGAAGGTGGCGACGCCTGCGACCTCGACGCCCTCGAGCAGGTCCGCGCGCGCGATGCCCTCGGCGAGCAGCCCGGCCTCGCAGGCGATCAGCCGGACGCCGAGCTCGGCCGCGGCCTCGCGCAGCTCGGACAGGCCGGCCACGCCGCGCGCCTGCAGCACCGTGTCGCGTGCGGCGTCGTCGAGCGCCGACCAGTCGCGGCACAGCGCGAGGCAGCCGCGATTGGTGGCAAACAGCACCACGCGGCGGCCCAGCGCCGCACCGCCCGCCGCCAGCACGAACGCGTAGTGCGCGCGCTCCTGGCTGCCCGACAGCAGGAGCAGCGCGAGCGGCTCAGCGGACATGCACGGTCCCGGCCCCGGCGCCCTGCCCTTCGGCCGCCCAGGGCGGTTCGGCTTCCCCGGGCGCTTCGGCGTCCGGCGCATCGCAAGCGGGCACGGCGCCTGTGCCGCCGGGGTGCGCCGCCAGGCTGCGGATCGTGGCGCGCGGCCCGCACAGGGCGCAGTCCGGGTCGCGACGCAGCCGCACCGTGCGGAACCGCACCGCCAGCGCGTCCCAGACCAGCAGCCGGCCGGACAGGCCCTCGCCGATGCCGACGATCTCCTTGACCACCTCGGTGGCCTGCAGCGTGCCCATCACGCCGGTGACCGCGCCCATCACGCCCGCTTCCGAGCAGGCGGGCACCAGCCCCGGCGGCGGCGGCGCGGGGTGCAGGCAGCGGTAGCAAGGTCCGTCCGGGTCGGCGTGCGGCTTGAAGGTGGAGAGCTGCCCCTCGAAGCGCAGCACCGCCGCGGAGACCAGGGTGCGCCGCGCCAGCACGCAGGCGTCGGCCAGCAGGAAGCGGGTCGCGAAATTGTCCGAGCCGTCGCAGACCACGTCGTACTCCGAGACCAGGGCCAGGGCGTTGCCGGCGTCGAGCCTAGTGTCGTGGGTGCGGACCACGGTGTCGGGGTTGAGGGCGGCGATGGCGGCGGCGGCGGACTCGACCTTGGGGCGGCCGAGCGAGGCCACGCCGTGGGCGATCTGGCGCTGCAGGTTGGACAGCTCGACGCGGTCGTCGTCGACGAGGCCGAGCGTGCCGACGCCGGCCGCCGCCAGGTAGAGCGCCAGCGGGCAGCCCAGGCCGCCGGCGCCCACCACCAGCACGCGGGCCGCGCGCAGCCGCGCCTGGCCGGTGCCGCCGATCTCGGCGAGCAGGATGTGGCGGGAATAGCGGGCGATCTCGTCTTCGCTGAAGTCCAGGTCCATGGCGCGGATGTGGGGGCGCGGGGGGGCGATCGCCAGGAAGCGAAGGCCGGGGGGCGAGCCGCCCCCCGGACCCCGGCGCACATGGGGCGCTTCGCCCGGCTGTGCTTAACTCGCGCCGGTCCAGGGCGGCTCGCCCCACCTTGAAGCAGGGGCGGGTCCAGGGCAGAGCCCTGGCCTTGCTTCCTGGAAGGACCCCCATGGCCACGACCTCCGACGACCACGCCCTGGTGCTGTTCTCCGGCGGCCAGGACAGCGCGACCTGCCTGGCGTGGGCGCTGGACCGCTACCCGCACGTGGAGACGGTGGGGTTCGACTACGGCCAGCGCCACGCGGTGGAGCTGGAATGCCGGCCGCCGCTGCGCGAGACGCTGTCGGCGCTGTGGCCCGGGCGGCTCGGGGCCGACCACATGCTGGACCTGCGCAGCCTGGTCGCGGGGCTGGGGGAGACCGCGCTCACCGCGGACGTGGCGATCGAGACCGGGCGGGACGGGCTGCCGACGACGTTCGTGCCGGGGCGCAACCTGCTGTTCCTGGCGGCGGCGGCGGCGCTGGGCTGGCGGCGGGGGCTGCGGCGGATCGTGGCCGGGATGTGCGAGACCGACTACTCCGGCTACCCGGACTGCCGCGACGACACGATCAAGGCGATGCAGCTCGCGGTGAGCCTCGGGCTGGCGCGGCGCTTCGTGCTGGAAACGCCGCTGATGTGGCGCGACAAGGCGGAGACCTGGCGGCTGGCGGAGCGGCTGGGCGGCGAGGGACTGGTCGCGGCGCTCGTGGAGGGCACGCACTCCTGCTACCGCGGCGACCGCAGCCACCGGCACGACTGGGGATACGGCTGCGGCGCCTGCCCGGCCTGCGCGCTGCGGGCGGCGGGGTGGGACGGCTACCGGGCCGGGGGCAATTGGTCGGAGGAGGAAGCAAGGCCAGGGGCTCTGCCCCTGGACCCCGCCAAAGGCAAGCCTTTGGAATCCGATACTTAAGTCAAGGGTTTCCAAAGGGCTTGGCCCTTTGGCGGGTTCGGGCAGAGCCCGACCTTGCCTGTCTCCAGGGGCTGCGATGATGTCCTGCGCGGCAGGACAGGGGCGTCCTGCCGCGCGGGACTTCCCGTGGCTTTTTCGCAGCGGTGTCCTGCGGGGCAGGACGGGATCGGCGGGCTACGCGCCCGGCGCCACCGTCAGGCAGGGGGTGCCCTGGCGCTGCACGCGGGCGCAGGCCTCGGCGGCCTCCTGGGCGTCGATCCCGACCAGGCGGGCGCGGTACAGCACGGCGCCGCCGAACGGGGTGGTGGTGCCGACCCGGGTCTGCGCGGCGCCGAGCAGCTGTGGGGCGGCACGGCGGGCGCCCTCGGCGGTGCTGCGGGCGAGCTCGGGGGTGGCGAACGCGCCCACCTGGATGCCCCAGCCCCGCCCGCCCGCGCCGGTCGCCAGCACCGGCATCGCCAGCACCGGCATCGCCCGGGCCGGCGGCGCGGCGCCGAAGCGGACCGGCGATGCCTCGCGCGCCGGGTAGAAGGGGGCCGCCTCGGCGCGGGCGACGAGGGCGGGCATCGCATGGGCGCCGGCCGGCTCGGGGCGGGCCGGGGCGGGGCCGGTCTGGGCGGGGCTGGGGCGGGGCGGCGGCACGAACGCGGGGCGGGCGTCGGCGACCTGCTGCGGCGGGGGGCGGGTGGCGTAGGCGGGCGGGGCCGCAGCGTGGATCGCGGAGGCGAGCGGCGCGGAGGCGGCGACCAGCACCGGTGACGGGCGGGACGTGCCGCACGGCGAGTCGTACGCCGCGTCCGGATCGCGCAGGCAGCCGGGCGGGGTTGGCTGCACCGCGGCCACCACCAGCGGCGCCGGGGCGCTGCCGCACGGCGAGTCGAACGCCGCGTCAGGATCGCGCACGCAACCGGCGGGCGAGGGGGGTGCGTAGGCCGGGGCGGCGTAGGCCGGCGCGGCCCAGCGCGGCGCGGCGGCGGCCACCTCGACCGGCTGCGGGTCGGGCGGACGGGCGATCGTGCCGCACGGCGAGTCGTAGGCGGCGTCCGGGTCGCGCACGCAGCCGGACGCGCGGCGGCGCCAGGCCGGCTGGCGGCTCGGCGCGGCGGCGGCCAGCATCACCGGGGCTGAGGCGGGGGCGGACCCGCCGCCCGGCATGGCGCCGCCGAGGTGCGGGCTGATGGAGGCGACGTAGTTCACCGTCTCGTTGGGCAGGGAGCCGGAGCCGGCCAGGTAGTTGTCCATGCGCTGCGGGCCGGCGTTGTAGGCGGCCAGGAAGCCGGGCGAGCCGTAGCGGTCGTACATCTGGCGGATGTAGGCGGTGCCGGCGAGGATGGAGTTGTGCGGGTCGAACGGGTCGTCGCCGAGGCTGTTCTGCCCCCGCAGCTCGTCGTAGGTCGCGGGCATCACCTGCATCAGGCCCATGGCGCCGGCGGACGAGGTGATCGGCGCGCCGCCAAGGAAGGCGTGGCCGCCGGACTCCTGGTGCATCACCGCGCGCACCCACTGCTCCGGGACGCGGAAGCGGTGCGCGGCCTCGCGGATGTAGGGGCCCCACGGGTCCTCGGGCGGGCCGGGCGGCGGGTAGTGGTGGCTGGAGCCGGCGTAGTTGCGCGCGGACTGGCGCGCGGTGAGGCCGGAGCCGCCGCCGCAGCCGGCCAGCAGCAGCAGGCCCGCCGCCAGCAGCCCCCGCAGCACGATGCCGTTCCGCCCGCCCGGACGCCGCACGCCCCACCTCGCGTTCCGCGCGATGTCCGCGCGCCTGGACGTTGTCCCTGCCGCCGCCGGCCGGGGCAACAGGTTTCGGTGATACGCCATGCGATTGTGGCGCGATGTTGCCACCGCGACGAAGGATGCGCCCCGGCGATGAACGACAGGTGAACCGTTCCGGGCGGCCCGCGCCGGGCGGGCGCGCGACCAGGCCGCTTCCCTGGCGTTGCGGACGGACATGCCGCCCTGCAGGGGGGCGCCCTCCACCGCCAGCACCGGGACGCCCGCCATGACCCTGCCGCACGACGTCTTCGCCGCCCTGCCCGGGTTCCGGCGGGTGCGCACCGCCACGCTGGAGGTCGGGCTGATCGAGCACGGCCCGGCGGACGGGCCGGCGGTCGTGCTGCTGCACGGCTTCCCGGACGACGCGCACGCCTACGACGCGGTGGTGCCGGTGCTGGCGGCGTCGGGGTGCCGGGTGATCGTGCCGTGGCTGCGCGGCTACGGGCCGACCCGCTTCCTCGACGACGCCACGCCGCGGTCGGGGCAGCAGGCGGCGCTGGGGGCGGACCTGCGCGACCTGCTCGACGCGCTGGGGCTTGGGCGGGCGGTGCTCGCGGGCTACGACTGGGGCGGGCGGGCGGCGTGCATCGTGGCCGCGCTGTGGCCGGAGCGGGTGGCGGGGCTGCTCAGCGTCGGCGGCTACAACCTGCAGGACATCGCGGCCACCCGCGCGCCGGCCGACCCGGAGCAGGAGCGGCGGCTGTGGTACCAGTGGTATTTCCACACGGACCGCGGCGTGGCCGGTCTGCGCGACGACCGGCGGCGGCTGTGCCTGGCGCTGTGGCGGATGTGGTCGCCGGGGTGGGCGTTCCCCGACGCCGAGTTCGAGCGCACCGCCGTCTCGTTCGACAACCCGGACTTCGTGGATGTCGTGATCCAGTCGTATCGGCACAGGCACTCGGCGGCGGCGGGCGATCCTGCGCTGGAGGGGATCGAGCGGGCGCTCGCGGCGACGCCGGCGATCGCGGTGCCATCCGTGGTGCTGGAGGGGCAGATCGACGGGGTGCACCCGGCGCACGACGAGGACCCGCACGCCCGGCACTTCACCGGGCCGTACAGGCGCGCGATCGTGCCGGGGGTCGGGCACTTCGCGCCGCGCGAGGCGCCGGAGGTAGTGGCGCGGGCGATCCTGTCGCTGGTGCGGGGGGCGTAGGCAGGCAAGGCCAGGGCTCTGCCCTGGACCCGCAAAGGGTTGTGGGGCCCTTTGATCCCTTGACTGAGACGCTGTCTTTGATCGGTGCCCGAGTGACCGGGGTTGGTGGATAGCGGAAGGTCCGCTCTGGAGTGCAGAGCTTCCAAGCAGGCTTGCGGTGGATAGCCTTTTTAGGACCTATGCCTTAGAGTCTTTTGCCACAGGTTATATTCAAATTAGTAAGGACATATCTAATGCAGTTCGAAGTCATAGGAATTGATTATGACAACCGAATTGATTGTTTTATGGTCAGTGCTCGTGCTGATTACGAGTGGTATCTGGCTAAGACTCATGGTTCAGAAGAGAATCTTGCTATCCAGCGAGATATTGTTAAAGGTTCGAAGCCATATAAAAATCTCCGCGCGGATCTTCGAACCGGCTGTATTCTTCCAACTATTGTTCTTGCCGTTCGGGACATTGAAGCATCTGCAGTTAGCAGTTATAACCCTAACGACGGATTTATTAAAGCAAGCAGAGAGGATCTTGATAAGCTTGAAAACCTAATTTCATATGTCACGCCCGCTGATGTTGATATTGTTGACGGGTTACAAAGAACAAATGCTATGCGTCAGACGTTGGAAGATTTAAGTAGCGAAGATCGGAACCTCTTTTTAGGCCGATCTTTACGACTTGAAATCTGGTTAAACATTGCCTTTTTCCCGCTTGCCTATCGCATGTTGCTACTGAATGCTGGGCAGCGACCAATGTCAATGAAGCATCAAATTGACGTACTTTCGGGCGGTCTAGCTAAAGACCTGCAGGATTTACCTGGCATTGAGATAATCAGATTAAAAGACCATAAGCGGCGGGTTCGTGCCGGCCAGTTTCACCTGTCAACATTAGCTCAGGCTTTCCAAGCCTGGATGCAACGAAGCCCTAATGTTGATCGTACAAATCTTGTCGTTGAGACGATGGTTGTGGACGAGGCCTTAGAGTCTCTCGGCATTGATCTGGCGGGTGACGACGGAAACCAGCGGGATGGATTCCGACAGTTCATCGACTGGCTGCTTCGGATTGATCGCGGATTAGGTGATGAACAGAACCGATTTTTCGCGAACGACACAGTAGTTCTCGGATTTGCTGCAGCAATTGGATTTGCACATAAGCATGAAACATTGCGAACTCGCCTTCCTCGTTCGATGGAAAAACTAATTGCTGATTTAGAAGAAAGAAGCAATGATCCATTAAGTGTTCAGATGCTCGAACAGCTACGTAAGAATATTGATGCAAAACGTAGCAATGTTGGCGAAGCAACTCGTGGTTTAGTATTTAGGGCAGTGCGGGAATACATTATGCAGGATGGAACTAGCCCGATGGTTGACTGCTGGGCCCAGTCCGCAAGCATGATCTAGCCATGCATCTCGCAACAGCGCTTGGGTTCACGAACGATCACGATCTTGACCCAACACGTTCAATCAAACTAGGACGCTTTGAGTTGGGGGTTGAGGCAACCCAGGAGGCTATTCGCATACTGGCAGGAGGGGAGTTTCCGAGAGTTGTAGGTTGGTCATTACGTGACTTTGTGAAACCATTTTACTGGCTGGTTTCACATCGGACGGAAGGCTCTTCTGAAGTCTTCGGTTTTCCCAAGGATGAGAGATATAGCCTGTCGACTGCGATCGAGGTTGCGCTCGTTAGAGCGATTGCTGCTGCCGCACCGGAGCACCACCCTTTACTTCTCGACGGAGGGATTGAGATCGCGCTAGGTCCACCTCAAGCATCCAGTGCATTCCGAAAACTTATTCAGTCGAATGATCCAGTTTCTGGCGAGTGTTTGTTGTTTGCAGATGGAAGCCAGGCAGTAATCGATGTTAACACTGAGAAACTCTTAAGCGCTGTAGTTCTTAGTTGTTTTACGAGTTCTTTCAAGGCATCACCAATAAAGTTTAGATTTCTTGAAATATATCGAATGATTGAGGCTCGCTTTAGGGAAGACATAAAAGAAAGACTGTTTGCTAACTTTGATGATGGGCCAGAAATCGCATTACAAAGCGCCCTGACGGCTATCAAGTCCGAAATGAAGCAAATGCTTCTACTAGCTGAAACGCAGAAGAACGTCTTTGAAGACTGCTGGACGGCAATAGACGCCCTTAAAGGCTCAAATAGATTTGCAGCAAAGTTATTTAAAGTAACTGATACAAAAGAGATCAATGAGACAGGTAAATGGGCGATTGGTACAGCCTTAGTTTATCAAATACGTTGCGCTATCGTGCACGCTGCAGACAAAAAACTTATCTTTGACAATTTCCAAGATGGTGACATTGTTATAAAAGCCGTATTGCCTTTTCTTGAACAGGCTGCCTTAAGGCTCGTTGGCGTGCAAATCTCTTGAGTAAAATAACTTCCTGGAAATGCTTTCCAAATTAGTTGCAACATTACGAGAGGTCATGGCTTTTAGGTTCAGCCAACAAGCCGTTCGGGAAAACTTCCAAACGGTCTGTATGTCTGGTTCCTGGTTAGAAGATGGATCTATTGTATGTGTGAAAAGAGGTCGAAACCAGCCATTGCGGCACCGATCGGAGAAGGTCCTTGGGAATGCCGGTCCAGGGGCGCTGCCCCTGGCGGAGTTTGAGGTAGAGCCTCAACCTTGCTTTCTTCAGGCTTTCTGCCCCTGGCCTTCCTGGCAGAGTGCGCCCAGATCACCGGCATGATGACCCCCGCGCGCCGCCGTTTCGCCCTCACCCTGGCCGGGCTGTTCGCCGTGCTGGCCGTGATGACGGTGGTGACGTCGTATTCGGTGACGCTGTACCGGCTGTTCTGCGAGGCGACCGGCGCCGGCGGCACCACGCGCAGGGTGGCCGCGGACAACGCAACGGTGTCGGACCGCACCGTGTCGGTGAGCTTCGACACCAGCGTGGCGCCGAACCTGCCGTGGCGGTTCAGGCCGATGCAGCGGCGGGTGCGGCTGCACCTCGGGGAGGACACGCTGGTGTTCTTCGAGGCGGAGAACCTGTCGGACCACGACATCGTCGGCCACGCCACGTTCAACGTCACGCCGGACCAGGCCGGGCCGTACTTCAAGAAGATCCAGTGCTTCTGCTTCACCGAGGAGCGTCTGGCGGCGCATGCCAAGGTGCAGATGCCGGTCGATTTCTTCGTCGATCCGCGTTTCGCCAAGGACCGGGAAACGAAGGACATCAGCGAGATCACGCTGTCCTACACGTTCTTTCCGTCGCTGAAGCCGCAGGGGGCGACGGACCTGGCGCGGTTCGGCGGCGAGGACGCGGCGGCCGGGGCGCAGCTGTTCGCGGCGCAGTGCGGCGGCTGCCACGCGGCAGAGCGCAGCAAGGTCGGGCCGCCGCTGGCCGGCGTGGTCGGGCGGGCGGCGGCCAGCGTGGCGGGGTATCCCTACTCGGCGGCGCTGGCGCAGTCGGGGGTGGTGTGGAGCGACGCGAACCTGGCGCGCTGGCTGGCGGGGCCGGCGGCGATGGTGCCGGGTGCCGCGATGCCGATGAGCGTGCCGGACGCGGAGCAGCGGCAGTCGATCATCGCGTATCTGCGGACGCTGCGGCCGGCGGGGTAGGAGGAAGGTTGAGGCTCTGCCTCAAACTCCGCCAGGGGCGAGCCGCCCCTGGACCGGCATTCTGGAAGGGGAACCCTGGTCGGGGTTCCCGAGGGGGCCTTGATCCTGGCCGTGGTCAGGCCGCGCGCTGCACCACGCTCAGCACGATGGCGCCGAACAGCATTCCCACGACAGAGAACACGCAGATGACGATGCGCAGCCGGAAGCCGACGTCGGTGGCCTCGGCGCCGAAGCTCGTCTGCAGGCTGGCGCGGGCGTCGGCGACGCGGGCGGCGAGCGGGCCGGGGCCGTCGAGCACCGGGGCGGCCCCGTCGCCCAGGACCGCGGATGCCTCGGGGCGGAGCGCGGCCAGGGCCTGGGCGGGGTCGGGCGCCTGGCCGGAGAGCAGGATGCGGTCCAGCAGCGCCTCGTGGATGAGCGCGCGCCGCAGGGGGATCTGGGCGGCGTAGGTGGCGACGACGCCGGTCATGCCGACCACGGCGAAGGCCATCGCCAGGAACGCGGTCCAGGCGAGGCCGCCTTGTCTCGATGCGTTGGCCACAGGCAGCAACTCCCCCGCGGCGCGACGTGGCCGTGGCCGCGACATCCGCCCTGCGCGCGCCGGCGTCAACCATCGGGCCGATGGTGGCCTGGTTCGAAGTCAAGGAAGGCCAGGGGCTCTGCCCCTGGACCCCGCCAAAGGCAGGGCCCTTGGAACCCCTTGCTTAGGTGAGGCCGGGTCCAGGGGCGGCTCCCTCCGGTGGCGGGTCCAGGGCAGAGTCCTGGCCTTGTCGACCGAGGCCCTGCCCGCGCGCCGCGGCGGTTGACAGGAGGCGGGGCCGCCGGTATTCCGCCCGCCTTCCGGCATGCCTCAGTGTCTGGCCGCAGCCCGCGGGCGACGGTCGTGCGACAGGCGCCATTCCCCGACCGCGGTCCCGCCGCGTTCGCCCGAGGTCGCGTCATGAAGATCCGCAACAGCCTGCGCGCCGCCAAGGTCCGCGACAAGAACTGCCGCGTGGTGCGCCGCCGCGGCCGGGTCTACGTGATCAACAAGAAGAACCCGCGCATGAAGGCCCGCCAGGGCTGATCGCGGCACGCCGGTCCCTCGCGGGCCGGCTGCTCCGGAGGTCTCGCGCGTGGCCGGTCACGCGGGCGTGTTGTCCGGCTCCTGCCGTGTCTGCAGCCATCAGCGCGGTGCATGGCCGGCAGCCCGGGCGGTTCCGGGGTTGGCGGGACACCGGGGTTGCGGAGGTCTTGCCCCGGATATCGGGGTTTCCTGGCCAAGTGCCGGACTGTGTCCGCGTGGGGTCATGGTCCTGCGTGATGTCGGCCCGAGTGTGACGTAGCCCGAACGACGAGCCGGCACGCGTCCGGGGATGCCACGCGCGTCTTGCCGCTCCCTACCGGCTGCGCCATGTCTTGGGTTCAAGCCCGGGCAAACCGGCGCAGCAGGGTGGGGGGCGCGATGATCCAGTTGCCGGAACCGAAGCAGGACGTGCTGGCCCGACGCGACGAGATCGTCGCGGGCCTGGCGCGGCTGGTGCCCGAGTCCGGGCTGATCTCCGATCCGCTGCGGCTGCGTCCCTACGAGACCGACGGGCTGTCCGCGTATCGCCAGCCGCCGATGGCGGTGGTGCTGCCGGAGACCACGGAGCAGGTTTCGGCGGTGATGCGCTTCCTGCACGCCAACGGCGTCCGTGTCGTGCCGCGCGGAGCGGGCACGAGCCTGTCGGGGGGCGCGCTGCCGCTGGCCGACGCGGTGGTGGTCGGGCTGATGCGGATGAACGCGATCCTGGAGATCGACCTCGACGACCGGCTGGCGGTGGTGCAGGCGGGGGTGACCAACATCGGCATCACCCAGGCGGTGGCGTCCGACGGGTTCTTCTACGCGCCCGACCCGTCGAGCCAGCTCGCGTGCATGATCGGGGGCAACGTGAACATGAACTCCGGGGGCGCGCACTGCCTGCGCTACGGGGTGACGGCGAACAACCTGCTGGGCCTGCGGGTGGTCACGGTGGACGGGGAGATCCTCGACATCGGCGGCGCGCACCTGGACACGGCGGGCTACGACTGGCTGGGGCTGCTGACGGGGAGCGAGGGGCAGCTCGTGCTGGTGACCGAGGTCACGGTGCGCATCCTGCGCTCGCCGGAAGGGCAGCGGGCGATGCTGGCGGCGTTCTCGTCCAACGAGGTGGCGGGCCGGTGCGTGGACAGCATCATCTCGTCGGGGATCATCCCGGTGGCGCTGGAGTTCATGGACCGGCCGGCGATTCACGCCTGCGAGGCGTTCGCCCACGCCGGCTATCCGCTGGACGCGGAGGCGATGCTGATCATCGAGGTCGAGGGGTCGGTCGAGGAGCAGGACCAGCTGCTCGCCTCCATCAGCGCGCTGTGCCAGCAGCATGATCCGATTAGCCTCAAGGTGTCCTCGTCCGCCGAGGAGAGTGCGGCGATCTGGAAGGGGCGCAAAGGGGCGTTCGGCGCGGTGGGGCGGATCAGCCCGGACTACCTGTGCATGGACGGGACGATCCCGACGTCGCGGCTGCCGGAGGTGCTGCGGCGGATGGCGGAGATGGGCGACAGCTACGGGCTCAAGGTGGCCAACATCTTCCATGCCGGGGACGGCAACCTGCACCCGCTGATCATGTTCGACGCCAACGACGCCACCAGCTTCCACCGGGCGGAGGCGTTCGGCGCGGACATCCTCAAGCTGTGCGTCGAGGTGGGGGGGTGCCTGACCGGGGAGCACGGGGTGGGCGTGGAGAAGCGCGACCTGATGGACGTGCAGTTCACCGGGGTCGAGCTGGACCAGCAGCGTCGGATCAAGGCGGCGTTCGACCCGGAATGGCTGCTCAACACCGCGAAGGTGTTCCCGATGCAGGAGCAGGCGGTGCAGGCGCGGCTGGGGCGGGAGTGGGCGGCGGGGCCGCTGCGGGCGGCGGAGTGAGGGCAGGACAGGAAGGCCAGGGGCTCTGCCCCTGGACCCCGCCAAAGGCAAGCCTTTGGAAACCTCGACGGGGCCTTGCGGCCCTTCCTCATGCGCGCGGGTCCGGGGGCGCCTGCCCCCGGCGGGTCCAGGGCAGAGCCCTGGCCTTGCTTTCTTTTGAAGGATCGGCCGTTGGCTGATCTCGCCCCCGACACGGAGGCCGGGATCGCCGAGACGGTGCGCGACGCGCGGGCGCGCGGCGAGCCGCTGCTGGTGCGCGGCCTCGGCAGCAAGCTGGGGATGCTGCGGCCGGTGCAGGCGGCGGGGTCGCTGTCGACGCGCAACCATGCGGGGATCGGGCTGTACGCGCCGAACGAGCTGATCCTGTCGGCGAAGGCGGGCACGGCGCTGTCGGAGGTGGAGGCGGCGCTGGCCGAGGGCGGGCAGCACCTGATCGCGGAGCCGCCGGACCTGGGGGCGCTGCTGTCGCCGGACGGGGGGGCGCTGGCGCAGAGCATCGGCGGCGTGGTGGCGACGAACCTGTCGGGGCCGCGTCGGGTGGCCTGGGGGGCGATGCGCGACCACGTGATGGGCGTGCGGGTGGTCAACGGGGCGGGCGAGGTGGCGCGCTCCGGGGGGCGGGTGCTGAAGAACGTCACGGGGCTGGACCTGTGCAAGCTGCTGGCGGGGTCGCACGGCACGCTGGGGGTGATCACGGAGGTCACGGTGAAGGTGCTGCCGCGGCCGGAGCGCACGGGGTCGGTGGTGCTGGCGGGGCTGGATGCGCGCGCCGGGGTGGCGGCGCTGTCGGCGGGGCTGGGGTCGCCGTACGCGGTGTCCGGGGCGGCCTGGCTGCCCGCCGACGCAGCCGCGCGGGTGGACGGACTGCCGGCGGGGCCGCTGGCGATCCTGCGCATCGAGGACGTGGCGCACAGCACCGAGTACCGGCTCGGGCGGCTGGTGGGGGAGATGGCGCGGTTCGCGTGGCCGCTGCGGCTGGAGCACGAGGCGAGCCTGGCGGCGTGGGCGGCGATCCGGGACGCGCGGCCGCTGCGGGCGGAGCCGGGCGACGCGGTGTGGCGGGTGTCGGTGCGGCCGTCGCGGGGGCCGGGGGTGCTGGACGCGGCGCAGGCGGCGGGGGTGCGCGGGTTCCTGGACTGGGGCGGCGGGCTGGCGTGGCTGGCGGGGCCGGCGAGCGAGGCGGCGCACGGGGCGGTGACGCGGGCGGCGCTGGCGGGCGGGGGCACGTGGACGGTGCTGCGCGCGCCGGACGGGCTGCGGGCGGCGATCGCGGTGGTGCCGCCGGAGGCCGCGGCGCTGGCGGCGATCACGCGCAGGGTGAAGGCGGCGATGGACCCGGGGGGCGTGCTGAACCCGGGGCGGATGGTGGCAGGGCTGTGAGGGAAGCAAAACTGGGCTCTCCCTCCGCCTGCCCTTCCAGCGACCCAAGAGGGTCGTCGGAACCTTCGGCAGGCTACGCCCAGACCCGCAAAGGGTCCGGGGACCCTTTGATCCCTTGACTTAAGAATCGGATTCCAAAGGCTCGGCCTTTGGCGGGGTCCAGGGGCAGAGCCCCTGGCCTTGCTTCCTTGCCATCACCCGGGATGCCGCCATGCAGACCAGCTTTACCGCCGAGCAGCTTCGCGACCCGGAGACCGCCAGCGCCAACGCCGTGCTGCGGACCTGCGTGCACTGCGGGTTCTGCACCGCGACGTGCCCGACCTTCGTTCTGCTGGGCGACGAGCTGGATTCGCCCAGGGGCCGGATCTACCTGATCAAGGACATGCTGGAGTCCGGGCGGCCTGCGACGCGCGAGGTGGTGCAGCATGTCGACCGCTGCCTGTCGTGCCTGTCGTGCATGACGACGTGCCCGTCGGGGGTGAACTACATGCACCTGGTCGACCACGCGCGGCGCTACATCGAGGAGACGTACACCCGGCCGTGGCACGAGCGGGCGATGCGTGAGGTGCTGTCGCGGGTGCTGCCGTATCCGGCGGTGTTCCGCTGGGCGCTGCGCGGCGCGCGGCTGGCGCGGCCGATGGCGGGGCTGGTGCCGGGGCGCGGGCTGGCGTCGCAGCGGGTGCGGGCGATGCTGTCGCTGGCGCCGGCGCGCATCCCACCGGCAGGGACGATGCAGGGGCCGCAGGTGCACCGCGCGCAGGGCGAGCGGGTCGGGCGGGTGGCGCTGCTGGCGGGGTGTGCGCAGACCGTGCTGGCGCCGTCGATCAACGAGGCGACGATCCGCATGCTGACGCGGCGCGGCATCGAGGTGGTGGTGGCGAAGGGAGTCGGGTGCTGCGGGGCGCTGACCCACCACATGGGGCGCCACGACCAGGCGATGGAGACGGTGCGGGCCGCGGTGGCGGGATGGGCGCGCGAGACGGCGGAGGAGGGCGGCGAGGGGCTGGACGCCATTGTCATCAACACCTCGGGCTGCGGGACCACGGTGAAGGACTACGGCTACATGTTCAGGGACGAGCCGGAGCCGTGGCGCTCGCGGGCGGCGCGGGTGTCGGCGCTGGCCATGGACGTTTCGGAGTACGTGGCGAAGCTGGGGTACGTGGCGTCGCGGGCGCCGTCGGGGCTGCGGGTGGCGTATCATTCGGCGTGCTCGCTGCAGCATGGGCAGGGGGTGACGGGGGTGCCCAAGGCGCTGCTGAAGCAGGCGGGGTTCGTGGTGAGCGAGCCGCGCGAGCCGCACCTGTGTTGCGGATCGGCGGGGACCTACAACATCGTGCAGCCTGAGATCGCGGGACAGCTGCGCACGCGCAAGCTGGCGAACCTGCAGGCGACCGGGGCGGAGCTGGTGGCGGCGGGCAACATCGGCTGCCTGACTCAACTCGGCGGCGGCGGGCTGCCGGTGGTGCACACGGTGGAGCTGCTGGACTGGATGCAGGGCGGGCCGCGGCCGGCGGTGCTGGACGAGGTGGAGCGGGCGCGGGCGGCCGCCGCGCCGGGCGGGCCGGCGGGCATGCAGGGCGGGCGGCGGGACGGGACGGGCCATCCGCGCACCGGGATGGGCGTGGACGGGCGCGGCGGGGTGGACCCGGCGGGGCTGGACGGCATCGACGCGGGGCTGAGCGGGCCGGCGGCGGTCGAGGCGGCGGAGGCGGGGCGGCCGCACGCGCCGCTGCGCTAAGGCGGGCCGCGGGTCCGCCGCAACGGGGGGTGACGGCGGATGGACAGGGCCGGGATGACGGAGCGTCGCGCGACGCGGCGGGGCGGGGCGGGGCGGCCGGGGCGGGGCATCGGGCTGGCGGTGGTGGCGGGTCTGTCGTTCGGGGCGCGGCCGGCGGCGGCGCAGACGGCGAGCCCGCAGGTGGTGACCGAGCACATGATGACGGCGCTGCAGCAGGCGACGGACAGCGTGGCGGCCAGCATCATCGAGGCGCACCTGCGGGTCTACCTGCTCAAGACGGCGACGCCCGCGGTGACGCTGCTGGTGGAGCGGGGCAACCGGGAGCTGGGGGCCAGCCAGGCCGGCGAGGCGGTCACGGACTTTTCCTCGGCGATCGACCTGCAGCCGGAGCTGGCGGAGCTGTTCCGGCTGCGCGCGCTGGCGCGGTTCCAGGGGGGCGACTACCAGGGGGCGCTGCACGACCTGGAGCAGGCGGTGCACGTCGAGCCGCGCGACTTCGTGGCGTTCGAGGATCTGTCGCACATGGCGGAGACGCACGGGGACGCGAAGGGCGCGTACTCGGCGTGGAAGAAGCTGCTGGAGCTGGACCCGAAGACGGAAGGCGGGGAGGCGCGGCTCGACGAGCTGCGGCGCAAGGCGTACGGGCAGCCGGCCTGAGACAGCAAGCAAGGCTGGGCCCTGCCCAGACCCGCCAAAGGGCCGAGCCCTTTGGAAACCCTGCACTTAAGTGAAGGCGATCCAAGGGCCCTGCCCTTGGCGGAGTTTGAGGCGGAGCCTCGACCTTGCTTTCTGATGCGTCAGCCGATCTGGATCGACTGCACGGCCTCCTCCAGCTCCGCGAAGCCGGGCATGTACTGGGTGGGCACCAGCTTGCGGCCGGTTTCCACGCTGACCTGGGGCGCCATGCCGTGCAGGTGGGCGACCAGGACGCCGCGGATCACCTCGTAGAACTTGATGTCCTCCTCGACCACGCCCTTGATCCGGGTGGCGAAGGGCGCGGCCATGCCGTAGGCCAGGAGCACGCCGAGGAAGGTGCCGACGAGGGCGCCGCCGATCATCTCGCCGAGCACGGCGGGCGGCTCGCTGATGTGGCCCATGGTCTTGATGACGCCGAGCACGGCGGCGACGATGCCCAGCGCCGGCAGGGCGTCGGCCAGCGTCTGGATGGCGTGGCTCGGGTGCATCTCCTCGTGCAGGGTCTTCTTGATCTCGCGGCTCATGAGATCCTCGATCTGGTAGGGGTCGTCGGCGTTCATGCCCACCATGCGCAGGTAGTCGCAGATGATCGCGGTGGCGTGGTGGTCGGCCAGCACCTTGGGGAACTTCTGGAACGCCGCGCTTTCCTCGGGCTTCTCGATGTGGGCTTCCAGCGCCATGGAGCCCTTGGTGGTGGCTAGGCGGGTGAGGAAGTAGAGCAGGCTCAGCAGCTCGATGTACTCGGCCTTGTGGAAGCCCGAGCCCTTCAGGATCTTCTTGAAGGCGCCGATCGTGTGCTTCACGTCGTGCATGCTGTTGGCCATGAAGAAGGTGCCGATGGCCGCACCCCCGATGGTGAGCAGCTCGAACGGCATCGCCTCGATCAGCGGGCCGAGGGCGCCGCCGGACATCAGGAAGCTGCCGAACACGCAGGCGAACAGGAAGCCGAGGCCGCCGATGGTGAGCATGGCGCAGCCTCAGCGCGTTGCGGGCGGGAAGGCCGCCTGCGGGCCGGACGGGACGCCAGGCGGGGGCGGTGCCGGCATGGCGCCCGGCGCGGAGACGGGCGGGGCCGGGGGGCGGTCGGGGGCCTCGCGGAGCACGGTGATCGCGATGCGGCGGTTGGCGGCGGCGAGCGGCGTGGCCGGCAGCAGCAGGTCGCGGTCGGCGGCGCCGGTCACGGTGCGGATGCGCGACTCGGGCAGGCCGGCCTCCGACAGCAGGCGGCGGGTGGCGTTGGCGCGCTCTGCGGACAGCTCCCAGTTGGAGCGCTCGTTGCCACGGTAGGGGGCGGCGTCGGTGTGGCCGGTGATGGCGATCTGCTCGGGCAGGCGCAGCAGCACCGGGGCGATCTTGCGCAGCAGCAGCCGGGCGCGGTCGTTCACGGTGGCCGAGCCGCTGGCGAACATCGGCCGGCCGTCCTCGTCGAGGATCTGCACGCGCAGGCCGCTGCGGGTCACGTCGACGGCGAGCTGGTGCGACAGCTCGGCGTAGGCGGGGTCGGCCTCCAGGGCCTGCCTGATCTCGGCGGCGGCCGCCTTGAACGCGGCTTTTTCCCGCGCGGCGTTCTGGGCACCGGCCTGGACGCCGGCCTTGTCGGGGTTGGTGCGGTCGCGTGCGGCCATCTGCTGCGCTGCCGCGTCGGGCGAGGCGCCCCCGGGCTGGCCGGCGGCGTCGGGGGCGGGGCGCGCGGCGGCGGAGTCGGGTGGGATCTCTGCCTGGCCGGGGTCGCGCCAGTTCATGGTCTGCGCGGGGGTGTCGCTGTCGTCGTCCTCGACGTTGGTGGGGGGCGACTTGGCGTTCATCACGGCGAGCGCGCCCTGGTCGGACAGCAGCGGGCCGTGGTCGTAGGGGGTGTGGCCGCCGAACGGGCCGCCCTGGCCGGCCGGGCTCTTCGTGCTGCCGATCACCGGGCTGAAGTAGTCCGCGATGCCGCGGCGCTGCGCTTCCGTGGTGGCGTTGAGCAGCCACATCAGCAGGAAGAACGCCATCATCGCGGTGACGAAATCGGCGTAGGCCACCTTCCACGCCCCGCCGTGGTGGCCGCCCTCGACCACCTCCTCCCTGCGGATGACGATGGTCGCCTTGCCGTCCTTCTTCGCCATCAGCCGCACCGCCTTCTCGTCCGGAGGCCAGCATGACGGCTCGGGTTTAACCGGGGGCTAATGGCGCGGGCGAGCGGGGAGACGGCAGGCCCGCCGAGACCTTCGCGCAGGAGGGCGCAGTCCCCTGCCCTGCCGCGGCGGGCGCAGGGTCAGGGGGTGGGCGGGGCGGCGCCTGCGGGCCGGGGCAGCACCGCGCCGGTCAGCCCGGGGCGGCCGACCACGCGGAAGAGGCGGTAGCGTTCGGCGATGCGGCCGGCGCGCTCGCGGGTCAGGGTGGCGAGCTGGCGGGCGTCGGTCCATGCGGCGGGGTCGGGCCCGTCGCCGCGGCGCTCGGAGCGAAGCAGCAGCACCGGGCGTCCGCCGAGCGCGATCCGCGGCAGGTCGAACGCGGCCCAGCGCGGCTCGACGCCGAGCACCGTGGGCGCGGCGTTCTGCCAGGCCAGCTCCGCCGCCAGGCCGTACTCGTCGGTCGCCAGGGGTGGCGCGGGGGTGTCGGGGAGCATCGTGCCGGGGGTCGCGCTGGCGGTCGCATAGCCGGCCGCCTGGCGCGAAAGGCCGGGCCAGCCGCCGAGGCGGGCCAGGGTGGGGTCGAGCGCGCGGGGCAGCGGCAGCGGCGCCACGGCCGCCTGCAGGTAGACGGGCACCGCCAGGGCGAGGCCGAGCGCCGCCGCCGGGCGCCAGCGGCGCACCAGGCCGCCGGCGGCGATCGCGGCCGCGGGGTAGAGGATCGCCGGCCAGTTCGCCTGCACCCGGTCGCCGGCGGCGTGCTCGAGGAACACCGCCGCGCCGGGCAGGGTCAGGGCCGCGAGCAGCGCCGGCCCCGGCGCGGGCCAGGCGCGGGCGGCGCGCCAGGTGCCGGCCACGCAGGCGGCGAACACCAGCGGGGTGGCCAGCGCGAGCTGCCCGGCCAGCAGCTCGGACTCGAAGCGCAGCGCCTGGGCGGGGTGCCAGTCCGCGGTGCGGCCGCCCTGCTTGCCGAAGCTGGCCCAGCCGTGCGCCGCGTTCCACAGCAGGTCCGGGGCGAACACCACCGCGGCCAGCGCCCCGCCCGCCCACGGCCAGGGCGTGCGCAGCCAGCGCCGCGCGTCCGGCACCGCCAGCAGCCACAGGGCGAGGCCGGCGCCGAGCAGGAGCGCGGTGTACTTGCTTTCCCCCGCGCAGCCGGCGGCGAGGCCGGTGGCCAGCCACCAGGCGCCGCGCCCGGTGCGCAGCAGCCGGCCCATGGCGGCCAGCGCCGCGCACCAGAACAGCAGCAGCGGGGTGTCGGGGGTCATGGTCACGGCGCCGACGCCGAGCAGCAGGGTGGCGTTGAGCAGGGCGGCGGCCGGCACGCCGGCGCGGCGGCCCGGCAGGATGTCCTCTGCGGCGCGCCACAGCAGCGCAGAGCCGAGCGCCGCGGCCAGGGGGGCGAGCAGGCGCACGCCGAGGCGGGTGTCGCCGGCCAGCGCCGTGCCGGCGCGTATCCACAGCGCGACCATCGGCGGGTGGTCGAAGAAGCCGGGGGCCAGGGCGCGCGACCAGGTCCAGTAGTACGCCTCGTCCGGCGACAGCGGCGCCAGCCCTGCCACGAGCAGGCGCAGCGCGGTCAGCGCCAGCAGGGCGGCCAGGGCCGTGCGCGGCAGCCGGGCGGTGCCCGCGTGCGGGGGCCGCGCGGCGGGGACGGCGGCTTCAGCGGTCGGGGGCATGGATCATATGTCCGGGCGCGCAATTCAGTGGGGCGGCGGCACGGCCATCTCGGTGGGCATCGACGCCGATGATGTCGCCGACGAGTGATGGATGAGCGATGATGAGACGTTTCCTTCTGGCCGCCGTGGTTGTGGCCGCACTTCCCGCCGGCGCGATGGCGCAGGACGCGCTGGGCTTCACGCACAGCCCGCCGTCCGCGTTCTCCGCCGCCTCGATGCCGCAGCCGCTCAACAGCCTGCCGCGGCACGCCTCGACCGGCAGCACGCTGTCAGTCTACCCGAGCCGCACCGTTCCCGGGCTGACCGGGCGCGGCAATCCGGGGCGGGCGATGGACCGCACGCTGACGCGGCCGATGGTGGACTGAGGCGGGAGGCGGCCTTCAGCAAGCAAGGCCGGGCTCTGCCCGGACCCGCCAAAGGGCCGAGCCCTTTGGAAACCCCTTACCTAAGTGATGGATTCCAAAGGCTCGCCTTTGGCGGAGTTTGAGGCAGAGCCTCAACCTTGCTTTCTCCTGCCGCAGCCGCCGTGGCCTGTCGGCGTCAGAGCGGGACGCCGGCGAGGCTGCGGCTGGTGCGGATGGTCTGCAGGGTCTGCACGCGGGCCACGCCGGGCGCCGCGGTGAGGCGGCGGGTGAGCTGGTTCTCGTGGGCGGTGTCGCGCGCCACCAGGCGGAGCAGGAAGTCGCCGCCGCCGCGGATCATGTGGCACTCGCGCACCTCGGCCCAGCCGGCCACCAGGGCCTCGAAGGCGGTGAGCACCGTCTCCTTCTGGCTGTCCAGGCCGACGATGGCGAAGAAGGTGATCTCCCAGCCGAGCACCTGTGGGTCGGTGTCGGCGTGGTAGCCGCGGATGATCCCGGCCTCCTCCAGGCGGCGCACGCGGCGCAGGCACGGCGGCGCGGAGATGCCGGCGCGTCGCGCCAGCTCCACGTTGGTCATGCGCCCGTCCTGCTGCAGCTCGTCGAGGATGCGCCGGTCGATCCCGTCAAGCTCGGCCTGGGTGGTCGTGTCCATGTCACCGCGCATCTGGCCAGGCGGCAGGAGGCCACCCGGCGCGGCAGGATCGGGCGGCGGGCGCCAGGGCGCAAGGCCGAACGATCCGGGGGGGGGTGTTCCGGGTTGGGGAACCAGGAAGCAAGGCCAGGGGCTCTGCCCCTGGACCCCGCCAAGGGAGCCCCTTGGATGGCTTCCCTTAGGTGAGGCCGGGTCCAGGGGGGGCTCGCTCCTGGCGGGTCCCCGCTTCAGGCATGGGGCGGAGCCCTGGCCTTTCTGCGGCTTGCTTGCGCCGGGCTGCAACCGGCCGGTAACGTGCGGCATTGCCGGAGGCAGAATCGTCGATGCCGCAGACTCACCGCACCCGCCTGCTCGTGATCGGCGCGGGACCGGCCGGCTACACCGCGGCGATCTACGCCGCGCGGGCGAGCTTCGAGCCGATCCTGGTGGCGGGGCTGCAGCCGGGCGGGCAGCTCACCATCACCACGGACGTCGAGAACTACCCGGGGTTCGCCGAGGCGGTGCAGGGCCCGTGGCTGATGGAGCAGATGGCGGCGCAGGCGGCCCATGTCGGCACCCGCATCCTCGACGACATCATCACGGAGACGGACCTTGGACGGCTGCCGTTCCGCTGCACGGGCGACTCGGGGGACGTGTATGTCGCCGACGCGGTGGTGATCGCGACGGGGGCCTCGGCGCGCTGGCTGGGGCTCGAGTCGGAGACGCGGCTGCGCGCCGGCGGGGTGTCGGCGTGCGCGACCTGCGACGGGTTCTTCTTCCGCGGCAAGGAGGTCGCGGTGATCGGCGGCGGCAACACCGCGGTCGAGGAGGCGCTGTATCTCACGCACCACGCGACCAAGGTGACGCTGGTGCACCGGCGGGACTCGCTGCGCGCCGAGCGCATCCTGCAGGACCGGCTGTTCGCCAACCCCAAGGTCGCGGTGGTGTGGGACAGCGAGGTCGAGGAGGTGCTGGGCCAGGGGCAGCCGGAGACGGTGTGCGGCCTGTCGCTGCGCAACCGGCGCACCGGGGCGCGGACGCGGCTCGCGGTGGACGGGGTGTTCGTGGCGATCGGGCACACGCCGAACACCGGGGTGTTCGGCGGGCAGGTGGCGCTCGATGGGGAGGGCTACATCGTGACAGAGCCCGGCAGCACGCGCACCAACATCGAGGGCGTGTTCGCGGCCGGGGACGTGGCGGACCGGGTGTTCCGCCAGGCGGTGACGGCGGCGGGCACCGGCTGCATGGCGGCGCTGGAGGCGGAGCGCTGGCTCGCCGGGCAGGGCGACATCGTGGGCGAGCAGGTCGCCTCCGTTGCCGCATATTGAGCCCCGGGCGCGCCCGGGCGTCGCCGTGCGAGCGGGCGGCATCTCCCCCACAGGCCAGGAGCGGTGATGGACTGGGACAAGCTGCGGGTGTTCCACGCGGTTGCGGAGGCCGGCAGCTTCACCCACGCCGGGGACACGCTGAACCTGAGCCAGTCGGCGGTGTCGCGGCAGATCTCGGCGCTGGAGGAGGCGCTGGCGGTGCCGCTGTTCCACCGCCACGCCCGCGGGCTGATCCTGACCGAGCAGGGCGAGAGCCTGAACCGCACGGTGCGCGAGGTGTTCGCCAAGCTGGCGATGACCGAGGCGCTGCTCACGGAAAGCAAGGAGAAGCCGGCGGGGCGGCTGCGGGTGACCACCACGGTGGGGTTCGGCGGCTCGTGGCTGGCGCCGAAGCTGCCGGCGTTCCTCGCGACCTACCCGGACGTGACGGTCAGCCTGCTGCTCGACGACGCGGACCTCGACTTGGCGATGCGTCAGGCGGACGTGGCGATCCGGATGCATCCGCCGCGGCAGCCGGACCTGGTGCAGCGCCACCTGATGGAGATCCGCTGGCTGGTGTGCGCGGCGCCGGAGTACTGCAAGGCGCATGGCGTGCCGACGCGCGCGGAGGAGCTGGACGACCACAGGCTGATCCTGTTCGGCGACTACCATGCGCCGGTGGCGGACATGAACTGGCTGGCGGAGGCGGGGCGGCGGCCGGGGCAGCCGCGACGCGCGCTGCTGGAGGTCAACAGCCTCGCCGCGATGGCCACCGCGGTGCGCGGCGGGCTCGGCGTGGGCGCGTTGCCGGACTGGATGGGCAGCGACCTCGACGGGCTGGTGCGGCTGCTGCCGGAGACCAAGGCGCCGAAGGTGGACGCGTATTTCGTCTATCCCGAGGAGCTGCGCAGCTCGAAGCGGGTCATGGTGTTCCGCGACTTCCTGCTGGCGCGGCTGCAGGGGCGGGACTGAAGCAGGCTGCGGCCAGGGAAGAAGGCAAGGTCGAGGCTCTGCCTCGAGCTCCGCCAAAGGCAGGGCCTTTGGAAACCAATACTTAAGGGAGGGGTTTCCAAAGACCCCTGGCCTTTGGCGGGTCCGGGCAGAGCCCGGCCTTGCTTGCTTCGGGCGAGCGGGTCCAGCACGGAGAGCACGTGATGTCCGACTCCCGCGACGGCGCGGTGTCGCGCAACCCCGCGACCGGGGCGGTGATCGAGCGCTTCGCGTTCCAGGGGCCTGGGGAGATCGAGCGGCTCCTGGCCGATGCGCAGGCCGCGTTCCGCGTGTGGCGCGACACGCCGATGGACGAGCGCGCCCGGGTGTACGTCCGGCTGGCGGCGCTGCTGCGGGCGCGGGCGGGCGAGATCGCGCCGGTGATCACGCGCGAGATGGGCAAGGTTCTTCCGGAGTCGCACGCAGAGGTCGAGAAGTGCGCGGCCACAGCGGAGTGGTATGCCCAGCACGGGCCGGCGCTGCTGGCCGACGAGCCGGTGGGGGTCGAGGGCGGGGACGCGGTGCACGTCGCGTTCCGGCCGGTCGGGCTGGTGCTCGGGATCATGCCGTGGAACTTCCCGCTGTGGCAGGCGGTGCGGGCGGCGGTGCCGATCCTGCTGTCGGGCAACGGCTTCGTGCTCAAGCACGCGCCCAACGTGATGCGCTGCGCGTTCCTGCTGCGCGACGCGTGGGAGGACAGCGGGCTGCCGCGGGGTCTGTTCGCGGTGCTCAACGCCGGCAACGACGCGGTGGCCGAGGTGATCGAGGACCCGCGGGTCGCCGGCGTCACCCTGACGGGGAGCGCGAAGGCGGGGGCGACGGTGGCGGCGCTGGCGGGGCGGGCGCTGAAGAAGTCGGTGCTGGAGCTGGGGGGGATCGACGCATTCATCGTGCTGGCGGACGCGGACCTCGACGCCGCGGTGCAGGCGGGGATCAGGGGGCGGTTCGGCAACGCGGGGCAGGTGTGCCTCGCGGCCAAGCGGTTCATCCTGGAGGCGCCGATCGCGGAGGCGTTCACCGCGCGGTTCGTGGAGGCCGCGCGCGGGGTGCGCGCGGGCGACCCGACCGATCCCGCGACGGGGATCGGGCCGATCGCGCGCGAGGACCTGCGCGAGGGGGTGCACGACCAGGTCGGGCGGTCGGTGGCGCAGGGGGCGCGGCGGCTGCTCGGGGGTCGCAAGGTCGAGGGGCCGGGGTGGTTCTACGAGCCGACGGTGCTGGGCGGCGTGCGGCCGGGGATGGCGGCGTTCGACGAGGAGGTGTTCGGGCCGGTGGCCGCCCTGGTGGTGGCACGCGACGCGGAGGACGCGCTGGCGCTGGCCAACGCCAGCGAGTACGGGCTCAGCGGCAACCTGTGGACGGCGGACATGGCGCGGGCGCGCGACATGGCGCGGCGGATGGAGACGGGGGGCGTGTTCGTCAACGGGTTCACGGCGTCGAACCCGAGGACGCCGGTGGGGGGCGTGAAGAAGAGCGGCTACGGGCGGGAGCTGTCGCACTTCGGGGTGCGGGAGTTCGTCAACGCGCAGACGGTGTGGGTGAAGGGGGGCTAAGGAAAGCAAGGCCAGGGCTCTGCCCTGGACCCGCCAGGGGCGAGCCGCCCCTGGACCGGCTTGACTTAGGTAAGGGGTTCCAAGGGCCCTGCCTTTGGCGGGGTCCAGGGGCAGAGCCCCTGGCCTTCCTTTTCTGGTCAGCAGGACGACATCCCAGGTGTCTTGAACCCGAGCACGTCACCTCGTCCCGGAGCCGGGCCTGCGCAGCAGCTCGGCGTTGCTTGTGATCACCTCGGCCAGTGCCGCGACTGCCCCTTCGAGCCGGCGACCGCGGCCGAGCACGACGATGTCGATCACGGGAAGCGGCGGCAGCGCCGCCGAGGCCGGCAGCGTCACGAGGTCGACGCCGGCCAGGACAGGCAATTGCGCCGAGATACCGAAGCCGGCCCGGACCGCGGCCAGCAGCGCACTCAGGTTGTCGCTGCTGCAGGCGAGGTACCAGGCACGCCCGTGCCGGTTCAACGCATCGATCGCTGCCTTGCGGGTGATGCTGGTGCCTGGCAACAGCACCAGCGGCACCGGCTGCTCCGGCTCGAGCCGCATGTCCGGACTTCCCAGCCAGCTCAGCTGTTCCTGCCAGATGGTGACGCCGATGGTGTCGACCGACTTACGCTTGGCGAACACCAGGTCCAACACTCCCGCCTCCATCTTCTCGTGCAACCGGCCGCTCAGGCCCACCGTCAGTTCCAGGTCCACCAGTGGATGGGCGGTGCGGAACGCCCGCAGGATTTCCGGCAGGCGCGACAGCACGAGGTCTTCCGAGACGCCGAACCGCAGCACGCCGCGCAGCACCAGCGGGTCGAAGCAGGCCAGCGCGCGGTCATGGACGGCGACGATGTCGTGAGCGAGGCCGACCATCACGGTGCCGTCGGCGGTCAGCTCCACCGACCGGGTGCTCCGGAGCAGCAGGGCCCTGCCGACCGTGCGCTCCAGGCGGCTGACATGCTGGCTTACCGTCGACTGGCTCAGGCCGAGCCGGCGGGCCGCCGCGGTGAACTGCAGCGTGTCCGCCACCGCCAGGAAGGAGCGCAGCAGCGTCGGGTCGAGCAAATTCATCGGACATTACACTATGTTCAGTTTCATATATCGGTGATATGGATGGATGGAGTGCAGAAACATCGGATGGATGACGCCATGAACCCGTTTTCCCGACGCGGCCTGTTGGCTGCAGCCAGCGCCATCGGTGCCGCCGGCGCCGCGCGTGCCGCGTCGTTCGGGAACCCCGACAGCCCGCCGCAGGGCAGCGTCAACGCCCGCGGCACGCCGACCGGCCTTACCAACCCGGGCCCGCAGAACCCGGCCCTGGCCAACCAGTTCCCCTCGTTCCAGGACCCGCCGGCGACCGATGTCGACGGCATGCCGCTGTTCTGGGCCTCGTTCAACAACGCCCACAGGCGGATCCAGAACGGCGGCTGGGCGCGCGAGGTCACCCAGGACGACTTCGCGATCTCGCAGGACATTTCCGGCGTCAACATGCGTCTGGCGGCCGGCGGCATCCGCGAGATGCACTGGCACCAGCAGGCCGAATGGGCCTTCGTGACCAACGGCAGCTGCCGGATCACGACCGTCGACGGTCAGGGCCGGCCCAGCGTCGACGACGTGGGGCCTGGCGACCTGTGGTACTTTCCGGCGGGCCTGGGGCATTCTCTGCAGGGGCTGGGGCCGGATGGCGCGGAGTTCCTGCTCGCGTTCGACAACGGCAAGGCGTCCGAGTTCAACACGCTGCTGCTGACCGACTGGTTCGCGCACACCCCGCCGGAGGTGCTGGCGCTCAACTTCGACGTGCCGGCGGACACCTTCAAGAACATCCCGCTGTCGAACCTGTGGATCTTCGAAGGCAAGGAGCCCGGCTCGCTCGCCGACGACCGCAAGGCGGTGGGCGCCGTTGCCGGCACGGAGCCGGTGATCTTCCGCATGTCGGCGATGACGCCGAACAAGGTGACGAAGGGCGGCCGGGTGCAGGTCGTCGACAGCACCAACTTCCCGATCTCCAAGACGATCGCCGCCGCCCTGGTGACGGTCGAGCCGGGCGGCATGCGCGAGCTGCACTGGCACCCGAACGCCGACGAGTGGCAGTACTACATCAAGGGCGAGGCGCGCATGACCGTGTTCAACACCGGCCCGAAGGCGCAGACCGCGGACTTCCGTGCGGGCGACGTCGGCTACATCAAGAAGAGCCTTGGCCACTACATCCAGAACACCGGCAGCACCGAGCTGCAGTTCCTGGAGATCTTCAAGACGAATCGTTATGAGAACGTGTCGTTGTCGCAATGGCTGACGCGCACGCCACCGGCCCTGGTGGCCCAGCATCTGAACATCGATCCTTCGGTGATCGACAGGTTCCCGAAGGGCGGCCCGGACATCGTGCCGGTGTGAGTTACGCAAGGACCACGGCGTTGGCGATCCAGATGTCTCCGCGCATGGATCGCGACGCGACCGAGCCGTGTCACACGCTGCCCCGGCTGCCGTTCCGCCCGCCCGGGGCGGCGGCACCGCCCGGCTCCGCATCCAGGCGCCCGTGGGTGGACCGCGCTGGGTCGAAGCCCTGCGGCCCGGGCGAATGGCGAACTGCGCGGCACGGCACAGGCACGTGCCGGTTCCGGCGCAAGCCGCCCGCCGGCGTCGACGCCGGCACCGGGCAGGTTGCCGCAGCCATGACGACCGTCCTCCTGGAATGGCTTGCCCGCGGCGACCGACGGGCACGGCAGGATTTCCGGGGCCGCCGGGCCGGCTCGCGCTGGCAGGCCGGCTGGCGCGCCTCCTGCCTGGCGTGTGCGGTTCTGGTCCTGGGGCTTGGACCTGCCGCCGCGCAGTCCCAGACCACATCCGGCACGTCCGCGCAGTCCCTCCTGATCCCGATCGAGCCGCCGCCGTCACCGATCCCTCCGGGCACGAGCGGCGGCTACATGGTCAACCTGCAGTCGCTTGGCGCCGGCTTCGGGCGGACCCTGGCCGATCAGGGCGTCTATCTCGTCGGCAAGGAGCTGGCGGAGCCGCTGGGCAACGTGAGCGGCGGCATCAAGCGCGGCGGGTCCTACGAAGGCTTCACGAACGTCGGCCTCGATCTCGACATGCACCGCATCGTCGGTGTTCCAGGCGGCGCTGTCCATTTTCTCCTGTCGGACATCCAGGGCCAGTCGTTCGCCGCATACTCGGGCAGCACGTACCTCAACAACCGCGTGTTCGCCGGCGTCGGCCCGGCGCTCCGCCTCAACGAGCTGTCCTACGAGCAGAGCTTGTTCGAGAAGCAGCTGAACCTGCGCATCGGGCGCGTCCCCCCCTACACCCAGTTCGACGGATCGGAGCTCTACTGCACCTTCATCACGAGCCTGTGCCGGACGCCTGCGGCCTACACCTTCGACCGCGGCTACCCGCCCTACCCTGCCTCCACCTACGCGGCCATCGCGCAGGTGCGGATCGCCGGCCCGGTCTACGCCAACATCGCCGTCTTCGAGAACGAGCCGGTCCTGAGCACCACGAGCCACGGCGGCTTTCCCGGACGGGACTGGGGCCTCAACTACGCGTCCGGCGCCACGATCCCTGCCCAGCTGGGCTACCGGACGACGGCTCAGCAGGAGCAGTACCCACGCGCCTTCGACGTGGGCGGCTTCTACGACACCGGCCGGTATGCCGACCCGCTGCTGAACGCCGGCGGCCGCAACCGCGTCCAGTTCGGCGGGCCGTCCAGGATGGACAACGGCCTGAGCCAGTTCTTCGTCCAGGCCCAGCAGATGGTCTATCGTCCGGATGCGACCGATCGCGGCGTGACCCTGTTCGGCGGCGCGAACTGGGCGACGAGCGGCGAGCCCAGCGTTCAGCGGATGGTCTTCGGCGGGGCCTACTACAAGGGCCTCGTCCCCGGCCGGCCCAGCGACACGGCCGGCCTGGCGGTCAGCCTTCTCGGCGTGAACCCGCGCATCACGGAACGCATCAACAGCCTGCTGGCGAAGTCGACAGGCGGCCAGGCAAGCCGGTCGGAAGTCTCCTACGAGGTGAACTACGGCCTGGCCGTCGCTCCCGGCTTCACCTTCAAGCCGTTCCTGCAGTTCATCTCCCATCCCGACCAGTCAGGCGCCGCCACACTCAGCGGCAACAACACCCATGCGTTGTTTGTCGGTGGCCTGTTCGAACTGGACGCGACCACCCTGTTCGGGCTGCCGACCCTGGGGCGATAGGCGCTTCCATCTCCCGCAGTCGTTGATCGTTCCGCCGGGTCATGCCCCAGGGCGCCTTGCAGCACGCCCACCACGTCACGCCGAACGCCGGGACGCGCCAGTGTGGGCGGCGGGTTGCCCCGACTGGCAAGGCAAGGAAGGCCAGGGGCTCTGCCCCTGGACCCCGCCAAAGGCAGGGCCCTTGGCTCGACTTTGGCCATCAGGCAGCTTGGCAAAGCGCGTAGGCAATGCCGTCGCGC